>DASQNR010000009.1:0-2356 GCA_035644835.1 Allosphingosinicella sp. | reverse complement strand
ATCGACCAGCAGGTGAAGCTTCGCGGCTACCGCATCGAGCTTGGCGAAGTTGAAGCCGCGCTGCTCGCCCACCCCGCCGTCAGCCAAGCCGCCGCAATGGTCCGGGAAGACGAACCCGGCGAAAAGAAGCTCATCGCCTATGTCGTACCCAAGGCGGAACCGGCGGAGGCGGTTTCGAAGCCGGCTCTCAGCCTCTTCTTCTTCGCCGATGGAGCGCTGGCCTGTCCTCTCGAGGCTTATCGCTTGTTGTTCGATGCCGCGCGAGCTGCCGACGATCTCGGGTTCGAGGCCGTCTGGGTACCGGAGCGCCATTTTACCAGCGTCGCCGGCGTTTACAGCAGTCCTGCCACGCTCTGCGCCGCGCTTGCAGCGAGCACCGAACGAGTCCGCCTGCGCACCGGCAGCATCGTGCTGCCGCTGCACAATCCCGTACGCGTCGCGGAAGACTGGGCCACTATCGACAACATCTCCGGGGGCAGGGTAGGGCTTTCTTTCGCCACAGGCTGGGTGCCGGACGATTTCGTCTTGGCCCCGGACAGCTACGCCGCGCGCCGCGGCATCATGTACGAGCATCTCGACGTGGTCCGCCGCCTCTGGCGCGGTGAGGCGGTCGAAATGATCAACGGTGTCGGTCAGAACAGCGCAATTCAAACTTTCCCTCGCCCGGTCCAGCCGGAACTGCCCTTCTGGATCACCGCAACCCAAAGCCCTGAAAGCTTCATCTCGGCGGGACGATCGGGCGGCAATGTTCTCACCGCACTGCTTGCGCTTAATCTGGACGAGCTTCGCGACCGTGTCTCGGCCTATAGAAACGCGCGTCGCGATGCCGGGTTCGATCCCGCCACGGGGCGGGTCACTGTCATGTTGCATACCTTCGCCGGAGAAGACGAGGAGCATGCCCGAAAGGTCGCTGCGCCCGCTTTGAGCAGTTATTTCCGGGCGCATAGCGATCTTCGCAGCCGGGTGTTCGCACAGCTCGATGCTTCCGACCTGATCTACGAGGACGATCCCGGTCTTTTCATCGCCCGAGTGGTCGAGCGTTACCTGACGAACTCCGCGCTTGTCGGGAGTCCGGAGCGCTGCGCCGATATGCTCGCGACGCTCGCTGCCATCGGTGTGGATGAAGTTGCCTCGCTAATCGACTTTGGTATCGCCGCCGATGACGTGCTCGAGATGCTGCCCCGCCTCGCGGGGATCGAGCGGAAGCGTCCCTCCGGCCAGTTCGAATCGGAAATCCTGCGCCACCTGGCGGGAGCCCTGCCGCAACCTATGCTTCCCGGCACGATCATGTGCCTGGATGCGATGCCCTTAACGCCGAGCGGCAAGCTCGACCGCAACGCTTTGCCCCAACCCGCTGCGGCCGTGCCGCAGACTAGCGAACCTCCCCGCACGCCGCTTGAAAAGGCCTTGGCGGCAATTTGGCGGGAAGTGTTGAACCGGGAGGAAATTGGGGTGACGGAGAATTTCTTCGCGATGGGTGGGCATTCGCTAGCGGCAGTCCGCATTATTGCACGGGTGAAGAAGGAGCTTTCGATCGAGGTCCCCCTGCGCGTATTTTTCGAGAGCGGGACGATCGGCGGAATGGCTGCATATTTCCTGTCGCAGGTCCTAAGCCGGACCGGGGAGCCAGCCGCGTGAGCACGATTGGGATCGCGCGATGAACGACCTTGCGTCACTGGCAAACCTGCCGATCGATGAGCTGCTGGCAAAGCTGGGGCCGGGCAAGCGGTTCCACGTCACCCCGACCGCCAGGCCGGAGCACCTCCCCCTTTCTTTTGGTCAGGAGCGCATCTGGTTCGTCGACCAACTGGGCGTGGGCCATGCCTACAAAATCGGCTCGGTGTTCCGCCTTCGCGGCGACCTGGATTGGGCTTCGTTGTCCCGGGCTTTGCGCGAGATCGTGCGGCGTCACGAGATACTCAGGACGCGGTTGGTGTCGGTCGATGGGGTTGGCGCGCAGGTGGTCGACCCGCCTGCAGTGTTTGTGCCGGAGCTGGTGGAACTCGGCGTGGATTGTTGCTCGAACGACGCCCTGCTGCAGCGGATCGGAGCATTGCTCGAAGAGCCGCTCGACCTGGGGGAAGGCCCGGTGTTCAGGGCCGTGTGCCTCCGTCTTGCTTCGAACCATCACGTGCTGGTGCTGATCGCCCATCACGCCATCTCAGACGGATGGTCGCGGGGGATTTTGGCGGGCGAGCTTGAGCAGCTTTACGCTGCCTACAAAGCGGGGCTGCCGCCGCCCTTGCCTGAGCTTGCGCTTCAATATGCCGATTATGCGCTGTGGCAGCGGGAGTGGCTGAAGGGGGAGGAGCTGGACCGCCAGTTGGCCTTCTGGGAGGCCGCGCTTGCGGGCGCG
>DASQNR010000008.1:0-63461 GCA_035644835.1 Allosphingosinicella sp. | reverse complement strand
CCAAGCGACTGCAAATGCCGCGCAAGCCGGTTCGAACGCGCATCGAGCTCGCCGTAGGTCAGGCTCGCATCGCCCGATCGAACCGCGACCGCCTCGGGAGAACGCGCCGCGGCTTGGGCAATCAGCTCATGGACCAGCCCGCCCGGCAACGGCCGCTCGGTCCGGTTCCACTCCACCAAGAGCCGCTCACGCTCCTCGGCAAGCAGAATGTCGAAATCGCGAAAGCAACGGTCGGGATCGCAACTGAGCGCTTCCACGAAGGCCGTGAACTGCGTCCCGAGAAGGGCCGCGCGAGCCGGTTCAATGTAGCGGCGACTGCAGATCAACTCGACGTAAAGCGGTTCACCCGGATTGTCCGACACAAAGGCTTGAAGCGCGCCGCGGTCGTAGCCGCTCGTCAAGACCTTCGGCGCGCCGATCGTCGCATCGCCGAGCTCAAGGCGGGCAACCCCGCCTTGAATGTAAGCGAGGCTGATATCAAACAGCTGCTCCCGGCCCTTGTCGAGCAGGTTGAGAGCACGATTCAGTGCACTTGTCGGAAAGTGCCGATGCTCCCATACCTCTGCCAAGTCCCGGTGAATGGCGGCGAGCGTCTCTGCCAAGGTAGTCCCTCCGGCGATCCTCACCGGGCTTATGTTGGCAAAGGTGCCGATGGTCTGCCGGAACTGGTCCGTCCCGCGGTTCAGTCGAGCAACTCCCACCGCCAGGTCGGACACCCCCCACATCCGACCGAAGAAGCCGTAAAGGAGTGCCGTGAACAATTGCGAGGATGTCGCTTTAGCCGGCCGGAAGTGCGCCTGAAGGCGATCGAAGCTCGCTCGCGGGAGGGACAGCCCTATCTTGTGCGAGCGGACTTCGTCCGCGCCTGCCGTCTTCGCGCCGCCGAGTTTCGGCAGCTGCTCCGGAAGCTCGGCGAAGCGGTGCTTCCAAAAGGCTTCCGCCTTTCTGAAAGCCTCGCTCGCCCAATAATCGTGATCCGCTTGCACGAAATCCCCGTAGCGGGGAAAGCTTCCCTGGGGCTGCTCGTCCGCCGCAAGAGCCCGATAGGCATCGCGGATCCGCTGCATCATGAGCAGCACCCCCGCGGCGTCGACGATCAGATGATGAAACACCGTGTAGAAGAGGTACCCCCCGTCGGCGAGGGGGATCAGTGCGAAGCGAAAAAGATAGTCGCCATAGAGCTCGAACGGCACGTCGAAATCAACGGCCATCCACTCTAGCGCCTCATCCATAGACATTACGTGCAACCGCCGCAGCGGTAACTCGCCCTTTGTGACCACTCTCTGCAAAGGAATGTCGTCCCCAGGCGCGAGAGCCGCAGACAGCGCGTCGCTCGACCTGACGACGCTCTCAATGGCGGCGAAGAAACGCTTGATGCAAAGCTCGCCTCGGATCGGGAAATGCAAGCCGACATTGTGCATCGGCACGTCCGGCGAGAAGTTCTGCTCGATGAGAACGTCTAGCTGGGTAGGTGAAAGTGGAAAGCTTAAGGACATCGCCTCGATCGGACCAGAGCGGCGGAATAGCCCGATTACCCTCTTTGCGCTGAAAGACGGCAATCTTGCCGGTGAAGTTTCGTGTGACTAGGCGTCCATCTGTTCCCTGAGGCTTCGGGGTCGCATGTCGAGCCAATGCGCATCGACATACGCCATGCACGCTTCCCGGCTTCCGCTATGCCCAACGCCCGACCATCCTGCTGGAATGGATTTGAATTCGGGCCAAAGTGAATATTGGCCTTCCTCATTCACGAGAACACAAAACGTCCCCTCAGTTTCTTCATCGTCCATTTTTCACTCCGTCTTCTTTGTCTGGCCAGTTCCTTCGGGGCGCAGCAAAGCCACTGGAAGCGATTTACGCACCTGCGACCACTGGCCCAGGTGCGCATCAACTTGTCTCATTGTCTCGTCCTGCGCAGGACCGTCGGCGTGAACCTCAAGAAACTGTGGGTGCATTACTGGTACGAAGTGCGCAATGACGGGTTGATCCATTTCGGATGATTGCAACCAAAGCGGAGCAGGAGGAGCGCGACTTGCCAACGCGCCTGTGGCAACGGGTTACCCGAGGTGGCATGATGTCAAGAGACATGAACGATAGCGACAGTATCAATGGTCCCCAAGCCGGGAACGAAGCTTCGGGAGCCGTCCGGGCGAGGCTAAGCTTCGTTGAACAGGGGCTCGCCCGCCCAAAGTTTCACAACCTCGACCCGCAGCGAGACACGGTTCAGACGGCTGAGCACGATGTCCTTATCCACGACGCAAGCGCGCTTCCCGATCCGGCCCATTTGGAAGAGCAAGGATTTGCCGTGTCGGCGTGGCCGACCGCTCTTGAGCGTTTCTCCAATGATGGTGACACACCTCTATTTTACGCGGCGGAGATCGAACGGCTGATCCGCTCGCTGACCGGCGCTGCGTCCGTCTGGGTTCCCCCGGTCCTCCTGGTGCGGTCAGCCGATTGTTCCCAGGCAGAGCGATCAAGAGCCGAGCAGCCGATCAGAATGGTTCATTCCGATTATGCGGAAAGCACCTTTCTGAAGCACCTCAGCAGTCTCGGCGCAGCAGGTAAGGGCGGACGTTATGCTGCCTACAATATTTGGCGGAGCCTGCGCCCGCCGCCGCAGGATTTGCCGCTCGCACTTTGCGATGCACGCACCGTCGACCCAGGAGACGCAGTGGTCGCGGAGGCGGTTTCCGCGGACGGTGTCGAAGAATTCCTGCTCTACAGCTACAGCGCCAGGCAACGCTGGTACTTCTTTCCCGACCTGCGGCCCGACGACGTCGTGGTCTTCAAGGCCTTCGATACGGAGCAGGGGCGGCCTGGCCCGGTGCCGCATAGCGCATTTGTTGACGAGCGGTATCACCTCGCAATTCCGCCGAGGCAAAGTGTCGATATCCGTGCCTTTGCCTATTTTCCGTCATAATCCATCACGGGTGCTAGACTGCAAAGCTGCGGGCGGAGATAGCCCAGCCCACCTCTGCTCCGGGCGAACCGATCATAGCCATTGATGTTGAACTGGGTCAGCTGCTCAACGAGCTCCCCCCGGGCCTACCTCTCGAAGCCGGCGACCCTGCTCTTCACCTGGCCAGAGAACTTGTCGCGGCCGCGGCGCAAGACGTACTGGATCGAGGCCAAGGATGGTCTCCTTGAAGCGGCTTCGTTGGCACTGTGTGTTGGCACACCTGTTGGCACAATGTTCGCAGCCCTGTGGTGAAGCCAACAAAATCAGAGACTTAGCTTGAAACGGGCTGGTGCGGCAGGATACGCAGCCGGTTTTTACTAAAGCTAAGTCGTTGATTTCATTGACGCTCAGCGGAGGCAGAGCACCGAAAATGTACAACGAAATGGCACAATCGCAAATCTTGAAAACGGTCAGCCGTCGGCGGCCCGGTACTCAGCGAGAGACTCTCCGCAGCCGCGCGTTCGCGCCGTAACTGGCGATGGCGCCACCCGGACAAAGTCCCTATCGCGCCGCCGGTCACGACCCTGTCTACCGGCAACAAGGTTGTTTCGCGCCGGTGATGCGACGACCCAAAGCGGACACTCCGGCCCTACCGCCTTGAACGCAGCTTTTGGCCGTAAGCGGAACGCCTGCTCCTAGTGAACACGCGTCGAATCGGCTTACGAGAGGGATGTGCTGCACGACCGCGTTGACAGCCCCGTGCGGCGCCCCTATTGTTTCACCTGCGGACCGGGCCCCTCTGGCGGCTGTTCTCCTGAAGAACGTCGCGATGTCGGACCGCATCGGGTTAGCTCTCGATGCAGGTTCCTTTGCCCTTACTGCCTGCTCGAAGCCGACTCGATCGATGTCATCCATCGAAGGAGAGTGGCTATGAATGCTATGTTTCACCGTCTCAGCGTTATCCACCGGCGGCTCGACGACGAGATCCGGCAAGAGTTGCGGCGCAGAATTCCCGACACCGTCCGCCTGCTGCGCCTCAAGAAGCTGAAGCTTGCGGTCAAGGACCGGCTCTATTTCGCGCCGCAGGGGCGCAAGGGTCTGACGCAATGAACCGGCCCTATTTCCCCGCGCAGACAAACAGCGGCCCGGCACTGGCGGTCGACGCCGGGCTGCGGCGGCACATGCTCGGCATCTACAACAATATGGCGCTGGGACTTGTTGTCACCGGCCTTGTCGCATTCGGCATCGCCAGCACGCCGGCGCTCTACCAGCCGATCTTCGGCACGCCCTTGAAGTGGGCTGCGATGTTCGCGCCCTTGGCCTTTGTTATGTTCCTCTCGTTCCGGATGGAGCGGATGAGCGTGGCTTCGGCGCGCACCGCGTTCTTCGCCTTCGCCGCCGTGATGGGTGTGTCGATGGCGGCGATATTCCTGTCCTTCACCGGAGCCAGCATCGCGCGCACCTTCTTCATCGCCGCGTCGATGTTCATGGGCATGAGCCTGTGGGGCTACACCACCCGGCGGGACCTTGCCGGCTGGTCGAGCTTCCTGTTCATGGGCCTGATCGGCGTGGTGGTGGCGAGCATCGTCAACCTGTTCCTCGGTTCGACCACACTGCAGCTTGTTGTGTCCTTTGCCGGCATCATCGTGTTCGTCGGCCTCACCGCCTGGGACACGCAGCGGGCGAAGTCGGACTACCTTGCCTTTGCCGGAACGGCGCATGCCGAGAAGCTCGGCATCATGGGCGCGCTGTCCTTGTACCTCAATTTCGTCAATCTCTTCCAGTTGCTGCTGACCTTCTTCGGCCAGCGCGAGGAGTGACGAAACGCCGCCGCCGATTCCTCCCTTTCGGCGGCGGCACCCTTTTCTCTTCTGATTGATCCGGGCCCCTCTGGTGCCGCCCCTCGCGGGCGGCGTGATGTCGGATCGCACAACCTATTGATGGGACCTGGAACAATGGAATTCCTCTTCGCCGACTGGCTCGGCACGCCGCTCTGGTTCTGGCTCGCTTTTCTGGGCATCGTGGTGGCGCTGACCGCCTTCGATCTTGGCGTCCTTCACAAGGAAGACAAGGAGATGGGCATCAGCGAGAGCCTCAAACTCTCCGCCTTTTACATCAGCATCGCGCTTCTGTTCGGCATCTGGGTCTGGTTCCAGAAGGGTGCTGACCTAGGTATGAAATATTACACCGGCTTCTTCATCGAGAAGGCGCTGTCGATCGACAACGTGTTCGTGATCAGCCTGATCTTCACCTACTTTGCCATACCGCGAATGTACCAGTACCGCGCCCTCCTGTGGGGCATCATAGCGGTCATCGTGCTTCGTGGCCTCATGATCGCGGTCGGCGCGGCGGTGGTGCAGGAATGGTATTGGGTTCTGTACTTCTTCGCCGCCTTCCTTATCGCCACCGGTATCAAGATGCTGTTCGCCGGCGACAAGCCGATGGACGTGGCGAACAACCCGGTGGTGAAGTTCATCTCCCGCCACATGCGGGTGACGCCCGAACTCCACGCCGAAAAGTTCTTCGTCCAGGTGCCGGACGCGAAGACGGGCAAGCTGGTGCGGGCGGCGACGCCGCTCTTCCTTGCGCTGGTCATCATCAATCTCGCCGACCTGGTGTTCGCGGTGGATTCGGTGCCGGCGATCTTCGCAATCACCACCGACACCTTCATCGTCTACACCTCCAACATCATGGCGATCCTCGGCCTGCGCGCGCTCTACTTCGCGCTGGCGGCAATGGTGCACCGCTTCCATTATCTGAAATACGCACTGGCTCTCGTGCTGGTGTTCATCGGTTCGAAAATTTTCGTGTCGGACTTCTTGATGGCCGGCGACAAGTTCCCGCCGGTGCTGAGCCTCGTGGTGACACTCGCGTTGATCGCCGGCGGCATCCTCTACTCGCTGTGGAAAACACGGGGTGCGGAGGAGCCGAATTGGCCTGCTGAAACCTGACGGTCGCTCGTAATTCAACTTCAGGCATCATCCGAGGAGATCATGCATGCCTTCGATACCCTCGTTCCTGACTGCCAGCGGCGCCGGCGCAATCGGTACGGTATCCTGTTCTCCGGGGTCGGCGTGGCGGCCCGTCGGCACTCAGGGGACTCAGGAGAGCAAGTCGCGTCTCATGGCGTGGCGCGAACGGTCCCTTCCGACGCTTACCGGAGGGTGGCCCGTAGCGGGAATGGAAGTGTCTATATGCCGTCGCGGATGAGCATTTCGCATAGCCCTTCGACGTCCCGTCGACGAGCCCAATTGTTCGTCGAAAGCCGGCGCTTCGAGCACGCCATCACCGCCGTGATCGTGATCAACGCGATCGGGCTGGGGCTGGAGACCTCGCCTGAAGTCATGGCGCGCTTCGGCGGGATCATCCAGGCGCTCGACCGCGCCGCAATCGCAATTTTCGTGGTCGAGCTTGCGATAAAGCTGTTCGCCTACCGCTTGAGCTTCTTCCGCAACGGCTGGAACATCTTCGATTTCGTGATCGTCAGCGTGGCGCTGGTACCGGCATCGCAGCAATTTTCCGTTTTGCGTTCTCTGCGCATCCTGCGGGCGCTGCGGCTTATTTCCGTCGTGCCCAGCATGCGCAAGGTCATTGTCGGACTGTTCAGCGCGATCCCGAGCATCGGGACGGTGATCGTCATGCTGCTGCTGCTGTTCTACATCAGTGCGGTGATGTCGACCAAGCTGTTCGGCGCGGCCTTCCCCGAGTGGTTCGGAAGTTTGGGCGCCTCGCTCTATTCGCTGTTCCAGATCATGACGCTGGAAAGCTGGTCGATGGGGATTGTCCGGCCGGTGATGGAGCAATTCCCTCATGCCTGGGCGTTCTTCGTTCCCTTCATTCTGCTCACCAGCTTCATCGTGCTCAACCTGTTTATCGGCGTGATCGTGAACGCCATGTCGGAAGCGACAGAAGAAGAGGCGCATGACGAGCGCGAGAGTATCCTGCGCGAGCTGCGTGCGCTGGGGGACGAAGTGCGGGCGCTTCGTCAGGCCGCTGAAAAGAGCGGCTGAAAAGAGCGGCTGAACCCACTATTGGAACTCGGGTTGTCCCCTAGAATATTCGCGGCCGTCCTCCACCTGCCCGTTGTCGGCGCAAAGCGAGAGCTGCCACGCTGTACGGATCAACCGCCCCTTCGGAAAAGGGGCGTGCTTTCGGCTGTTCACGTGCTGCTTGGCTCCTCGACCGTCCCGCTTGATCGTCAGTATTTGTCCGCGCTAAGCTGCCAGCCGCTGATAAAGCTGCTGCGGCTTTCCGCACAGCTGCAATGTTGCCAAGAGGAGGAGCCCCGCCGGAGTAGACAGCGGGGCTCCCGCTAATGGTCAGGCTTCGGGCATCTTCGAGCTGTGGAGGTGGTCGATCCACCAGCGCCCGCCCTGATATTTGTAGATGAATGAATAGCGGGCCTTCACGTCCGTCTTGCCGCCGGTATTCGGATCGGTGAGCGTCACCGTCCAAGTGCCAAGCCGCGAGGCCGTGTTGCATCCAAGGCGGACGCTGCTGGTGTTGATTTGGCCGACGGGCGAGCTCTTGAGAAAGCCTACGAAATAGTCGCGCACCGCGCCGGGCGTGGTTCGCGGCTGGTTTGAGACGGTCGCCAGCAGCACGGCGTCCGGAGCGAAGAGCGCCGCCACCCGGTCAGGGTCCTTCGTCGCCCAGGCCTGGTTGAACAGGTCGAACTGCCGCTCGACCGCAGCCGTGGTCACGGGAGCGCAGCGCTGGTTCTTGCCGGGGGCACCGGATTGTGCCGCTGCCGGAGCGGCCGCAAGCACCGCCGCGGAGGCGAGCAGGAACAGCGGCGTAACGGCGGGACGGCCGCTGCGGCGAGCCCGATCGAAGTGAAGTGAAAACATAAAAATCTCCTCTTATCGAACCGAAGTTGATCGGAGATCCGCGAGTTGGACGGAGGCTTGCGAAAGCCGGGCCTGACACATCGGATCATCCGATGCGGTCCGACATCACGAGTGCGCAGCAACGGAGGCAACGCGCTCGCCAGAGGGGCCCGGTCCGCGCTCTCTAGCTAGCGGCGTCGAAACCAGGTTTCAAGGTTTTGTGTACCTCCGGCGGGGCGTCAGCAGGCGAGGAAAGCACGGTGAGCTACGCACGCTCGTGCAAGTTGACAGAACGTCGGCTGTCGAACCGCGGGTGGCGCGGCGTCCATAACACCAAGCTCCTGATCGCCCGCATGCGAGCCATCGCTGACAGCCACTCCCTGAAGAAAGGAACGGCTGTCAGCGGATGAGCTGCTATTTAGCCTTCGTCCTTGGCCTTCAAGTTCACTGAAGTTTCAGCTAGCCTCGTCCCGTACTCATCACCTAGGTAGATCTCTTTCGTGGCTTGCTTCAAGCTCTTGGCATCGTCCTTCAAACCAAGGGCCGTAGCGTAGGCTGCTGCCGTACCGAAGCCGGCCAAGCCGTAGTGGCTCATCCGCTGATACTGAGCAATGATCTGCGCGTCTCGGACAGGCCCCTTCTTCGGAGCCTCCTCGCCGCTGGTGTGCTTGTTGGCCTCCTCAACCAAGCCTTCCATGCCCTTGCAATGTTCTTTCGACACCTTCTCATCCTGCGCCTCGATGAGCGCCTTCAGCGTCGCAGTATGTGCGGCAATGCCCTCGATCGAACGGTCGAGCAGCTGGACCAGCTGCTCATCTTTAGCTCGCGAAACCAGCTTCTTAACCGTCCGCTGCATCTGGTCATTCGCGGACCATAGATCCTTGAGCTCTTCCACATACAGGTCCTTGAGGTCTTCTGGTGCTGACATGCCCTGTCCTTCGATAAATGAGCACGCGGCGAAGGTGCGGCGCGTGACCTGCAAGCGCATAGTTGCTGGTTCCGTTCCTGCCGTTGCGGATCGCAGCAGCGAAATATCAACATGCCTTGCGCGTCGCGGCTTCCTCGCCCAGGTGCGAACGCCGGCTGCCCGCCAGTGTCGATCAAGCGCTGAATCAGTCAGGCGTCGGCGGCTCGGTACTCCGCGAGAAGGCTCTCCGCGGCCGCCCGTTCCCGCCGTATCTGACGATGGCGCCACCTGGACCAAATTCCCACCGCGCCGCCGGACACGGCTAGGCCAGCGACAACCAAGTTGTTTCGCGCAGGTGATCCAAATGATGTTCACAACTCAAAGCCGACACCCTACCCTGCCGCCTTGAACGCGGCTCTTGGCCGAAAAGAGAACGTCCGCTTATCGTCCGGCAAGAGATAAGCGGGCATTTTGCTATCAGGCGGAGGTGCCATTAGACCGAAGATGGACGAGAGCTCGTCCGGCAAGTCGTCGCCGATGATGCTTTAGCAAATCTGCGTGCGGCCGCACCTTCGATCACCATTCCCCGACGTTCGGCATCGACTGCCAAGGATCCGCGCGAGGCTTGGCCTCGCCCGCTTGGAGCAGTTCAATGGAAATGCCGTCGGGAGAACGAACGAAAGCCATATAACCGTCTCGTGGAGGGCGATTGATTATCACGCCCGCGTTCATGAGACGCTCGCAGATCTCGTAAATGTCTTCCTCGGTAGGCGAGATGACCAAGGTTGCGGCCGCCGGCATATCGCTCCGGTTCGCTTCCATCGACAGGGGGCCAGTTATGGGTGAGTTTAACTTCCGGCGTGGCCCGTTGGCGGGGACCGGCGCGATCCTCATCAGCGGCAAGGAAGATCAGCGTAAAACGCCCCTGCTCGTTCACCATCCGCCGGGTTTCCGACAGACCGAGCAAGTTGAAGAAGCGGATGGTTTCGTCCGGATCGGTCACGCGCAGCATGGTGTGCAGATACTTCATGCTGCTGCCGCCTCTCCCTCGAGAAGCGCTTCCATGACCAGTGCCGCCGTTCGAGTGGCCGAAGCCGGGTTCTGGCCGGTGATGAGCCGTCCATCGCGGATGGCGAACGGCTGGAAGTCAGGTGCGGCTTCGTGGCGTGCGCCAAGCTCCTTCAGTCGGTTCTCGAGCAGGAACGGCACCTTGTTCTCAAGGCCCGCGGCACGTTCCTCGCTATCCGTGAAGGCAGAGACCCTCCGGCCTGCGACGAAGGGCCTGCCATCCGGCTTCCTGGCCGCTACCAGTCCGGCAGGGCCATGGCACACTGCGGCGACGATCTTCCCGTCGCGATCGAAGCGTTCCACCAGCCGGGCGAGCGCATCGCTGAACGGGTAATCGAACATAGTCCCATGGCCGCCCGGGAGAAAGAGCGCGTCGAATGCGCTCGCATCCAATGCGGTGAACAGGGGCGTGTTCTGCACTTTGCCTCTCAGCCCTTGGTCGCGATAAAAGCGCTCAACCGACGCCTCGTTTTCACCCTCAGGCTTCACGCTGCGCGAGTCGATCGGGACCGCCCCTCCCATGATGGAAGCGATCACGACCTCGGCTCCGGCGTCGCTAAAGGCGTAATAAGGAGTCGTCAGCTCCTCCAGCCAGACACCCGTCGGTTCGCCGCTCGGCCTCATTCGATCGGCGGACGTGGTCACCATCAGTATTTTCTTCATGCTTGTGCCTCCTGTGGTGTGCGTGCCCCGCATTGCCGTGAGTGCCGGGCGTGAACTCAGCGTGAGGGCGGCAGCTGCGGCCGAAAGCTTCATCAAAGAACGCCGGCTGATCATCGCTAAGCTCCTTGCCCGTGGTGGAGCATAGCTACGCGCACCGGGACAGAAGGAGAATGAAGCTCCTCTTGGCGACAGCCATCGAGCCAAGGATGGTCTCCCCGGGCTGCGCCACTGCACATCGACCTGCACAATCGATGAGCGCAATGTTCGCAGCCCCTTAAGGCGGAGCCAACAAAATCATAGACTTAGCTTGAAACTGGCTGGGGCGGCAGGATTCGAACCTGCGAATGCCGGTACCAAAAACCGGTGCCTTACCACTTGGCGACGCCCCACCAGACCGGCGGCCTTATAGCCGCCGCGCGAGCTTGGGAAAGCCCTAGCTGTTCGAATTCCGGCGGTGGCAGAGGTCGAGATAATCCTTGCGGAGCATCTTCGTCATCTCGCCCACTTCGAAGCGCCACGGGCCAGCCTCGGCCACCGGCGTCACTTCTGCGGCGCTGCCGGTCAGGAAGAATTGCTCGAAGCTTTCCAGCTCCTCCGGCCAGATCGCACGCTCCACCACTTCGATCCCGCGCTTGCCGGCAAGCTCCATCACCGTCTGGCGGGTGATGCCGTTCAGGAAGCAATCGGGCGTGGGCGTGTGGAGCTTGCCGTCCTTGACGAAAAAGGCATTGGCCCCCGTCCCTTCCGCCACCTGCCCGCGCCAATCGAACATCAAGGCGTCGTCATAGCCCTTGGCCTGCGCATCGTGCCGGGCCATCGTGCAGATCATGTACAGGCCCGACGCTTTCGACTGGGTCGGCGCCGTATAGGGCGCGGGCCGGCGCCACTGCGAGATGTCGAGCCGCAGGCCCTTCATGATCGCCTCTTCGCCGAAATAGGCGCCCCACGGCCACACCGCGATGGCGAGGTGGATCTTCGCCTTCTGGGCGGAAACGCCCATCTGCTCCGAGCCCCGCCACGCCAGCGGGCGCATGTAGCAATCGGTGAGGCCGCTATCCGCCAGCACTTCTCGGCAGGCGGCATCGATCTCCTCCACGCTCCACGGAATGTCGAAGCCTAGCAACGCACCGCTGCGCTTCAAGCGCGTGCTGTGATCGGTGAGGCGGAAGATCTCGCCGTCATAGGCGCGCTGCCCTTCGAACACGGAGGAGGCGTAATGGAGGGCGTGGGTGAGCACATGGACATTGGCTTCGCGCCACGGGACGAGCTTGCCGTCGAGCCAGATATTGCCGTCGCGATCGTCGTAGCTGCGTTGATCTGTCACGCCTTTTTCAGCTCCTCTTGCCTCACCCGGCGATAGGCGCGGCCGCGAAGCCGAGTCAATCTGGCGCCGGGAGGAACTGCGCCGACCGCCCCCGCGTATCTCCCTTGTCACGCAGGAGAACGATGGTGCTGAAAGTCGTCGCGATCAATTGCAGCCTCAAGGGCAGCGCGGACGACGAAAAATCGAGCACCGACGCGATGATCGGCCTGCTCGTCTCGGAGCTCAAGAAGAAGGGCGTGGAGTATGACGGCACCATCCGCCTCGCCGATCACCGGGTGAAGTGGGGCGTCACCTCCGACGAGGGCGAAGGTGACGAATGGCCCACGATCCGCGCCCGCATCCTTGCCGCCGACATCCTGATCTTCGGAACGCCGATCTGGATGGGGCAGATGTCCAGCATCGCCAAGCTAGTCGTGGAGCGGATGGACGCTTTCTTGTCCGAAACCGACGAAGCCGGGCGGATGCCGAGCTTCGGCAAGATCGCGCTCCTGGCCGTGGTCGGCAACGAAGACGGCGCGCATTGGGTGTGCGCGCAGCTCTACCAGGCTCTCAACGACACCGGCTGGACGGTGCCCGCTTCGGCGGTGAGCTATTGGGTGGGCGAGGCGATGGGGAAGATCGACTTTCGCGACCTTCCCGCCATTCCGGACAAGGTCCGGGACTCGGCGGCAATGGCGGCGTCCAACGCCGCGCATCTGGCCGCCTTGCTCGCGCGCTCGCCCTATCCCGGCATGGGCTGAGGCGGGGCGCGATGCTGTTCGAAAGCTGGGAAGCGCTGCTCCGGGTCGCCGCCATGACGGTGGCCGCCTATTTCTGGCTGATCCTGGTGTTGCGAGTGGCGGGCAAACGCTCGCTGGCCAAGCTGAACGCGTTCGATTTTGCGGTAACGGTGGCGTTCGGCTCGGTTCTGGCGAGCGTGATCCTGTCAAAGGACGTGCCGCTTGCCGACGGCATGGTCGCGTTCGCGATGCTGGCGCTTCTCCAATATGCGATTTCCCGCGGATCGGTCCGGTGGGGCGCGGTGAAGCGGGCGGTCCGGTCCAACCCGCGCCTGCTTGTCAAGGACGGCCAGCTTCGCGAGGCGGCGATGATCGCGGAACGGGTAACGCGCGGCGAGGTCGAGGCGGCGATCCGCAAGCAGGGCATCGGCCGCATTGAGGAGGTTGCGGCCCTTGTGATGGAAACGGACGGGAGCTCAAGAAGGGCGGCGACGGCGCGCTGACGGCGCTCGCCGGTGTCGACGGGCGCGGCGCCGCCTAGGGCCTGCGGGCGGCTTCGGACATCTCTATTCCCCGTCGGCGGGAGGCATCGAGCGTGTCCAGCATCAGCCGCTTCAGCGCCTCGTCGCTGTCCAGCACCTTGAGGCCTGCCTCGGTGGTGCCGCCGGGGCTGGCGACGCGGCGGGCGAGTTCAGCGGGGGCTTCGTCCGATGTCGCTGCCAGTGTGGCCGCGCCTCTCGCCATGGCGGCGGCCAAGCGGGCCGCGCGCGCCGGATCGAGCCCGAGTTCGACGCCCGCGGCGGCGAGCGCGTCGAGGAAGCGGTAGAGAAAGGCCGGGGCGGCGCCGGTGAGGTGACCGGCGAGGGCGAACAAGCTTTCATCGTTAAACCACTCGGCGTGGCCGAGCGCCGCCATCAGCGCCTCCACCGCCTCATCCCCGGCGCCGGCTTCCGCGATGAGGTTGGTGACGCCGAGGCGCAGCGCCACCGGCATGTTCGGCATGGCGCGCAAGATCGTACGGGCGGCCGGAAATCGGGCGCGCAAGGTGGCGAGCTCAACCCCGGCGAGGATTGAGACGATGGTGGTGCCGGGACCGGTCATCGCCGCCGCGGCAGGCGCGGCCTCGGCGAGCTTCTGCGGCTTCATGCCGAGGAGAAGGATGCCCGCCACCTCCCCTTCCGGCGGTGCGGTGAGGACCCGCACCCCGTCCGCCACCGGCGCACCGCTGGGGCGGATGACTGTGACTTGGGCGGGATCCAGGCCGGCGTCGAGCCACCCCTTCAGCATCGCGCCGGCCATATTGCCGCAGCCGAGGAGGTGGAGAGGGTGCGTGAAAGCGGAAAGGTGGGTCATGGCGCCAGCCGATAGGCTCCGTGTCCCGGTCGCGCCAGCGGCCTTCGAGGCCCCTGTCGCCAGCCCGTTCCTCCTTCCCTCTGCCACCGGGGAGAGGGCTGGCCGTGCCGTCGATCAGCCAATCGCTCGAAAGTACCACTTTCGAGCGCCGCCCCTACGCTTCCCCTTGCGTCTCGATCAGCGCTGCGGCGATGGCTTCCTGGGGGGTCTTGCCGGCCCACAGGACGAATTGGAAGACGGGATAGAAGCGCTCGCATTCCTCGATCGCCGCTTCCACCAGGGTTTCCGCCTGGGCGAGGGAGAGAACCGGACCATCGTCGCCTTCAAGGAGGGCGGCGTGGCGGAAGAGCACCAGGCCGGAGCTCGCCCACAGCTCGAAATGGCCGATCCACAGTTGCTCGTTGATGAGGCCGATGGTTTCATAAACGGCGGCGCGCTTGTCGGTGGCGACGCGGATATCGGGCAGCGCCAGGAATTGCAGGCAATTGTCGTCGTCGCGCCAGATCGCGCGCAGCTCGTATTGCGCCCAGCTGCCTTGGAAGTTCGCGACGATCTCGTCGTCCGACCGCTCTGAGGTCCAGCCATGGGCGGAGAAATAATGTTCGAGCATGTCGATAGGCGCGCTGGTTTCGCGCTCCATCTCATATTCATCCACGTCCATCACTGTATCGGTCCTGCCTTATTCACAGCCGTGATGCTGCCTCCCCGCCCCCATAAGGCGCAAGGGGAGGATTTAACACCGTCACAATATGTTGTGGATAATCAGGCGGCTCCGCCGGGCCCTGCACCGCCCGCTTCGCCGGACCCGGACCTGGCACCGCCCTCCAGCGCATCGAGCCGGTCCCTGAGCATGGTTGCTTCCTCGCGCGCGGCGACGGCGATCGCCTTCACCGCTTCGAACTCGTCGCGCGACACCATTTCGAGCCCGCCGACCCATTCGCGCGCGCGCTCGCGAAAGGCGCCCTCGGCCTCGCGGGTCATGCCGGCGAAGGTGCCGGCGGCGCCGTTCATCATCTTCACGAAATCGTCGAACAGGCGGTTCTGGGACTGCATCTGCGCCTCCAAAGGCAAAGGGGTCTAAAGCGGGATATCGGCACTCGCCCCGGCCGGTACAAGCTCGGCGGCATCGGGGTTAAGCGCCTGGATCTGCCAGGTGAGGTAGCCGGCGAAGAACAGCCAGGCGAGATAGGGAATCATCAGCAGCCCCGCTGCCTTGCGGATGCGGGAAAACAGCAAGGCCGCGAGCGCCGAGAGGATGATCATCAGCACGATGACGATGAAGGCGAGATCGACATCGTGGGCGGCGAAGAAGATCGGCGACCAAGCGTAGTTCAGGATGAGCTGGGCGAGGAACAGGCCGACGGCGAGGCGCCGCCCGCGCGCGCCCTTGGCATGGAGGATCAGCGCCAGCGCCAGGCCCAGGAGGATGTAGAGGATCGTCCAGGCGGCGCCGAACACCCAGCCGGGCGGCATCAAGGCGGGCTTGGCCAGCGCATCGAACCAGTCGTTGCCGTAGCCGGAATTGGCGAGCCGGCCGGAGATGCTGCCGAGCAGCAGGACCAGCGGCACCGTCACCAGGGCGTAGCGCAGAAAGGACATCCGAAGCTGCGAACGCGAGGCGATGCCTGTCATGAACTCTCCTATTCAGCCGGGGCAGGCTGCGGCGTGACTCCGCCATGAGCCTCGAGCTCGGCTTCGAGCTTGCGGGTCACGGCGAGCGGTGAGCCGGTATAACGCGCCAGCCGCGAATAAAGCAGCGGGATCAGGAACAGGGTGATGATCGTGGACAATGTGACGCCCCACACGATCACCACGCCGATGGCGGTTCGCGCGCCGGCACCGGCGCCGCCGGCCAGCATCAGGGGCACCGCGCCGGCGACGGTGGCGATGGAGGTCATCAGGATGGGGCGCAGGCGGCGCGCGGAGGCTTCGCGGATCGCTTCGCCGATGTCGCGGCCGGCATCGCGCAGCTGGTTGGCGAATTCGACGATCAGGATGCCGTTCTTGGCGGCAAGGCCCACCAGCATCACCACCCCGACCTGGCTGTAGAGGTTCATGGTCTGGCCCATCGCCCAAAGCCCAAGCACGCCGCCGCCCACCGCGAGCGGCACGGTAGTGATGATCACGCCGGGATGGACGAAGCTCTCGAACTGGGCGGCGAGCAGCAGGTAGACGATCAGGATGGTGAGGCCGAAGACCAGCCAAATCGAGCCGGCGGTCTCCCGCAGCGCCTGGCTCTCCCCGCGATAGCCGACCGCCACCACTTCGGGCGCCTGCGCCGCCTGCGCTTCCAGGAATTCCAGCGCCTCGCCCAGCGAATAGCCCGGCGCCAGCGCGCCCGAGAGGGTGATGGCGCGCAGCTTGTTATAGCGGCCAAGATCGCGCGCGCCCGCCGTTTCGGTGACGGTGACGAGGTTGGCGAGCGGGATCACCGCGCCGGTGCGGCTGCGGACATGGATGGTGGCCAGGCTCGCCTGCGTTTCCCGTGCCGCGGCCTCGGCCTGGAGGATGACGAGATACTCCTCGCCGCGGTCGACATAGGTGGAGACGCGGCGGGAGCCGAGCAGCGACTGGAGCGCGTTCGACACTTCCTCCACCGACACGCCGAGATCGCCGGCGCGGGCGGTGTCGACCGCGATCCGCATCTGGGGCTTGGTTTCCTTGTAGTCGGAATCCAAGTTGACGATGCCGGGATTGTCGGCGGCGGCGGCGATGATGCGATCACGCGCCGTGGCGAGCTCCGCATAAGTCGCGCCGGCAATGACGAAGTTGATCGGCTGGCCCCGGCCGCGGCCGCCGAGCGAGGAGCGCGGCGAGGCATTGCCGCGCACGCCGGGAAGCTGGCCGAGAATGCGGTTCACCTCGGCGGCGACCTCCTGGGTGGTCGTCTCCCGCTCTTCCCAGGGTTTCAGGAAGAGGATGAAGGTGCCAGAATTGAAATCCTCCGACGCACCGAAACCGCCCGGCGTGCGCTGGATGATCGCCCGCACCGCGCCGTCCTTGGTGAGCGGCAGGAGCTTGCCCTGCGCGTCGAGCATGTAGCGGTCCATCTGCTCATAGCCGGTACCCTCCGGCGCCGAGATGCTGGCCGACATGATGCCGACATCCTCCGACGGCACGAGTTCGGACTGGAGGGTGGTGAACAGGTAGCCGGCGCCCGCCAGGAAGGCGAGAACGAGGAGGGAGGCGATAAGCGGCTTCACCAGCACCCGGTCGAGCAGCCGGGCATAGCCGCTTTCGATGCGGCGGAAGCGGGTGTCTACGAAGCGGGCGAGGCGGCCGCGCTCCTGGTATTTGAGGAGCTTGGAGCAGAGCATCGGCGCGAGGCTCATGGCCAGGAAGCCGGAGAAAGCGACGGCGCCGATCATCGCGGCGGCAAGCTCGCGGAACAGGAGGCCGGTCTGGCCGGCGATGAACATCACCGGCACGAACACCGCGCAGACCACGAGCGTAGTCGAGACGATAGCGAAGCCGACCTGGCGGGTGCCTTCATAGGCGGCGGAGAGCGGCGGCTCGCCCTCCTCGATGCGGTGATAGACGTTTTCGAGGACAACGATGGCGTCGTCGACGACGATGCCGATCGACAGCACCATCGCGAGCAGGGTGAGGAGATTGATCGAAAAGCCGAACAGCCACAGCACCGCAAAACTGGCGAGGAGGCAGAGCGGCACGGTGACCGCCGGGATCAAAGTCGCCCGCCAGTTGCCCAGGAACAGGTAGATGACCAGCACGACGAGGATCGCGGCTTCGGCAAGCGTCACCCACACCTTGTCGATGGCGCGGCTGATGAACAGCGACTCGTCGGAGCCGACGACGATGTCCATGCCTTCGGGCAGGTTGGGCTTGATCTCCTCGGCCGCCTGCTTGGCGGCGCTGGCGACGGCAAGGGTGTTGGCGCCGGACTGGCGCACGATGCCGAGCCCGATCGCCGATTCCCCGTTGAGGCGGAAGGCGGAATAGGGGTTCTCAGGCCCGCGCTCGATCCGGGCGACGTCGCCCAGACGGACGAGATACCCCCCCTCCCCGCGTCCAACGACAAGCTGGGCGAACTCCTGGGGGCTGGTGAAGGAGCGTTCCACCCGTAGCGTGACATTCTGCTGCTGCGATTCCAGCCGGCCGGCGGGAAGCTCGACATTCTGGCGCCTGAGCGCCTGCTCGACATCGCCCGGCGTCAGCTGAAAGGCGGCGAGCCGCTCGGGCCGCAGCCACACCCGCATGGCGGGGCGCGCCTCGCCGCCGATGAACACCCGCGCCACACCCTCGATAGCGGCGAAGCGGTCGACCACATTGCGGTCGACATAATCGGACAGTTCGAGCCGGGACCAGCCGGGCTTGGAGATGACCAGGAAGAGGATCGGCGACGCGTCGGCATCGACCTTGCGGACTTCGGGCGGGCGGATGTCGTCGGGCAGGTTGCCGAGGGCGGAGCCGACCCGGTCGCGGACATCGTTGGCGGCGCTCTCGATCTCGCGGCCGGGATAGAATTCGATGGTGATGCTGGACTGGCCGTCCTGGCTGCGCGAGGTGATCGTCTGCAGCCCCTCGATGCCCGAAAGGCGGTCCTCCAGCACCTGGGTGACACGGGTTTCCACCACATTGGCGGCGGCGCCGACATATTGGGTCTGCACCGACACGATCGGCGGATCGACATCGGGATATTCGCGCACCGAGAGGCCGAAAAAGGCGACCACGCCGACGACCGCGATCAGCATCGCCAGCACGGAGGCGAAAACGGGGCGACGGACCGAGATGTCGGAAAGCTTCACCTCGCCGTGCCCGCCTGTTCCCCCTGCTTCGCCTGACCGGCGGCGGCGCCCTGCTGCGGCTGCGGCCGGCCTTGCTGACCCTGCCCTTGCGGCTGCCCCGCCTTGCCCGCCGCCTGCGCGCCGGAATTCGGCCCGGCGAGGCGCACCTTCATGCCGTCCGACAGCTTGACCACCCCTTCGGTCACCACCGGCTGGCCGGGCTGGATTCCTTCAATGATCTCGACGCGGCCGTTCTGCCGCAGCCCGGTGCGGACCTCGACCCGCTTGGCCGTGCCTTTGTCGATCACATAGACGAAGCGGCGGTCCCCCTCCCCCACCACCGCCAGCTCCGGCACCGAAAGCGACATGCGGGGAGCGGTTTCAATGGAGACCGTCAGCAGCATGCCCGGCTTCAGCCGCGCATCGGGATTGGCGAGGCGCGCGCGCACCGTCACCGCGCGGGTGTTGGGATCGATTACGGGATCAACGGTGGCGATCTGGCCGCGGAACGGCGTTTCCGGATAGGCGGCCGAGCGCGCCTCGATCGTGAGGCCGGGGCGGATCGCGGACAGCGCCGTCTCCGGCACCGGGAAGTCGAGCTTGATGGTGGAGATGTCGCTGATCGTGGCGATCGGCGTTCCCGAATTCACCACCGCGCCCGGCGAAATGTTGCGCAATGACACATAGCCCGAGAACGGCGCGGTGATCACCCGCTCGCCGATCTGGGCCTGGACCTGCTGGGCCTGGGCGCGGGCGGACGCGGCGGCGGCGATCTGCGCGTCCTCGCTCGACTTGGTGGCGAAGCCGCGTTCCCGCAGCGTCGCGATGCGGCCGAGCTGCTGCTGGGCTTCGCGCTGCCGGGCCTGAGCCTCGGCGAGCTGTGCGGTCTGCTGGCCCTGCGAGAGCACGGCGAGGGTCTGGCCGCGCCGCACGAAGGTGCCGTCGTCGAAGCCCAAGCGGATGATCCGCTCGGTCACCTGAGCTGTGATCGTCACCTGTTCATTGGCGTTGGCGGTGCCGACCGCCTCGATCGCTTCCACGAAGCGTTGCGTCTGGGCCGGCTCGGCCCGCACGGTGGGTGCCGGCCGGTCGCCTTTGCCTTTGCCCTTCTCGTCAGCGCCGCCGCTGCCGCAGGCGGCGGCGAGCAGAAACAAGGACATAGTGAGAATGGTTCGCAACCTGTGCACCCCCAAGCCGCTAAACGCGGGGGCCCTGCCATGCAACCCCGCCTTAATACCGGGCGGCAGCAAGGGTACCTCCCTCAGCGGCCGGTGCGGCGGAAGGAGGGCAGCCAGCGGCCGAAGCCAGCGGCGAAGCGGCCGGACAAAGCTGCGCAGACTTCGCGCTCGACGAATCCGGCCTGGCTGAGCACGACGATGTGGGACATGGGGATCATGGCGACCTGCCTTAGTGGAGCTGGGTTCGCCGATCAGACTTCCTCGCGCCGGCAAGTGGGGCCCCCTGCCCCGGTTTCAAGCCCCCCTCTCCTGGCGAAGACTGGTTGCCGAGCATGCAGGTGAAAAAGGCGACCGCCGTGCCGATGCACAGCTGCCAGGGGAAAGCGAGCGTCTTCCACCCCGTCGGCAAGCCGGCCATGTCCACCACCCAGGCCTGCTGGAGCGCGATTGCGAGGAAGCCGGTGGCGAGGGCCCATGTCACCGAAGCGGAGGAGCCGCGGCGGGTGAACAGGGCGGTGAAATAGACGCCAAGCAGCCCGGAATAGGCAAAAGTCATGACGCCCAGCGCGAAGGCGAGCAGCGGCGCTTCGGTATAACGCTGCCAATAGTAACAGAGCATCGCCATACCGAGCAGCACGAAAGCAAGGCCGATCATGCCGGCGCGGCCGGCGCGGACGAAATGGGCTTCGGGCACATCCGGGCGGCGGCGGGCGAGCCAGGGGCGGTAGAAATCCTCCACCAGCACGGAGGACATAGAGATGAGGCCGGAGTTGATCGCCGCCGCGGCGAGCACGCCCACCGCGATCAAGCCCCGCACCCCCGGCGGCACTTCGGTGAGGATATAGTGCATGAAGACGGTGATGGTCTCGCCCTGGAAGCTGCCGGCGGCACCGGCGCTGCGGCCCATCAGGTCGGCGCGATCGTAGAAGATGTAGAGGAGGGAGCCGATCGCCATGAACAAAAGTACGACCGGCACCGAGGCGAATACGGAAACGTAGAGCGCGCGGCGCCCTTCGGCCGCGTCGCGGCAGGCGAGGAAGCGCTGGCTGATGTCCTGATCGAGCCCCATGCTGGCGAAGAACAGGAGGGTGATTCCGGTCAGTGTCGCCGCCAGCGAGAAAGGCGCGGCAGGATCGAGCGACAGGTCGAAGAGGCGCAGCTTGTCCACGCCCTCCGGCGTGTTCGACAGTCCGCCGAACACATCCGCCGCCGGGGCCGGAATGCTGGTCCAAAGCAGCACCAGCACGATGGCGGCGGCGCCCGTGTAGAGCAGGACCTGGACGAGATCGGTCCAGATCACCGAGCGCAGACCGCCGATGAAGGTGAAGGCAATGCCGAGCACCACCAGCAGGATCGAGGCGTAGAAGATGCTGGGTGCCGACACATCGGCGAACATGATCATCGCAACCGCAATTGCGGCGAGGTAGAGGCGCGCGCCGCTCGCGAAGACGCGGCCGACGAGGTACATCAGCCCCGCCGCCTTCATCGCCCGCGCATCGTAGCGGTGGCGCAGCAGCTCGTAGACGGTGGTGACGCCCAGTGCATAGAAACGCGGGATTAGGAAGCGCGCGATCAGGAAGGCTGCGATCAGCGGGCCGAGGTAGCTGGTGAGATAGGTGTAATCGCCGCGGTAGCTGAAGTCCGGCGCGCCGAGGAAGGTGGCGGCGGACTGGGTGGTGGAGACCACCGACACCGCCACCAGCCACACCGGCAACCGCTGGCCGGCAAGGAAATAATCGGCGGCGTTGCGCTGGCGGCGGGTGGAGAGCCAGCCGGCGGCGGCAAGCAGCAGGATGTAGCCGGCGACGATCCCCCAATCGAGCGGGGTGAAGTCGGCGCTCATCCTTCCCGCCGCGCGGCGAGCAGGAATTCGATATTGCCTTCCGGGCCGGTGATCGGGCTTTGCACCAGCCCCTCCACCGCCCAGCCGCGCGAGACGACCCAGGCGGCGGCGGCGGCGCAGACGCGATCGTGCACCGCCGGGTCGCGCACCACGCCCCCTTTGCCGATCTCGCCCCGCTCCGCCTCGAACTGCGGCTTGACCAGCGCGAGGAGGCGACCGCCGGGTTTGGCGAAATCGATGGCGGTGTCGAGCACTTTGGCGAGGCCGATGAAGCTTGCATCGCACACCACGATGTCGACGGGCTCCGTGACGATGTCGGGGGTCAGGTAGCGCGCGTTGGTCTGCTCATGGACCACCACACGCGGGTCCTGCCTGAGCTTCCAGGCGAGCTGGTTGGTGCCGACATCCACCGCGAACACCTTGGCCGCGCCCTTCTGCAGCAGCACGTCCGTAAAGCCGCCGGTGGAGGAGCCCACGTCCAGCGCCACTGCCCCCGTCACATCCCAGCCGAAATGCTCCAGCGCGTGGGCAAGCTTGATGCCCCCGCGCGACACCCAGGGATGCTCCTTGCCCCTGACCTCCAGCGGCGCATCGACGGCGAGCGGCTGCGCCGCCTTGTCGATCTTCCTCTCGGCCGAGAAAACCAGCCCGGCCATGATCAGCGCCTGCGCCTTCGCCCGGCTCTCGGCGAGGCCGCGATCTACGAGGAGCTGGTCTGCGCGCGCTTTGCCCATGGGGCGGCATTACAGGAGAGGCTGGAAAGTGAAACCGGGATCGATGGCGAGAACACTCAATGCCATTATGGAACAGGTGCAGTTTCTGCATCTGACATTGTCAACCAATGCAGTTTAGAATCTTTGCGCCTGCTCCTACCTGCGGCTCGGGAGCGAACGGCTCTCGTTTGTAAAAGGAACTCGCTATGCGTATCATCGAAGGCGCGGCAACCGCTCTGGTCGCCCTTGCCGCCCAGGTCCTGTTCGTCGGCACCGTCCTCATCTGAGGGTCCGCCGACCGGAACAAGGTTCATGCAGGCCGCCGGTGTTTCCGGCGGCTTTTGCATGTCTGAAGGAAATCGCGGAGTCGTCTATCTCTGCGTCAGGCCCTGGCGCCCTCGACCATGCCGGCGCTGTTGTGGCGCAGCGCCTTCAGCACCGTGTTGACGATGCCCGCGGCGTCGAGCCCGGCTTGCTCATATTGCTTTTCGGGTTTGTCATGGTCCTGGAAGGTATCGGGCAGGCGCAGGGTGCGCAGCTTGAGCCCGGAGTCGATAAGGCCCTGGTCGGACGCCAGGGTGAGCACATGCGCGCCGAGGCCCCCCACCGCCGCTTCCTCCACCGTTACCGCGACTTCGTGGCTGGACAGCAGGCGTCGGATCAACGCCTCGTCGAGGGGCTTGGCGAAGCGCAGGTCGGCGACGGTGGCGGAAAGACCACGCGCATCGAGAATGTCGGCGGCCTTGAGCGCCTCTTCCAGCCGAGTGCCGAGCGACAGGATGGCAACCTTCTTGCCTTCGCGCACCACCCGGCCCTTGCCGATTTCCAGCCGTTGCGGGACCTCCGGCAGGGCAACGCCGGTGCCGTTGCCGCGCGGATAGCGCACTGCGGACGGGCCGCTGTCGTGCAGCGCCATCGTGTGGACCATGTTGACCAGCTCGGCCTCATCGGCCGCCGCCATCACCACCATGTTGGGGAGCGTGCACAAATAGGCGAGATCGAAGCTGCCGGCGTGGGTTGCGCCGTCGGCACCGACCAGCCCAGCGCGGTCCATGGCGAAGCGCACCGGGAGGTTCTGGATGGCGACATCGTGCACCACCTGATCGTAGGCGCGCTGCAGAAAGGTGGAATAGATGGCGCAGAACGGGCGATAGCCCTGGGCGGCGAGGCCGGCGGCGAAGGTCACCGCATGCTGCTCGGCGATGCCGACATCGAAGCTGCGCTCGGGGAATTTCGCCTCGAACTTGTCGAGGCCGGTGCCGGAAGGCATGGCGGCGGTGATGGCGACGATCTTCTCGTCGCGCTCCGCCTCGGCCATCAGGGCCTTGGCGAAGACGCCGGTATAGCTTGGCGGGCCAGAAGGTGCCTTTGCCTGCTCGCCCGAGATCACGTCGAATTTCTGGACGCCGTGATATTTGTCGGCCGCCGCCTCGGCCGGGCCGTAGCCCTTGCCCTTCTTGGTGACGACGTGGACCAGCATCGGCCCTTCGTCCGCATCACGGACATTTTCGAGGATCGGGATCAGCGCGTCGAGATCGTGGCCGTCCACCGGGCCGACATAATAGAAGCCGAGTTCCTCGAACAGGGTGCCGCCGGTCACCCAGCCGCGGGTGAATTCGTCGGCCTTGCGAGCGGCGCGGTGGAGCGGATCGGGAAGGCGCCGGGCGACCCGGCGGGCGAAATCGCGCAGGCTCAGGAACGGGCTGGAGGAGACCAGCCGCGCCAGATAAGCGGACAGCCCGCCCACTGGGGGCGCGATCGACATGTCGTTGTCGTTCAGGATCACGATCAGACGGTTGCCGGCGCCCTGGGCGTTGTTCATCGCCTCATAGGCCATGCCCGCGGACATAGCGCCGTCGCCGATCACCGCAACGGCGCGGCCCGGCTCGCCGGCCAGCTTGTTGGCGATCGCGAAGCCAAGCGCAGCCGAGATCGAAGTGGAGCTGTGGGCGGCGCCGAACGGATCATATTCGCTCTCGGAGCGGCGGGTGAAGCCGGACAGGCCGCCACCCTGGCGCAGGGTACGGATGCGGTCGCGACGGCCGGTGAGGATCTTGTGCGGATAGGCCTGATGGCCGACATCCCAGATCAGCCGGTCGCGCGGCGTTTCGAACACATAATGGAGCGCCACCGTCAGCTCGACCACGCCCAACCCCGCGCCGAGGTGTCCGCCGGTCACCGACACGGCGGAAATCATCTCCGCGCGCAGCTCCTCGGCGAGTTGGGGCAACTGGTCGGCGCGCAAGGTCCGGAGCTCGATCGGCGTCGGCACGGTGTCGAGCAGGGGCGTATCGGGGCGTTCGGTCATCGCAAAAGGCCTGTTATCTCAGCCAAACCGCCTAGCCCAAAGCGGGAGCGCTGTCGAATGAGGAAAAGGTCCATGTCCCGTGCAGGCGCGATGAACCCTCCCGCTCAGGCCTCCTGGCACTCCGTGCAGGTGCCGCGCACTTCGATCACCGGGCGCTGCGGCGAGAAGCCGGCCTGGGTCGCGGCGGCGCGGACGCCGCCCGACAGGACATCGTCATCGAGGTGGGTGGTGTTGCCGCAGGTGTCGCAGATCAGAAAGATGCAGTCGTGCAGGCAATCGGGATGCTCGTTGGCGATATACGCGTTAGCGCTTTCGACGCGGCGGGCGAGGTTGGCGCCTACGAAAAGATCGAGGATTCGATAAACGCTGTTGGCCGCGACCCGCCGGCCTTCGTCCTTGGAAACCTTGTCGGCGATGTCGTAGGCGGACGCGGGGCGCTCAAAGCTTGCCAGCGCCCCGAATACGGCGGCGCGCATCTGCGTCCACTGTTCGCCCGACCGCTCCATCGTGCTCTTGGCGGCGCTCGTCAGCGACTCGCCTTCATGACTGTGATGGTGGTGATGCTTTTCGCCCATGACGCCTAGGTAGGCCTTCGCACCCGTCCCGGCAATGCCGCGGGCGACGGTAACTAGATAACGGCGCGGCGGTTGAGATCGTGGCCAAGCGCCAGGATCGCCACTCCGACCACCGTGTAAATGGTGCTCGACGCGCCATGTTCGAGCATCATCGACCCCGCCATCACGCCGAGCCCGAGGCCGCCCACCGCCGACGGCATCATGAAGCCGTGATCGACGATGCCGCGCCCCAGCGCAAGAACGCCGAGGGCGATGGCGAAAACGAGGCCGACTTCGTGGACGATGGGATCAAGGAGCAGCCCCCCGGCCGAGGCCAGCATGGCGACAAAGATGGCGCTCGCAAGACAGTGAACGAGGCAAAGGCCGGAAACGGCAATGCCGATCCGGTCGATCGTCTCCGTGCGTGCCGCGTTGGCGAACATCGTTCCCTCGGTTCCTCCCTGTGTGCCCGCTTCTATAGAGTCGGAACGGAGAAGATACAACATCACATCTTCGGAAAAGTTGCACCTGAAAATGCGCGGCTCCATATGCGCCTCATGGCCACACTTGCTGCCGCTCCCCTACCCTGCCCGCGCCCGAAAAGCCTATCCAACTGGCTGTTCGCGGTGGCCGCGCTGGTGCTGTTGATGATCGTGGTCGGCGGGATTACCCGGCTGACCGAATCGGGCCTGTCGATCACCCGCTGGGAACCGGTCTCGGGCGCCGTGCCGCCGCTCAGCGAAAGTGCCTGGCAGGCCGAATTCGATCTCTACCGCGACAGCCCGCAATATCGGAAAGTCAATGCCGGCATGACGCTGGCCGAGTTCAAGTTCATCTATTTCTGGGAATATGTTCATCGGCTGCTGGGGCGGCTTATCGGCCTTGCCTTTGCGCTGCCTTTGCTCTGGTTCGCGATCAAGCGGGCAATCCCGCCGGGCTATGGCTGGAAGCTCGTCGCCCTGCTCGCGCTCGGCGGAACTCAGGGCGCGATCGGCTGGTGGATGGTGGCCTCGGGGCTCGTCGACCGACCGGAGGTGAGCCACATCCGCCTGGCCGTTCACCTCCTCACCGCATTCCTGATCTTCGGCAGTCTCGTTTGGGTGGCGATGGACCTGCGGCGGCTTGCCGCCGACCAATTGTCGCGCCCGGCACGGATGCCGACCCTCGCTATATGGACGCTGTCGCTGCTGTCCCTCCAATTCCTGTTCGGCGCCTATGTGGCCGGGCTCGAGGCCGGCTACGCCTATTCGAGCTGGCCCAAAATGGGCGACGAATGGTTCCCGTCCGGTACGCCGATGCTGGAGCCGTTCCTGCGCAACCTGGTCGACAACCCGATCATGGTCCAGTTCATCCACCGCTGGCTCGCCTTCATATTCGCCGCCGCCGCCCTGCTGCTGGCCCGTGCCGCCTGGCTGCGCGGCCACAAGCATGCTGCCGCCGCAATCCTGCTGACGGTGGCCGTGCAGATCCTGCTCGGCATCCTCACCCTGCTGACCGGCGTCGAGATCATTGTCGCCACCGCCCACCAGGGCATGGCCGCCCTCGTCCTTGGAGCAGTGCTGCTGGCCGCCCACCGGCTCGGCATGCGAACGGCATGACCGGCTTGGGCGGCCTGAGCGGCATCGTCACCGTCTACGCGGCCTTCGCGTCCGACCAGGAGGCGCGCCGCATCGCCCGAACCGTGGTGGAGGAACGCCTCGCCGCCTGCGCCAACATCCTGGGCCCCTGCCGATCGATCTATCGCTGGCAGGGCGAAGTGGAGGAAGCCGAGGAAGTACCCGCCTTGTTTAAGACAAGCGCGAAGAGAGCGGGGGCGCTGATCGCCCGAATTGCCGAACTCCACAGCTACGACGTTCCCGCCGCGGTCGTTTGGCCGATCGACCGAGCTCTGCCTGCTTATGCGGAATGGGTCGAGCAAGAGAGCGCAACCTGACGCTCTTGACTGAAGGGTATCATTTTACCCGCCGTCAAACCCGCGTTTTTCTTGACTTTGTGGCGCCTCGCTGTCATTTCGCCGTCCGTAGCGCCGCCTCAGGCTTCCAAGCCATGGGCGGCGCCGTTCATTTAAAAGAAGGTCTGGGGCCCATGAAGGCGCTGATGAAGACCACCAAGGCCGCCAAGGCGTCCGAGGTGGAGAAGAAATGGCATCTGATCGATGCCGATGGTCTGGTCGTCGGCCGTGTCGCCACGATCATCGCCAACATCCTGCGTGGCAAGCACAAGGCGCTTTTCACGCCGCATGCCGACATCGGCGATCATGTCATCGTGATCAATGCAGACAAGGTGCGCTTCACCGGCAAGAAGCTGACCGACAAGATCTATTATCGCCACACCGGCTATGCCGGCGGCATCAAGGGTGTAACCGCCGGCAAGGTGCTGGAAGGCCGTTTCCCGGAGCGCGTGCTGGAAAAGGCGGTTGAGCGCATGATACCGCGCGGCCCGCTCGGCCGCGAGCAGATGCGCCACCTGCACCTCTACAACGGCACCGAGCATCCGCACGGCGGCCAGAACCCCGAAATCCTCGACGTCGCGGGCATGAACCGCAAGAACAAGGTGGGCGCGTAATGTCCGACAATCGCCAGTCCCTTTCCGATCTCGCCAACCTGACCGGCGCTGCAGCGGCTCCGCCGCCGCCCGCCGCTCCCGCCGAGACCGAAGCCGACGCCGCTCCCGCCGCCGCTGAGACCGACGGTCCCGCCGAGCCCGATCTCCACGGTCGATCCACCCAGGGTCCGCAGATCCAGGCGGTGCTTCGCGAGCAGCAGCTCGACAAGCAGGGCCGCGCTTATGCCACCGGCCGCCGCAAGGATGCGGTTGCCCGCGTGTGGCTGAAGCCCGGCTCCGGCAAGATCATCGTCAACGGCCGCGACCAGACGGTGTATTTCGCCCGTCCGACGCTGCGCCTGATCATCAACCAGGTGTTCGACATCACCGAGCGCCGCGACCAGTATGACGTGATCGCCACCGTCAAGGGCGGTGGGCTTTCGGGCCAGGCCGGCGCGGTTCGCCACGGCATCTCGACCGCTCTCACCCGCTACGAGCCGACCCTGCGCACCACGGTGAAGCAGGCCGGCTTCCTGACCCGCGATCCGCGCGTCGTGGAGCGCAAGAAGTACGGCCGCGCCAAGGCCCGCCGCAGCTTCCAGTTCTCCAAGCGCTAAAATCATCAACCCGAAGTGGTACTTCGGGTTGGGAACCAGAAAGAGAGGGTCGTCCTTTGGGGCGGCCCTTTTCTTTTTGTTTGGCAGGGGTAGCGTGGAGAGATGGACGGCGGGGCGCGGGATGATGTCGGGCGGATCGTCGCCTTTTTGAGCGGCATCGGGATTCCGGTCCGAGCGGAGACGCTGGCGGGCGACAGCTTCCTTCCTGGCCTGGCCATAAAAAATGGCGAACTGGTCTACGATCCGGAGCGGCTCGCATGGCCGGGCGACCTTCTCCACGAGGCGGGGCACCTCGCCGTTACCGACCCGGCATTTCGGCCCACCTTGTGTGACCCTTCCGACGATCCCGGCGAGGAGATGGCGGCGATCGCCTGGTCATGGGCCGCGGCCATGGAGATCGGCCTGGCGCCCTCGATCTTGTTCCACCCAGGCGGCTATCGCGGCGGCGGCCCCGCGCTGATAGAGAATTTCAGCAACGGCCGCGACGTCGGCGTGCCCTGGCTGGTCGCCTGGGACATGACGGAGGAGCGCCACCGCGCCCGCAGGGACGGCACGATCCCTTACCCGCACATGCGCCGCTGGTTGCGCTGACATCAGCCAGCCGCCTGGAGATCCTTCAGAAAAGCGCGCACCCGCGCCGCGTTGACGCCCACGTCGCTGCCGCCGACCCGGCTGATCGAGCGCATGTCCACCAGGGAGCCGCCGCCGGGGGCGGGGCGGGCGCGGAGCACCACATCGTCCTTGAAGCGGAAAAAGAAGGTGGTGTCGGTCGCCTCGAGTGCGCCGCCTTCCAAACCCTCGCGGGCGATCGCCCAGCCGCGTTCCCGCGCCAACGCGGCGGCGCGACGCACCGTGTCGGTTGGGCTCATCGGCACCCTGATCGTACGAAGATCGCCGTAAGCCTCGCGGTGGATCGCCTTCCAGCGTGCTTCCGGGGCCATTGCCGCAAGCTCGGGCCGGTCCATGTCGGGCACTTTCTCCAGATTGTCCTCGCGCACCGCGAGGGCGGCGAATTGCGGCAGGTCGTCAAGATCGGTGGCGACATCGTGTATCGCCGGAACGCTGCGCGCGGTGCGGATCTGGGCGCCCAGGAAGAGCACGAAGCCAAGCGCCGCGACCAGCGCCACCAAATTGGCCAGCATCAGCTTCGCCTTGCCCGCCCGCCGCGCTACGATCAGGCCGACCACGCCAAGTACGGCGCCCGCGATCGCCGCAAAGAAGGCATAACGCAGCACGGCGAAGGCGGGGCGGAAGCTCCACATCTCCTGACCGGCGCCGAGCGCCGCGATCAGCGCCGCCGTCGCGCCCCCCAGGCCGAACAGCAGGGCAGCAATCGTGATCCACCGCGTCCAGTTCGTGTCGCGCTTCATTGCCTGTGCCATTCACATCTCCCGTGTTGCGCGGGATGCTGCCCTCCCCGCCCGGCGGCGGCAAGCCCCGTTGGCGCAGACACCCTTTCGACACTGCACGCTGGCGAAGCCGGGGAAGATATGCTGTTTTGAGGTTTGAACGCCATAAAACCTAGCAAGGACATTCCATGCCGATCAGAACCGCCGCCGCCGTATTGACCCTCCTGTGGAGCGCTGCCGGCGCCGCCCAGCAGCCCGCCGCGAACCCGGCGCTGCCGCAGCTTCTAAGCGCCGGCTATGATCTGAAAACGGTGCTGCTGTCCGCCGGGCCGTGCGGAAACCAGCCGGACAATCGCGGCCAATCATGCCGCCGCGAGGTTTTTTTCCTGCAGTCGCCCCGCAAGGACGCGATCTTTCGGTGCGAGTTGGGGACATGGAACGGCCAACCGGTGCAGGAGTGCATCAGGATCTAACCGGGCACCGCAATGCGGCCAAAGACCCATGTTGACCCGGCGGCGGTCGCCATGGCAGTTGCACGGAGCGATGGCCGCGGGCCGATGCGGGTGTAGCTCAATGGTAGAGCTCTTGCTTCCCAAGCAAGTGACGAGGGTTCGATTCCCTTCACCCGCTCCACCGCGTTGGTGATCAAAATAGCCCGGCGGTGAAGGCGAGATAGAGGCCGTAGGCGGCGACCAGAACAAGCCCCTCGCGGCGCGACAGCCGGCCTCCGGTCCAAGCGAACAGCATCACGCCAAGCGACGCGGCCAGCAACAGCCAAAGATCGAAGCCGAGGATCGAGGCGGGTACCTCGCCCGGCGAGACCAGCCCGGTGACTCCGCCGATGAACAGGATGTTGTAGATGTTGGAGCCGAGCACATTGCCGAGCGCAATGTCGCCCTGCCGCTTCAGCGCCGCGACGACCGAGGTGACCAGTTCGGGAAACGAGGTTCCAACCGCTACCACGGTGAGGCCGATCACCGTGTCGGAGACGCCGAAGGCCTGGGCGATACCGATCGCGCCCTGGACCAGCAGCACGCCGCCGACGATGATTAGACCAAGTCCGACCAGGAACAGCAGCGCGGGAACGAGCAGCGAGCCGGTCGACTGCTGATCCGCTATGAAGGCGGGATCGACGGCCTCCGCCGCCGCGGCCTTGTCGTAGGCGGCGGTGTGCGCCGCGCCCGCTTTCTCCTGCCGGTAAGCGTAGAAAATGTAGGCGGCAATCCCGGCCAGGAAGAGCAAGGCGGCGACGCGCCCAAGCCCGAGCGTGACTCCAAAGGCGATCAGCCCGAGCGTGGCCGCCACCCCCACGCCCCCGTCCCGCCACAGTGTTCCTTGTGCCACCGCGATCGGCGCGAGGAGGGCGGCGAGGCCGAGGATAAGCAGCAGGTTGGCGAGGTTCGAGCCGACGATGTTGCCGACCGCGATGCCGGGCGAACCGGCAAGCGCCGCCTGCACGCTGGTGGCGAGCTCCGGCATCGAGGTGCCCATGCCGACGATGGTGAGGCCGATCAGCATCGGCGAAAGCCTGAGCCGCTCCGCGATGCGGACGGCGCCGCGTACCAGCAGCTCACCGCCGCCGATCAGCAGCAGCAGGCCCGGGATGAGAAGAATCAGATTTTCAGCCATTGCTCGCGCCTTGCCCCTTGTTCAAGCGGATCGTCCCGATGCGCCTCAGATTCCGCCGCGGACGATTTCGCGCTTGTCCGCTTCCAATCGGGCGATGAGATCCGCCTCGCACGCGTCGAGCACCTCTTCGCGGGTTGCGCGGATCACGAAATTGGCGCCCACCCGCCCTTCCCGAAAAAAAGGGTAGGAGCCGATCTGCGTGCCGGCATGCGCGCGCTCGGTCTCGAGCAGGATGTGGGCAACCTCGCTTTCCGGGACGAACCCGCCCACGGTGCGGGACAGGAGCGGCGCTCCGCCCTCGAGCTGGCCGGACAGCGCCTCCAGCATCAAGGTGGCGATGTGCGGCACGCCTGCCAGGATGAAGATGTTGCCGTGGCGGATGCCGGGCGCGCCCGACAGCTGGTTCTGGATGAGGTCGGCGCCGTCCGGCACTCTCGCCATGCGCAGCCGCGCTTCGGTGATGCCGCCCCGGCTCTCATAATAATTTTCCAAAATCGCCCGCGCCTCCGGGTGCACCACCACTTCGACTCCGAGCGCCGCCGCGATCGCGTCGACGGTGATGTCGTCGTGGGTGGGCCCGATGCCGCCGGTGGTGAACAGATAGTCGTTCGCGGCCCGCAGAGCATTCACCGCGCCGACGATCTTCTCCTGCACATCGGGCACCACCCGCACTTCAGCCAGCCGGATTCCCTGCAGGTTCAGCCAGCCGGCGACCTGGGCGATGTTCCTGTCCTGGGTTCGGCCGGACAGGATTTCGTCCCCGATGATAAGGAGCCCTGCGGTCCAGATGCGCTCGTGGGTCATGGTCATGCGCCCTAGCGACTCCGCCTGGAGGCGTCACCGCGTTTGTTCGGCGCGAGCGCGCACCAACGGGTGCAAAAAGCGGCGCCCTGAACTATATGCCGGCCGATGACACAATATGAAGCCGTTGCCGCCGAGACTCCTCCCCGATCGGGCGCGATACGCCTCCATGGGCCCGACGGATTCGAAGGCATGCGCAAGGCCGGCCGCGCGGCCGCCGAGATCCTCGACGCGCTGGTGCCGCATGTCGTGCCGGGCGTGCTGACCCAGGAGCTGGACGATATCGTCTACCGCGAGATGCGCGCCCGCGGCGGCGTGCCGGCGACGCTCGGCTATCGCGGCTTCACGGCGAGCTGCTGCACCTCGATCAACCATGTCGTGTGCCACGGGATTCCCGGCGAGCGGGCGCTGAAGGATGGGGACATCGTCAACATCGATGTGACCATCATCCTGAACGGCTGGCACGGCGATACGAGCCGGATGTTCCTGGTCGGCGATGTCGGCGTCAAGGCGCGGCGGCTGGTGGATGTGACCTATGAGTGCCTGATGATCGGCATCGAGGCGGCGCGGCCGGGCAATCACCTGGGCGACATCGGCCATGCCATCCAGACCCATGCCGAAAAGCACCGCTACGGCGTGGTGCGCGATTTTTGCGGCCACGGCCTCGGCCGCCTGTTCCACGACGCGCCCGAAGTGGTCCATGCCGGCCGCCCGGGCACCGGACCCGAGCTCAGGCCCGGCATGTTCTTCACCATCGAGCCGATGATCAACATCGGCAAGGCGGCCGTGAAGCTGCTGGAGGACGGCTGGACGGCGGTGACTCGCGACCGCACGCTTTCCGCCCAGTTCGAGCATAGCGTCGGCATCACCGAAGAGGGCTGCGAGATTTTCACGGGAAGCCCGGGAGGCTTTCACAAGCCGCCTTACGCCTGAGCGACCCGCTCTCCGAAAGCGGGGGCTAGATCAGGTCGAGGAGGTAGTTGGTCAGGCGGCCGGACGCGTTCTCGGTCAATGCCACGGCATTGAGGCGCCGGTCCTGCCGGGCCGGAACGTAGCGGACCATTCCGGTAGCAGCGAGGGTCTCGATGACGGCCAGGCCGTCCTTCTCGTCCAGGCGCGCGGCGGAGCAGGCTTCGGCGATGGTGAGGTCGCGATCGTCGTCGTCGGCAATCAGGAGAGCGAGCAGCAAGTCCCATGCGGGCTCGCCGAACAAGCCGGCTGGGAAACAGGCGTCGCGGCGGCGACGTTCCAGATAGAGCCGCTCAGCCACGGCGCGAACCGTCCGCCCTGCTTCGGGCGACAATTCCTCGGCCAGAATGCTGACGCGCGCCATTGCTTGCCGCACGATGACGACAGCACTCGCAATCCGTTCCTCGCGAGACAAAGCAACCACGACAGGCCTCCTTGCCGCACCTTACACCTTTCGGCGCGCTTCGGAAGCCCATTTGCGCCGCGCTCATGCGCATGCTGCCTGCGGTCCGATCAATCCGAGCAATCGGAAGCTCGACCAGCCGGAGCGCGCGACGATCACATGATCGTGGATGCAGATGTCGAGCGCCTGAGCGGCGCGGACAAGCAAGGTGGTCGCCTGGATATCGTCGCGGCTCGGCGACGGATCGCCCGAAGGGTGGTTGTGGGCGAGGATCAGCGCCGTCGCGCCGACATCGAGGGCCCGGCGCATGATCTGGCGCGGGTGGACTGCGGTGGCCCTGACGGTGCCTTCCGAGACGATCTCGTCGTGCAGCAGGAGGTTGCGGCTGTTGAGGTAGAGAACCCGCAGCCGCTCCGCCGGCAGGTGCGCCATGTCGAAGGTGAGATAGTCGATCAGCGCCCGCGAATCGCCCAAAGTCAGCCCGGCGGCCGCTTCGGTTTGCCGCGCGTGGAGCATGGCGGACCGGATGGTGGCGAGGAAACGGGCGGGGGCGGCGTCCCCCAGCGCCCGCGCCTGCGCCGCGGGCGCGGCCGCGAGCGCGGCGGCAAGCGATCCGAACTCGGCGATCAGGCGCCCGGCCCAGCCCTCCGCGCCGGGGCCGAGCGGCTCGAGAAGGTCGACCAGGATTTGTCGGCACCGTGCCGCGCCAGCCGCTTCCGGTGCTGCCAAGTGCCCAGCACCAGCAGAAGCAACATCGGATAGCTCCAGAACGCCAGGGCAAAGGCATACGCCCACGGAATCACGTCCGGAGCCACCAGCTTCACGACGTGGGCTGCCGTTCCGATCGCGTGAAGCGCGGTCAGCCATAACGGCCATAGCCTTTCCGCTCGCAAAGCGAGGGCGAGGAACCCAGCCAATGCGGCGACATCCACGAACAAGATGCCGAGCTCGACTGACCCGAAGCGAGCGGCAGGCGCGGAGACAACAAGAAATGTCGCGATCGAACCCACCCCGAGGATCGCCGCGCCAATCCGCTCCGGCTTTCCGCCGTGCAGCAGCGCGTAGGCCGAGCAGGCGAAGAGCAGCGCGGCATAAATGGCGCTAAACATACCCGCTGGGACCACGCGTGCATGGGCACGTCAAGGCTACTCGACCGAGCTGCGCGCTCAGGCAACTGCCTGAAGATGCCTCGCATCGGCGCTGCCCGTGACCGCAGGCTTCGGCACCAGGTCGCCAATCGCCACGGTCCGCAGGCCCACCTGGATCTTCGCCTCGCTGAGCCGCTTGTGGGTTTCGACGATGTCGGCCCGTGCCTTGGCGAGGGCGGCAAAGGCCGCGGCGGCGACTTCGAACGCGTCCTGGCCGACCAGCGCCGACAGCTGCGCATCGGTCCTGGCGGTGACCAGGGTGCAATTGAACTCCGCCGCGCGGGCGATCGCGGCATCGATGGCTTCTTCGGCGGCGAACAGGCTTTCGGCGACCTTCATGGCGGCGTCGCGGCGTTTCTTGAGCATAATTTCTCCTTGTCCGCGCGGCGGGGCCGCGCGGCTTCGTTCCGGCAGTTGCGGTTTGCGTTTAGCCTTGGGCGAGCCGGGCGAGGGCTTCGACCGCCGAGACGAGGGCACCGAAGGCCAGCGCCACACCGATGGCGATGGCAATGATCCAGCCCAGTCTCGACAGCCAGTTGAGATCACCCGGCTTCGTGTCGCCGATCGGGAGCGGGAAGCTGGGAGCCCCTTCCGGCAAGAACACTCTGAAGCTTGCTTGCTCCTCCCTGAGTGTCCCGCCGGACCACCTGCTTTGTTCAAACCCGCTCTCAATCGACGCCCCGAATTCCCCCGAAACGGACCGAGTGGCAATATCCAGCGGCTGGTATACCAATGGCTGGGGCAGCTCGGCGCCTTCATGTTCGACCAAAAGCCGCGCGGCCGAGCGCCGGTCGGAGACGCCGAGCACCCGCATCGCCGCCTTGATATGCTGATCGACCGAGCCTGGCTCGATGCCGAGCAGGGGCGCGATCTCCTTCGAGGTCAGGTGCGCGTAGACATGGCGCAGGCAGATGCGCTGCTGCTCGGTCAGCCGGTCGAGGCGGTTCCGCTCCATGGGCGCCGTTTATCGCCTAAGTGGCGCGCCCGCACAACGCTGTTGCCCCGAATCGGGCTCGCCAATCGGTTGCGCCGCCCCGTCCGTCCGCTATGCTGCGCCGCCGCAGACCGGAGCGCGAGCCGTGAAGAAGATCGAAGCCATCATCAAGCCGTTCAAGCTGGACGAGGTGAAGGAGGCGCTGCACGATGTCGGCGTCAGCGGCATCACCGTGCTCGAGGCCAAGGGCTTCGGGCGGCAGAAGGGCCATACCGAACTCTACCGCGGCGCCGAATATGTTGTCGACTTCCTGCCCAAGGTGAAACTGGAAGTGGTTGTCGACGATGGCCTAGCCGACCGGGTGGTGGAAGCGATCGCCAACGCAGCGCGCACCGGACGGATCGGCGACGGCAAGATCTTCGTCTCCACGATCGAGGAGGCCTTGCGCATCCGCACGGGTGAACGGGGCGCCGACGCGATCTGAGCCACCGCTCCCGCGCGTGAAATATTCACGCTCCGCCCGACTCGGCTGGACCTCGCCCCCCAAGCCCGCGAAAGCTTATCCGGAACGGCGCATCTCCCACGGGTGCCGCAACTCGCAACCATATACGGGCGGAAACCAACAACATGGCGAACCACGCAGGCAAGATCCTTTCGCGCATCAAGGACGAAGAGATCGAGTGGGTGGACCTCCGCTTCACCGATCCCAGGGGCAAGTGGCAGCACCTGACCATGGCCGCCGGCCTGATCGACGAGGACCAGCTTACCGATGGCTTCATGTTCGACGGCTCGTCGATCGGCGGCTGGAAGGCGATCAACGAGAGCGACATGGTGCTGCAGCCCGATCTCGACGCGGTCTATGTCGATCCGTTCAGCGCCACGCCGATGCTGATCCTGTTCTGCGACGTGGTCGATCCGGCAACCGGCGAGCTTTACGCCCGCGACCCGCGCTCCACCGCCAAGCGCGCCGAAGCCTATCTCCAGTCCACCGGCATCGGCGACACCGTCTATGTCGGCCCGGAAGCCGAATTCTTCATGTTCGACGATGTCCGGTTCGAGGACGGCTACAACACCTCCTACTTCCGAATCGACGACATCGAGCTGCCGACCAATTCGGGCCGGGCCTATGAAGGCGGCAACCTCGCCCACCGCCCCCGCGCCAAGGGCGGCTATTTCCCGGTCGCGCCGGTCGACAGCGCCGTCGACATCAGGGGCGAAATGGTCTCGACCATGATCGAGATGGGCCTGCCTATGGACAAGCACCATCATGAAGTCGCCGCCGCCCAGCACGAACTCGGCCTCACCTACGGCTCGCTGGTCGAAACCGCGGACCGGATGCAGATCTACAAGTACGTCGTCCACATGGTCGCCCATGCCTATGGCAAGACCGCGACCTTCATGCCCAAGCCGATCAAGGCGGACAACGGCTCGGGCATGCACACCCATTTCTCGATCTGGAACGGCTCCAAGCCGCTGTTCGCCGGCAACGGCTATGCGGGCCTGTCCGATCTGGCGCTCTACTTCATCGGCGGCGTGATCAAGCATGCCCGCGCGCTCAACGCTTTCACCAACCCGACCACCAACAGCTACAAGCGCCTGGTGCCCGGCTTCGAGGCGCCGGTGCTGCTGGCTTATTCGAGCCGCAACCGCTCCGCCTCCTGCCGCATTCCCTACGGTACCGGCGAGAAGTCGAAGCGGGTTGAGTTTCGCTTTCCCGACGCGCTCGCTAATCCCTATCTTGCCTATGCGGCGATCCTGATGGCGGGCCTGGACGGCATCCAGAACCGCATCCACCCGGGCGATCCGATGGACAAGAACCTCTACGACCTGCCGCCGCAGGAGCTGGTCAATGTCCCCACCGTGGCGGGCAGCCTGCGCGAAGCGCTGCTGGCGCTGGAAGCTGACAAGGCCTTTTTGACCAAGGGCGATGTGTTCAGCGACGACCAGATCGACGCCTATATCGAGCTTAAGTGGGAAGAGCAGATGCGCTGGGAGACCACGCCGAGCCCGGTCGAGTACGACATGTATTATTCGAGCTGATGCGAACGGAGCGGCGCGGCGCTTCAGCGTCCGCCGCTCTTCTTTCTGACCAGGGGCGACGGGCCGGGCGCGGGCGCTTCCGGGCGCAGCTCGAGATAGTCGGGGGTCAGCATCTTGAGGCCTGCCGGGCCGGGCCGCGTGCGCGAAAGCTTGCGCAGTTCAAAAGGCTGGGCGAAGCGCAGACCGGCCTGGCCGCGCTGGCACCAGCGCACCACCGCAGGAATGCGGCCCGCTTCCTCCAGATCCAGCACCACTTCCGCGTCTTCGGGCAGCGGACGCTCGCATTCGACCATCGCGCCGTCGCCCGAGATATTGCGTAGCCGCACCTGCAGCGACTCGCCGCCATATTCAAGCAGGCCGTTGCGAAGCAGTTTGTGGCGGGGCGGGCGGCTGAAGCCGACCACTTCGGCGGTGGGGCGGCTGGTGGCAGCGAGCGCGGCGGCTTCGGCCCCCGGCACCGCCTTGCCGAACAGAAAGCCCTGCACCTGGCTGCAACCCAGGCTGCGGATCAGCGCCAGCTCTTCCAGCGTCTCCGCGCCTTCGGCCGTGGTATCCATGCCCAGGCTCTCGCCGAGCACGACGATGGCGCGGATAATGGCGGCGTTGCGGCTGCCCTTGGCCTCGGCGCCGCGCACGAAGCTGCGGTCGATCTTGATCTTGTCGAGCGGCGCATCGCGCAAATGCCCGAGCCCCGACCGGCCAGTGCCGAAATTGTCGAGCGCAAGGCGCACGCCGAGGCTCTTGAGCCGCGACAGGATCCGGGCGGGGCCGTCGCCGTCCGCGGGAAAGGCGCTTTCGCCGATCTCCAGCTCCAGCCGGTCGGGGGCGAGACCGGCCGACGCCAGCGCGCCCGTGACCACCGAGGCAAGCCCGGGATCGGCAACCTGAGCAGGCGACAGATTGACGGCGATACGGACATGACCGGGCCATTTTGCTGCTTCGGAGCAGGCTTCGCGCAACACCCAGGCGCCGAGCCGCGGCATCAGCGCGCATTCCTCGGCGGCGCCGAGGAAATCCGCGGGAAGCAGCAGGCCGCGGGTGGGATGCTGCCAGCGCAGCAGCGCCTCGAACGCCACCGGCTCCTCCGTCACCGCATCGACGATCGGCTGATAAAGGATGCGAAGCTGGCCCTTGGTGAGCGAGTCGCGAAGGTCGTTCTCCAGGATCTGCCGCTCGGCGGCCTCGGCGTGCATTTCCTCCGCAAAGAAGCGGAAGGTGCCCCTGCCGGCCGCCTTGGCCGCGTAAAGCGCAAGGTCGGCCTCCTTGATCAAAGCCGCCGCATAGGCCTTGCCGGGCCTTGCAACGACGATGCCGACCGAGGTGCCGATTTCCACCCGATTCCCTTCAAGATCGTAGGGGCGGGAGATTTCCGTGATGATCCGCGCGGCTATCTCGGCGAGACGCGCCTCCTCTGCGATGCCTGGGAAGATCGCTTCGAACTCGTCGCCGCCGACTCGCCCGGCGCGACCGTCGTCGCCCAGAGTGTCGCGCAAGCGCGCCGCAACCTGCTTCAACAACAGATCGCCGACCGGATGGCCGAGCGTATCGTTGACCTGCTTGAACCGATCGAGGTCCAGCATCATGAGGGCGCAGCCCTGCCGCCGGGCGGCGGCATTGGCCAGCGCGTCGTCCAGCGTCGCGCGCATCATCACCCGGTTGGGGAGGCCCGTCAGGCTGTCGTACCGCGCCAGCTTGGTCTGCTCGGCTTCGCTGCGAAGCTGGTCGCTGAGATTGGCACCGATCCCGCGAAACCCCAGGAACCGTCCGCATTCGTCGAATTGGGGCGTGCCGGACAGCGACCACCAGCTCGACTGGCAAGTTGGCGCGCGCACCACCAGGTCGTTGAAGGGAAAGCGGGCGGCGAGGTGGAAGCCGAGGCTGCGGCGAGCGTCGTCGGAGCCCTCACCGCCGCGTACCAGCAGCAGTTCCTCGAACCGGGTGCCGATCGCGCCGTCCTTGGCAAGGTCGAGCTTGGCGGCAAGCGCCTCCGAAAGGTAGGTGACCTGCCCATCGGCATTGGTTTCCCAGAACCAGCCACGCCCGGTGCCTTCGAATTCCTCGATGAACCGGCCCGCCTGCATCGCCTCCCATTGGGCGGCCAGTTGCTGCTGCGCGCTGAAGATAAGGTCGCGCGCGCGTCCCACGCTCAACACGCCGAACAGCAGGCTGGCGGCTGCGGCAACCGGCAGGAAAGGACTTTGCGGTGTCATCAGCAGGATGCCGCCGATGGTGACGGCGCACGACACGATGAGAAGCAGCGGAAACAGGAAGAAGCTGGCAATGCCGGCGGAAAGCGCCGCGATCATTGCGGCCTGCGCGAGCAGCGGCGCTTGCGCGCCCACCAAATGACCCGCCGCCCCGAGCAGCATGGCGGAAGCGCCCAGATAAAGAAGCACCAGCCGCGCCTTGCGGTGCGATGCCATCGGACGCCGGATCATGGCCAGCAAGGCGATGTCGAGGACCAGCAATCCTGCCAGCGGCAACCCGGCGAGTGGCAGCGCGCCGGTATCAAGGAACAGCAGACCGAGCAGCGTCAGGCTCCATAGCAGGTGCGATCCGGCCAGAAACGGGATCGAGCCTGCCAGCAGGCGGACGCGCTCACCGGCGATCTGCGCATCGTCTTCGCTGGCGGGCACGCGCAGATCGAACAGCGTCAACGGCCCGAACAGCAAAGGCTCGGGCGCGTGCGCATCGATGCTGAGGCTGGCGAACCGTCCCTTGCGCATTCCCTTCCTGAATCTCCCGGCCTGACGCGGCAGGCGCACGTGCGCGCCGCATGATTGAAAGCCTAGTGCGACGGGGTTAAGAAACCCTCAGCGGGGACACCCCGATCAGCCCGCCGCGCTACCTTTGCGGATCGTCAGGCCTGAGAGGATTTCGCGCCGAAGGCGCGCCTCGGCGCAAGGCCTGCCGGAGGCCTTTGCCCGGGCCCGCGCGACCAGCAGCTGCGCAAGCGCCGCCTGGCGTTCGTTGAAGCTCCAGGCGCAGGCGCCAAGATCGATCGGCACAAAGAAGCGCGCGCCGAACTCGCCATCGCGCCACCATTCGACCTGCGCGTCGGTGGCGCCGAGGCCGGCAATGTCCAGCGAGACGGCGGCTCCCGGCTTCAGCCGCGCCTCGGATCGGGCACGAAACCCGTGTTCCGACACATCGAGCATCGCCACTTCGATGCTGCTCCAGCTGTTGGGACGCAGCCGCGCGGCGGCGGTCAGCGCCCGCTGCTCGGCGCGGCGGCACGTGTCTTCCGCTGGATTGGCCTTCAAACGCATCGCCCCCTCCCGTACGGTTCGCAACCCTAAGGGACGACGGTTAAAAAAGCCTTTTGGGGCTAATAATCCTTGGAAACCCTGACATTGACGCTCTCCCGCCCGATCGTGGAAATGCTTGAAAGCAACGATAGCCAGCGCGTGATCTGATATTCCACCATGGTTGCCGAATAGCCGCGGGCATCCGTCACTACCTCAACATAAACGCGCCGCCCTAGATACTTGCCCGCCGCGATGGCTGTGCCCTGGCCGGTGGTAATGTCGGCAGGAACGATGCGCAGCCGATCCAGCCCGGTGGCGGCGCGCACCGCGTTGATCGGATCGAGCCCCCCGCCGGAGCTGTTCAGCGCGGCGACGGCGGCGGCGAGCTGCAGCGCTTCCGGCGCCGACAGGTTGGTGATCGACGTGCCGAACAGCAGGCGGGAAAGAAGCTCGTCCTGCGGCAAGGCGGGGGTGGAGGAGAAAGTGATCTCCGGCCGCTGTCCCCGCCCCGTCACTCGTATAACGGCGTTGAGGCCCTGCACGCCCCCTTCCGCGGTGATGTCGAGCACCGGGTTGACCGGGCTTTCGCCCTGGAAGCGGATCTGACCGCGCTCCAGGTCGAAGCGGCGGCCGGCGAAATCGTAGCTGCCGCGGACAAGATCGGCGCGGCCGGTGATGCGAGGCTCGGTAACGGTGCCTCCGACCTTCAGGTCCGCCCCCCACTCGCTGGTGATCCCCAGCCCGGTGACCGTGAGCCGGCCCGGTGCCTCGACGTCGAGATCGAGGCGCCAGGGGGTGAGACGACGTGCAACCCGACGCTCCTCGGCGGGAAGGTTGAATTCGCGCACGTTGAGCCGGGGGAGCTGCGCGGCGGCAGCGACGCTGCCGAGCCTGAAGGCGCCCGACACCAGCCGTACCTTGCCGCTGATCGTGCCGCCCCCTCCGTCCGATCGGATGGCGATCGGGCCGGTCACCTGGGCCTTGATGTCGTCCCGGTCCAGCAATTGGGCCGCTTCGGCATTGAGCGCGATATCCATGCCGAAGCCTTTTGGTCCGGCGAGATCGAAGGCGGCACGGCCGCTCACGCTGCCCCGGCCTTTGGTGGTTCCCGAAAAGCTGTCCAGCACCAGGCGGGAGCCGCCGAAGCGGCCGGACGCCTTGATGTTCTCGATCACCATGCCGGTTACCGCACTTTCGACACGGGCATTCTGGGTGCGCAGCGAGCCGCGGATCTGCGGGGCGTTTAAGGTGCCGCGTGCGTCGGCGCCGACCGCGACCGCGCCGCTTACGTCGATAAGCTCGACCCCGGTCAGTCGCCACAAGGTGTCGGCGGCGCCATTGTAGCGCAGCTGCGCCAGCATCGGCGCGACGGCGAGGCGCTCGCTTATGGTGCCGCTGGTGCCGATCGGGGCAAGGCGCGCCTGGGCCCGGCCGATCGTGCGTCCTTCGCTCACCGCCACCGCGCGGATGCCGGCATTGCCATTCTCCAGCCGGGCGGCAAGGCCGATGTCGACCGGCCGCGACGACAGAACCAGGCCGGACCGGGTGAGGCCGCGCACTCGAAGGTCGGCCGCGCCGCTCGGCTGGCCCGCGCCGGCGGGAAAGCGGTAGTTGAGCGTCCCGGACGCGCTGCCGCCCAGCCCCAGGTTCGGCCAGCCGATGTCGAGCACCGACAGCGGCATCGCTTCCATGCGCGCGCTGAGTTCGCTGGCTACGCCTCCGAACAGGCCCGACAGGGTGGCACTGCCGCCGGCAAAGGCGAGGCTTGCGGATTGCAGCCGCCACGCCTCCCCCTCCCGCACCAGCAGGGCCGGCTGGGTGAGGCGGATCGGCCGCCGGTCGACGCTGCCCTCGCCGGTCAGCCGGATGCGGCCGGGTGCGATGTCGGCAATCGTGGAAAAAGCAAAGCTGCGCCCGCGAGAGCCGGCGATACGCGCGGTTACCCGGCCGCTCCCGCCGCGCAGTTCGCCGCTCGCCTCCAGGCTGGCGAGCGACAGCGGGCCGCGGCTGAGGCCCCGGGCGCTGAGCGTGCCCTGCAACGAGGTGCCGGCGGGATCGAGGAGGGCCGCGCCTTGAAGGCGCCCGCTGCGGATGGTGATCGGCGGCGGACCGGCGAAGCGGGCATTGTCGGCGAGAAGATCGATGCCGATGCGCTGGAGGCCGTTCCAGGGCGAGAAAGCGAGCCGGCCGGAAAGGCCGCCGCCCGCCACATCGAGGGCGCCGTTGAAGCCGCCCGGATCGACCCGCAGCGCGCCGCTGGCTCGGGTGCTCGAGACGTTGAGGGCGGCGATCTGGATGGTGGCGGTGCCGCCAGGCGGAAGCAGGATCGCCCCCGCTGAACTGAACGGCCCGAGATGCGACCCGCCCTGCGCGCGATAAGCGAAGCCCGCGGCATTGGGATCGAGGGTGAGCAGCATGTCGCGGATGCCGAGCGCCTCGTTCGGCCGCGGCAGGCGGATGGCGAGGCGCGGGCGGTCGATCTTGCCGTCCAGCGACAGCGCGAATTGGCCGTAGGTCGCCTGCCGGCCGCTGGTTTCGAAGAAAAAGGTGCCGTCGCGCCGGCGATAGCCGCTGCCGGCGAGCGCGATCGCGGGCGCGCGGAGCCGCAGGTTGCGCAAGTGGAGAATAAAGTCGTTGCCGCGCTCCAGATCCGCTTCCAGCATGGGGAGGCCCCCGGCGAGCCGGGCAAGGAACGCGTTGTCGAAGCGGCGCACCCAGGCACGACCCTTGCCGGTGACCAACGTTCCCCGGCCGCTGGGATGGCGCACCACCTTGAGATCGGTGGCGACATCGACGAGGCCGAGGCCCGGCACCCGATACAGCTTGAGGCCGGCATTGACGGCCACATCGAAGCGCCCGTCCGCAAGATCGACGAGCAGGCCGAGCTTGCCGCTAAGCTTGTCCGATGTGAAGCCGAGCCCGTCACCGCGCAATTCGCGCGCCGTCACCTTTAGGGTACCGGCAACGCGCAGATTGGCGAGAATGCCCCCGGCGATGTCGCCGACGCCGGTGACCCTGCGCGCGGTGAATACCACCGGCACCGCGACCGGAGCCCGCGACATGCGCCCCCGTCCCTCCAGACGCACATCCTCCAACCCGGTTTGGTTGAAGGCGATACGCGGCGCGGTGAGCCGGTAGGCGAAGGCGAAGCTTCGCAACGGGCCGTTCAGCACGGCGGAGGCGCGCACCCGGTTGCCCGTCATGGTGTTGAACAAGGCCGGCGGCTGCAGCAGCTCGGCGGCGAGGCGCAGGTTGCGCAGTCGGTTGTTGGCGAGGTCCATCGCGCCTGCCGCCTCCACGCGCAGCGCCGCCGAACGCATCGAAAGCCGCCCGTCCAGTACTCGCCCGGCCAGGGTGCCGCGCCCGTTGACCAGCACGCGCGGCGCGGACAGGCGCTGTTTCTTGCCGGTCCAGAACGGCGCGGGCGCGGCCCAGCCGGAGACGGAATAGGTGCCGCTGCGCGCGGACAGCTGCAGCTCGGTCGTGCGGCGGCCGGACAGATCGAGGCGGGCGGTGCCCCCCCACGCGCCCCAGCGCCCGTCGCCGCGGATCGCCAAGGCAATCGGTCGATCGGTGCCGAGCATTGCGCCGACGACGCTGCGCGCCGGTGCCTTGATTGTGGCGTCGAGATCGAAGCGGTCGCGATCCGGCTCCGCATCCAGCCGCAACGAGACCCTGTCGCCGCCGCCGCGCACCGCTCCGTCGAGCCGCACCAACGCGCGTCCGGCGCGGATGTCCGCCTCGCCGGAGACGGAGGCGATCCGTGTTTGCCCGGTCACCGCTTCGCCGATTTGCAGCCGGGCGATGTCGAGGCGGCCGACGTGAATGTCGAAGCCGGGCAGCACCGGCCGCGGCTCCTCCGCCGGGACGAGCTTGGGCAGGCGGTGGAGCGCGGCAAGCTGCGCGTCGAGATCGTGGATGATCAGCCGATTGGCTATCCAGCCGAGCGGCTGCCAGTCCACCACGATCAGCGGCGATTCGGCAAACAACCCCCTGGGATCGTAGAGCCGGACGTCGCGCAGGCGCGTACGTCCCCAGATCGAGCCTTCGATCCGGCCGATCTGGATGCGCAGGCCCGATTGCGGCGCCATCGCCGCGATCCGATCGGCGAGGAAACGGTGCCCTGGCGCGGTGTCGAGCAAAACGGCCGCGGCGGCGATAAGCAGGAGCAGGCCGAGCAGCAGTGCGACCAGCCATTTTGCGAGGCCCGACGCCATGCGCCCCCGGCGGCGGCGGACTCGCGTCGAAGCCTGCTCTCCCTCCCGCGCCTCAGCCGCGGCGTCGTCCATCAGAAAGCCTGGCCGAGCGAGACGTAGACGGCCACTCGCGCGTCGCCTGAACGGGGGTTGAGCGGGGTGCCGACGTCGACACGGATCGGGCCGAAGCGGGTATGGTAGCGAACACCGACACCGGCGCCGAAGCGCAGGTCCTCGAAGCGCGGCAGCGGCGAAGTGGAAATGTTGCCGCCGTCGAGAAAGGGGACGATGCCCCACGCCTTCCAGCGGATCCGCGCCTCCAGCGCGAATTCGGTAAGGCTGCGGCCGCCGATCGGATCGTCGAACACCGGATCGCGGGGGCCGAGCCGCTGGAAGCCGTAGCCGCGCACCGACCCGCCGCCGCCGGCATAGAAGCGCCGCGACGGCGCGATCCGGTCTCGCCTGGCGCCGAAGATGGTGCCGAGCCGCACCCGCCCGGCGAGCGTCACCCCCTCCCCCACCGGCCGGTAGGCGCTGGCATCGAGCTGGAAGCGCGAATAGCCAAAGGCGCTGCCCTGAAACGACGCTTCGGGCGAGAAGCGCCCCGCCAGGCGGAAGCCTTGGGTGGGATCGAGCAGGTCGTTCGACCCGTCGTAGGAAAGCGTCGCCGGCAGCGCGCCGATGAAAAAGGTCCGCCGCCGGGTGGCGCCGCTTTCCAGGTCGACATCGCGCTCGTCGGTTGCGATCAGCTCGCCGCCCACCGACCAGGTCCATTTCTTCTGCCAGATGATGTTGGTCTGCCGCTCGATGCTGGCGGCGAGGTAGGTGGTGCGCGCGTCATAGGCGGCGCGATCGATGTTGCTGACGGCGAGCTGCGCGGTCAGCACCTGGTCGCGGCGCAGGAAGTTGTTGCGCCGCAAGGTTGCGCCGATCAGCTGCTCGCGAGTGCCGGCCACGCCGCGAAAGGTGACGGCGCCTTCGGGGGGCAGCAGGTTGCGGTGCTGCCAGCTCGCCTCGATGCGGATGCCCTCCCCCGTGCCGTAACCGGCCTGGCCGGCGATGGTCCGCATCGGCGCCCGCTCCAGAGCCACCGCCAGGTCGACGATGCCCGGATCCGCCGCCGGCACCGGCCGGACGGCGACCGTCGACACCAGGCCGGTGGCGACCAGGGCGCGGCGCAGATCGTCGACCAGCGCCTGCTCGTAGCGCGCCCCGGGCTTCCAGCGGGCGATGGTCTGGATGTGGTCGGGCGTGAAGAGCGGCCGCCCTTCGATCACGACACGGCCGAACTGCCGCGCGCCCCTTGTGTCGACCGGCAGCACCAAAGTGGCGGTGCGTGCCTGGTGATCGACGGCGATGTCGAGCGCGCCGACATCGGCAAAGGCGTAGCCGCGCCGCCCCAGTTCCGCCCGCAGCGCCGCCTCGCCGGCCGTCACCCGCTCGGCATCGACCGGATCGTTGGCGGCAATGCCGAACGCGTCGCGCAGCGCCGCCGCATCCTCGCCCGCCGCGTCGAGGCCCTCGAGGCGCACGTCGGCGAAGCGGTAAAGCGGCCCCGGCTCCGCCTCCAGCGTAACCATGACCGCGCCGCCCGTTGCCGCGGCAGCCTCGACCCGCGTCTCGACTAAGGCGTCATAATAGCCGCGCGCGCGCAGCAACTCGGCCAGCAGCTCTGCATCCTCGCGGGCACGCCGGTCGATCTGGGCGGCGTTGGCGGGGTTGTCGCGGCTTCGGGCGAGCGTCGACAGCTCCTCGAAGCGCGGACGAAGCGCCTCCTCGAGCCCGGGCTCCAGCCCGTCCAGCGCCACCGCATACGCGCGTTCGGCGGCGGCGTCGGCAATTCCGGCGTCGGGCGCGCCGGCAATGCCGGTGCCGGCGCTTTCCTCGAGCTCCGGCCAGTCGACACCGATATCGGGCATGGGATCGAGCGGCGCCGACGGATCGAGCGGCGCGTCGAGCTCCGCGAACGGATCGTCGGCCCCGGCCGGAGGCGCCTGTTCTTGTGCAAAGGCGGAAACGGCAAACAGCAGGTTGCAGCCGGCAGCCAGAGCAGCCGCCGCACCCCACCGCGCGGATAAGCGATACATGTTCGGAAGTTAGCGGGCCGCCCGCCTTGCCGCCAGCGCTATATCAAGAGCTAGTGGAGCGCGCCCTCGGCGGCCTTGGCGTCCAGCGTCCCGATCATCCGCTCGACCTCGCGCCAGCGGCAGAAATGGGCGACATTGCCGACAGCGCGGCTGCGGCCGGCGCGCAGCCGCGCCTCCGACACCGCATGCACACCGAAGCGCGTGATAAGATCGGCTGCCTCCGCGAAGACGAGGCGGCCGGCAGTGTGAACATGGTAATGCAATCTACCCCCCGGCTTATGCTGTGGTGAAAGCCTTTTTAGCCCGCCACCCCTTGCCAAATTGCTGCGGTGCGGTGGTGAAAGGCGCGTTCATCTTTCAGTCGGACGGCGGCACTGGGGGTTCAGCCGGAATGAAGGTGCGGGGCTTCGATGGATGTAACCACGGCGACAATGAGCTGCCAGCGTATCTCACCCTGCCCGGGCGTGTGGCGATGGTGGCTGCGATCGGGGAACAGGCCGATGCCGGCCAGTGCGATCTCCTCGCCGCACCCGGCGCAGCGGAAGATGCCGCCGCACGGCACGAAGCTCGATGGCTGAAAGCTGAGGTCGAATGAGCCGCTCTTCGAGACGGACAGGTAGTTCTGGTATTTGTAAATCGCCATTGCTGTCTGGAATTCCCCTGCGGACGCGGCTGCCCCTACGCCGCCACCATGTTGCATGTTTCCGTTGAAGGCATCCTTACCGGCACCTGCGCGTGCGCACAAAGCGATTAGCTTGCTCCGATTGATCGAACAGAGACGCACAGAGCCCCAAGGGCTCTCGCGAAGTGGCTGGCGCTAGGCTTTCGGCTTTGCCATGAGGCGACGCATGGACAATCGCGCCAAATTGACTCAGGCCGGGGGATCGATCCTCGCCATCGCCATCATCGCCGGCACGGTCGGCGGGATCATCGTCGGGCAGCCGAGCATCGGCGTGCTGGTCGGCACCGGCGCGGGCGTCCTGCTTGCCGTGCTGTTCTGGCTGAACGAGCGCCGCCCCTAAGCCTCAGCCGAGGCGGCGGCCGACCCACACTACCCGTCCCACCAAATCCACGGCACCCGGATCGCAATCGGGCCAGGACGGATAAGCATTATTGTCGCTGCGCACGCAGATGCGCCGCGCGGCGGAAAGAAGCGCCACCCGCTTCACCATCAGCACATCCTCGATCCGAAGCACATAAACGCCGTCGCGCAGGCGGGCGGCGGCGTCGCCGCGGTCGACGAGGATTTCGTCTCCATCCGAAAGGGTCGGCACCATTGAATCGCCCTGAACGCGGATCATGGAAAGATCGGCGCGCGAAATGCCCATCCGCCGCAGCCAGGCCGCGTCGAATGCGATCCTGCCGAGTACCTCTTCGGCCCCGGTCTCGGCACCCGCGCCCGCCGATGCCCGCACATCGAGCCGCGGCACCGGCACCAGCGCGTGAGGGATATCGTCGTCCAAAGCGGGACCGCCGAGCAGGGCTTCCTCGATCCGCAGGTAACGCGCCAGACGCCGGCGATCCTCCTCCGACAGCCGCCGGGGCGTGCCGCGCTTGATATATTGCTGCACATAAGCCGGATTGCGCCCGAGCAGCCGCGAAAGGCCGGCATAATCCTCGCCGCGTTCGCGGATCAATTGCTCCAGGACGGCCCGGGGGTCTGGCATGGCCGATCCATATCGGTAGGAAATTTCCTAGACAAGTAGGAAAACAACGCGGAAACTGGAACAGAACAGGAACGACGATTCGGAGATTCGAAAATGAGCCGCAAGCTCCTGCGCCGCATCGAGCGCTATCTACACCAGACCCGCACCGCCCCCACCACCTTTGGGCGGCTGTCGGCGCGCGACCCGCGGCTGGTGTTCGACATGCGGATGGGGCGCGAGCCGCGCCGCAACCTGCGCCGCCGGATCGAACATTATCTCGACGGGGTGGAGCCATCCTGATGGCCGGCATCGAGATGACATCGACCGTGTTCCTTCACGCTATCCGCGCCTGCTTCGCCGCGTCCGGCGGTTTCGCGCTGGAGGAGCTTCGCACCCGCCCCTGGTCGAGCCGCAATTTTCGCGGCAGCCGGCATGAGCTTGCCTTCCGGCTGGAGGGCGCGGCCGCCAATCAGGCCGCCGACCGCTTCCTCGCCGAAATGCACCGTTCGGCGCCGGAGCTTCCGGGTCAGATCCTGGCCAGCCTGTCGCTGCTCGCCGAGGAGCGGCGGCCGGGCTGCGCCAGGATCAGGATCGAAGCGCTGACGGTGGAACCGGGCTGAGGGCTCAGCCGCGCGCGGCGAGCTTGTTGAGATCGTTGATGGCGGTGCGCAGCCGATGGCCGACCGCCGCGTCGGCGGGCGGTGCGACTGCGGCCGGATCCAGCGGCGCCGACCGTTCGCGCCGGGCAAGACCGAACTCAAGCCGCTTCATCAGGCCGCCAAGGCTCGCTTCCTCCTCGTCCGCAGCATCGTCCGCCGCTGGCAGCACGGCGGCACGAGGCGCGCGAACAGGCGCGGGTTCCGGTTCGAACTCCGCTTCCAGGGGAGCCTCCGGAGGCGACTGCGGTACAGGCGCGGGGGCGAGTTCCTTCTGCTCGGGCTCCTGCTCCGCAGCGGCGGGTGCGGTCTCCGTCTCAGGCACCGGTTCGTCGGCGGAAGCCGGCGCGGGCTGAGGCTCGGCATCCTGAACCGGCTCTGGATCGGCACCAAGGTCCAGCTTCGAGTCGGCACCCGGCCACACCAGGATCGTGTCGTCGGCCGGCTCGGCCGATCCGAACTGCGCCGATTCGGCATCGTCCGCCTCGGGCACGAGGAAATGCGGGATCGGCTCGGGCGCGTGGTCTGGCTGGACGAGCGCCTCGGCTTCCTCCGGCTCGGGCGTCAGCAGCAGCTCTTGGGCCGGGGGGTCCTCCGGCTCGCCGAGGTCGCGGGCGATGAGCGGGCGGCGCGGCGGCGCATCGGGGTGGGCATCGGCGCGGCGCAGCCGGATCGGGGCGGGCGGCGCATCGGCATCGCTCGATGCACGGGGGCGGACCGGAGCGCGCCCGGCAAGGCGCAGCAGGGCAAAGGAGCCGGCGAACGCAAGGAAGCCGATCAGCAAGGCGAATCCGGTGCGGGCGGTGAAGCCCAGCGGCGGCTCGGCGGAGGGAAGCACGCTCGGCAGGCTTGTCGCCAGCACGATCTGCGTCAGCCGCCAATCCGGCATGGCAAAGGCCGCAAAGGCGAAAGCCGCGCCGGCGAAGCCCGCCAGGGCGAAGTCAAAAGCGCCGAAACGCCTGGTGATGTTCGTTAGCCGCATCAAAGCGCCTTGCCTGTTAGCCTCTGGTACGTCGGCATGTAACGCGAAATATTTGACGACCAGTTACGATCGCGTTCAACAAACTTTCGCGCGACGTCCCGCCGTTCCTCCCATTGCCCGCGATTGGCGAACATTGTGTCGAGTGCATCGGCAAGCGCCTGCGGATTCCCGGCGGGAAACAATGTGCCCGTCACCCCGTCCTCGATCAGCTCGCGGTGGCCGCCGACATTGGACGCGGCGACCAGCTTTCTTTGCGCCATCGCCTCCAGCGGCTTCAGCGGCGTCACCAATTCGGTAAGCCGCATCGCCTTGCGCGGATAAGCGAGGATGTCGATGAGACCGTAATAACGCTCCACCTCATGGTGGGGCACGCGGCCGATGAAGTGGATCCGCGCCCGCGCCGGCGAAGCTTCGGCCTGCGCCTTGAGGGCATCTTCCATCGGGCCGCCGCCGACCAGCAGAAGATGCGCGGAGGGCCGGTGCGCCAGCAGCAGCGGCATGGCGGCGATAAGATCGTCCAGCCCCTCATAATCATAAAAGGAGCCGATGAAGCCGACTACATCCGCGCCCTTCAAACCCAGCCGGCGGGCGAGATCAAGATCGGCCGGCAGCGGGTTGCCGAACAGGCTCATGTCGACGCCGTTGGGAGAAACGATGATCTTGGCCGCTGGAATACCGCGCGAGACGAGGTCGCGGCGCAGGCCCTCGCAGATCACCGCCACCGCATCGGCGCGGCGGGCGGCATGGGTTTCGGCCATGTGGATCAGGCGGTAGCGCAGCGAGCCTTCGGTGCCGGTGCCGTTGCCGACCGCCGCATCTTCCCAGAAAGCGCGAATCTCGTAGATGAGCGGCAGCCCCCGGCGCTTGGCCACGGGAAGCGCCGCAAGCGCGTTCAGCACCGGCGAGTGGACATGGAGCTGGTCCGGCCGCCATTCCTCGCACAAGGCGTCGAGCCGCTTGGACAGCGCCCGCACCTCGCGCCATTCGCGCAGCGGCGACGCCGCTGCCGCGGGCGACGGAGTGCGGAAGAAGTCGATGCCCTCGATCCGCTCCGGATCGCTGCCGGCCCGGCTGTGCCGAGCGCCGGTGAGGCACGCAACCTGAAGGCCGCGCGCCTTCTGGGCGGTGACAATCGCCCGAGTGCGAAAGGTGTAGCCGCTGTGGAGCGGCAGGCTGTGATCAAGGACGTGCAGAATGCGCATGCCCACCCTCTGACACAATTGGCTTAACGGCCCGTCAACCGGCGGCGGCTAACAAGGGGCGGTGAGGAGCAGGGCATGATCGACAATTTCGCGCTTGCGCTCAGCCACGGGCTGATGCTGCTCGCGGCGTGGCGCATCCTGGCGCGCCCCGACCTTGACGATCCCGCCGTGCCGCCGCCATCGCCGGAAGATACCAGGCCGCGCCGCTTCGGGGAGGCGCCGCGCGATGCGTGACCTCGGCTTCGTCTTCTACCTGCTCGCGCTGCTCGGCCTCGGGTTCAAGCGTCCGTTCGTGTTCGTTCTGGCTTATGCCTATGTCGACATCGTCGCTCCGCAGCGCCTGTCCTACTACCTCCTCAACAGCGTCCAGATCTCGCTGATCGTGGCGGCGCTGGCGATCGGCGCGTGGGCGCTGTTCGACAGCAAGAAAGGCGCGCGCGTCGCGCCCCGCCAGTGGCTGATGCTGATCCTGCTCCTTTACGCGTGGTTCACCACCCAGAATGCCGACTTCCCGATCAACGCCGCCTCCAAATGGGATTGGGCGTCGAAGGCGCTGATCTGGGCGATCTTCCTGCCGCTGGCGCTGCGCACCCGGCTGCGAATCGAGGCCTATCTCCTGTTCATGATCCTGTGCGCGGCAGCCATCTTCATCGTCGGCGGCATCAAGACGGCGATTTCCGGCGGCGGCTACGGCGCGCAGATCTTCATGCTCAACGACAATACCGGCCTGTATGAAGGATCGACCGGATCGACCTTCGCGATCACCCTCGTCCCGCTCATTTTGTGGTTCTGCCGCCACGGCACCATCTTCCCGCCCGACTGGCGGGTGAAGCTCTTTGCCGGCAACCTGATCTTCGCCTGCCTGTTGATCCCGGTCGGTACGGCCGCGCGCACCGGCATGTTGTGCATCGTCGCCATTGCCGGCCTGGTGATGCGCGACATGAAAAGGCGGCTCGGCTACGCCTTCCTCCTGGTCGCGGCGACCCTTGCCGCCATCCCGCTGCTGCCGCAGGATTTCACCAGCCGGATGGACACGATCGGCGGCTACGAGGCCGATGCTTCGGCAACCACCCGTCTCGCCATCTGGGCCTGGACCTGGGAGTATGCGCAAGCCAACCCGCTAGGCGGCGGCTTCGATGCCTATCGCGGCAGCGAGATCGAAGTGAAGACCACGGCGGTGCAGGAGACGGGCTCCGTTTCCAGGGTCGAGACCACCACCCAGCAGGACAAGAGCCGCGCCTATCACTCCTCTTATTTCGAAATGCTGGGCGAGCAGGGCTTCCCCGGCCTGATCCTGTTCCTGCTCATCCATGTTGGCGGGCTGGTGCGGATGGAGGTGCTGCGCCGCCGTTTCCGCAAGGCGGAAGGGGACGAAGCCTGGATCTCGCCGCTCGCCACCGCGCTGCAGCACGCGCACATCATCTTCCTGATCGGCTCGCTGTTCGTCGGTGTCGCCTTTCAGCCCTTCGCGTACATGCTGGTGGCGGTGCAGATCGGCCTCGACAATACGGTCTCGGCGCGCGGGCGGGAGAAGAAGCCGATCGCGCTGCGCAAGCCCGCGGCGGCGGCTGCCTAGGGAAGAAGAAGAAGACCCTCACCTCCCAGGCTACACATAGGTCCCCTCCTCTCCCGCAAAGAGCGGGAGAGGCGAAAGAACAGCAACTAAAGCGGAGAGGCCGACACGACTTCACCCTCTCCCGCTCTTCGCGGGAGAGGGTAGGGTGAGGGTCTTCTTCTTCTACTTTTATTGAAAGCGCAGCCTCAGCCCTTGAGCGGCCGCCGCATCACCATCTTGGCCGTCCACGCATAGCGCCCAAGCCCCGGCAGCACCCGGAACAGGCCCGCATCCGCCGCGTCCAGCGCCTTCAGCGCCGGCTGAAACAGCCCGGGCACCTTGGCGAAGACCAAAGCCCCCATCGAAAGCAGGGTGAAATAGTCCAGCTCCAGCGTGCCGAAATGCCGCCGCGCCATGTCGAAGTCGCGCACCAGCAGGGGATGCTCGTCCACCGTCCGCAGATGCGGGGTGAAGCGGCGATAAATCTCGATCAGCGGATTGTGCGCCATCGGCTCCAGGAAGATCGCCGTCCCGCCCGGCCGCAGCACCCGCGCGATCGAGGCATAGGCCTTTTCAAGGTCGAGATGGTGGAGGATGGCCCGACCGATGACGAGGTCGAAGCTCTCGTCGGGAAAGGTCAGCTCCTCCGCGTTCATCACCGCGAAGCTGGCATCGATGCCCTTCTCAGTTGCGATGACACGCGCCGTCTCCACCGCCTCTTCCGAAATGTCTATGGCGGTGACGCGCCCGCCCCAGTCGGCGAGTCGCGCCACATAGGAACAGTCGCCGCAGCCATATTCCAGGATGTCGGCGCCCCTGGCGAGCGGCTCGAGCTGCCGCTCGAACGCGCGGTAGGCGGCGCGCGGCAGCTCGTAGATGGCGTTGGAGCCGCGATGCTCCTTGGCTTCGCCGAACTTCCGGTTGTGGAATTCGCGTTCAGCCTCCAGCCGCCGCTGGGTCTCCAGGGCGGCGAGGGTGGCGGGCGAGGTCTGCTGGTCCACGGGCGGGCACTTTCAGGAAAAATGAAGAGCCCGCTTTAGCGCCGGGGCCGTTAAGATAGGGTATCGCGCGCCGCATAAGCCCCTCCCCTGAAGGGGAGGGGCTGGGGGTGGGGGCTGTCAGCCACGCGCCGGCTTAGGGCAGTTCTTGCACGAACATGCCCCACCCCAACCCCTCCCCTGAAGGGACTTATATACATGCTTGACCCAATCTGATTTGAATGCCACAAGGGGGCATGGAAAAGATCGCCCCCAAGAAGCAGCAGTTCGAAACCCTGTTCCAGATGATGGCGGCGTTTCCGGATGAGCAAGCGGCGATCGATCACTTCACGGCCATCCGGTGGCGCGATGGCGCATTCTGCGCTCACTGCGGCTCTACGAAGATCTATCACTTCTCCGACCGGCGCACCCACAAGTGCGGCGACTGCCGGAAGCGCTTTTCGATCAAGGTCGGCACGATCTTCGAAGACAGCAAGATCGAGCTGCGCAAGTGGATGATGGCGATTTGGCTGGTCACTTCACACAAGAAGGGCATCGCCAGCACCGCTCTCGCCAAGGACATCGGCGTCACTCAGAAGACGGCTTGGTTCATGCTTCACCGCCTTCGTTATGCCGCCCGCACTCAGTCCTTTAACCGTCCACTGGAGGGCGAGGTGGAGGTCGATGAGACCTATGTCGGCGGCAAAGCCTCCAACCGCCACAAAGGTGATCCCAAGAATGGCCCCCGCACTAAGGGCAAGACCGCCGTCATCGGCGCCGTGCAGCGCGGCGGGAAGGCTGTCGCGACGGTTATTCGCCGCACCGACACCGCCACCCTTGATCGCTTCGTTCACGAGTTCGTGTCGCCTAACGCGTCCCTTATCTCGACCGACGAACACTCCGGCTACCGCCACCTTGGCCGCACCTACTCGCATAGCGTCGTTCGCCACAGCGCGGGTGAGTACCGGATCGGCGACTGCCACACGAACAGCATCGAAGGCTTCTGGTCCCTGCTGAAAAGGCAGATCATCGGCATCCATCACTTTGTTACGCTTAAGCACCTCAACCGCTATGTTGCCGAGGTGACATGGCGCTTCAATCTCCGTGACATTGGGGAGGGCGACAGGGTCAACGCGCTTCTCGATCAGGCCTCGGGTCGCTTGACCTACAAGGAGCTGATCGCATGAACGACAGGCGGAAAACCGAAGAGCCGGTGAAGCTCGATTTCGACTTCGAAGAAGCAATGGCCCGCGTGGCGCAGACCGACCCGCAAGAGGTTGCGGTTCTCACGGCCGCCACGATGAATGACGGAGCGATAGAGAGGTTGATTGCTGCCTTCGAGGATGCTGCCAGATCCACCGAAGAGGGACAGGAATATTGGACGGGGCGCGATCTAGCTCGCCTTCTCGAATACGCCGAGTACCGCAACTTTCTCACGATTGTGGAAAAGGCGAAGGCGGCATGTCGCGCAACGGGGGTCCCGCCGGAGGACCATTTTGTTGACGTTACCGATATGGTCGAAATAGGCTCAGGGGCGCGGCGAGAGATCGAAAACCTCCACCTTAGCCGCTACGCCTGCTACCTTATCGCTCAGAACGCCGACTCCCGCAAAAGGGCGGTCGCTTTCGCACAGACCTATTTTGCGATCCAAACCCGCCGCCAGGAGTTGGCGGACCGGCAAGCGGTTGCCGTCCCGATGTCAGAGGACGAGAAGCGCGTCTTCCTGCGAAATCAGATCAGGGAGCATAACCGCCACCTTTCCAGCGCCGCTAAGGAGGCGGGCGTCGTCTCCCCCCAAGACTTCGCCATTTTCCACAGCAGCGGCTATCAGGGCCTCTACGGGAAAACGGTTGGGCAAATCAGGCAATACAAGGGGCTAACCTCCAACGTCGACATTCTCGATCGGATGGGAAGCACCGAGTTAGCGGCTAACTTTTTCCGCGTGACTCAGACCGAGGAGAAGCTGCGGAAAGACGGCATTCGCGGGAAGCAGCGTGCATACGACACGCACTATGCGGTTGGTCGGCAAGTGCGAGACGCCATGCTGAAAATCAGCGGCACCGCGCCTGAGGACCTGCCTGCCGCCGATAGCATCAAACTGGCCGAGCGACGGCTGAGAGACGCCTGTCCCCCGCAGATTGCAGCCAAGCCCGCGGCCAAGGAACTGCCGGCACCCGAGAGCGATCTGAAGCCAATTAATCTGCGCGCGGACCTTTGGAAATATGCCCTGCTTATCATGGCGCAAAAGCCCAGCATGGAGATTTCGACGCGCGATCTCATTGACGAGCTGCCGCGCTACATCCGTGTGCCGGAGTGGACGACAGCAGAAAACAACAGCCGCACCGACTCGAAGTTCAGCCAGATCGTTCGAAACCTAAAGTCGCATAAGGCGTCATCGACAAACTTCATTTTCCAAGGATACGCAGAGGACATTAAAGGGGGCTTCCGCGCCACCGCCAAGGGCCTGGCCTTCGTGCGGGATTATTTTGAAGACTGCCTTGAAGACAGAAACTAGGCAAGGCCCAAGAGGCTGGCCAGCTTCAGCGCTGCATCCTCAGTTTCCACGCGAGCGAGAACCGCGCTGTTGCAGCCGTCGCTCTCCACGAGGAAATAACCATCTAGGGCCGCGATCGGCGGATCAACCATCGCAGCAATCCTATTCGTTATCGGCGCGATACTTAGAATTTTGCCGCCGTCGGCAATCGCGCTAAGATACAAGCTAGCCATAACTCATCCCCTCCGCAGGCATATGACAGACCAGCAAAAAACCCATGATCTTCGGACGACTCCCGGCATGTCCGCCAACCGGCTGGCTGACTACATGGCCGCGTCCGAACAGGCAAAGCGCAGCATCCTGAGAGGCTGCAAATATCGACCTCGGGCGCGCGTCATCCAGCATCAAGACGCGAAGGAATCCATTTCCGATTGGGTGTCAAGCGGCGCCGTCGACCCTGAGGCGCTTCAGGCGCGAGTGGAGATTTTGCGCAACGGTCTCCAAGGGTCTGATTTTGACAACGAGGTGGCGGAGCATAACGCAGATTACATGGAGCGCTTTCTCGCGATGAAGCCGAGCCTGCCCGCCAAGGCGCAGGAGGTCACCAAAGCGGGGAAAATGCCCGCGCTCGACATTGGTGGCTTTGCCCTGTCGTTCTCTCCGAACCTCGTTCTCAAGCGGGTCAACCAACGCAACGTCCCGAAAATAGGGGTGGCTTTCTTTCGCTACGCCAAAGGCAAGCCGCTTGATCCGGAGGCCGCCTGTTGGCAGGGCGCCATCTCCATGGGCTATCTCACGACCAAGCTTAAGCAGGGGCTGGGCGAAATGGACGCTGAGCGGGAATTGTGCGTCGCTGTCGATATGTGGAGCGGGACGGTGCACCCCGCCCCCAGCAATGCCGTCTATCGCTTCAACGAGGTCAGGGCAGCATGCGCCGGAATCGTGGAACGCTGGAACCAGATACAGCCTCCCGAGAACGCAGTCTTCTGAGGTTGGGTCACACAGGTATGTAGGTCCCTCCCCTTCAGGGGAGGGGCTAGAACAGTCACACCGTCTCGAGCGCGGCCTCGGCCGACTCGACCAAGCCGATTAACGCCTCGGTGAAGGCGGGAATGTCCTCCGGCTTGCGGCTGGTGACGATGTTGCCGTCGATGGCCACTTCCCGGTCGACCACTTCGGCCCCGGCATTGCGCAGGTCGGTGCGGATGGAGGGCCAGCCGGTGACGGTGCGGCCGCGCAGCACGTCGGCTTCCACCAGCAGCCACGGCGCGTGGCAGATGGCGGCCACCGGCTTGCCGCTCTCCACGAAGCGGCGGATCAGCGCCACCGCGCCTTGGTCCATGCGCAGCGCATCGGGGTTCTTGGTGCCGCCGGGCAGCAGCAGCGCGTCGAAGCTCCCAGCATCGACCTCGCCGATCGTGCAATCGGCATAGATCGTGGCGCCGTTGTCGCCCTTGATCTCGCCCTTTCGGAGGCTCGCCAGAGTCACATCGGCGCCGCGGTCGAGGAGCGTACGGCGCGGAACGAGCAGCTCGCTGTCCTCATACCCGTCGGTGGCGAGGATGAGGATCTTCGCGTCCGAAATCGTCGGCATATCGGTCTCCTTGTGAAGCGTTCTTCAAAACAACGGGTGCCCCGTCGCCGCGTTCCGGAACCCGCAGGGCGCCACGCGCGCTTTGCGGCGTGATGATCCGCTATTCCGACGACAGCCGCCCCGGCATCACTCGAAAGCGCCGCGGCCGCTATTGGATGTATTTCGACCCCAAGGGCGAGCGGATCACCGACCGCGACGAGATCGACCGTTTGAACGCCGTCGGCATGCCGCCCGCTTATGAGCGCTGCTGGTTCTGCCCGCACCCGGACGGCCACATCCTGGCGGTCGGCTACGATGCCAAGGGCCGCAAGCAATATCGCTACCACCCCTCCTTCCGCGAGCAGCAGGAGACGCTGAAATATGAGCGGCTCGCCCGCTTCGGCCGCTGCCTGCCCAAGCTTCGCAAGCGCATCGCCGCCGACCTCACCGGCAAGGCGACCGACAAGCATACGGTGCTCGCCGCGGTGGTGCGGCTGATCGACGAAACCCGGATGCGCATCGGCAACGAGCAATATGCCAAGGAGAATAAGAGCTTCGGTGCCACCACCTTGCGCAACCGCCACGCCAAGGTGGAGCGCGGGCGGCTCAAGATCAGCTATACCGGCAAGCACGGCATCAAGCGCACCGTCACCGTCGCCGACCGGCATCTCTCCCGCATCGCCAAGAAGACGCAGGAGCTGCCCGGCCAGCACCTGTTCGAATATGTGGATGAGGCCGGCGAGATCTGCCCCGTCACTTCCGGCGATGTGAACGCCTATATCAAGGAGGCGATGGGCGAGGATTTCACCGCCAAGGACTTCCGCACCTGGGGCGCGAGCACCATCGCTTTCGAGGAAATGGCCCGCCGGATCGGCGAGCATGGCAAGGTCAAGCTGAAGGCGGTGATGGAGCCGGTCGCCGAAGCGCTTGGCAACACGCCGGCGATCAGCCGCAAATCCTATGTCCACCCCGCGCTCATCGAAGCGGCGCAGGACGCGGGCGCGATCGGCAGTGGCAAGCTGCCGCGCGCCACCGCCTACATGACCTCGGGCGAGCGCGGCCTGATCGCCTTCCTCGAAGCGCTGCCCGAGGAAAAAGCCAAAGCGGAGGAGAAAATCTCCCGCCGCGCCAGCGCCAAGGGCGAGAGCCGAGCCGCCGCCGAAGCCGAAGTGGCCGCGGAAGCAAAGGCGAAGCTGGAGACCCGCGCCGCCTGAGGCTATGGCGCCCCCATGACCAACAAGGCCCAGGGCGCGGGCGACGCCGCCCAGAGTTTGTCCGAGACGACCTCCAGCCTCGTCTCCGAAGGGACGCGCTGGATTTCCACCAACGCCGCCGACATCGCGCTTGCCGGCGCTGCCGGCGTGGCCATCGCGCTGCTGCTGGTCGCGATCCGCTCCTTCGGGGCGCGCAGCGTGCGCAAGCTCACCGCCGCCGACAATCCTCACTGGCCGGTGATCTTTGCCCGGGCGGTGTCGCGCACCAACATCTTCTTCATCGTGATGTGCTCCGCGCAGCTCGTCGCCGAACATGCCGCCACGCCGCCCGCCATCCTGCGTGTCATCCACGTCCTCTTCGTGGTCGCCGCCGCCATCCAGGCCGCGGTGTGGGCGCGCGAGCTGATCCTGGGCTACATCCAGCACCGCGCCGGGGTGGACGACGAGCATTCCACGCTCGCCTCCGCCATCGGCATCATCCGCCTGCTGGTGACGGTGGCCCTGTTCGCCATCGCCATCATCCTGATTCTCGACAATCTCGGCGTGAACGTCACCGGCCTGGTCGCCGGTCTCGGCATCGGCGGCATCGCCATCGGCCTAGCAGCGCAGGGCATCTTCTCCGACCTGTTCGCGGCGCTTTCGATCATCTTCGACCGCCCGTTCCGCCGCGGCGACACCATCACCTTCGGCAGCCCGCCCACCACGGGCGTCGTCGAACGGATCGGCCTCAAGAGCACCCGCATCCGCTCGCTGCAGGGCGAGGAGGTGGTAATGTCCAACGCCAATCTCCTGAACACGCAGGTGCAGAACTGGGCCCTGCTCGAGCGCCGCCGCGCGGTGATGGTGTTCGGCATCACCTACCAGACGCCGCCGGAGACGATTGCCGCAATCGGTGAGGAGCTGCGCGCCATCGTCGGCGCCCAGCCGCTCGCCAGCTTCGACCGCGCTCACGCCTTCCAGTTCGGCGCCTCATCGATCGACTTCGAACTCGTCTTCCATGTCGAGTCCGCCGATTATCCGGAATTCATGGCCACACGGCAGGCGATCATGGTCGCAATGATGCAGCGCTTCCGCGCGCTCGGTGTGGACTATGCCTATCCCACCCAGGTGACCTTCACCGCCGCCCCCGACGGCCGGCTGGTCATGCCCTATCCCCATGTAAAGATGATCGCGGCGCCCGACGACGGCCCGAAGTGAATTCCCCCTTTCCCGCTTTTCGCGAAAAGCGGGAGAGCGCGCAGACTTTCCCCTCTCCCGCTTTTCGCGGGAGAGGGTTGGGGTGAGGGTCTTGCTGACTCCTCGGTACAGACCCTCACCCTCCCGCTGACGCGGCCCCCTCCCTCTCCCGCGAAGAGCGGGAGAGGGGATAGTGGGGCTTAAGCCGCCGCGTATTCCTCCAGCCGCGCCAGGTGCGCCGCCTTTTCCGCCTCGCTGAGGAACGACCCCTCGAAGCTGTTCCGCGCCAGCGTTACCAGCTCCTCCCGCCCCAGCCCGCGCGCCTCGGCGGCCGCCTGGTAATTGGCATTCACATAGCCGCCAAAATAGGCGGGATCGTCCGAGTTGATCGTCACCTTGAGCCCCGCCGCCAGCATCGCGTCGATCGGGTGATCGGCCATGTCGTCCACCACACACAGCTTGAGGTTGGAGAGCGGGCAGACGGTCAGCGTCATTCCCTCCGCCACCAGCCGCGCGACTAGGGCGGGGTCTTCCATCGAGCGATTGCCGTGATCGAGCCGGTGAACCCCGAGCACATCCAGCGCCTGATGCACGTACTCCGGCGGCCCCTCCTCCCCGGCATGGGCGACCAGCTTCAGCCCCCGCTCCCGCCCCGCTGCGAAGACTCGCGCGAACTTCTCGGGAGGATGGCCAAGCTCCGAACTGTCGAGGCCGACCCCGTCGATCCGCTCCAGCCACGGCTCCGCCTCGGCGAGGGTGGCAAACGCATCCGCCTCGTCGAGGTGGCGCAGGAAGCAGAGAATCAGCTTGGAGGTGATGCCGTGCTTCGCCTTCGCCTCGTCCATGCCGGCCACCAGCCCGCGCATCACCGTGTCGAAGGAGACGCCGCGGACTGTGTGGGTCTGCGGATCGAAGAAGATCTCCGCGTGGACGACAGTGTCCGCGGCGCAGCGGTCGAAATAGGCACTCGCGAGGTCGCGGAAATCCTCTTCGGTGCGCAGCACATCGGCGCCGGCATAATAGATGTCGAGGAAATCCTGGAGGTTGGAGAAGCTGTAGGCGGCCCGCACTTCCTCCACGCTGGCATAGGGAGTCGCAACGCCGTTGCGCTTGGCAAGCGCGAACATCAGCTCGGGCTCGAGGCTGCCCTCGATATGCATGTGGAGTTCGGCCTTGGGCAGGCCGGCGATGAAGGTGGCGAGATCGGTCATGGGAGAGCCTTAGCCGCCACCGCACAAACCGTCACCCCGGACTTGATCCGGGGTCCAGCTGCGAGCCGCCCGGCAGCCAACCAGCTGGATGCCGGATCAAGTCCGGCATGACGCCTTTTCTACCCCTTCTCCCGCTTTCCGCGGGAGAGGGTTGGGGTGAGGGTCTTGCTGACTCCTCGGTACAGACCCTCACCCTCCCACCCGCTCTGCGGGCGGGCCCCTCCCTCTCCCGCGAAGAGCGGGAGAGGGGGAGAAGGGGCGAGCCGCATTAGAGCCCCACATCCTCCAAACTCAGCAGCGTCGCATTCCCGCCCGCGCTCGTGGTATCCGTACTCGTCACCCGCTCCGCGCAGAACCTCGGCAGATAGTGCGGCCCGCCCGCCTTGGGGCCGGTGCCTGAAAGCCCTTCGCCGCCGAATGGCTGCGACCCGACGATCGCGCCGATCATCGAACGGTTGACATAGAGGTTGCCCACCGTCGCCAGCTCCTCAACGCTCTCGGCCGCGCGTGCGATACGGCTGTGGAGGCCCATCGTGAGGCCGAAGCCGGATGCATTCACCCTTTCCACCGTCTCCGTGAGCCGGCCGGACTTCCAGGTGGCGACATGGAGGAGCGGGCCGAACCATTCCTTCTTCACATCCTCCAGCCGATCGACGCGGATCAGTGTGGGCGGCACGAACAGGCCCTTGGCCGGCGCCTCCACCGTCTTAATCCAGCGCCCGCGCATCGCCTCGCGATGCTCCATAAGCCGGTCGTACGCCCCCTGGTCGATCACCGGCCCGACATCGGTGCGCGGCTCCGCGGGATTGCCTACGACCAGCGTATCCATCGCCCCTGCGAGCATCTCGAGCGTTCGCTCGGCAATCTCCTCCTGGAGGAGCAGCACGCGCAGGGCCGAACAGCGCTGCCCGGCGGAGCGGAAAGCGCTGGTCACCACGTCCACCGTCACCTGCTCCGGAAGCGCGGTACTGTCGACGATCATGCAGTTGATGCCGCCGGTCTCCGCGATGAATGGCACGATCGGCCGCTCCTCATCGTCCAGTAGCGAGCGGGCGATACGCTTGGCCGTGGCGGTGGAGCCGGTGAAGGCGATGCCGGCGATGCGGCTGTCCTCGACCAGGGCGGCGCCCAGGTCCGGCCCTCCCGCCGCGAGGATCAGCGCATCCTCCGGAATGCCGGCACCGTGGGCAAGGCCGACGGCATAAGCGGCGATCTCCGGCGTTTGCGGCGCGGGCTTGGCGACCACCGTATTGCCGGCAACGAGCGCTGCGCTGACCTGGCCGAGGAAGATGGCGAGTGGGAAGTTCCACGGCGCGATGCACACCCAGACGCCGCGGCCGCCCATCCTGAGCACGTTGCGCTCGCCGGTCGGGCCGGGGAGTTCAAGCGGCTGGAGGCCGGTGCGCGCCTGCTGCGCGTAGTAACGGCAGAAATCCACCGCCTCGCGCACTTCGGCGAGCGCATCGGGGATGGTTTTCTTCGCCTCCTGCACGCAGATCCGCATCAGCGCATCCCGCTCCCGCTCAAGCAGGTCGGCGAGGCGGTCGAGGCAGGCGGCGCGATGCTCGATGCTCTGGGCGTCCCATGACCGAAAGGCGCCGAGCGCACGCCCAACCATCGCCTTCGCCTCGCCCGCGCAATCGCCCCAGTTCTCGCCAGCCGAGGTGACGGCGGGCTTCTCCCTCTCCCCTTCAGGGGAGAGGGCCGGGG
>DASQNR010000007.1:0-568128 GCA_035644835.1 Allosphingosinicella sp. | reverse complement strand
CGCGGGCTCGGACGAGGGTTGCGATATCTTCATCACAGGCAAGAGGCTCAAGAACAATGCACCCGAGCCCACCCCCGGCGGCATGAGGATGCGATTTGCCCTGGGATCGTTCGGCGGCGATGGTGGTGGTGGTGGTGGTGGTGCAACTCCTGCGACCCCAGGAGAACAGAGAACGTGCCGGATGGTTTCCCCTGAAGAAATCCGGAAACATCTGCCGAAGAAAGGCGCCGTTAAGCAACTGAAGGACGGAATAGCCAGCTACATCGATGGGTTTGCTTGGGGCGTTACAGCCGTTGCTGCTCGCGCTGGCCTTATAGGAGAACGGGCGAGGAATCAGGCTGCGGATACTAACGCCAGGTTGAGTGTGGTCTACGATCAAATTCGATCTCATCCGGGCCAAACGGCCCGAACGATATATGCTGCGGCCTCGAAATATCCGGTGCAAACATTTAGCCGAATGGGTTCGGGAGCGGCCGTCTCCGTGTTGAACCCGTATTTAGGAGCCGCTGTTACAGTGACGGCCGTCTATGGATCAGCTTTCAAGGCAGCCCATCAGAACCCGAATGCCGTTGCTGTGGCAGCAGTCGTAGGAGAAAGTTGTTGATCGGCCCATTAGTATTCTCGTGTCCCGTCTGTGGCGCTGCTAGCCAGAGGTTCGGGTTAGTGAAAACATTGTCGAGGTCTGTTGCAACCCTCTGTAGCAGATGCGGATCGGTAATTAGATCGGAGTTGGGTTTTGGAGCCTATCTAGGTTTTATCGCATATATACATATGATTCTATTTTTAATTGCTTTCCCCCTCGTCATGTCTATCGTCTCAGGAAGGTGGTTTGACGTCATTATTGCAGTGACTTTATTAATTGTTTTAACACTCCCACTCGGCTTGTGGCTGCACACGCGCAGTTTAAAGGGCAAATCATGATTCTATATTTCCCCTAGGCGTGCTGAAATCACTCCTGGTTCTTAAGCTTTGCTGAGAGCCTGAACCGTATCACCCGCAGCCACTTCTGAGCGGCGTATTGGGATGAATGGGCGTCATGTGCGCGGCCCCGGCAGCGACGAGCCGCTTGTCTGGTATGAGGGCGCTGGCACTCCCCAACCGCCGCCTCCTCCACGCCGACGAACGCGGCTCGATCGTCGCGCTGTCGGACGTGGCCGGCCGGGTGCGGGAAGTGCAGGTTGCGGTCGGCACCCCGGACATGGCTTCGGAGGCGCGCTACAGCTACCGTCCCAACGGCCAGGTGGCGACGCTGACCGACGCCAGGGACAATGTCACCGCCTACAGCTATGACGGCCACGACCGCTTGTCCCGCACCACCTATCCGGCGGCCGCGCCGCACGGCGCCACTTATGAGGAGCTGTTCTACGAAAGCGTCGGCGGCGGCCAGTTCAACTCGCCTTTGGTGGCGAGCGTGCGCAACCGCGCCGGCGAACTGATCCACTTGCGCTATGACGCGCTCGGGCGGCTGGTGTCGAAGAATGTGCCCAATCTTCGCAGCTATGAGGCGGATGCCGAATATGGCTATGACAATCTCGGGCGGCTGACCTCGACGGCCGACTCGCTCGGCCACGAGCAGAGCTTCGAATACGATGTGCTCGGCAATTTGCTCGCCGAACACAGCAACTGGTACGGCAGCGTGCGCTCGCAATATGACGCGGCGGGGCGGCGCTGGAAGCTGATCTGGCCGGACGGGTTCTTCGTCACCTACGAGCATCTCGTCACCGGCGAGACGGCGGCGATCCGGGAATATGGCGGGCCGCTGCTGGCTGGCTTTGTCTATGACGGGCTTGGGCGGCGCACGAGCCTCACCCGCGGCAACGGCACGAGCACGGCCTATGGCTACGACCCCGCTTCGCGGCTGGCGGCGCTGACGCAGGAGCTGGCGGGGGCGAGCGGCGATCTGGCGCTGGGGCTGGGCTACAATCCGGCGTCGCAGATCGTGGCGGAGAACCGCTCCAACGAGCTTTACGCTTCCTCCTCCCGCGGGCGGGCGTGGCGCAGCGCCGCCTGGGCGGCGGCGAGGCGGGCGATGGGGACGCGGTAGGGAGAGGCGGAGACGTAATCGAGGCCGGTTTTCTCGCAAAAGGCGATGGAGGTCGGATCGCCGCCATGTTCGCCGCAGATGCCGAGCTTGAGGCCGGGCCTGGCCGCCCTGCCCCGTTCCGCCGCCAGAGCGATGAGCTGGCCGACGCCGGCTTCGTCTAAGGTCACAAAAGGGTCACGCTCGAAGATGCCCTTTTCGACATAGACGGAGAGGAAGCGGGCGGCGTCGTCGCGGCTGACGCCGAGGGTTGTCTGGGTGAGATCGTTGGTGCCGAAGCTGAAGAATTGCGCTTCCTCGGCGATTTCGCCGGCCATCAAAGCGGCGCGGGGGAGCTCGATCATGGTACCGACGAGATACTCCACCGTGCGGCCGCGCTCGGCGAAGACGGCGGCGGCGGCCCTGTCGATCAACTCGCGGATGATGCGAAGCTCGGCGCGGGTGGCGACCAGCGGCACCATCACTTCCGGGATGGGGGCGGCGCCGGTCTCCTCGGCAACCGTCACCGCCGCCTCGAAGATGGCGCGCGCCTGCATTTCGTAGATTTCGGGATAGGTGATGCCGAGCCGGCAGCCGCGGTGGCCGAGCATGGGGTTGAATTCGTGCAGCTCGGCGACGCGGCGCCGGACGGTGTCGGGCGAGGTGCCGGCGGCGGCGGCGACATCGGCGAACTCGGCTTCCGAATGGGGCAGGAATTCGTGGAGCGGCGGATCGAGCAGGCGGATGGTGACGGGCAGGCCCGCCATGATCCGGAAAATCTCCTCGAAATCGCCGCGCTGTTCGGGGAGGAGCTTGGCGAGCGCCGCGCGGCGGCCGGCTTCGTCTTCGGCCAGGATCATCTGGCGGACGGCGCTGATCCGTTGGGCATCGAAGAACATATGCTCGGTGCGGCACAGGCCAATGCCCTCGGCGCCGAATTCGCGGGCGGTGCGGCAATCGAGCGGGGTTTCGGCATTGGTGCGGATGCGCAGGCGGCGGGCGCGGTCGGCCCAGACCATGAGCGTGCCGAAATCGCCGACCAGCTCGGGCTGGACGGTGGCGACTTCGCCGAGCATCACTTCGCCGGTGGAGCCGTCGACCGTGATCGTCTCCCCTTCCGCCACGGAGGCACCGCCGACGCGCATCACCCGCGCCTGGATGTCGATGGAGATCGAGCCGGCGCCGGAGACGCAAGGGCGGCCCATGCCGCGCGCGACCACGGCGGCGTGGCTGGTCATGCCGCCGCGCGCGGTGAGGATGCCCTGCGCGGCGTGCATGCCATGAATGTCTTCGGGGGAGGTTTCCACGCGCACGAGGATGACCTTTTCGCCAAGGGTGGCGCGAGTCTCGGCGGTGTCGGCGTCGAACACGGCGGCGCCCGAGGCGGCGCCCGGCGAGGCGGGCAGGCCCTTGACGATGACGTGGCGCGGCGCTTTCGGGTCGAGTGTCGGGTGGAGGAGCTGATCGAGCGCGGACGGATCGATGCGCAGCACCGCTTCTTCCTCGGAGATCAGGCCCTCGGCGGCCATGTCGACGGCGATGCGCAAAGCCGCCTTGGCGGTGCGCTTGCCCGAGCGGGTCTGGAGCATCCACAGCGTGCCGCGCTCCACGGTGAATTCGATGTCCTGCATGTCGCGGTAATGCGCTTCCAGGAGGTCGAAGACGCGGGCGAGTTCGCCATACACTTGCGGCATCGATTCTTCCATCGACGCGGCCCTGGCGCCGGCGGCCTCGCGGGCGGCGAGGGTGAGATATTGGGGCGTGCGGATCCCGGCGACGACGTCCTCGCCCTGGGCGTTGATGAGATATTCGCCGTAATAGGCCCGCTCGCCGGTGGACGGGTTGCGGGTGAAGGCGACGCCGGTGGCGGAGGTTTCGCCCATATTGCCGAACACCATCGCCTGGACGTTGACGGCCGTGCCCCAGTCGCCGGGGATGTTGTTGAGGCGGCGATAAACCTTGGCGCGATCCGACTGCCAGGAGCCGAACACGGCGCCGATCGCGCCCCAGAGCTGTTCCTGGACGTCCTGCGGGAAGGGCCGGCCGAGTTCCTCTTCGGCGAGCTGCTTGAAGCTTTCGACCAGGCGCTGGAGATCGGCGGCGTCGAGATCGGTGTCGAGGTGGACGCCCTTGTCCTCCTTGGCGATCTCCAGCGCGTCTTCGAACAGGCCGTGATCAAGGCCGAGGACGACGTTGGAATACATCTGGATGAAGCGGCGATAGCTGTCCCAGGCGAAGCGGGGGTCGCCGCTCATCGCGGCGAGGCCCTCAACGGTGCGGTCGTTGAGGCCGAGGTTGAGGACGGTGTCCATCATACCGGGCATGGAGACGCGGGCGCCGGAGCGGACCGAGACCAGGAGGGGATCGGCGGGGTCGCCGAAGTTCTTGCCGGTGACCTTCTCGATGTGGGCGATGCCGCCGGCGGCTTCGGCGCGCAGGGCGTCGGGGAAGCTTTCGCCCTCGGCGTAATAGAGGGCGCAGACCGGGGTGGAGATGGTGAAGCCCGGCGGCACCGGCAGGCCGATGGCGGCCATTTCGGCGAGGTTGGCGCCCTTGCCGCCGAGCAAATTCTTATCCCCGTCGCCTCCGTCGGAAACGCCGCCGCCGAAGCGGTACACATAGTGGGTCATGCGGCTGCGCCTCCGCGCGGAAGGGGGGTGAAGTTCATGATGTTCACGGTCTCGACGGGTGGGAGAGAAGGCGCTCCGGGCGGAGCCGGGGGTGAAAAGATTGCGGCTGCGAAAGGTTGCGGGCGGGCGGGTGCCGGCTTCTTCCGGGGGCGAATGTCGTGAATGTCGTGAATGTCGTGAATGTCGCGAATGTCGTGAAAGTCACATGGTAGTGCGGGGGGTGCCCCGCCCCGTTCAGCCTTCGATACGCGAGAAATCGGCCACCGAATGGACCGCGTCGCGCATGCGGGCGAGGAGATCGAGCCTGGCTTTGCGCTTTGCTTGATCGGGATCATTGACGGTCACCTTGTCGAAAAATGCGTCCACGGGACCGCGCAAGGACGCGAGCGCGGCCATCGCGCCCTCGAAATCCTCGGCCTCCACCGCCGAAGCGGCGAGCGGGGCCGCCGAGTCGAGGGCGGCGATGAGCTGAGCTTCCTCATCGAGCGGCGTGTAGGAAAGTGAATTCGGTCTTTCGGCGCCGGCGGGAGCCGGAGCGTCGGCGGCGTCCGGCGTGCGGGCGAGGCCTTGCGGGAGGGTGAGCGGCTGTTGCCGAACCTCCTGGTGCGTGCCCTCTCCCCGCTCGCCTTCGGCGAGTCGGCCCTCTCCCGAAATGGGAGAGGGTTGGGGGTTGGCGGTGTGGCCTTCCTTCTTGAGGATATTGGCGGCGCGCTTGTAGCCGGCGAGGAGGTCCTTGCCTTCGGACGTCTCGACGAAGGACTGCAGCGCGTGGACGCGGGCGAGCAGGCGAACGAGATCGTCCTCCCCGCCGAGCGCGAATACGGCATCGATCAGGTCGTGGCGGACCCCGGCTTCGCGTTGCTGCACTTTGAGGCGCTCATCCAGGAAATCCAGGAAGTACGCCAACGGGCCGTCCGTCATGTCCCAATGCTGTCGAGCCAAGCGTGTGAACGGCAGGCGCAGTTTCGAACCCAGGATGGTCGCAATGACACCAAGCATTGCCCGACGGAGGGCAAATGGGTCCTTCGAGCCGGTTGGGTACAACTCAACGGAGAAAAAAGCAGCGAGCGTATCCAGCTTATCCGCCAGGCTCACCGCTACCGTGACGGGGGCGGTGGGGACTTCGTCGCCTTGGCCGACCGGCTTGTAATGGTCGCGGATGGCGTCGGCGACCTGGGGGTCCTCGCCCTGGGCGCGGGCGAGGTAGCCGCCGATCAGGCCCTGGAGCTCGGGGAACTCGCCGACCATGCCGGTGACGAGATCGGCCTTGCAGAGGCGGGCGGCGCGTGTCGCGAGGTTTGCTAGCCCCTCCCCTTCAGGGGAGGGGTTGGGGTGGGGCCTGTTCGGTGCGCCGTCTTCAGAGGAAGGAGATTGGCTTACATCCCCCACCCCAACCCCTCCCCTGAAGGGGAGGGGCTTTTCTTTCCCTCCACCGACAATGCCTTGTTCCACCAGCCAGCGGGCCAGCTTGGCGACGCGGTCGACCTTGTCGGCGACGGTGCCGAGCTTTTCGTGGAAGACGATCTGGCCGAGCTTTTGCGCCTGGTCTTCGAGCGGGATCTTGAGGTCCTGCTCCCAGAAGAATTTGGCGTCGGCGAGGCGGGCGGCCAGGACCTTTTCGTTGCCGGCGACGATGCGGGCGCCGCCGTCGGCGGCTTCGATGTTGGCGGTGCAGATGAAATGGGGGCTGAGGCTCCCCTCCCCGTCCAGACAGGCGAAATATTTCTGGTTGGTCCGCATGGTGAGCCGGATCACCTCGGGCGGGACCTGGAGGAAGGCGGGGTCGAAGCGGCCGAGGAGCGGCATCGGCCATTCGGTGAGGCCGGCATTCTCGGCGAGCAGGCCTTCATCCTCGACCAAGGTGAGGCCGGCGGCGGCGGCGGCGGCGCGGGCGCCCTCGGCAATGAGGCGGCGGCGCTCGGCGGGATCGGCGACGACGTGGCAGGCCTGGAGCTTTTCAAGGTAATCGTTGGCGCTGCCGATGGTGATGATGCCGGGGTGATGGAAGCGGTGGCCGACGGTGGCGGCGCCGGAGCGCACGCCGGCGATCTCAACGGGCACGATCTCCTCGCCGAACAGGGCGACGATGCCCTGCAAGGGTCGGACCCAGCGCAGGCTTTCGGGAGAGGCGGAGGCGTCGCCCCAGCGCATCGACTTGGGCCAGGGAAAGGCGCGGATGATTGCGGGGATGGCTTCGGCCAAGACGGCGACGGTGGCGCGGCCGGGCTTGTCGAGGATGGCGAAGTACACGCCGTCGCGTTGGACGAGCTGGTCCGGGGTGAGGCCGGTCTTGCGCAGGAAGCCTTCCAAGGCCTGGGGCGGTGCGGAGGTGCGGGGGCCTTTGGTTTCCTCCCGCACGGCCGCGGTTTCGGCGGGGAGGCCCCGGGCGATGAGCGCGAGGCGGCGGGGGGTGGCGCAGGTTTCCACGGCCTCCGCGGCGAGGCCGGCGGCGGCGAGCTGCTCGGTGAGCAGGCGGGCGAGATCGGCCGACGCCCTGGCCTGCATGCGGGCGGGGATTTCCTCGGAGAGGAGTTCGAGGAGGAAGTCGGTCATGCTGCGGCGATCGGTGAGAGGGAGAATGAAAAGAAGGGGAAGGAGAAGAAGAAGACCCTCACCCTGCCCTCTCCCGCGAAGGGCGGGAGAGGGGGAAAAGGTGTGCGCGGTCCAGCCACCAGTGGGGTGTGGACAGCGCGGGCGGGCCCCTTCTCCCGCTTGCGGGAGAAGGTTGGGATGAGGGTCTTCTTGTTGCCTTCCCTCACCCTGCCCATCCGTTCTTTTCCATCCAGGCGGCGCAGGCGCCTTTGGCGAGATCGCGGACGCGGCCTATGTACGCCTGGCGTTCGGCGACGGAGATGACGCCGCGGGCCTGAAGGGTGTTGAAGATGTGGCTGGCCTTGATCGCCTGCTCGTAGGCGGGGATGGGGAGGGCGCGGGCGAGGCAGTTCTCGCATTCGGCGGCGGCCTTGCGGAACTGGTCGAACAGCATGTCGGTGTCGGCGACCTCGAAATTGTAGGCGGAAAGCTGCCGCTCGTTTTCGAGGAAGACGTCGCCATAGGTGACGCCGGCATCGTTGAAGGCGAGATCGTAGACGCTGTCCTTGTTCTGGATGTACATGGCGAGGCGCTCGAGGCCGTAGGTGAGCTCGCCGGAGACCGGGCGGCAGTCGAAGCCGCCCATCTGCTGAAAGTAGGTGAATTGGGTGACTTCCATGCCGTCGCACCAGACTTCCCAGCCAAGGCCCCAGGCGCCCAAGGTGGGGCTTTCCCAATCGTCCTCGACGAAGCGGATGTCGTGCGCCGTGAAATCGATGCCGATGGCGGACAGCGAGCCCAGATAAAGCTGCTGGAGATCGGGCGGGCTGGGCTTCAGGATAACCTGATATTGGTAGTAATGGCCGAGCCGGTTGGGGTTCTCGCCGTAGCGGCCGTCGGTGGGGCGGCGGCAGGGCTGGACGAAGGCGGCCTTCCAGGGATCGGGGCCGAGCGCGCGAAGCGTGGTTGCCGGGTGAAAGGTGCCGGCGCCCATCTCCATGTCGTAGGGCTGGAGGATGACGCAGCCCTGGCGGCTCCAATAGTCATGGAGGGTGAGGATCAGCGACTGGAAGCTGGGCGGGCTCTTTTCGTCCACGGTTTTGGGGCTTCGCACCTGCACAAGGGAAAGAAGGCGCCGCTCTGGCGCAAGGGGGGAAAGCGGTCAAGCACGGGCGGTGCGGCGGTTGACCCCGGGGGCGCGGCCCCGCACAAGACGCCCGAAACTCTGCGCGTGGGAAGGAATGACGATGATCGAGGGACTTAAGGGCAAGCTCAAGCTGATCGGCGCGGCCGCGGCGCTGGCGCTGGCGGGCTGCGCGGCGCAGCCGGCGGCGGAAACGGCAGGCTCGGCGGCGGCGGGCACGCCGCGCCCGGCGATGTGGAAGGTGTCCGACGCCGACACGACGATGTACCTGTTCGGCACCATCCACCTGCTGCCCGAGGGGCGGACCTGGCGCACGGCGGCGTTCGACACCGCGCTCGCCTCGGCGGACGAGCTGGTGCTGGAGATCGGCGATGTCGGCGATCCGGCCGCCATGGCGCAGAGCATGATGAAGATGGGCCTGTCGTCGACGGCCCTGCGGCCGCTGCGCGAGCGGGTGCCGGAAGCCAAGCGCGCCGCGCTCGACGCGATCATCAAGGAGAGCGGCATTCCGGCGGCGGCGCTCGACCGGTTCGAGACCTGGGCGGCGGGGCTGTCGCTGCTCGGCGTCACCTTTCAGCGGCTGGGGCTGAACCCGGAATTCGGCGTCGAAAAGACCATCGGCGCGGCCTGGAAGGACAGTGGCAAGCCGACCATCGGCCTTGAAACGGCGGAAGAGCAGTTCGGCTTCTTCGACGGCATGCCCGAGACCGAGCAGCGCGTGTTCCTGGAAGGCGTGCTCGATTCGCCCGAAGAAGCGAAGAAGCAGTTCTCGGAAATGCTGGACGCCTGGTCGCGCGGCGACGAGGCGGCGATCGCCCGCACCTTCGAGGACGAGCAGAACATGACGCCGGCGCTGCGCGAAGTGCTTCTGACCCGGCGCAACGCGCGCTGGGCCGAATGGATGGATGCGCGGATGAAGCGCCCGGGCACGGTGTTCGTGGCGGTCGGCGCGGGGCATCTGGCCGGCAAGGATTCGGTGCAGGATTTCCTGAAGAAGAAAGGGCACAGGGCCAAGCGGGTGCAGTAAGGGCTTCCCCCCCTCCCCTTCAGGGGAGGGGCCGGGGGTGGGGCTTGTTTGCCAGGGCGCCTTCGGGACTGACAACCCCACCCCAACCCCTCCCCCGAAGGGGAGGGGCTTTCATCCCTCTCCCTCTCGCCCCCTCCCCGTCCTTGCCATCTGCGCACCTCTCGGGTAGAGGCGCCGCTCCCCCGTTCATGGTCATCCCTGGAGGCGTGAGCGCGGGCTTTTTGAGCAACCCAATATTTTGGAGACATGCATATGAGCGAACAGCTTACGCTGTCGGCCGAGACGCGCGAACGGGCTGGCAAGGGAGCCTCCCGTGCCATGCGTCGTGAAGGCCGCGTCCCCGCCGTGATCTACGGCCAGAAGCAGGATCCGATCCAGATCCACCTGGAGGAAAAGGCCCTCGTGAAGGCGCTTTCGGGCGGCCACTTCATGAACTCGGTGGTGATGATCGATGTCGGCGGTTCCGCCACCCGGACCCTGCCCAAGGACGTCCAGTTCCACCCGGTCAACGACCGGCCGCTGCATGTCGACTTCTTTCGCATCGGTGAGCATTCCAAGGTCACCGTCAACGTGCCCATCCGCTTCGTCGGCGAAGAGGAAAGCCGCGGCATCAAGCGCGGCGGCGTGCTGAACCCGGTGCGCCACGAGCTCGAGCTGGTGTGCGACGCGGCCGAGATCCCCGAGGAGATCGAGATCAGCATCGCGGCCATGAACATCGGCGATTCGCTGCACATCTCGGCGGTCACCCTGCCCCAGGGCGTCGAGCCGGCGATCACCGACCGCGACTTCACCATCGCCACCATCGTTCCCTCGTCGGGCTCGGTCATGGAAGCCGAAGACGCGGCGGCCGAGGCGGAAGCCGAAGTCGCGGCCGACGAGGTTCCGGCGACCGGCCAGTCCGACGCGGACGATCCGCAGGATCCGGCGCCTACCATCGTCACCGACGAATAAAGGCTCACGCGCTTGGGTCTGTTCGGAGGCTGGCTCTTCTCGTTGTTCGGCGTCAAGCCGGCGGCGGTACCGGGCCAGCCTCCGGATGCCCTGGAGGCGCGGGACGAAGACTGGGGAGACTGGCAGCCGGTGCAGATCTGGGTCGGCCTCGGCAATCCCGGTACGCAATATGCGATGCACCGGCACAATGTCGGCTTCATGGCGGTGGACGCCATCGCCTATTCCCACGATTTCGAGCCGCCCAGGAAGGCATTCCGCGGCTGGGCCCAGCAGGGCCGGATCGGCGGCGAGCGTATCCTGCTCTTAAAGCCCGACACCTTCATGAACGACAGCGGCCGCGCGGTGCGGGCGGCGATGGACTTCTTCAAGCGCGATGTGGAGGACATCACCGTCTTTCACGACGAACTCGATCTTGCGCCCTTCAAGGTCAAGGTGAAGCGCGGCGGCGGCACGGCCGGGCATAATGGCCTCAGGTCCACCGACGCACATGCCGGCAATGGTTTTCGGCGGGTGCGGATCGGCATCGGCCACCCCGGGCACAAGGACCGGGTGACGGGCTATGTGCTCGGCAATTACGCCAAGGCGGAAATGGACAGGCTGGCCGACATGCTGGGCGCGATTGCCGGCGAGGCGGGGTGGCTCGCACAAGGCGACGATCCGCGGTTCATGAGCGAAGTGGCGCTGCGGCTGCAGGATTGAGGCGTCGGGGCCGTAGCGCTTCAGCCGGAACGGATCGGCGGGTTGCCGTCCGCATCGCCCTCACCCTCCCCGCCGCTTTTGCGGCACCGCGCTGCGTCCACCGGTGCCGGGTCCTGGTCCCGGGCGATCAGGAACAGGATCGGGCGGGCGACGTCGATCACCGCGCGGTGCTCCTTCATCACATCCTGGCCGATGATTCCGGCGATGCGGTTGCGCGACATCTGGCCGAGCACATGGACGAGCTGCGACAGATCGGAGGTCATGATCCGGTTGCGGCGGATCGGGATGCCGCCAATCTCCATCCGCTCCAGCACCACCTGCTGCGCCTTCATGCCGCCGCCAAGCCCCAGGGCACCGGTCGGCTGACCCTTTTCGGGCAGACCCATGCCCTTCGCCTCCGGCGCGTGCACGACGCTGAGATTGGCGCCGGTATCGAGAATGAAGGTCGCCTTGCGACCGTTCACCGTCGCGTCGACGAGGTGGTGGCCGCTGGACAGCTCGCGAAGCGGCACCGCGGCGAAGCCGAGCAGGCACATTGCGTGATCGACCGTGCCGACCTCCTCGGGGCGGTATTCGACGCTTTTTTCGGGCTGGAGCTGCTGCTCACAGGCGCCGAGCGAGAGGGCGGCTGCGGCGAGGACAGCGAGACGGGGAGCAAGGCGGGCCATGCCTTCCCAATGGGAGGCGGGGGCGATGGTTCCCCGCTCATGCCGCGCGGGCAAGGAGCCTTTCAATGGCTTCGACGGCGACGGGCTCATCCAGCGTGGGAGCATGGCCGACGCGGGGAACCAGCACCGTCTCCAGTGTCGGTACCTCCTCGGCCATGCGCCGCTCGGTTTCGGCACTGAGAAGGTCCGAAAGCTCGCCTCGCAGCAGCAGGGTGGGCACGCCCGCCAGCGCCCGCCAGGCCGGCCACAGGTCGACGGCGGCAGCCTGCGCGGCCTTGAACGGCTCCGAGATGCGCATGTCATAATCGTAGACGACGCGGCCGCCGGGCGTGAGCTTGCACAAGCGCTTGGCGTAGGCGATCCAGTTCTCGATCTTCCAGTCGGGATAGCGGTCCTGCTGGACCTCCTGAATGGCACGAGCGGCGTGGAGCCAGGTCGGCCAGCTCTGGCTGCGGCCGACATAGCCGCGGATCTTGTCGAGGCCGCGCCCCTCCAGCACCGGGCCGATATCGTTGATGAGGGCGGCGGCGATGCGGCCGGCGTCGCGCTGGGCGAGCAGCATGGTGCACAGGCCGCCCAATGAGGTGCCGAACAGGATGACGTGCGACAGGCCCTGGTCGGCGATCAGCGCCTCTATGTCCTCGACATAGCGGGGCGGGACATAGCTCATCGGGTCCTTGGCATGCTCGCTCGTGCCGCGGCCACGCAGGTCGACGCAGAGCAGGCGGAAACGGCCTTGCAAGCGCTCGGCAACTCCTTCGAAGTCGCGTGCGTTACGCGTCAGCCCGGGGATGCAGACGATCGGCGGGCGCGACGGATCGCCGGCATAGTCGCGATAATGAAGCCGCAGACCGTCGCTCGAAGACCAATAACCATCGGACCACGCCGCCATGCTTCTCCCCCAATCATTTCTTTCCCATATCCACTGATGCCCACGCCCCCGCAAGCCACCACTTATTCGCCTGAAACGGCGATTCTCTCGCTGGGCGAGGCGTTTTACGATCCCGTCGAGGCCGCCGACTTCCCGCAGACGGTCCTGCGCTTCCGCAACGACCGCTGGGCGGAAGCGGTGGGGCTGGAGGGGCTGAGCGATGCCGACTGGCTGCGGCATTTCGGCCGGTTCGCGCCTTTGCCGGACAATCTGCCGCAGCCGCTGGCACTGCGCTATCACGGCCATCAGTTCCGATCCTACAATCCCGATATCGGCGACGGACGCGGCTTTCTGTTCGCGCAGATGCGGGACGGGGCCGGGCGGCTGCTCGACCTTGGCACCAAGGGATCGGGGCAGACGCCCTACAGCCGCTTCGGCGACGGGCGGCTGACGCTGAAGGGCGGGGTGCGCGAGCTGCTGGCGACCGAGATGCTGGAGGCGCTTGGCGTCGAGACCAGCAAGACCTTTTCGCTGATCGAAACGGGCGAGGCGCTGCAGAGGAACGACGAGCCCTCCCCCACCCGCGCGGCGGTGCTGGTGCGGCTCCAGCACAGCCATATCCGGCTCGGCACCTTTCAGCGCATCGCTTATCATGAACAGGCGGACGAGATGCGCCGGCTCGCCGAATATTGCCTCCTTCATTATTATGGCGAGGAGGCTGGGGAGGATGCGGGGGCGCGGCTGCTCGCGCGCTTCGTGCCGCAGGCGGCGCGGCTTGCCGCCTCCTACATCTCCGCCGGATTCGTCCATGGCGTGCTCAACACGGACAATATCGCGATTACCGCGCAAAGCTTCGATTATGGCCCGTGGCGCTGGGCGCCGTTGTGGGACGGGGCCTTTACGGCCGCTTATTTCGACCATGCCGGGCTTTATGCCTTCGGACGGCAGCCGGAGGCGATCCACTGGAACGGGGTGCAGCTGGCGCGGGCGCTGACCCAGATTTCGGAAGTGGAGGCGCTGACCCCGTCGCTGGAGTCATTCCCGCCGACCTTCCAGAACGCACTGGTGGAGACGATCTTCTGGCGGCTTGGCATCGTGCCCACCGAGGGGGAGCGTGACGCCAAGCTGCTGGTGGCGCTGGAAACGGCGCTGGCGAAACAGACGGTCGAAATCGACCGCTTCTTCTTCGACTGGCGGGGCGGGCGGCAGCGCGGCGCCTCCCCGGCCGACGCGGCCTACCAAGCGGATTTTGCGGAGCTGGCGGCGCTGCTGGAAGGCTATGAGCCGGTACCGGGCGCCACCGATCACCCCTATTGGTCCGATGCGGCGCCCTGCTCGATGCATATCGACGAGGTCGAGGCGATCTGGAGCCGGATCGACGAGGCGGACGACTGGTCGGTGCTCGAGGCGAAGGTGGCGGCGATCCGGCGGATGGGCGAGGCTTTGGGGGCTGCCGCTTGACCGCCTCGGTCAAACATGGCTCTTGCGCAACCATGGCGACCCTCACCTCACACGAGCCGGCGACCGGCGCGACCCTGTGGACCGGGACAAGCGGCGACGTCGATGCCGAGGTAGCGCGCGCGCGCGGCGCCTGGGCGGCGTGGGCGGCGCGGCCGCTGGCGGTGCGGATCGAAACCCTGCGCCGTTTCGCCAATGTCGTGCGGGGCAAAAAGGATGAATTTTCCGACCTGATCGCGCGCGAGACTGGCAAGCCGCTTTGGGAGAGCGCTACCGAAGTCGACGCGGTGGTCAACAAGGTCGATATTTCCGTCTCGGCTTATTCGGAGCGGACATCGCAGCGGCGGCTGGAAGGCGCGCTGGGCGCCCGGGTCGCGGTGCGACACAAGCCGCACGGCGTGCTGGGGGTGCTCGGCCCCTATAATTTCCCGGCCCACCTGCCCAACGGCCACATCGTGCCGGCTCTGCTGGCCGGCAATGCGGTGGTGTTCAAGCCTTCGGAAAAGACCCCGGCGGTTGGCGAATATCTGGTGGCGCGTTTCCATGAGGCCGGGGTGCCGGAGGATGTGGTGCGCTGCGTTCAGGGCGGGCCGGATATCGGCAAGGCTTTGGCGGGCCACGCGGGGCTCGACGGATTGCTGTTCACCGGATCCGCGCGTGCCGGTCTCGCCCTCCATCGCCAATATGCCGACACCCCGCAAAAGATGCTGGCGCTGGAGATGGGCGGCAACAATCCGCTGATCGTGTGGGACGCGCCCGATGCCTATGCGGCGGCGCTGATCGTGGTCCAGTCCGCGTATCTGAGCGCCGGCCAGCGCTGCACGGCGGCGCGGCGGCTGATCGTAAGGGACGGCGCGCATGAGGAACTGGTGGCGGCAATCCTGAAGCTTGCCGGGCGGCTGATCGTCGATCATCCGCACGCCACGCCCGCGCCGTTCATGGGGCCGGTAATCGACAATGCCTCCGCCGACCAGCTCCAGGAGGCGTTCCTCGGCCTGCTCACCAAGGGTGGGCGGCCGCTTCGCCACCTCACGCGGCCGCGCGACGACCTGCCGTTCCTGACGCCCGGGCTGATCGATGTCACCGAAGTACGCGAGCGGCCGGACGCCGAGTTGTTCGGGCCGGTGCTGCAGCTTGTTCGAGTGCCGGATTTCGACGCGGCGCTGACCGAGGCCAACGCCACGCGCTACGGCCTCGCCGCCTCCCTGATCGGCGGGAGCCCGGAATTGTACGACCGCTTCTGGGCCAATGTGCGGGCGGGCGTGATCAACTGGAACAAGCCGACCAACGGCGCGCCGTCAAATGCGCCGTTCGGGGGGCTGGGGCTGTCGGGCAATCACCGGCCGAGTGCGTTTTATGCGGCGGATTATTGTGCCTATCCGGTGACGAGTTCGGAGGCGGACCAGGTGCGAGCGAGCATCGGTACCGGGCTGAGGGATCCGTATGCGGCGAACGAGCTGGAGGGGTGAGGCACGCTTGCCTTTCCCCTCTCCCGCTTTTCGCGGGAGAGGGTTGGGGTGAGGGTCTTGCTGCTTGGGTGCTGCGAGGCGTCTTAGAATAAGAATAAGAATAAGAATAAGAAGAAGACCCTCACCCTACCCTCTCCCGCGAAAAGCGGGAGAGGGGGAAGGTTTGCGTTTGTCATTGGTTATGATATTTTTCTGATCCATGCCTCCGGTAAAACGACAGGTTAGTCGCTATGCCGCTCCCCTCCGGCGCGCTGCGACCGATGCGGAGCAGCGGCTCTGGTCGCGGCTGCGCAATCGGCAGCTTATGGACTGCAAGTTCCGATTCCAGCACTCGGTCGGGCCCTACGTGGCCGACTTCGCCTGCCTTGAGCGCATGCTCATCGTCGAAATCGACGGGGGTCAGCATGATGAGAAGAAGGACCGGGTCCGCACCCGCTACCTGACGAGCCACGGCTTCAGGATCGTGCGCTACTGGAACAACGATGTGCTGCAGAACACGGATGGCGTGCTGCAGAGCCTGGTGGAAACACTGCGCGAACCCTGAGGCGCACACCCTCCCCTACCCCCGCACTTCCGGCAGGTAGGCGTCGTCGATCCAGTCGCTGAACTTGGTGATCTTGGCCTCGAACTTCATCTTGACCTTGCCGGTGGAGCCGTGGCGCTGCTTGGCCACGACCAGTTCGGCCATGCCGTAGACCCGCTCCATGTCGCGGGCCCACTGGTCGTGGGCTTCGAAGATCTTGCTGTCGTCGCCGTCCATCGGCCGCTTGGGCTCCTTGGACTGGACATAATATTCCTCGCGATAGACGAACCAGACCATGTCGGCGTCCTGCTCGATCGAGCCGGATTCGCGAAGGTCGGAGAGCTGCGGGCGCTTGTCCTCGCGCTGCTCGACCGCGCGGCTGAGCTGCGAGAGGGCGAGCACGGGGACGTGCAGCTCCTTGGCGAGGGTCTTGAGGCCGCGGCTGATTTCGGAGATTTCCTGCACGCGGTTCTGGTCGCCGCCGCTCTTGCCGCTGCCCTGGAGGAGCTGGAGATAGTCGACCACGATCATGCCGATGCCGCGCTGGCGCTTGAGGCGGCGGGCGCGGGTGCGCAGCGCCGCGATGGTGAGGCCGGCGGTGTCGTCGATGTAGAGCGGCAGGCTTTCGAGCTCGGCGGCGGCGCGGGCGAGGTTGCGAAAATCGGTCTGGCTGATCTTGCCCATGCGCAGATTTTCGCCGCTGATCCCCGATTGCTCAGCAAGGATACGGGTGGCGAGCTGGTCGGCGGACATTTCGAGGCTGAAAAAGGCGACCGGCGCGCCGGCGGACTTTTCGGCGGGAATGCCGTCCTCGAGGTCCCGCAGGTAACGGGCGGCGGCATTGTAGGCGATGTTGGTGGCGAGCGCGGTCTTGCCCATGCCGGGGCGGCCGGCGAGGATGACGAGATCGCTGTGGTGGAGGCCGCCGGTCTTGGCGTTGATGCCGTCCAGGCCCGTGGTGACTCCCGACAGGCCGCCGCCGGTGTTGAGCGCTTTTTCGGCGAGCTGCACGGCCATGCGGGTGGCTTCGGCAAAGGTCTTGACGCTGCTTTCCGCGCCACCTTCCTCGGCAACGCGGTAAAGGGCGGATTCGGCCTGCTCGATCTGGCCCTTGGGATCCACGTCCTCGCTCGTGTCGAGGGCATTTTCGACCATTTCGCGGCCGACGCCGATCAGGGCGCGGAGCAGGGCCAGTTCGTAGATCTGGCCGGCGAAGTCGCGGGCGCCGATCACGGCGGCGCCGGATCCGGTAAGCTGGGCCAGGTAGCCGGGGCCGCCCAGCGCCTTCATTTCCTCGTCCGCCTCGAACAGCGGGCGCATGGTCACGGGCGAGGCGATCATGTTGCGATCGATCAGCTTCAAGACCTGCTCGTAGATGCGGGCGTGGAGCGGCTCGAAGAAATGGTCGGGACGAAGCTTGAGCTGAATGTCCTCGGCGAGGCGGTTGTCGATCATCAGCGCGCCGAGCAGGGCGGCCTCGGCTTCTACGTTGTGCGGAAGAGTCGAGGTCTCTTGCACGGGCGCGTCGCCCGCCAGTCGAATGATATTGTCAGCCATGCCCGCCTTGTCCTCCTTTCCGGGCCGCGGCTCAAGCCAGCAAGTCTGTGGAAGTGATGTGGATAAGAGCCCGCCCAGCGGCTAAGGCACGGGGATTATGGCCGATCCACGGATCATCGACATCGAGCTGGACGAGCATACGATCATCCGCCGCAGCGACGATATCGAACGCGAGCGGCAGGTGGCGATGTTCGACCTGCTCGAGGAAAACAGCTTCCAGCCCGCCGGGCATTCGGGACCTTTCCGTATCAAGCTGGCAATCGAGGAAAACCGCCTCGCCATCGAGATCAAGGACGAGGATGGCGGTGCGCTGGAGACCGTAAAGCTCGGCCTGGCCCGGTTCAAACGGCCGGTGCGCGACTATTTCGCGATCTGCGAGAGTTATTTCAAAGCGGTCCGATCCGATTCGCCGCACGGGCTGGAGACGATCGACATGGCCCGGCGCGGCATGCACAACGAGGCCGCCGAGCTGCTCCAGGAGAGTTTGGAGGACAAGATCGAGATGGACTTCGCCACCGCGCGGCGATTGTTCACCTTGTTGTGCGTGCTCCACATCAAGTGAGGCTTGCCCGCACGCGCAAAGCGGGCAAAGGTCTGGCGCGATGAAGATCCCCTTGCTGCTCCCGCCGCTCCTGATGCTGGCCGCCTGCGCCGGCCGGGAGGTCCCTTATGCTCCGACGCAGAATGTCCGCTACGCGGCGCTGGGCGAGGCTCCGTTCTGGACGGTGACGATCGGCGACGATTCGATCGTGCTGGCGCTGGGCGCCGACAGCGGCGCGGGCGAAGGGCGGCTGGAAAGCTTCACCTATCCGCGGGTGCTGCCGAGCACGCAGGCGGGCGTCACGCGCTGGGAATCGGGCGAAGGCACTTCGGTGATCAGCGTGGAGGCGCGGCGCGAGCGGTGCCCCGGGTCTCGCGGCATGGCCTATGAGGACCGGGTGACGGTCAGCCTGTCTGGACGGCGGCTGGAAGGCTGCGGCGGGCGCATCGTCGAGCGGGGTTCGCGCTGATGTCGATCATGGCCGACCGGTGGATCCGCGAGCGGGCGCTGCAGGACGGTATGATCGAGCCGTTCGAGGACGGCCAGCGGCGCGACGGCATGATCAGCTACGGCCTGTCGAGCTACGGCTATGACGCCCGGGTGTCGGACGAGTTCAAGATCTTCACCAATGTCGACAATGCCATCGTCGACCCGAAGGATTTCGCGGCGAACAGCTTCGTGGATCGCAAAAGGGATGTCTGCATCATCCCGCCCAACAGCTTCGCGCTGGCGCGGACGGTGGAATATTTCCGGGTGCCGCGCGACGTGCTGGTCATCTGCCTCGGCAAATCGACGTACGCCCGCTGCGGGATCATTGTGAATGTGACGCCGCTGGAGCCGGGCTGGGAAGGCCATGTGACACTGGAATTCTCCAACACCACGCCGCTTCCCGCCAAGGTCTACGCCAATGAAGGCGCGTGCCAGTTCCTGTTCCTGCAGGGCAACGAGCCGTGCGAGATCAGCTACGCCGACCGCGCCGGCAAATATATGGGTCAGCGCGGCGTGACGCTGCCCAAGCTCTAAGCGCCAGCATCCGCTCGATCCGGGCGGATGAGTTCGGATAACCCCGCGTCCCCGTATCGGTGCTGCGATTGTCGCGGCGAGTGGCCGCCGCGCGAGGTGCGGCGGCCACCCGTCGTGGCGGGCTTCAACGCCGCGCGTCGAATTCCCGCCACTGCGACTTGGTGAGGCAGAGCCGATCGGAGCGCATGCGAGTCTCGCTGTTGGCGAAGGTCTTGCAGATCTTGCGCTCGCCCTGCGCGGCCGCGGCGGTGCTGCCATTGCCCTGGCTGTCCTGCGACTTGGCAAGGGCCGGCGCGGCGCCGGTGGCGAGCAGAGCGGCGGCGGCGGCGACGGTAAAGAAGCGGTTGGCGGTCATGATCTGATACTCCCTGGTTGACACCCAGTTTGTACCGCAGCGCTGAAATCCGGGATATCCGCCCGCCTGACGGTTGGCAGAAGCGCGCGTGCCGTTTGTGGAAAAAAGCGCAGGCGGGGCGCCAAATTCACGCCCCGCCCGGGCGCTGCGGCCGAAAGAAGCCAACGCGGATTCGCTCGGCCTGTGCACTTCCCGGACTGGAGGTGCGCCAGAAAGCCGCCCTGGAAGCGCCGCCAATCATCTGCGCGCGCAGCAGCGGATGTGGCTCTCCGGATCGCCTTTTCGCGCCGCTTCCTGCACCGTCGGCCGGGCTTGCGTCAGAGCGGCGTTGCCGCGCCTTTCCCCTGTCGCTAAGCGCGCGGCAATGGCCGCCGCCGCGCACCCCCTCTCCATCGCCAATTTCCGATACTATTGGATCGCGCGACTGTCGGCGACGCTTGCCCAGTCGGCGATGATCCTGATCATCGGCTGGCAGGTCTACAACATCGCCCGCGACGGCGGCATGAGCATGTCGGCCGCCGCCGCGCAGCTCGGCCTGATCGGCCTTGTTCAGTTCATCCCGCTGTTCGCGCTCACCCCGGTGACGGGCTGGATCGCCGACCGGTTCGACCGCCGCCATATCGCCCGCGCGACGCTGGCGCTGCAGATCGTGGGCGCACTGGTGCTCGCCTGGACCACCCATGCCGGCACCAACAGCCTCGCCATCCTGTTCTCGGTCGCCTTCCTGCTCGGCATTGCCCGCGCTTTCTCCGGGCCGGCACTCGGCGCGCTCGCCCCCAATCTGGTGCCGCGTGAGATCCTGCCCAAGGCGATCGCGCTTTCCTCCATCTCGTGGCAGGCGGGCATGGTCGCGGGCCCGTGGCTCGGCGGCTACCTGTACGAATGGCGGCCGGAAGCCTCCTACCTTGGCGCGACGATCCTGTTCTGCGTGTCGCTGCTCTGCCTGTTCCTGATCGGTCCGGTGCCGCGGCCGGCTGTGGAGCGGGGCCGCCACCCGGTGCGGCAGATGATCGACGGCCTTTCCTATGTCCGAACCAACCGGCTCGTGCTTGCCGCCATCACCCTGGATCTGTTCGCGGTGTTCCTAGCGGGGGCGACGGCGCTGCTCCCCATCTATGCGCGCGACATCCTCGAGGTGGGGGCGGAAGGGCTTGCGCAGCTTGCCGCCGCGCCCGCGCTGGGCGCCACGATCACCGCCCTGTTCTTCTCCTTCCGGCCGCTCAAGACCGATGTCGGCATGAAGATGCTGGTGTCGGTGATCGTCTTTGGCGCCGCCACGATCGCGTTCGGCTTCTCGACCTCGATGCCGCTGTCGCTGGCGGCCCTGTTCGTGGTCGGATCCGCGGACATGTTCTCCGTGTTCGTGCGCCAATCGTTGATCCAGCTCCACACGCCCGACGCCATGCGAGGCCGGGTGGGCGCCGTTTCGCAGCTCACCATTTCCGCCTCCAACGAGCTTGGAGATGCCCAGTCCGGCTTCCTAGCAGCCCTGATCGGCCCGGTGGCTGCGGTGGTGGCGGGCGGAGCCGGCGCGATCCTCGTGACCCTGGCCTGGGCGAAATTGTACCCCGAGCTGCGCCTTGCGCGCAGCTTCGACACGCCCAACATGGACAGTGAAACGAAACCCAGGGAGACTTCGGCATGAAAGCGGCGAGCATTCTCGACACGATCGGCAACACACCGCACATCCGGGTCAACCGCCTGTTCGGTGAGGCCGAAGTCTGGGTGAAGTCGGAGCGGGCCAATCCCGGCGGCTCGATCAAGGACCGCATCGCGCTGGCCATGATCGAGGATGCCGAGCGGTCGGGTGCCTTGAAGCCCGGCGGCACGATCATCGAGCCGACGTCGGGCAATACCGGGATCGGCTTGGCCATGGTCGCGGCGGTGAAGGGCTACAAGCTGATCCTGGTGATGCCGGAGAGCATGAGCCTCGAGCGTCGCCGGCTGATGCTGGCTTATGGGGCGAGCTTCGATCTGACGCCGCGCGAGAAGGGCATGAAGGGGGCCATTGAGCGCGCGGGCCAGCTGGTCGGCGAAACGGACGGTGCGTGGATGCCGCAGCAGTTCGAAAATTCCGCCAACATCGAGGTGCATCTGCGTACAACCGCTCAGGAAATCCTGGCCGATTTCGCCGACAGTCCGCCCGATGTGCTGATCACCGGGGTCGGCACCGGCGGCCACATCACCGCCTGCGCCCGAGTGCTGAAACAGACATGGCCGAACCTCAAGGTCTTCGCGGTGGAGCCCACCTTGTCGCCGGTCATTTCCGGCGGGCAGCCCGGCCCGCATCCGATCCAGGGCATCGGCGCCGGCTTCGTCCCGAAGAACCTCCACACCGACCTGCTCGACGGCGTTATCCAGGTCGCGCCGGACGACGCCAAGGACATGGCACGCCGCGCGGCGAGCGAGGAAGGGATGCTGGTCGGCATCAGCTCGGGCGCCAGCCTCGCGGCAGTGCGCCAGAAGCTGGAGGAGCTGCCCGGCAGCCGCATCTTGTGCTTCAATTACGATACGGGCGAGCGCTACCTCTCCGTGCCGGACTTCCTGCCGGAATAAAGCCTTCGATTGGCGGCGATCTGCGCGGCGAGCTCGCGCGCCGCTGCGTGGCGCAGGTCGACGATGCGGGCGCCGTGCAAGGATGGCGCGCCCGCCGTGTCGATGGCCACGCTGGCAAGATCGAGGCGGCGCTGCAGCCATGATCGCGAAACGCTGATCGCCTGCGCGCTGGCGACCGGCACAACCCAAAGCTGTTGCTTCCACATACCCCGGGTGATGAACAGCAGCTCCCCGTCGAGAGCATAGCGGTGGAACCGGCGCTCCAACGCCGCGGCGGCGCCGATCAACGGCAGCAACGCAAGCGCGTATAGAGCTGGAGCGAAGAACAGGCTGGAGATCAGCACCGCAGCCAAGGCCGGCACCATCGGCAGCAGCATCGCCCGCACAACATGGCGGCTCGACACCATCTGCAGCACTGGCGGGGGCGGCAGGCGCAGCGGCGCGGTTTCGGCCAGGATCGGCTCGATCTCGGCGCGGGTGGCGAACGGTGCGGCCGGCTGCAGCCCCGATGCGTCGCTGGCAGCGCCCAGGGTTTGAAAGTGCAGTCCATACCAGCCGAACCCGCGTCGAAACGGGCCGGTGGACACACGTGCGAGCTGCACCCGCTTTCGAGCGATGACCGCCTCGCTGCGGGTGAAGAGGCCGCGCTCGCGCCTGAAGCGGCCGCCTTCCAGGCTCAGGCGATAGCCATGGTCGCGCGCCACCGTCCTCGCCAGGCCCGCGACGATGCCGAGCAGCACCGCCAGAACCAGCACCGCGGCAATCGCTGGCGCGGTAAACCGATTGGCGAGGTGGCGCTCCGCGAAACCCATCCACCTTGCAGGATCGTAGATGTCGAAGGGCAGCAGATTTTCGAAGGTCTGCAGCAGCGCGAACACGCTGGCGATATAAACGAGCGAAAAGTTGAACAGGCCGAACAGGAGCACGCGCCGCATATCCATGGCGAAGAGCAGGCGCGCCTGCGGTAACGGCAGCGGCGCGGCGGCGGGTACGACCGGGGGCTGCCCTTCTGCTGCTTCGGGAGCGTGAGAAAGGGGCGCGGCCTCGCGCCACGCCCGCACCGCCGCCCGCAACCGATCAGCTTCGGCGAGGGTGACGCTGTCGAGCACGCCTTCGTCCTTGCCGCCCGCGCCGGTTTCGACCTTGACCTTGGCAAGGCCGAACAGGCGGGCGAGCATCGAACGCTCTATGTCCACATCCTGGATGCGGTTGAACGGAATGGAACGCCGGTTGCGGCTCATGATGCCGGATTCAATGACGATGTCAAGCTCGCCTACGCCGTAGCGAAAGCGGCTCCAGATGAGCCATTTGGCGAACACGGAGACGGCACTGATCACAAGCGCGACGAGCACCACCTGCGGCAGCGTCACATCGGAAAGAAACGCCATGGCGGCCGGAATGGCGAGCACCGAACGCGGTGCCCCCTTGACGAAGCTCAACGCAATCGTGCCGGGATGAACGCGGCGATCGGCAATGGTCGCTTCGGTCACGCCGCCTCCTGGCGAATGCGGGCGCGAATCTCATCGCGCATGGCTTCGGCAACCGGGCGCGGCAGGCCGGGCAAGGTGACCTGGCTGTGCAGCGTTCCGGCGGTATGCACGATCAGCCGGGAAACCGCGAACGCCCGCTCAAGCGGCCCCTGAGCGATGTCGAGGTGCTGGACTCGGTCCAGCGGCACCGATGTGTGGACATTGACAAGCAGCCCGCGGCGCACCTGGAGTTCATCGGCGTCCATCGCATAGCCCCAGGCCCTGAACCGGCGGCCGGGAGCAAAAAACGCGATCCAGATCGCGGGAAGCAGCAGCGGCAGGACGACCAGTCCCCTGCGAAGCTCCACGGCGTCCTGCAGCACCGCATCGCCCACCGCTCCGGCGAGCAGCAGCAGCACGGCGGCGACCGCGCCATGAATTCGCATCACCCACAGCTGGCCCTTGTCGAGCGGCGTCATGCTTTCTCCCCCTATTTCCAGTCGATCGACCCTAGCCGGGACAGCGCGGCGGTGCGAGCGCCTTTGGAGGAACCGGTCCGAACCGAGGGCGTTTGACCTCCGTAACAATCGGAGATCCATCATGGCCGAACACGAACGCGAGCGCGAGACCACCATCGTCACCACCGACGGAGGCGGTCGCGGCGGCGGCACGGTTATCGCCGTGATCCTGCTGATCGCGGTGCTTGCCCTGCTCTTCTACCTGTTCGGCGGCAACCTGATGGACCGCGGCGGCGAGACCACCGACATCAAGGTGGACATCGACGCTCCGGCGACCGGCGGCTCCGGCAGCTAAGCCTTTGAGAAGGCGCCGCCCTGCCCTTCGGGCGGCGCTTTCGAACCTGTGCATTTGGTGCTTTACCCGGGCGGCGTTATCCGCTTGTGATGAGTCCGGGCCCGCCGCCTTCCTCGCGGGGGGCGAGGGGTGATGATTTGAAGCGGTTGCTGCCCGCGGGGCTCCTTTTATTCGCCTGCTATTGGGTGCTGGCCGTGATCGGCCTGCAATGGGCGCAAGTGGGCGGCGCCGGCTCCGCCGTGTGGCCTGCGTTCGGCGTCTCGGTGGCCGGCCTGCTGCTGGGCGGATGGCGGCTGTGGCCTGCGATTTTCTTCGGCCGCCTGCTTGCCGGCCTCGCGCTTGGGACTGCGCAGCCGCTGTGGGCGGAAATCGCCATCGCCGCGGCCAATGCCGGCTCCGACCTCGCCGCCGCTTATGTGCTGCAGCGTTTCGGCCGGATCGATACCGCGCTTTCCACCCGCCGCGACGTTCTTTGGCTCGCGGCCGGCGTTGCCTGCGCGTCGGTGCTTTCCGCAACGCTCGGTACCGTGGTGCTTACCGCATCTTCAGGGCTCGATGCGGCGGGGGCGGCCAGCGTGTGGGGCGGCTGGTGGTTCGGCAACCTGGTCGCCGGCCTTACCATCTCGCCGCTGATCCTGGCCTGGGCGCGCCCGGGCGGGGCGGCACTGTCGCGGCGCGACTGGGGGCACCTTGCCGCCTGCCTTTTTGCCACCGCGGCTTTGTCCTACCTGATCTTCAACCCGTTCATCACACCCTGGCTGCGCAGCTGGCACCTGTTTCCGGTGCTGATCTGGGCAGCGCTCGCCTTCAATGTGCGCGGCGCGGCCGCGGCCCTGCTGATCGGCTCCGCCTTTGCGCTGTGGGGCGTGAGCCTTGGCGCCGGGCCGCTGATACATGCCGATGTCGATGCGGTGCTCAACACCCAGCAGTTCGTGGCGCTCATCTCGCTCACCGTGCTGCTGCTCGCCGCCATCTCGAACGAGCGGCGGCAGGTGGAGCCGGTTGCACGGCTTGCCGCGATCGCCTCCTCCTCGCCCGACGCGATGATCGGCGCCGATCTGGACGGCCGGATCAGCAGCTGGAACGCGGGCGCGGAGCGATTGTTCGGCTACAGCTCCGATGAGGCGGTCGGCCAGCCGATGACCCTCCTGTCGCCCGGCGACGACGCGGACGCACCGGATTCTCGCGACATGTTCCAGCGCATTCTGGCGGGAGAGCGGGTCGACGTAGAGACATTGTGCCGGGCCAAGGACGGCGAGCTCGTCGACATACATTTCGTCGGCACCCAGCTGCGCGGAACGGGCGACGCGGTGATCGGCGGACTTGCGGTGATGCGCGACATACGCGCCCGCCGCGCCGCTGCCGCCGCGCTTCGCGAGCAAAGCGAGACGCTGGAGATACTGAACCGCACCGGCGCTTCCCTCGCTGGTGAGCTCGACCTCGATACGATCGTGCAAAGCGTCACCGATGCAGGGCGCGAGGTGAGCGGGGCGGCTTTCGGGGCCTTCTTCTACAATGTCTACGACCGCTCGGGCGGATCGCTGCTGCTTTACACGTTGTCGGGTGCCCAGCGCTCCCAGTTCGAAGCCTTCGGCCTGCCCCGGGCGACCCAGGTGTTCGAGCCGACCTTCCTGGGCGCCGGCGTGCTTCGATCCGACGACATCACCGCCGACCCGCGCTACGGCCACCATGCGCCGCACTATGGCATGCCCAAGGGGCATCTGCCGGTGCGCTCCTACCTTGCAGTGCCGGTCTTCTCCCGAACGGGAGAGGTGCTGGGCGGACTGTTCTTCGGCCACCCAGAGGCGGGCGTGTTTACCGAACGGTCCGAGCGGATCATGGTCGGCCTTGCCGCCCAGGCGGCGATCGCGATCGACAACAGTCGCTTGTTCAAGGAGGCGCAGGAGGAGATTGCCGACCGCAAGAAGGCGGAAAGCGCGCTGCGCGAGCTCAACGAAACCCTGGAGCAGCGCGTGGAGGAGCGTACGGTGGAACTGCTCTCCGCTCAGGACCAGCTTCGCCAGGCCCAGAAGATGGAGGCGATCGGGCAGTTGACCGGCGGCGTCGCCCACGACTTCAACAACCTCCTCACCATCATTCGCTCGTCGGTGGACCTGCTGCGGCGTGGCGAAGTCCCCGAAGAGCGCAAGCGCCGCTACCTCGACGCCATCTCCGATACCGCCGATCGCGCCGCCAAGCTTACCGCCCAGCTCCTCGCTTTCGCGCGGCGCCAGGCACTCAAGCCGCAGGTGTTCGACGCCGGCGAGCGCGTGCAGATCGTGTGCGACATGGTGCGCACGGTGGTGGGCTCGCGGATCGACCTGCAGCTCGACCTCAAGTGCGCCGATTGCTTCGTGGAGGCCGACATCGCGCAGTTCGAGACTGCGGTGATCAACATGGCGGTCAACGCGCGCGACGCAATGGACGGCGAAGGCCGCCTCGCCATCGTCGCGCGCGCGGTGGAAGCCGTGCCGGAGAGCCGGTGGAGCGAAGGCGTCGGCGGCCCCCATGTCGCGCTCTCCATTTCCGACACCGGGCGCGGCATACCGGAGGATGTGCTTGCGCACATCTTCGAGCCTTTCTTCACCACCAAGGAGGTCGGCAAGGGCACCGGCCTCGGCCTCAGCCAGGTCTACGGCTTCGCCAAGCAATCGGGCGGGGATGTGCGGGTCGAAAGCGAAGTGGGCGGCGGCACCACCTTCACCCTTTACCTACCCCGTGTCGCCGCCGCGGGCCCCCAGCCCCGACGGGCGGAACGCAGCGAGGACGGCGACCCGCTCGCGCGCAGCTGCATCCTGGTGGTCGAGGACAATAAGGATGTCGGCGAATTCGCCACCCAGTTGCTTAGCGAGTTGGGGCACGACACCAGGCTCGCCACCGACGCCACGGCCGCGCTTGCCATGTTGGAGAGCGGGCACGAGGGCTTCGACCTGGTTTTCACCGATGTGGTCATGCCGGGCATGAGCGGCATCGATCTTGGCCTCGAGATCCGCCGGCGCTGGCCCAAGCTGCGGGTGGTGCTGACCAGCGGCTACAGCCATGTCCTGGCGCAGGACGGGCGGCATGGCTTTGAGCTGCTGCACAAGCCCTATTCGGTGGATACCCTGACCCGGGTGCTGCGCGCGTCCGCCTCGGCCTCCGCCTGAGCGGGAACCCGCTTCGCACGACCCGCGTTGCGCCCCTGTAACAATCTTGGAGAGTAAACATGGGTGATTTCGACCGTGACCGGGAGCCGGTGCGCGAGCCGGTTCGGGAAACCGAACGCACCAGCACCACCACCGTGGTGACCGACGGCGGCGGCCGGCGCGGCGGCGGCTGGATCATTGCCGTGGTGCTGCTGCTCGGCCTCCTGCTCCTGCTGTTCTTCCTGTTCGGCGGCGGATTCAACCGGGCGGCGGACGAAGTGGGCATCAATGTGAATGTCGACACGCCCGAAATCTCAATCCCCGACAATGTGAAGATCGAGGTTCCGGACGAGGTGAAGGTCGACCTTCCCGAAGACGTGAAGGTGGAAACCGGCGGCAACAGCGCCAACTGACAAGTCCCGGCGGCCCGAGTTCCAAGTTGAATGAGGGCTGTCGGGTCCATTCAGACATTCCTAAACCGAATCAATGCATAAGCGTGGATGTCGGCCTCCAACTTGGTCCTCTCCCGTTGCGTAACGAGAGGGCGGACAGCGAGGCCGACCCCTCGCGTCGCGTATCGAGGGAGGGGCCGGCGGTCTTCGGACTTGCCGGCCCCTACCCTTTTGGGGGGGAGCGCGCCGATGGGTTGGGGCGGTTGGGCGGTTTGTGCTCAGGCGCGACGCGGGCGCCGTAAGACCCTCATCCCAACCTTCTCCCGCGAAAAGCGGGAGAAGGGGTATTCCCCTGCCCTTCCCCGCTTCTGCGCCCTTTTCAGCTCGCGCTGCGACGACTCCCCCTCTCCCGCTTTCGCGGGAGAAGGTAGGGTGAGGGTCTTCTTCTTTCCGACCGCAGCCCTCAGTCCGGATCCGAACCAGTATCCCGCGTCGCACTGTTGGGGTTGTCCTCGCCGACCTTCTTGTCGCCGAGCTGGCCCTTCCCGTAATAAGGCTGCTCGGTCTGGCCGCCATGGCCCATAAAGCCTTCGCGGTCCCCCTCCCCTTCCTTGCCGGTGTGCGGATTGGGATAAGCGCCGCCGCCGGCCTGGCCGCCGCCGGTGGAGCCGTTGAAGCGCTCCTGCTTGTCGGGATCACGGCGCGACAGGTCGCCGGCCTTGCCCCAGGAGTCGGGATTGTCGGGGCTGTGGGTCTTTGCGTTGGGAGTTTCTTCGTTCGACATGGATTCGGCTCCTTTGCTCGCTCCAATCGCCGGGCGCGGCGCCGGTTCCCCCTCCCTTTCGCGGCGCCGCTTCCTACATGCGGGCCATGAAGCCGATGACCGAACAGCATCTCGCCATCCTGCGCCGCCACATGGTGGAGATCGTCGACCTCCATTTCGACCTTGCCGAGGACGAGATCGGCAAGCGCGCGCTCGAGCCGCGGCTGCGCAACGCCCTCCTCCATGTGCCGCGCCACATCTTCGTGCCGGCCCAGATCGCCGCCGTCGCCTATCAGGATTCGCCGCTGCCGATCGGCTTCGACAAGACGCTGTCGCAGCCCTTTATCGGCGCTTTGATGATCGACCTGCTGCGCCTCGAGCCGCACGACCGGGTGCTCGAAATCGGCACCGGACTCGGCTATCAGGCGGCGGTGATGGCGGAACTGGGCGCGGAAGTCTTCACCGTCGAGATCGTCGAGGAATTCGCCGACGCCGCCGGCATCCGGATCGCGACGCTCGGCCTCGACGCCGAGATCAAGACCGGCGACGGCTCGCGCGGCTGGGCCGACCATGCACCCTTCGACCGCATCCTGGTCACCGCCGCGGCGCGCGAAGTGCCGCCGGCGCTCGGCGAGCAGCTTGCGGCGGGCGGGCGGATGGTGATCCCCTTGGGCGGCAAGGATGTGCAGCAACTCAGCGTGGTCGAGAAGGGCCATGACGGCAGCCTTCGCACGCGCGAGATCATGCCGGTGCGCTTCACGCTGCTGGAAAGCTAGAGCCTCGCCAGAGGACGCGTTTGCGGCTACACGCACGGCAAATCCCATACCCCGACCATGTATGCGGCGGCGCCCCGGGCGCAGCCCACGGAGCCTTTCAAGATGACCGACACGGCCACCCTGCACATGGAGAATGCGCGCGTTGAAGGCTTGCCGGCCGAGCGGCGCACCTTTGCGATCATCTCCCACCCCGACGCCGGCAAGACGACGCTGACCGAGAAACTGCTGTTTTTCGCCGGCGCGATCCACGAGGCGGGCGAAGTGCGCGCCCGCGGCGACCGTCGGCGTGCGCGATCCGACTGGATGCAGATCGAGCAGCAGCGCGGCATTTCCGTCACCTCCTCGGTGATGACGTTCGAAGTCGGCAACATCCTGTTCAACCTGCTCGACACGCCGGGCCACCAGGATTTCTCGGAAGACACGTACCGGACGCTCACGGCCGTCGACAGCGCGATCATGGTGATCGACGCCGCCAAGGGCATCGAGGCCCAGACCAGGAAGCTGTTCGAGGTCTGCCGCCTGCGCAACATCCCGATCGTCACCTTCATCAACAAGGTGGACCGCGAAGGCCTGTCGCCGTTCGTGCTGCTCGACGAGATCGCCTCGACCCTGCAGCTCGATGTCAGCCCGCGCAATTGGCCGGTCGGGATGGGCGGCATGTTCGAGGGGATATACGATCTCGGCTCCAACGAGATGCTGCTCGCCGACAAGAGAGACGGCACCGCGCCGGGTCGGGTCGTGCCCGTGGAGGGGATGCACGATCCGCAGCTGGATGCGATCCTGCCCGCCGATGCGCTGGCGCTGCTGCGCGAGGAAGGCGAGCTTGCCCGCGAGGCGTATCCAAGCTTCGATCTCGACGCCTTCCGCAACGGCGATCTTACCCCGGTGTTCTTCGGCTCGGCGTTGCGCGAGTTCGGCGTCGATCGCCTCCTCGCCGGCCTCGGCGCCTTCGCGCCGCCGCCGGGCGCGCAGCCGGCGCGCGGCGGGCCGGTGTCGCCGGACGAGCCGAAATGCTCGGGCTTCATCTTCAAGGTCCAGGCCAACATGGACCCCAACCACCGCGACCGTATCGCCTTCATGCGGGTCTGCTCGGGCAGCCTCAAGCGCGGCATGAAGCTGACCAACGGCCGGCTCGGCAAGGCGATGTCGATCCAGAACCCGATCACCTTCTTCGCCCGCGACCGGGAGCTGGCCGAACTGGCGCGGCCGGGCGACATCGTCGGCATCCCCAACCACGGGACCCTGAGGGTCGGCGATACCTTGTCGGAGCGGGGCGATATCGCCTTCACCGGCCTGCCCGATTTCGCGCCGGAACTGCTCCGGCGCGTACGCCTCGACGATCCGATGAAATCCAAGCAGATGCGCAAGGGCCTGCAGGATCTCGCCGAGGAAGGCGTGATCCGCATCTTCAAGCCGTCGATCGGCTCCAGCTGGATCGTCGGCGTGGTCGGCGCGCTGCAGCTCGACGTGCTGGCGACGCGGATGGAGGGGGAATATGGCCTGAAGCTCGGCTTCGAGCCGAGCCCCTATGAAGTCGCGCGCTGGGTCAGTTCCGACGACCCGGCAGAGCTGAAGCGCCTCACCGAAACCCACCGCTCCTCCTTTGCCGAGGATGCCGACGGCGAGCCGGTGCTGATGATTCGCAACGACTGGGAAATGGCCCGCTTCGCCCAGGAATGGCCGAAGGTGCGCTTCGCGAACGTGCGCGAGCGGCACTGAGCCCAGTGCCGGCGTGATGTGAATGTCGCGAGTGTCGTGAATGTCGTGAATGTCGTGAATGTCGTGAATGTCGCGAATGTCACATGGATATGCGGGGGGTGCTTGCCCCCAAGCCTTTCGCCCGCTGCCGGCGCGGTAGTCGTAGGGAAAGGCGAAATGTGAGAACATCGCCGGAACATCGCACGCCGGCCGGTGTGTAGGAAAACCATTTCTCTGAGCGCCGCAGCGGGGCGCAAGCGCATGGTTTTGCAACAATCGCTGGGCGAAGCCCTTTCCTCAACCGCTTGTTAAGCGCCGCATGCCATGTCTCCTTGTTCGCCAAAGGAGTCTGGAATGACCTCGCCCTCCCCCAAATCTTGTGCCGGCTGCCGCGACGGCGAAGCCCTGGACTTCGATATTTCGATGGCTTTCCAGCCGATCGTCGATCTCGAGACGGGTAGACCCTTCGCGTACGAGGCGCTGGTGCGCGGCACGAACGGCGAAGGCGCCGGCGAGATCCTGAGCCGGGTGACGTCGGAAACCCGCTATGCCTTCGACCAGAAGTGCCGGGTGAAGGCCATCGAGACGGCGGCGCGCGTGGGACTGCTCGAGACCGGCGCCAAGCTGTCGATCAACTTCCTGCCCAACGCCGTCTATTCGCCCAAGGCCTGCATCCAGCTCACGCTCAGGACCGCGGCCGCGACGGGCATGCCGACCGACCGGCTGATCTTCGAGTTCACCGAAAATGAGGAGATGGCGGAGCCCAGCCACGTCGCCGATATCGTGGGGACGTACAAGCAGATGGGCTTCGGCACGGCGTTGGACGATTTCGGCGCGGGGCATGCCGGTCTCAACCTCCTCGCCCGCTTCCAGCCCGACATCATCAAGCTCGACATGGAGCTCATCCGCGGCATCGAGGCAAGCCTTGCCCGCCGCGTCATCGTCGATGGAATGGCGCGCATGTGCCGCAAGCTCGGCATCGTCCTCATCGCGGAGGGCGTCGAAACGGACGGTGAGCTGCGGGCGCTGCGCGACCTGGGCGTGCGCTACCTGCAAGGCTATCTCTTCGCACGGCCGCTGTTCGAGGGCCTGCCGCCGATCGCCGCGCTTGTCGCGCAACAGCCCTTGCGCGCCAGCGCCTGAGGACACAAGCGCAACGGGCTTGACCCTCCTCCCGCCCTGGCGAACAGTGGCAGGGACACGGGAGAGAGCCTTGATGAAATTGCGTTTTTGGGCTGTTGCTGCCTGCCTCGCCGCCGCCGCCATGCCGGCCGGCGCGCAACAGACGCCGGCGGGCAGCCCCATCGCCATCGGCACCTCGCATGGCTTGCCCTCGGCCATCCTGGGAGACACGCGGCAGATCAACATCCGCCTGCCGGCAAGCTATGCCACCGCCAAGGAACCGCGCCGCTACCCGGTGCTCTATGTACTCGACGGAGCCATCGAGCAGGACTTCGCGCACATCGCCGGGCTTGCCCAACATGGCGAGGCGAGCGGGACGTTCGACGAGTTCATCACCGTCGGCATCGAGACCAAGAAGCGGATCAAGGAGCTCACCTTTCCGGCGCAGGATGAGCGCTACGCCACCTTCTACCGCGCCAACGGCCTGCCGGTGGAGTTCGCCAACGGCGGCGGCGCGGCCGATTTCCGGCGCTTCATCGCGGAGGAAGTCATCCCCTTCGTGGAGAAGAGCCATCGCACCGATGGGCGGCGCACATTGGTGGGCGAGTCGCTGGCCGCCCTGTTCGTCGTCGATACGCTGCTCGAGCAGCCGGCCCTGTTCACCGACTATGTGGCGATCAGCCCGAGCATGTGGTGGAATCGCGAGGAGCTCGGCAATCGCGCGGCCGAGCTGCTCAAGGTGCAGAATTTCAGCGGACGGCGGCTCTATGTCACCATGGCCTCCGAAGGCGGGGTCATGCAGCGGGCCATGGACAGGTTCGTCGCCGCGCTCAGGACACCGGCCGCGGGCGCGTTGCAGTGGACCTATGTCGACCGCCGCAATTCCGAGCATCACGGCAGCATCTACCACATCGCCGCTTTGGATGCGCTGAGGACGCTCTACCCCAAGCCGTGGCGGCCGGGCACGCCCTTGCCGTGGCTGCAAATCGGTGAGCCCAAGCCGCTCAGCGCCGCGGCCGAGGCGGACAAGAAAATCCCCTGCACCGCCGAGCGGGCGCAGCGGGTGACCTTTGCCGAGGTCAATCGCGAGCCCGCAAGGTGGGAGGCGTTTTGCGTCCTCCCCCCGCTCGGCCAGGCGCCGGAGCCGCGCCTGCGTTCGAAGAACTGGGGCGCGGCGCCGGGCAAGTAAGGCCCTAGAAAGCCTCCGCCGGCAGCGCCATCAGGGTGTCGGCGCCGGCTTCGAGCTTGCGGCGCAGCCCGCCCGTTTCGGGCAGGATGCGCTCGGCGAAGAAGCGGGCGGTGGTGAGCTTGGCCTGGTGGAAGGCTTCGTCCTCCGCGCCTTCCCGCAGCGCCTTGGTGCTCGCCTGCACCATGCGCAGCCACATCAGGCCCAGGGCGACATGGCCCATCAGGGTCATATAGGGATAAGCGGCGGCGCCGGCGTGGTTGGGATTGGCGGTGCCGTTCTGCATCAGCCACATGGTCGCGGTCTGGAGATCGGCGACGGCCTTTTCCAGTGCGCCGGCGAAGGGCTGGATGCTGTCGTCGTTCTTGGCGGCGCCGATCTCACGCCCAAGGATGCCGAAGAAGGCCTGGATGGCGCGGCCGCCATTGGCGCCAAGCTTGCGGCCGACCAAGTCGAGCGCTTGGATGCCGTTGGTGCCTTCGTAGATCTGGGCGATGCGGGCGTCGCGGACGAACTGGTCCATGCCCCATTCGCGGATATAGCCGTGGCCGCCATAGATTTGCTGCGCGTTGACCGCGGTCTCGAAGCCCTTGTCGGTCATGTAGCCCTTGATGACGGGGGTGAGCAGGCCGAGCAGGTCGGTGGCGGCCTCGCGCTCCTCCTCGGTCGCGGCCTTGCGGCTGATGTCGACCTGGAGCGAACCCCACAGGACCAAAGCGCGCGAGCCTTCGTTGAAGGCGCGCGCCTCCATCAGCATGCGGCGGACATCGGGGTGGGCGATGATCGGATCGGCGCGGGCATCGGGCTCGCGCTCGCCGGGGACGAGGGCGCGGCCCTGGCGGCGGTCCTTGGCGTAGGTGACGGCATTCTGGTAGGCCACTTCGCCCTGGGCGAGGCCCTGAAGTCCGACGCCGAGGCGGGCGGCGTTCATCATGATGAACATGGCGGCGAGGCCCTTTTCCTGCTCGCCGACGAGATAGCCGGTGGCTTCGTCGTAATTCATCACGCAGGTCGAGTTGCCGTGAATGCCCATCTTGTGCTCGATCGAACCGCAGACGAGACTGTTGCGCTCGCCCAGCGAACCATCCTGGTTCACCATCACCTTCGGCACGATGAACAGCGAGATGCCCTTTACCGTGTCCGGCGCGCCGGCGATCTTGGCGAGGACGAGGTGGATGATGTTGTCGGACAAATCATGCTCGCCGGACGAGATGAAGATCTTGGTGCCCGAGATCTTGTAGCTGCCGTCCGCCTGCGGCTCGGCCTTGGTCTTGAGGAGGCCGAGATCGGTGCCGCAATGCGGCTCGGTCAAGTTCATGGTGCCGGTCCAGCGGCCGGCGATCATGTTGGGAAGGTAGAGCGCCTTCTGCTCGTCCGAACCCTTGGTGATGATCGACGCGATCGCGCCCTGGGTCAGGCCATGATACATTTCGAACGCTTGGTTGGCGGAAAGGAGGTACTCGCTGACCGCGGTGCCGATCACCTGCGGCAGGCCCTGGCCGCCGAATTCCTCGGGCGCGGTCAGCGTCGTCCAGCCGCCTTCGACGAACTGGTTGTAGGCTGCCTTGAAGCCGGTGGGGGTGGTGACCGAACCGTCGGCGTGGCGGGTGCAGCCTTCCTCGTCGCCGATACGGTTCAAGGGCGCCAGCACTTCGGCGGCGAAGCGGCCGCCTTCTTCCAGGATCGCCTCGATGAGGTCCGGCGTGGCATTCTCGAAGCCGGGGAGGCCTGAATATTGATCGAGGCCCAGCACATGCTGCAGCACATATTGCGTGTCGCGGACGGGGGCGGTGTAGCTGGGCATGTCTGTTCCTCGTCGGTGAAATGTGTGTCGGTCAGTCGACGGCCGTGTCCACCCGGGTGACGAACCGTTCGAGTTCGGCGATGGCGGCGTCGATGTCGTGCTTCTGCTTGGTGAGCAAGGCGATGCGGGCGCGGCATTTCTCCAGCGTCACACGGCGCTGCTCCGTGCGGCCGTCGCCGAGATCGTAGAGATCGATCATTTCGCGGATTTCGGCGAGGCTGAAGCCGACGCGCTTGCCGCGCAGGATCCAGGCCAGGCGGGCGCGATCCCGTCCGGAATAGATGCGCGACAGGCCGTGGCGCTCGGGAGCGATAAGGCCTTCATCCTCGTAGAATCGCAGCGCGCGCGGCGTGACCCCGAACTCTTCGCACAAGTCCGTGATCGAGAAAGAGACGGCACCATGGGCGGGTGCGTCATAATCGGCGGAAGCGGCGGCCTGAGGCATGCGGCTCCCTAGCCCGCCTTGACGTTCACGTCAACGGGAGCGCCGTCTCGTCAGCCGCTGCTGCCGTCGCACAGGGGATCTCCGGCCAGGTCCACGGCCTTCATTGCATCGGCAGCGCTGCTTCCGGTCCGCTCCAGCACCTGCCCGTCGAAGCGGGCACGAGAGCCGCAATAATAAGCGCAGCCTTGCGCGACGCCCTTGGGCATGGTCACCCGCCCGCCTTCGATGGTGGCATTGAGCGTACAGCTCTGATCGCCGGCCATGGTGAGGCTGAGCTTGTTTCCGGCGCGCACCGCGCTGCCGGCCCCCGAGCAGCTGTGCATGTTGCCGCCCCAGATGTTGATCCCGAACTGGGCGTTGCCGCTACCCTTGTCGATAATGCACAATTGGCTGCGTTGCGGCCCGGCCGCGCCTTCGTAGAGGCCGGTCAGCGCGGCCGTCTGCACCGCGCTTTTGGCCGGCCCCGGCGGGGCGGCTTGCTTACCCGCCTGCGGCTGCGGCCGGCCGTCGCCGCCAGGCGCCGCGGCCTTGTTCCCGGCATCGTCCGAGCCACCGCAGGCGGCAAGGGCGAGAAAGAGGGCGATGGCATATATCCGCATGACTTTGGCTCACTTCCCGCGTTCGCCGACCTTGTGGCAGCCAGCCTTGGTTCAGGCAAGAAGGGCTATCGGGCGAGCCGTTCCATAATCCACATCAATCCCCGATCCCCGGGGCGACAAGCCGGGCGTCCTTGCCTATAGGACCGAGGCGGGGAAGCTTTAGCGGCGGGGCGAATTGCAAAAGATGCTGACCACTCATCCGTTCGACGACGACAAGCTGCGCGAGGAGTGCGGCGTGTTCGGCATCTGGGGCGCCGAAAGCGCCTCGGCCGTGACGGCGCTCGGGCTTCACGCGCTCCAGCATCGCGGCCAGGAAGCTGCCGGAATCACCAGCTGGGACGGCCGCACCTTCCACACCCACCGGGCGATGGGCCATGTCGCCGGCAATTTCGACAAGGACGAGCTGATCCGCCGCCTCGCCGGGCCGGCGGCGATCGGCCATGTGCGCTATTCCACCACTGGCGAGACTGCGTTGCGCAACGTCCAGCCGCTGTTCGCGGAGCTCGCCTCCGGCGGCTTTGCGGTGGCCCATAATGGCAATATCTCGAACGCGATGAAGGTGCGGCGCGAGCTCAACCGGCGCGGATCGATCTTCCAGTCGACCTCCGACACCGAAGTGATCATCCACCTCGTCGCCACATCGAGCTACCGCACCCTGCTCGACCGCTTCATCGATGCCTTGAAGCAGGTGGAGGGCGCCTATTCGCTGATCTGTCTGACCGCCGAAGGGATGATCGCCTGCCGCGATCCGCTCGGCATCCGGCCGCTGGTGATGGGCAAGCTTGGCGATGCCTATATCTTTGCGTCGGAAACCGTAGCGCTGGATGTGGTCGGTGCGACCTATCTGCGCTCGGTGGAGCCGGGCGAGCTGATCATCGTCTCCGAAAAAGGACTGCGCTCGCACCGCCCGTTCTCGCCGGTGCGCCCCCGGCCGTGCATCTTCGAACATGTTTACTTCTCGCGCCCCGACAGCATCGTCGACGGTTCCTCGGTTTATTCGGTGCGCAAGCAGATCGGCGCCGAGCTTGCCCGCGAGAACAGCGTCGATGCCGACTATGTCGTGCCGGTGCCGGATTCCGGCGTTCCGGCGGCGATCGGCTACGCCCAGGAAAGCGGCATTCCGTTCGAGCTCGGCATCATCCGCTCGCACTATGTCGGGCGCACCTTTATCCAACCGAGCGACGCGGTGCGGCACCTTGGCGTCAAGCTCAAGCACAACGCCAATTCGGCGCTGATCAAGGGCAAGCGCATCGTCCTGATCGACGATTCGATCGTGCGCGGCACCACCAGCCTCAAGATCGTGGCGATGCTGCGCGAGGCGGGCGCCCGCGAAGTCCACATGCGCATCGCGTCGCCGCCGACCCGGCACAGCTGCTTCTACGGCGTCGACACGCCCGAGCGGAAGAAATTGCTCGCCGCGCAAATGAATGTTGCGGAGATGAACGCCTATATCAAGGCGGACAGCCTCGCCTTTATCTCGATCGAGGGCCTGTACCGGGCGTGCGGCGAGGATGTGCGCGAGGAAGGGCAGCCGCAATATTGCGACGCCTGCTTCACCGGCGCCTACCCCACCCGCCTCACCGACCATGAGGACAGCGAGCCGGTCGACCAGCTTGCGCTGATCGCCGAGCGCTACGCCTAGCCAAAACGGCCCCGCCTCCCTAGGGGCTCCGGCAGCAGGCACGGAGTACCCCATTGGCTGACCAGTTCCTTCAGGGCCGCACCGCCCTCGTCACCGGCGCGAGCCGCGGCATCGGCGCCGCGACGGCGCAAGCGCTCGGCGCGGCGGGCGCGCATGTGATCCTCACCGCCCGTACCGCCGAAGCGCTGGAACAGGTGGAGGAGCGCATCCACGCGCAGGGCGGCAGCGCCACCATCGCGCCGCTCGACCTGACCCAGGGCGACAGCATCGGCCGCCTCGCCGCTGCGATCGCCGAGCGGTGGCAAGCGCTCGACACGCTGGTGCTCAACGCCGCCACACTGGGCAGCCTGACCCCGGTGGCGGCGATCGACGGCAAGGAGTTCAACCGGGTCCTGACCTTGAACGTGCTTGCCAACCAGGCGCTGATCGCCGGCTTCGACCCGCTGCTCCGCCGCAGCGCGAGCGGCCGGGTGCTCGCCGTCACCTCCAGCGTCGCCGCCCGCCCCCGCGCCTATTGGGGCGCCTATGCCGCATCCAAGGCCGCGCTTGAGAACCTCGTGCTGAGCTATGCCGAGGAGGTGCGCAACGTCTCGCCCTTGCGGGTGGCGATCGTCGACCCAGGCGCCACCGCCACCCAGATGCGCGAGCGCGCCTTTCCGGGCGAGGATCCGGCGACCTTGAAGACGCCGGACGTGGTGGCGGACGCGATGGTGGCGCTGCTGCAGCGTGATTTCGAGACGGGGGAGCGGCTGGAGGTCCGGTAGGCCATCCCTAAGCCCCTCCCCTTCAGGGGAGGGGTTGGGGTGGGGCATGTTCGGGTAGCAGCACGCGCGGTGGCATTCCACTGACAGCCCCCACCCCAAACCCCTCCCCTAAAGGGGAGGGGCTTATCGAAGCTCACTCCACGCCTTGGGTGATCTCCTGCCTAGCCCAAAGGAAGTCGGCGATCAGGCGGTCGCGGTTGCGGATGCGGCAATCGGAGGCGGCGATGGCGCGGTAGGTGCCGGGGCCGATCGCGTCCTCGACCCAGTCGCAGAAGGTGGCGTCGTAAAGCCTGGCGGCGCCGGTCGCGGCTTCAAGCAGGCGTACCTGGCCCATTCGGTAGTCGCCGCGGCTGTCCACGTCGCGCTTCAGCCGTTGCTCGATTGCCGGAAGCAGTTCCTGCTCCAGGTAGAGGTCGGCGGCCTCGATGGCTTGCGAGCGGACCTTGAGCTCGACCGCCGTGCCGCCCAGCCCCTGCGGGAGCGAGGCCATGTAGCGGGCGGTGCAGGCGAAGGTCGGCGGGTTGGGGCGGCCGTGCATCGAGGCAGCGAACTTGTCGACGCAAGTGCGGAAAGCCGCCGGCACCTGCTTCTCCGCCTCGGCCGCGAAGGCTGGTACGGCCAGCATGGCGGCGCCGGCAGCGAGGGCCGCAGTAAGCCGCCCCCGCCGCCTCATATCGCGTGCGGTTCCTTGGTGACTTCCCAGCTCTGGCCCTTCGAGACCAGGGCCTGGAGGTCCGGCGTCTTGCCCGCGCTGGCCTGAGCATTCTGCTCCACGACCGCGCTTTCGAAGGTCGGCGCCGGGTCCTCGTAGATGACGCCCAAGGCCGTCGGGAAGGCGCCGAACGGCATTTCCACCAGCATGTGGGCGACCGAGCGGTTCTTCGGGTCGTGGACGAGGACGCCGGCCGACTGCCAGTCGCCGCCCTCCACATCGACGACCTTGAGCGCCAGCGCCTCGCGGTCGAGGGCAATGCCCTTGGTGCCGCCCGCGAACAGCATCGGCTCGCCCGCTTTCAGCCAGAGCTGGTTGCCGCTATTTTCCTTGGCGGTGAAGGGCGCGAACACATCGTCATTGTAGACGATGCAATTCTGGTAGATTTCGACGAACGCGGCGCCCTTGTGGGCGTGGGCGGCCTTCAGGACCTCCGGCAGATATTTGGAGACATCGATGCCGCGCGCGATGAAGCGGGCGCCCGAACCAAGCGCGAAGGCGCAGGGGGACGCGGGACGATCGACCGAACCGAAAGGAGTCGACGGGCTGCGCGTGCCGACCCGGCTGGTGGGCGAGTATTGGCCCTTGGTGAGACCGTAAATCTCATTGTTGAACAAGAGGATCTGGGTGTCGAGGTTGCGGCGCAGCACGTGCATGGTGTGGTTGCCGCCGATCGAGAGCGCGTCACCGTCGCCGGTGATGATCCACACCGACAGCTCCGGATTGGCGAGCTTGATGCCGGTCGCAAAGGTGGGTGCGCGGCCGTGGATGGTGTGGAAGCCGTAGGTTTCCATATAATAAGGAAAGCGGCTCGAGCAGCCGATGCCGGAGACGAACACGACGTTTTCCGGGCGCACGCCGATCTCCGGCATGGTGCGCTGCACCGCTTTCAAGACCGCATAATCGCCGCAGCCCGGGCACCAGCGCACCTCCTGGTCGGTGGCGAAATCCTTGGGCGTAAGCTTGGTCATCTCGTTCATATCGCTACTTCCGCTTCCCCCTCTCCCGCGCGCGGGAGAGGGCAGGGTGAGGGTCTTCTTACTTCTTCTTCTTCTGCGGAGTCAGCAGCCTCGCGCTTCGCGCTTGGCCCCTCACCCCAACCCTCTCCCGGAGGCGGGAGAGGGGGAAAGGTCACGCTAAGGTCTCACTGATCGCGGCCTCGATCTCGGCGATCTTGAAGGGCTGGCCGGACACCTTGTTGACCGGCCGGGCGTCGATCAGGAACTGGTCGCGCAGCAGGGTCTTCAATTGGCCCTTGTTCATTTCGGGCACGATCACGCGGTCGTAGCCGCGCAGCAGCTCGCCCAGGTTCTTGGGCAGCGGCCAGATGTGGCGAATGTGGATGTGGCTGACATCCACGCCCTTCGCCCTGAGCCGCCGCACCGCCTGGTGAATCGGCCCGAAGGTCGAGCCCCAGCCGACGACGGCAAGCTTACCGCCTGCCTCGCCGAGCGTCACCTCCTGATCGGCCACCACCACACCTTCCACCTTGGCATGGCGGATGTCGGTCATCTCCTGGTGGTTGGCGGGGGCGTAGTCGATGTGGCCGGTGCCGACATTCTTCTCGATGCCGCCGATGCGGTGGGTGAGGCCGGGCGTGCCGGGCCGGATCCAGACGCGGGCGAGCTTTTCGTCCCGCGCATAAGGGTTGAAGCCTTCGCCGTCGGTCGGCGCGTCTTCGAAGAAGGTCACCGGGAAGGGCTGGTAGCCCGACATGTCCGGCACCTTCCACGGCTCGGCGGCATTGGCGATATAGCCGTCGGTGAGCAGCATCACCGGCGTCATATATTGGACGGCGATGCGGCAGGCCTCGATCGCGCAGTCGAAGGCATCGGCGGGCGATCGGGCGGCGATGACGGGCATCGGCGCGTCGCCATTGCGGCCGTAGACCGCCTGGTAGAGATCCGACTGCTCGGTCTTGGTGGGAAGGCCGGTGGAGGGTCCGCCGCGCTGGGAGTTGACGATGACCAGCGGCAGCTCGGTCATGATCGCCAGGCCCATCGCCTCGGCCTTCAAGGCGATGCCCGGGCCGGAGGAGGAGGTGACGCCGAGGCTGCCTGCATAGCTCGCGCCGATCGCGGAGCCGATGGCGGCGATCTCATCCTCCGCCTGGAAGGTGGTGACGCCATATTCCTTGAGGCGCGACAAATGGTGGAGGATCGCCGAGGCCGGCGTGATCGGGTAGCCGCCGAAGAACATCTTCAGCCCAGCAAGCTGAGCGCCCGCAACGAGGCCCATGGAAATCGCCTCCGCGCCCGTCACCGTGCGGTAGAGGCCCGGATCGGCCGGCGCCGGAGCGATGTGATGCTGCGGGATCTGGCCGCCGATCTCCGCGGTCTCGCCGAAGGCGTGGCCGGCGTTGAGGGCGGCGATATTGGCCTCGGCGAGTTCAGGCGCCTTGGCGAATTTGGTGCGCAGCCACTGCTCGATGGGCGCGCGCTCACGGTCGAACATCCAGAGCGCAAGGCCGAGCGTCCACATATTCTTGCAGCGCAAAGCCTCCTTGTTGCCGAGGCCAAAGGGCTTCACCGCGTCCATGGTGAGCTGCGAGATGTTGAACTTGATGAGCTGCCAGCGCGAAAGGCTGTCATCCTCGAGCGGGTTGGCCTCGTAGCCGGCCTTGGCGAGGTTGCGCGCGCCGAACTCGCCCTCGTCGGCGATGATCAGGCCGCCGGGCTTCAAGTCGTTCACATTCACCTTGAGCGCGGCCGGGTTCATCGCGACCAGCACGTCGGGCGAGTCGCCCGCCGTCTCGATCGCCGCCGAGCCGAAATTGATCTGAAAGGCGGAGACGCCGAAGGTGGTGCCCTGCGGCGCGCGGATTTCGGCCGGAAAGTCCGGGAAGGTGGCAAGATCGTTGCCGGCCAAAGCGGTCGACAGGGTGAACTGGCCGCCGGTGAGCTGCATGCCGTCGCCGCTGTCGCCGGCGAAGCGCACCACGACGGACTCGATGGCAACATCGGCGCCGGCCTCTTCGGGGGTGAGATAATGGGTGGCCGTGGTCGCCATCTGGGCAGGGTTCCTGATCAACTTCGGTGGAGCCCTTCTATCCCGGAGGGCGGGCCGGCCCAAGGTAGATATTGATTGCGCCCGCGCAACTCATGGGCGCGACAAAATCCGCCCTGTATTCAGGATGGTACGGGCGTGGCGGGCGGCGATTTCGCCGGCGTCGGCGCCGTAGCCGCCGCCCAGGGTGCTCGCCAGCGGCAGGCCGCGCGCTCTTGCGAGGCCCGCGACGAGGGCGTCGCGGGCGTCCAGCCCGTCCTGCGTCAGCGCAAGGCGGCCGAGGCGGTCGCCGCCATATGGGTCAACGCCGGCCTGGTATAGGAGGAGATCAGGGCCGAAGCGGTCGAGCAAAGGGACCAGGCTGTCCTCCAGCGCCTGGAGGTAGTCTGCGTCGCCGGTTCCGTCGGCGAGCGCGACATCGACGGTGGAACTCGTTTTCCTAACCGGGAAGTTCTTCTCGGCGTGGATAGAGTAAGTGGCGATGTCGTTCCGCTCGGCGGTGAGGGCGGCGGTGCCGTCGCCCTGGTGGACATCGCAGTCCACGATCAGCACGCGGCGGACGCGGCCCTCCTCCGTCAGCCGCACGGCCGCGAGCGCCAGGTCGTTGAACACGCAATAGCCCGCGCCGGTGTCGTACAGCGCATGATGGCTGCCGCCAGCGTTGTTGGCGGCAAAGCCCCGCTCCAGCGCCTCCAGCGCGGCGCGGTACGTGCCCCCCGGAACCCGCTGTGCCCGGCGGGCCACCGTTTTGGTGACGGGAAAGCCGATGCGCCTTTCCTTCTCCCGCGGAACCGCGGCGGCGAGCACTTCGGCGACATAGGCGGGGCAGTGGACCCGCTCCAGCCATTCGCGCGGCATCGGCTCCGGCTCGATCCAATCCAGCGCCTCACCGCTGGCCTCGAGATGCTCGCGCACCAGGCCGTTCTTGTTCCACCGGTAGCGGCTGTCGGCGGCGGCGGGCGCGACATAGTCGGCGTGATGGACGAGCGCGATCATCGTGCCTAGGTAGGCGCCGCCACCCCGCCGCGCCATGGAGCTTCCCCTGACCGACGACGACGAACAGCGCTTCCTGCGGGACGATGCCCGCAAATTCCTCGACTATCTGAACAAGCTCCCGGGGCCGACCAGCCGAGAGGCGGGGCTGGAAGGCGCGCGGGCGATGCTGGTGAAGTCGCGCCATGTCGCCGATCTGCCGACGGGCGACATCGCCGTGCTGCGCGACCTCTCCTGCCCCGGGCCGCGGGGCGAGATCGCGCTGCGCCTGTACGACGCGCGGGAGAGCCGCGACGAGCCGGGGCCGCTGCTGCTCTTCTTCCACGGCGGCGGCTATGTGCTGGGCGACCTTGAGACGCACGAGCCGTTCTGCGCCGAAATCGCCCGGCTGCTCGACATGCCGGTGCTGGCCGTCGACTACCGGCTGGCACCCGAACATCCCTTCCCGGCCGGTGTCGAGGATTGCATTGCCGCCGCGCGCTGGGCGGCGGGGAGCCCCGGGGTGCTGGGGCGGCAGGTGGACGGCCTCGTCCTCGCCGGCGACAGCGCGGGCGGCAATTTCACGATCGTCACGGCAATGGCGCTGCGCGACGAGCCGGCGGCGGTTCCGGTGCTGGCGCAATGGCCGATCTACCCAGCCGCCGATCCAGGCCGGCGGCATGCCAGCTTCGACCTTTATAGCGAAGGCTACCTGCTGAGCCGCGACTCGATGGCGTGGTTCGACGAATGCTACGCCCCGGACCGCAAGGACTGGCGCAACGCGCCGCTGCTCAGGAGCCAGGCCGGCATGCCGCCCACCCTGGTCCTCACCGCCGGCGCCGATCCGATCCGCGACCAGGGCCGCGCCTATGCCGCCGCCTGCGTCCACGCCGGCGTCACCACCGTGTTCCGCGAGGCGCGCGGCAACATCCACGGCTTCATCAACCTCAGAAAGGCGATCCCCTCCTCCGAGGACGACATCGTCGGCGCCGTTCAGGGATTGAAGATGCTGATCGAAGAGGCGCGGGCAGGCAGATGACGACGATCGATCCGACCACCCTTCCCTACCGCCCCGGTGCCGGGGTGATGCTGGTCAACCGCGAAGGCAAGGTGTTCGTGGCGCAGCGCCTCGATTCGACGCTGGAGGCCTGGCAGATGCCGCAAGGCGGGCTCGACGAAGGCGAAGAGCCCGAGGAGGGCGCCTTGCGCGAGCTGGAAGAGGAGACCGGTATTCCCCGCGGCCAGGTGGAAGTCATCGCCGCCGCCCCGGAGCCGCTGTTCTACGACCTGCCGCCGGATCTGGTCGGCAAGCTGTGGAAGGGCAAATGGCGCGGCCAGCGCCAGCATTGGTTCCTGTGCCGCTTCCTGGGCGAGGACGATGACATCAACATCGAAACCGCCCATCCGGAGTTTCGCGCCTGGAAATGGGCTGACGCGGAAGACCTGCCGACCCTGATCGTGCCCTTCAAGCGCAAGCTGTACCGGGCGGTGCTCGAGGCGTTCCGCGGCAAGTTCTGAGGAGGCGCTTGCCGCCGCTCCGCACGGGTGGCGCGGGCGGCCAAGCTTGGCTAAGACGGTGCCATGCAAGGGCTGACAAGCGAGGAAAAGGCGGTGCTGGAAACCGCCGCGGCCGCGCCGATGCTCGACCAGGTGGCCGCCTGGGCGAAGGTCAATAGCGGCTCGCGCAACCTCGACGGCCTTTCGCGCATGGCCGCCCTGCTTGCCGACGCTTACGCACCCCTCCCCGGCGGGCTGGAGCTTGTCGCTCCCGCTTTGGTTGAGGAAATGGATCAAAGTGGCGTGCCGCGCCCGATCGAGCATGGCCGCAACCTTCGTTTGCGAGTCCGGCCCGAAGCGCCGGTGCAGCTTCTCTTCACCGGCCATATGGACACCGTCTACGGCACCGATCACCCGTTTCAGCGGCTGGAATGGCTCGGCGACAAGGTGCTTCGCGGCCCCGGCGTCGCCGACATGAAGGGCGGCCTGGCCGTTCTGCTCGCCGCGCTTCGTGCGGTGGAAACCAGCCCCGTCGCGGATCGGCTCGGCTATGAGGTGGTGATCAATTCGGACGAGGAGGTCGGCTCGCCCGGCTCCGCCGCATTGCTGGCGCAGGCGGCGCGGGGCAAAAAGGCGGCGCTCACCTATGAGCCTTCCGCCCTGCCCGACGGCACCCTGGCCGGAGCACGGCCGGGCAGCGGCAACTTCTCGCTGGTGGTGCGCGGCCGCAGCGCCCATGCCGGCCGCGATCCGGAGAACGGCCGCAATGCCGTAGTCGCAGCGGCAGACCTGGCGCTGCGCCTCCACGCGGCGCGGCGCGACGGGCTGTCGGTCAACCCCGCCCGGATCGAGGGCGGCGGCCCCAATAATGTCGTGCCCGATCTTGCCGTGCTTCGCGTGAACCTGCGCCCGCGCGCACCGCAGGACCAGGCCGAGGCGCAGGCGCTGATCGATGCATCGGTGGCCGCGGTGTCGGCCGAGCACGACGTCCACATCCATGCCCATGGCGGCTGGGGGCGTCCGCCCAAGCCGATCGACGCCCGAGCCGAAGCGCTGTTCAGCCTCATTCGCCGCTGCGGGGCGGAGCTTGGCCAGCCGATCACCTGGCGCGACAGCGGCGGCGTGTGCGACGGCAACAATATCGCGGCGTGCGGGGTACCCGTGGTGGACACGATGGGGGTGCGGGGCGGCTCCATCCATTCAACCGACGAATATCTGATCGTGGAAAGCCTGGCCGAACGGGCGCAACTGTCCGCGCTCGCCATCCTGAGGCTCGCGCAAGCGGAGGATTTGTGAGTTTTCGCGTGCGCCCGGCGGGCAATGACGATTTCCAGGCGATCTACGAAATGGCGAAGCTGACCGGCGGCGGCTTCACCAACCTTCCGCCGGACCGGGCAGCGCTGGTTGAAAAGATCATCCGCTCGCAAAGGAGCTTTGAGACCGAGCGGTCGGAGCCGGGCGACGACATGTTCCTGTTCGTGCTGGAGAATGTCGACACGGGCCAGATTCGCGGCACCTGCCAGGTGTTCGGCATGGTCGGCACCGAACACCCTTTCTATTCCTACCGGATCAGCACCCTCACCCAGAGTTCCAAGGCGCTCGGCAAGACCTTCAAGGCGCAGATGCTGAGCCTCACCACCGATCTTGAAGGGTCGTCGGAAGTGGGCGGCCTGTTTCTCCACCCGGGAGAGCGCGCCGGGGGGCTGGGGCTGCTGCTGGCCCGCAGCCGCTACCTGTTCGTCCGGCGTCACCGCGAGCGGTTCGCGCGGCGCCTGCTCGCCGAGCTTCGGGGCGTGATCGACGAAGCTGGCGGGTCGCCCTTCTGGGACGCGATCGCGGGCCGCTTCTTCGGCATGAACTTCCAGGAAGCGGACGAATTCAATGCCTCCCACGGCACCCAGTTCATCGCCGACCTGATGCCCAAGACGCCGATCTACACCGCCATGCTGCCGGAAAGCGCCCGCACGGTGATGGGCGTTCCCCACCCGTCGGGCCGCGCCGCGATGCGGATGCTGGAGCGCGAGGGCTTCCATTATGATTGCTATATCGACATTTTCGATGGCGGTCCGACCATGATCGCCAACACCGACCAGATCCATTCGGTTCGCGATGCCCGCGAGCATATGCTGGCGGCGGTGGCGGACGAGGTGGAGGGGCCTGCCATGATGCTCGCCGCCGGGCGCCTGGGCAGCTTCGCCGCCGCTTATTCCAATCTCCACGTCGCCGAGGACGGCGCCACCACCATCAGCCGCAGCGCCGCCGCGATGCTGGGCCTCGCGCCCGGCGACAGCTTTACCGCGATCGGGCGCTGAGGCTCATGCTGCGCGAGATCAACTTCGACGGCATCATCGGGCCGAGCCACAATTATTCGGGCTTGAGCCTCGGCAATATCGCCTCGGCAACCAACCGCGGCCTCGTCTCTCACCCGCGCGGCGCCGCGCTGCAGGGCCTGGAGAAGATGCGCCACAATCTGCGCCTCGGGCTCGCCCAGGGCGTGCTCCTCCCGCACCGGCGGCCGGACCGGGCGTGGCTGGGCGAACTCGGCACGGCGATCGAGCAGGTGCCCGCATCGCTGCGCCCCGCCGCCTTTTCCGCTTCGGCGATGTGGGCCGCCAACGCCGCCACCGTCTCGCCGTCACCCGATACGGGCGACGGCCGCTGCCACCTCACCGTCGCGAACCTTCGCACGATGGCGCACCGCAGCCATGAATGGCCGGAGACGCTGGCCCAGCTTCGCCTCGCCTTTGCCGACGAAGCGCATTTCCTCGTTCATCCGCCGGTGCCGGCCACGTTCGGCGACGAGGGCGCGGCCAACCATATGCGGCTTTGCGCCTCCCACGCTGCGCCGGGCGCAGAAGTCTTCGTCTATGGCCACAAGGGCGGGGCCTTTCCGGTGCGCCAGCATGTCGAGGCGAGCCGCGCCGTCGCCCGCTACCACCGCCTCGACCCCGAGCGTGCGCTGTTCGTCTGCCAATCGGAGCAGGCGATTGCGGCGGGCGCCTTTCACAACGATGTCGTCGCCGTCGCCAACGAGAATGTGCTGTTCGCCCACGAGCAGGCGTTCGAGGAGCGGCCGAGCTTCTATGCCGAATTGAGGCGCCTGGTGCCGGAGGTGGAGATCGTCGAGGTGCCCGCCGCGGCGGTGAGCCTGGAGGACGCGATCGCCAGCTACCTGTTCAACGCCCAGCTCGTCACCCTGCCCGAAGGCGGCATGGGGCTGATCCTGCCCGAGGAGGCGCGGGAGACGCCCTCGGTGTGGAAGTGGCTCGAGGAGATGGTCGCGGGTAACGGCCCGATCCGGAAGCTGTTCGTGGTCGACGTGCGCCAGTCGATGGCCAATGGCGGCGGCCCGGCGTGCCTTCGCCTGCGCGTGGTTGCCGATCCCGCCGCGGTGGACCCGCGCTTCATGGTCGACGAGGCGAAGCTCGATGCGCTGGGGGACGTGATCGCCCGCCACTGGCCGGAGAGCATCGCGCCCGACGACCTGCTGCAGGCGGAGCTATGGCAGCGCCTGGACGGCGCCCGCGGGGCGTTGCTGGACGCCTTGGACCTGGGCGGGCTTCGCTAGGTCAGGCGAGCTTGTCGGCGTAGAGGAGCCGGCCCGGCCCCATCCTCGCCAGCACTTCCTGCAGGCTTGCGTAGGAAAAGGCGAAACAGCCTTCGGAGCGGCCGAGCTTGCCGTGCTCGCGGATCACTTCGGGCTCCGCGTACCAGGCGGAGTGGACGACGATGGCGCGGCCTTCGGCATTGTTGTTGCGGTGCTCGAGGCCCTTGAGGCGCATCGAACGCCCGTATTTGCCATGATAATAATCGCTGGTGAGGTAGGCGCCGGCCGAGGAGGCGTTGGATCCATATTCGTTGGAAAAGCGCTCCAGATGCCCGCGATGGCCGGGATCCGAGCCGCGACCGTGGCTGACGAAGTGGCTGGAAACGCGGCCGGTGGCGGTTTCGAGCAGGTAGAAGCGCTTGTCCCCCGACCCCTTGGCGAAATCGGTGATGCCGACGATGTCGGTGTGGCGCAAAAGGCGGCGGTTTGCGTCAAACGCGGCGCGGGCGCGGGCGAGCAGGCGCGGATCGATGGCGGGGTCGACCAGGATGCGGGCGCGGGCCGGCACCGGAGCGGCGGCCGCGACCCTCGTGGCGACTGACGGCGTGGAGGGGGGAGTGTTGCGGCCCAGGCCGGCGACGATCTGAGCCAGGCTTTCGGCCTTGGCGGTCGTGGCGAGGACACCGGCAGCACCGGCGCCAAGCAGCATCTGCCTGCGCGAATAGATCAAGTCTTTCCCCTCCCGCTGTGGCCCCATCACATGGCGGAAAAAAGGTTAAAACTGAATGAATTAACGGCGGTTATAACGACCCGGTGCGGCCTTCGTCGCGCGAAGCGCACGGCTCGTCCCGGCTTGTCGATAATGGTGGAACGAAGCGCTGACCGATCCTGCGCGGCTGGATGATCGAATGCGCTAGATCTTCTCGGCGTACAGGAGGCGCCCCGAGCCGAGTCGGGTCATGACTTCGGCGTGGCTCACCCCAGGCAGCGCGAAACAGCCCTCGGAGCGGCCGAGCTTGCCGAACTGGTCGATCATCGATGGCTCGGCGTAGCGCGCCGAATGGATCACGATGGCGCGCGCTTCGGCATTGTAATTGGTGTGGTCGAGGCCGCTGAGGCGCATCGACCAGCCATATTTGCCGGTATAGGCGCCGCCCGTCACATAAGCGCCCTCGGACGTCGCTTCGGAGCCGACCTCGTTGGAGAAATGCTCCAGCCAGCCGCTATGTGCCGGATCCGAACCGCGGCCGTGAGCGACGAAATGCTCGGTGACGAAGTCGTAGCGAAGGTCGACGATGTAGAAGCGCGGGTGGCGCGAGGCGCGGCTGAAATCGGCGATGCCGATGACATCGCGCTGCGGGATGAGATGCTTTTTGGCTTCGAGGGCCGCAAGTGCGCGCGCCTTGAGAACCGGCTCGATCACCGGCCGCCGCGGCGCAACGCTGGCGAAGACCCTCGCGGGCAGCGCGGTCGCGGCCCCGGCGAGGGCGGCGGCAGATAGAAACGAACGGCGGGTAAGCGTCACTCTTCAATCTCCAACAGGCGGCGATCATTGCGCAATCGTCTCCATGCCTCAACGAACATCGCGGTATTCGGACGCAGCCCGCCTTGCCATTGAATCGCTTCGCCGCATAAGTGTCCGGAACCGGCACGCCCTAGCGGGAGTCTTGAAAGGCGATGGCTGCTTTCGACCGCCTTTCCGTGAAACCGGGAATACCCCCGATGGAGGCCAAGTCGGTGGATTCGCTCCCCGCCGGCGAGGGGTGGCAGTATGAGCCCAAATGGGACGGCTTTCGCTGCATCGTCTTTCGCGACGGTCCCGATGTTCACCTGCAATCCAAGTCGGGCAAGCCGCTCGGGCGCTATTTCCCCGAGGTGGTGGACACGGTGCTGGCAATGGAGGCCGATCGCTTCGTCCTCGACGGCGAGCTGATCATCCCGGTGGAAGGCGCGCTGTCGTTCGATGCGCTGCAGCTGCGGCTCCATCCCGCCGAAAGCCGGGTCAAGAAGCTGGCGGATGAGACGCCGGCGCAGTTGATGCTGTTCGACCTGCTGTTTTTCCGGGAAACGAGCTACCTCGCCGCACCGCTGGAGCTGCGGCGCAGCTCGCTTGAAATCCTTCATAGCAGCGAGGAGGACGAGAATATCCTGCTGTCCCCGGCGACGCAGGACCCGGCGGTGGCGCAGAACTGGCTGGACATGGCCGGAGGCGCGCTCGACGGCGTCGTCGCCAAGCGCCGCGACGGGCCGTACGCTGCCGGCGAGCGGGCGATGCTCAAGATCAAGGCGCTCAAAACCGCCGACTGCGTGGTGGGCGGCTTTCGCTATGCGAGCGGAAGCAGGATCGTCGGCTCGCTGCTCTTGGGGCTGTTCAACGAGGCGGGGACGCTCGACCATGTCGGCTTCACCTCCTCCTTCGGCACCGAGGACAAGGAAGCGCTCACGGCGCGGCTGGAGGCGCTGGCGGGCCCGCCCGGCTTCACCGGCGATGCGCCCGGCGGCCCGAGCCGCTGGGCCACCGAGCGCTCCGGTGACTGGCAGCCGCTCCGGCATGAGTTGGTGGCGGAGGTGCGTTACGACCATGTTTCGGGAGGCCGCTTCCGGCACGGCACCAAGTTCCTGCGCTGGCGCCCCGACAAGGCGCCGGAGCAATGCCGCAAGGACCAGCTCGAGCATAAAGCCGCGCTGCCGGGCGCCGGGCTGAAGGAGCGGCAATGAGCGAGGAACGGTTCGTCGCGGGGGTGCGGCTCAGCAATCCCGACAAGGTGCTCTATCCCGAGCAAGGCATCACCAAGGGCGACCTTGCCGATTATTATGTAGCGGTGGCGGACCGGATGCTGCCGCACGTCGCCTTTCGCCCGATCACCATGGTGCGCTGCCCTACCGGGCGGGGCAAGAAGTGCTTCTACCAGCGCCACGCAGGGTCGGGCGTGCCGGAACAGCTCGGCGAGGTGACGGTGCCGGGGTTCGACGAGCCCTACCTCTATATCCGCAACCTGCCGGGGCTGGTCGCCATGGTACAGATGGGGGGTGCTGGAAATGCACCCCTGGGCGGTGACGGTGGAGCATCCCGACCGCGCCGACCGCGTCATTTTCGATCTCGACCCGGCGGAGGGTCTCGGGTTCGAGGAGGTGATCAAGGCGGCGCTGGAAGTGCGCGAGCGGTTGTCGGCACTCGGGCTGACGAGCTTCGTCAAGACCACCGGCGGCAAGGGGCTCCATGTCGTGGCGCCGATCGGCGCCGACGCCGAATGGCGCGAGGTGAAGAGCTTTGCCAAGGGCGTCTCTGCCGAAATGGCGGCGGATGCGCCGGATCGCTTCCTCACCAAAATCTCGAAGGCGGAGCGCGCGGGGCGCATCTTCATCGACTACCTGCGCAACGACCCCACTTCCACGGCGGTGGCGCCCTACTCCACCCGCTCCCGCGCCGGCGCCCCGGTGGCGATGCCGATCCGCTGGGACGAGGTGAAGGACGGGCTCGACCCGTGCGATTATACCATTGCGACGGTGCCCGGTCTGCTTGCACGGCGCAAAGCCGATCCGTGGGCGGAGATGCTTGAGATACGGCAGGCGCTGCCGGACGGGCCGAGAGGGTAACTTCCACTCGTCACCCCCGCGAAAGCGGGGGTCCGCTTCTTGCCTTCCGAACAGAAGAAGAAGCGGGATTCCCGCTTTCGCGGGAATGACGAGATCGCTCTCCTTGCCCTTGCCCATGCGCACCCTACCTCTCACGGGAAGGAGAATTTCCATGGCTGAGGAACAGGCGACGCTGGCGGGCGGGTGCTTCTGGTGCACGGAAGCGGTGTTCAAGGATGTGATCGGCGTCAGCCGGGTCGAGAGCGGCTATATCGGCGGCCATGTACCGAACCCTAGCTACAAGGAGGTTTGCGGCGGCAATACCGGCCATGCCGAGGCGATCCGCGTCACCTTCGACAATGACGCGATCAGCTACCACGACATCCTCGAGCTGTTCTTCGCGACGCACGATCCAACCCAGCTCAACCGCCAGGGCAACGATGTCGGCACGCAATATCGCTCGGCCGTGTTTCCGCATTCGCCGGAGCAGGAGGAAGCGGTGACGCAGGCGATGAAGCGGGCGGCGGCGGATTGGCCGGCACCGATCGTCACCACGGTGGAGCCGCTCTCCGACTGGTACCCGGCGGAGGATTATCACCAGGATTATTGGGAAGGCGAAGGCCAGCGCAATCCATATTGCCTGGCGATCATTCCGGCAAAGCTGAGGAAGCTGAGGAAGAGCTTCGCCGACAAGGTGAAGGGCGCCGAAGCACCCGCCGCCTGATCAGCTGAGCGGCCACACGGCCAGGATCAGCGGTACGCCTGCCAGCACCACCAGCAGGCTCAGAGGCGCGCCGAGCCTGGCATAATCGCCAAAGCGGTAACCGCCCGGCCCCATCACCAGCGTGTTGCACTGGTGCCCGATGGGGGTGAGGAAATCGCAGCCTGCCCCGACCGCGACCGCCATCAAAAAGGCTTCGGGTTTGTAGCCCAGGCCGGTGGCGAAGGTCGCGGCGATCGGCGCCATCACCAGCACGGTGGCGGCATTGTTGAGGAACGGCGTCACGGCCATTGCCGCGACCAGGATGAGGCCCACCGCCCCCCAGGCGGGAAGTGTCGCCGCAACGCTCGAGAGCCAGGCGGCGATGAGATCGGTGGCGCCGGTGGTGCGCAGCGAATCCGACACTGGAATGAGCGCGCCGATCATGATCAGGATCGGCCATTCGATGCGGGCATAGGCCTCCCGCGCCGGCAGGACGCCCGCGAGCATGATCAAGGCGGCCGCTCCGAAAAAGGCGATGGCGACCGGCAGCAGGCCCAGGGCGGTGAGGGCCATCGCGCCAGCGAGGATGCAGACGGGAATAAGGCCGCGCCGCGCGCTGCCGAGGCGCAGCGTCCGCTCGGCGAGCGGCAGGCAGCCGAGCTCGCGCAGCCGCTCCGGGAGGGTGTCGAGCGTCCCCTGCAGCACGATGACATCGCCGGAGCAAAGAACCACGTCGCGCAGCCGCTCGGTGATCCGCTTGCCGCGGCGTGACACGGCGATCAGGTTAACGCCGTGGCGGTCGTGCAGCGCCATCCGTCCCGCGGCCTGTCCGGTGAGGACCGAATTCTGACCGATCACCGCCTCGATCACGCCGACATTGGAGGAGGCGGTGGCGGCGGCCGCCTCGCGGTGCTGGCCTTCGAGCTCCAGCCCCGCCACAGCGATGGCGCGTTCCAGCGCGTCCGGCTCGCCGGTGAGGGTCAGGACATCGCCGGCATTGATGAGCGCGTCGGGCAGCGGCCGTGCGCCGCGCCGGTCGTGGCGGTGGATGGAGGTAACGGCAATCTCGCCCTCCACCATGGCGCGGAACTCCGCCACCGTCTTGCCCTCGGCGGGCGAGTTGGCGGGAACTTCCGCTTCGGTCGCATAATCCTCGATGTCGACGGCCTCGCCCAGCGTCGGCGCGGCGCGGCGGCCGGCGGGGAGCAGGCGGTAGCCGAAGCGCAGGAACAGCAGCCCGACGAAGGAGAGGCCGAGGCCGACGGGCGCATAATCGAACATCTGGAACGGCTCGCCCGTCATCTCCTCGCGCACCCGGCTGACGATGATGTTGGGCGAGGTGCCGACCAGGGTGATGAGCCCGCCCAGCAAGCTTCCAAACGCCATCGGCATGAGCAGGCACGACGGCGAGCTGTTCGAGCGCTTGGCGAGCTGGAATGCAGCCGGCATCAGCATCGCCAGCGCGCCGATATTCTTCACCAGCGCGGAGAGGAAGGTGACGGAGCCGACCAGCACCAGGAGCTGGCTGCCAACCTTGGTCATGCCGCCGGCCAAGCGGACCACCACCGCCTCGACCACGCCCGAACGTTCCACCGCGGCTGATATGACGAGGGCGGAAGCGACGATGATGACGATGTCGTCGGAGAAGCCCGAAAACGCCTCCTCAGGCGAAATGATCCCAGCGCCGAGGCCGGCGAGCAGCGCCAGGATAGCGACCAGATCGTAGCGGATCCGGCCCCAGATGAAGAGCAGCATCATCCCCGCGAGGATCGCAAAGGCTAAGGCTTGTGGGGCGGTCATGAGGGGCTCTCGGGCATGCGGAAGCCTCGGTAACGCGCTTGGCGCGTCAGGGGTCCTTCCCCGCCGCGACGAAAAACACGGCGCGATGGGGCCTTAGCCGCCCCCGCGGCATTGTCTTAACACGCGGCTTTGTGCCATGGCCGCGACGGGAGCGGCGCTCGAGGGGGGCGCCCGGGGAATTGAGACGAGAAGGTCGGAGGCGGTTTCCCTGCTCACGCCATGCGTCACGCTTTGGATCGGACCGTCTTTGGGGACGGTGGAGCGCGCTTGCCTGAAATCGGTATTGCGCCAGGGGCACAGCCTTGCCCTCTACTGCTACAGCGCGCCCCACGGGGTTCCGGCAGGGGTGGAAGTACGCGACGCGGCGGAAATCCTTCCCGAGAACCGGATCATCCGGCATCGCACCGGCAGCGTCGCCTTGTTCGCCAACTGGTTTCGCTACGAGCTGCAGCGCCGCGGGCTCGGTACCTGGGTCGATACCGACGCCTATCTGCTGAAGCCGCTGGAGAGCGAAAAGCCGTATCTGATGGGCGAGGAAGGGCCGGGGCGGATCAACAACGGCCTCCTTCGCGTTCCCAGGGATTCGCCGCTGCTGCCGCCGCTCCTCGCCTTGTTCGAAGAGCTGTCGGTGCCGCACTGGTTGCCGCTGAGGGCCAAGGCGGCGGCCTGGTGGCGCCTCAAGACGAGCGGCCGCAGCGGCCTTGCGCAGATGCCCTGGGGTAGCGCCGGGCCGCTGGCACTGACCGCGCTCGCCAGGCAACATGGCGTCGCCCAACTCGCCGAGCCGCCCGAGGTGCTTTACCCGATACGTTGGCAGGATGCGGACTGGATCCAAAACCCGGCGGTGCGCTTGGAGAGCGTGATCACCGAACGGACCGCCTCGATCCATCTTTGGAACGAGCGGATCAAAGCGTTCAAGGATGCTCCGGCGCCGCCCGGCAGCTTCCTCGCCCGGTTGCAGACCGAGGGTGCGCCGGACGCAGCCCAGCCGCCGCTGCCGAAGGTCGCTTCGGCATGACGATCCTTCCGGCGTTGAGCGTCATCCTGCCCGTCCACGACGGCATGCCTTATGTGGAGGAAAGCATCCGCTCCATCCTTCAGCAAAGCTTTGGCGACCTGGAGCTGGTGATCGGCGACGACGGATCGAGCGACGGCACCAGCGAGGTGCTTGCCCGTCTCGCGGCCGAAGACCGCCGGATAAGGGTGCTGCGCAGGGAGCGCCCCTCCGGCCTCGCCGCCAGCGCCAACTGGGTGGTGTCGCAGACTCGGGCTCCCCTGGTTGCCGTCGCCCATGCCGATGACCGGGCCTATCCCGAACGGCTGGAACGGCAGATTGCGGTATTGCGTGGCGAGCCGGAAATCGACCTGGTCGGCACCTTGTGGGACGGGATGGACGAGGAAGGCCGGCGCGTGCGCCCCGGCGATTTCTGGCGGCTGCTGCGCCGCTCTCCGTTCGCGCCTTTCTCGCACAGTTCGATCATGTTCCGCCGTGCCGCCTTCGAACGGGCCGGCGGCTATCGGCCCGAGGCGGAATATTGGGAGGATCTCGACCTTTATTTCCGGGTCGCCGAGCGCGGGCGGATCGTCGTCATTCCCGAAGTGCTGTCCACCGTTCGCCACGCCCGGATCAGTACCCGGCTGCGCAACAATCAGCTGCGCGTCGAAAATGCGGTGGACCTGATGTTCCGCTCCACCGCTTGCTATGCGGCCGGAGGCGATCACACCCCGCTGCTCAAGAGCCACGCGCCGTTGTGCGACAAGAAGCTCCACCCGATGACCTTCATCTCCTGCGGCTCCACCCGCTTGTGGTCCGGCCGTTCGCCGCGGATCATCGAGCGCATGCGCGAACGTGCCTTGTTGAAGTTCAACGGCAGCAGCCTCCACGCGCTCGTCTGGGTGCTGTGGGGCACGGCCAGTCCCAGGACGCTGCGGCTGTTCCTGCGCAGCCTGCTGCACATCCGCAACGCGATCGCCAAGCCGCTGCTGCGCGGGCGCGACTATGTCGAATGGTGCCCGCGCGAAGCGGCAGCCGGTGCGAGGGCCAGCGCCGCGCGCCCTGCCGCGCGAGCCGGCCGAGGGTGACGGCGCCCCGCCTCAGCGTGGTCATGCCGGTCCACAATGCGCTTCCCTATCTGGAGGCGGCGATCCGCAGCATCGTCGACCAGAGCCTCGAAGATTTCGAGTTCGTCATCCTCGACGATTGCTCCACCGACGGATCGAGCGAGGTGCTGAAGGATTGGGCGGCGCGCGACAGCCGGATCCGGCTGATCCAGGCGGAGCGGCGGCTTGGCCCGGCCGGAAGCTCGAACCGGGTCGTGGCCGAATCGCGCGGCACCCTTGTCGCCCGAACGGACGCCGACGATATTTCCCATCCCGACCGCCTCGCCCGGCAGGCGGCCGTGTTCGATGCGAATGAGGCGGCGGCGCTGGTGGCATCGCTGCACGAGACGATCGATGGCGACGGGCACAAGGTGCGGGAGGCCGACGTCTCGCGGCTGGTTCGGCGGTCGCCTTTCGCACCCTTCGTGCACGGTTCGATCATGTTCCGCCGCGACGCGTTCGACCGGCTCGGCGGCTACCGCTCGGCCTGCGATTATTGGGAGGACATCGACCTGTTCGTCAGGATCGCCCGCGTCGGCAAGATCCTGGTCATCCCCGAAAGCCTCTACAGCCACCGCATCGCCGCGACGAGCACACGGCTTACCTCGCGCCGCGACGACGTCGCCGGCGCCTATGGCCGTATGTACCAATGCCTGGAGCGCTACATCCAGGGCGAAGGCTATGAGGACCTGCTGGACGCCCCTGCTCCAGGCACCGTCGCGCCCGGCACCTTCACCCTGCTGGGTTCACCGGTGGTTTGGGCCGGCGGTTCGCCGAAGCTGCTGCGGCCCCTGCTGACCGGCGGCCACCTGTCCGCCAATCTCGAATCTGCCGCGGTGCTGGTTTGGACAGCCTGGGCGGACATTAGCCCGCGCAGCCTGCGCCTCTTCCTTCGCGCCTTCCTGGACATCAGGAACCGCCGCGTCAGGGGCGAGGTGAAGGGCCGCAACTGGATCGAGTGGGAGCCGCCACACGGCTAGGGCGCCCGGCTTCCACCGAACGCCACTAGCAGGCGGTATCCACGCCGCCGCCTCAGTTGGAGGCGAGCGCCGTGCCCTTGCTCGTCGCGTCGTTCAGCGCGGTCTTCACCTTTGCGTCGCGGCTGTAGAGGTCGGCATAGCTGGCCGGCGGGCCGTCGCTGGTCGCGGCCACGGTGAAGTAGACGATGTAGACCGGGATCGGCTGGGCTGTGTTGGCCTGAATCGTCTTGCCGGACGCGACCGTCTGGTTGACCTTTTCGCGGCTCCACTCGGTGCCGTCGAGCAAGGTCGCAGCGAAGCCGACTGCGTCTTCGGTGCGGATGCAGCCGTGGCTGAAGGCCCGCAGCTGCCGGTTGAACAGGTTCTTGGCGTTGGTGTCGTGCAGGAAGATGGCGTGCGGATTGCCCATCACCAGCTTCATCTTGCCGAGCGCGTTCGAAGGCCCCGGCGGCTGGCGGTAGCGGAACTTGCCTTCGCCGGCGGGCACGCGGACATAGCCCTTCTTGCCGGCGACTTCCGGCGCGATGCTGGAGGGCACTTCCCACCACGGATTGAAGATCGCGCCGGTGATGGTGGCGTTGAGCGACGGCGTCGGCGTCTTCAAGGCTCCGGCAACCGCGCGGCGGCGGTCCAGCGTCTGGCCGTTCTCGACAAGGGCGACGGTGTAGGCCGGCACATTGACGATGACATATTTCTTGCCCAGGTCGCGCGGCAGCCAGCGCCAGCGATCCATGTTGAGCCGGATCTTGTCGGCCATCGCCTTGTCCTTGGTCTCGGCAAGGAGGGTGCGCAAGCCGGCATATTGCGGATGGCTGGGCAGCAGCGAGCGCAGGCTTTCGGCGACGCCTTCACCGCCGGTCGCGCGCGCGAGCAGGGCCTGCTGGTCGTAGACGTTCCAGCTGTCGTCCTGGACATACCAGTCGACGCGGTCGGTGCCGCGGACATGGCCGTGCATCAGATCGGACGCGACCTTGAGGTAGATGCGCGTGGCGATGGCGCTAAGGTCGTCGGTGCGGGCGGAAATGGCGAGGCGCAGACGCGATGCTTCGTAATCGGCAGGGTCGAGACCCTCAGCGGCAATACCTTCCACAAAGGCGAGCAGATCCTCGGCCTGGCGCTGCTTCCATTCGGCGGCGAGCACCGGCGCGGGCGCGGCCTGGGGCGCGGAGCTGGCCGGTGCGGTGGCCGGCGCGGCATTCTGCGCGGCGGCGGCGCCGGAGGCGAGGATAAGCGGAAGCAGGTAGCGGCTATACATCGGCGTTCCCTAAGCAGTTCGGCGGCAGCACCCCAACAGGGGTATCTTGGCGCGCGTCGATCCCGTGGAGCCCACCTGATATCCTGCCGGGGCCTCACCGGCAAGGCACAGCCAAGCCTTTCAAATCGAAAATAAAACGGCCCGGCCTGTGTTCGGCCCGGCCGCATTCATCAAGCGCTCAGGCGCGGTCGCCCGCCTTGTCGCGGTGCATGAAGCCGAAATAGGCCGCAATCAGGAACAGGACCAGGTGGAGAACGACATCGCCGCCGTAGAGCGGGACCAGACCGAAGGTGGTGTTGAGGCCCGGGATCAGGCCCATGACGGTGAACAGTGCGTAGATGATCGCCGTCCCGCGGGCATAGGTGCGGGCGCCGCCAAAGCTGCGCGAGGCGAGCAGGCCCCCCACGCCGAACAGCAGGTGGACGATGTTGTGGAGGATGTTGATCGGGAACATGCCCAACTCGTGCCCGTAGCCGCTGGTTACGGTGAGGCCCGGATCGGGTGTGGCGCTGTGATCGGTGAGCCCCGGGATGAAGCCGCCGGCGCCGATGATCAGGAAGACGACCCCGAAGATGAGCGCGAAATTACGGGTGTTCATCAAGCTCTCCCATTGATCGTGTGACACCTACCCGGAGCGCGGCGGCTCCGGACGCACGCCGGATCCGCCTTGGGGGCCGTCGCCGGCGATCACGGTAGAGCGTATCGGGCCATCGGAAGTTCCAGAAGCGAAACGAGCCAGCGCCGCTGCGATCTTTTCGCCTCCGGCCGCCGACGGCTCGATCGGATTGGCATAATCCTCATCCTTGTCGCAGATCAGCCGCAGGTCGATGAGGGGCGCGCCGCGTGCGAAGGCGGTGCGGGTGATGATGTCGTTGAACACGGCAAGCGCAGTGCGGATGATGCGCTGGTCCGGCGAAGAGGGCGGCGTGTCGTAGATCGTGCAAAAGGCGGTCGGGAAGCCCCGGGCCAGCACCGCGTCGGCCATCTCCCGATAATCGCGCGCGAAGCGGCTTTGCGCCACCTCCAGCAGGGCGAGAGCTTCCCCGACGCTGGCGACGCTTTGGTGGAGAAGGTAGGAGGCGCCGAGCGCATCGTTGCCGCCGGCGCTGACCGCGATGTGGGTGGCGTCCTTGGGCAGACGGGCGAGCTGCGAAAGCACGCCGCGCGTCACCGCCCCGTCCACCGCGAGCAGGCTCGCCTTGGCCTGGAACGGTAGCCGCGCCTGGAGCTGGCGCACCACATCGGGCTCGCCCGGCACATAGACGCCGTTGTCGAAGATGGAATCGCCGAGCAGCACGACATGGGTCATGCTTCGCCAAAAGGCTGAATTGCTGATCGGTTCCCGCACGAACCGCCGCCCCTCCCGGCCTCCCCGCGAAAGCCAGGATCCCGCTTCTTTCCGCCTTCTAGGTGGCGGAGCGCAGAGGACGCCGACAAGAAGAAACAGCGGGACCCCCGCTTTTGCGGGGGTGACGGGGGAGGCTCAGCGGCCGATCCGTTCCCTCACCGCCTCGACGAAAGCGGCGCCGGTGGCGGGATCGTAGCCGAGGTAAAGGTCCGGCTCGATGAGTTCGAGCTCGATCAGCTCGGGTTCGCCGGCGAGGCCGCGGACCAGGTCTACGCGGGCGTAAAGCAGGTCCTCGTCCACGGCGCCGAGGATATGCTCGGCCGCCTGGAGTTCATCGGCTGCCGGCCGGTAGGCCGCGATGATGCCGTCAAACTCCGGCTGGACTCGAAAGTCGCCCGGCTGCGGCCGCTTGGAGATGGCGTGGCTGAAGCGGCCGCCGAAGAAGATGAGAGACACCTCCCCGCTTTCTTCGATCGCCGGGAGATAGGGCTGGATCATGGCCGCGCCTTCCGGCCCGCCGTCGAGGCTCTCCCCGGGCGACCAGCGGATCGTCTGCCACGCGGTGGAAGAGACCTGGGGTTTGGCAACCAGCCTGTCCGTGCCGAACCGTGCCCGCGCCGCCTCCATCGCTTCGGACGTCAGCCGCTCGGCGTATGCGGTGGGGACTACGGGTGCGCCGCGTTCCTCCAGCCGCCCAAGATAGCGCTTGTCCGCGTTCCAAACGAGCACCGAGGCCGGATTGTGGAGGCGCACCCCCTGCCCCCGCCACCGTTCCACCGCTTCCACCCATTGGCAGTGCGCCCGCGGATAGCCCCAGACGAGCAATGGTAGCACCAGCGCGAACGGGGTAAGGTCGTCGCGCGCTGCCCAGCTACGATACTCCACCGTCAGACCCGCCGCCCGCAGCGGCGCGGCATTGCGGTCGAGCACCTCGCGCCAGCGGGTGCGGAAGCCCTCGTCCAGCGGGTCGGGCGACAGGATGCAGATCGCGGCGGTCATGGCATTGCGAAGTTAATGCCCTGCGCAAGCGGCAGGTCGCGGCTGTAGTTGATCGTGTTGGTGGCGCGGCGCATGTAGGTCCGCCACGCATCCGAGCCGCTTTCCCGCCCGCCGCCGGTTTCCTTCTCGCCCCCAAAGGCGCCGCCGATCTCGGCGCCCGAGGGGCCGATGTTCACGTTAACGATGCCGCAATCGGAGCCGGCGGCGGAGAGGAAGGTTTCGGCTTCGCGTATGTCGTTGGTGAAGATCGACGAGGCGAGGCCCTGCGGCGCGGCGTTATGCGCCTCGATCGCTTCGCCGAGGGACGAATAGCGCATGACATACAGGATCGGCGCGAACGTCTCGGTAAGCGTGATCTCCGCCTGGCCCGGCATCTCCACAAGGGCGGGACGCGCGTAGAAGGACCCGTCGACTTCCTCGCCGAACAGCCGCTCGCCGCCCACTACGGTGCCGCCCTGAAGCCGCGCCTGGGCCAGCGCCGCCTGCATGCCGGCAAAGGCCTCGCCGTCGATCAACGGCCCCACCAGAACGCCTTCCTCCAGCGGATTGCCGACCGGCACCTCCGTCCAGATCTGCTTCAGCCTCGGGACCAGCGCGTCGTAGATCTCGTCGTGCACGAACAGGCGGCGCAGGGTCGTGCAGCGCTGCCCGGCCGTGCCGACCGCGGCGAACGTGATCCCGCGCTCGGCCAGGGCCAGGTCTGCGGACGGGGCAACCACCATACCGTTATTGCCGCCGAGCTCCAGCAGCACCCTTCCGAACCTGGCGGCGACCTTGGGCGCCACGATCCTCCCCATGCGGGTCGAGCCGGTGGCGGAGAGGAGCGCGACGCGGCGGTCCTCGACCAATGCCTCACCGGCCTCGCGCGCACCCTGCACCACCTGGCTGAGGTGAGCCGGGGCATCCCCGAAGCGCTCCACCGCCCGCTCGAACATCGCCTGCACCGCCACGGCGGTGAGCGGAGTCTTCTCCGAAGGCTTCCACACCACCGCGTCGCCGCACACGAAGGCGAGGCAGGCATTCCAGGCCCAAACCGCGACGGGGAAGTTGAAAGCGGAGATCACGCCGACCACGCCCAGCGGGTGCCAAGTCTCCATCATCCGGTGGCCCGGCCGCTCGGTGGCGATCGTGAGGCCGTAAAGCTGGCGCGACAAGCCGACGGCGAAGTCGCAAATGTCGATCATCTCCTGGACCTCGCCCAGGCCCTCCTGGAGGATCTTGCCGGCCTCGAGGCTGACCAGGCGGCCGAGCGCCTCCTTTTCCTCGCGCAGCACCGTGCCGAACAGCCGCACGAGCTCGCCGCGCCGGGGCGGCGGAACCTGGCGCCAGGCAAGATATGCCTGGTGGGCGCGTGCCACCGCTTCGGAGACATCCTCCGCCAAACCGGATGAGACGGCGCCGATTGCTGCGCCGTCGATCGGGGAGCGCGAAACGAGGTCGCCCTCCGGCACGGGAAGTTCGAAGCGGGTGAAAAGGGTGCGGACTTCTGCCGCGCTGTCGAAGAACAAGGCGATGCTCCGTGCTGGGGCAGCGCCCTTAACAGTGCGCCCATAGGGCTGTCGAGCAACCCGCCGCGGTGCGGAAGTATCTCTGTCGGCTAGCGGACAGACAAGCCGTTTCGCCGGCGCTATGACAATCAGCGGGGGCTGGTGCGAGGGAGCTAGGGGGAAGGTGATGAGTGCTGAACCTGGCCTTGCCGGCACGCTGCCCGCAAGCTTCGCCACCAACCGCCTGCTCGCCACCTTCAGCGCCGCCGACCGCGCCGCCCTCGGCGGCGCCGCGCAATATGTCATCCTGAAGCGCAAGACGATCCTTTGGGATCAGGGCGCCGAGGTGGAGCATTGCTTCTTTCCGGCTCCCGGCACGATGATCTCGCTGGCGATCGACCTCGAGGATGGCTCGAGTGTCGAAGTGGCAAGCATCGGCAAGGAAGGCGCGGCGGGCGGCATCGTCAGCTGCGGCACTTCGCGAGCCTTCGGCCGCGCCCTGGTGCAGATCGGCGGGCCGGCGTTTCGCATCCCGCTCCCCGCGCTCGAAGCGGCAAAGGCGCGCTCGTCGGCGATCCGTTCGCTGTTCTGCCGTTATTCGGATGCGTTGCTCGCGCAGGTCATGCAGTCGGTCGCCTGCAATGCCGCGCACCCGCTCGATGCACGGCTGTGCCGCTGGCTGCTGACCTCGCTCGACCGCGCCGGCTCGTCCGATCTGCCGCTTACCCAGGCGATGCTGGCGGAAATGCTGGGCGTGCAGCGCACCACCGTCAACGCCGCCATCCAGTCGCTGAACAGCGAGGAATTGATCTCGACATCGCGCGGGCGGCTGCACGTCAACGACCGGCGCGGCCTCGAGCGCCGCGCCTGCGAATGCTATGCTCGGGTGGAGGAGCATTTCGCCCAATCGCTCCCCGAAACGCGGCCCCAGGCCGTGGATGCCACCGCGTGACCTGGTACCGCCTTTACCGGTGGTCCGACAAAGGAATCACCCAGGCGTGGGAACTCCAGGCGGAAGACGAGCCGCGGGCCATCGCGCAGGCAACGGAGCGGCTCGAGGGCGCGCGCGGCGAGCTTTGGCAGGAGAAAACCCTGGTGAGGCGCTTCACCGAGGCGCCTTGAGGCGACCGGCGCTAGCGGCCGATCAGGCCGTGCCGGAATGCCTCGAGACGCGTCACGCCCCCCTCCAGCGTCTGGCGTCGCTTGGCAAAGCAAAGGCGGATGACGTTCCGCGCCGCCGCCTCGCCGTAAAAGGCGCTGACCGGGATCGCCGCCACCTTTGCCTCGCGCACCGCCCGTTCGCAAAAGGCGGTGTCGTCGAGCTCGATACCGGATCCCGCAAGATCGACGTTGAGGAAGTAAGTGCCCTCCGCCTCGAGCGTTGCAAAACCCGCTTGGCGCAGTGCTTCGTCCAGCCAGTCCCGAGCCTCGGCAAAGGCCGTGCGCATTTCGGCATAATAGGCCCGGTCCTTGCCGAGGCCGAACGCGACGGCGGCCTGGAGGTTGGGCGGCGTTGCATAAGCGAGATATTGATGGGCCTTGGCGATCGGCTCGCCCAACGCGGGCGTCGCAGCGATCCAGCCGACCTTCCAGCCGGTCAGCGAAAAGATCTTGCCCGCCGAGCCGACCTTCACCGTCCGTTCCGCCATCCCCGGAAGCGAGGCGAGCGGCATGTGCGAACGGCGGTCGAAGACGAGGTGCTCCCATACCTCGTCGGTGAGCGCTACCGCCCCGGTTGCGATGCAGCGCTCGGCGAGCAGCGCCAGTTCGCCGGCATCGAATACCCGGGCGGTGGGATTGTGCGGATTGTTGAAGATCACCAGCCGCGTCCGCGGCGTGAAAGCGGCGTCGAGCGCTTCGGCCGTGATCCGCCAGCCGGGCGGCTCCAGCCGCACCAGCCGGGGGACGCCGCCCGCGCGCAGCACAAGCGGCAGGTAGGCGTCGTAGAGCGGCTGAAACAGCAACACCTCGTCGCCGGTGTCGACCAGCGCCATGATCGCGGCGGCCAGCGCTTCGGTGGCACCTGAGGTGACGGTGATCCAGTCCGGCTCGAGCTCCAGCCCCTGATGCGCGCGATAATGCGCCGCCACCGCCTCGCGCAGCGCCGGCAGGCCGCGCATCGGGGCATATTGGTTGGAGCCGCTCGCCAGCGCATCGACGGCTTTGGCAACGACATCGTCCGGCCATCCGAAGTCGGGGAACCCCTGGCCGAGATTCACGGCATCGTGCTGTACGGCGAGCGTCGACATATGCGCGAAGATCGAGGTCGGAAGGTTGGCGAAGAGCGGGTTCATGCGCGTAGCCGCTCGATCAGAGCGGTCGCCGCCGCCGGATTGCGCTCCTTGGCGCCCGAGATGAAGAATATGTAGGTGTCGCGCGAGGCCTGCGGCGGCGGCTCGGCAGTATAAGGCAGGCCCGGCGGGCTTTCGCCGCGCGACCAGGCGGCGGCAACTTGCGCCCAGCCATCAAGCGCCGCTTCCCCATAACCAGTCTCCACCTCCTCGCGCGCGCACATCAGGCGGGCGTAGGCGAAATCGCCGCTCAGATCGGCAACGCAGGGAAAGCCGTCGCTGTCGCCGTAGACGATCGCCACCCCGGCCGCCCGTGCCATCGCCACAAAGGCGGCATCGCGAAAGCTTTCGTGGCGAACCTCGACGGCGTGGCGCAGCGTCACCCCCGCCACCTGCCGCGGCAGCAAGGCAAGGAAAGCGGCGAAATCCTCTGGGTCGAACCGCTTGGTGGCCATCAACTGCCAGAGGATCGGACCAAGCCGGTCGCCCAGCTCGGTGAAGCCTTGCCCGCAGAAGCGCTCCACCGCCTCCCCGCCTTCACCCAGCACCTTGCGGTTCGAGCAATAGCGCGATCCCTTGATCGCGAACTTGAAGCCGTCCGGCACCGCCTTGGCCCAACGGGCGAAAAGCTCCGGGCTCTGGAGCTTGTAGTAAGTCGCGTTGATCTCGATCGCGGTGAGGCGCCCGGCGGCATATTCGAGCTGCTTCGCCTTGGCGAGGCCGGCAGGGTAGAAGCTGCCGCGCCAGGGATCATAATCCCACCCGCCAATGCCGACCCGGATCGCACCTGCTGCCATGCCTGCCGGCGTAAGCGCCTTCCGGAAGCCGCGCAACTTCCCTTGGCTTCAACATTTCCGATATTGCATAATTATGCATCAGAACGCATATAAGCTGGTCATGATCAGAACCGCCATCCTTGGAGCGTCGGGCTTCGTCGGCGCCGAACTGCTTCGGCTGATGAGCGCACATCCTGCGCTCAAGCCAAGCGCCCTGTTCGGCGACAGCCAGGCCGGGCAGGAACTGGCAACGGTTCATCCGCAGCTCGCACTTGCCTATCCGGGGATGACGGTGGAGCGCTTCTCGCCCGAAGCGCTGGATGGCATCGACCTGGTGTTCGCCGCCCTCCCCCACGGCCATTCGCAACGCATTGCGCCGCAGATCATCGACCGGGACATCGCCCTGGTGGACCTGGGAGCGGATTTCCGGCTCGCCGACGCGGCGGAATATCGGCGTTGGTATGGAGAGCCGCACGCGGCGCCGGAGCTGCTCGATCGGTTCGTCTACGGATTGCCCGAATATTATCGAGACGAGATCGCCGGCTCCCGCACCGTTGCGGCGCCGGGCTGCTACCCCACCTCGGCCATCCTGGCATTGAAGCCGCTCCTGCCGCTGATCGACTCCGCGACCATCGTCGTCGATGCCGCCTCCGGGGTGACCGGCGCGGGGCGCGGGCTCAAGGAAGAAACCCATTTCAACAGCGTCGCCGAGAGCTTCAGCGCCTACGGGCTGCTGGGCCACCGTCACACCGCGGAGATGGAAATGGCGCTTGGCGGGACGGTGCTGTTCACCCCCCACTTGCTGCCGGTAAATCGCGGCATCCTCGCCACCTGCTATGCGCACGCCAAGGGGCCGTGCGACCCGCTGGCGGCCCTCGCGCAAGCCTATGCGGACGAGCCCTTCATCCATGTCTCCGAACGGCCGCCGGCGACCAAATGGACCCTCGGCTCCAACGCCATCCACCTCACCGCGCGCTACGACGAACGCACCGGCCGGGTGCTGGCGATCGCGGCGCTCGACAATCTCGTGAAAGGAGCCGCGGGACAGATGATCCAGTGCGCCAATCTGATGTTCGGCCTCGATGAGACCGCCGGCCTGCCGCGGGTGGGGGTGTGCCCGTGAGCGTCACCGCGGCCCAGGGGTTCGTCGCGGCCGGCTGCCATGCCGGCGTCAAGCGGCAGCGCTACGACATGGCGCTGGTCGTGACCGACGATCGCCGGCTGGTGGCGGCGGCGGCGGTGTTTACCCAGAACAAGTTCTTCGCTCCGCCGGTCGCCGCGAGCCGGGAGCGGCTGGCGGCAAGCGGCGGCCGCGCGGCGGCGATCGTGGTCAATTCGGGCAATGCCAATGCCGGCACGGGCGCCGCGGGGCGCGCCGACGCGGAGGCGATGTGCGCGGCCACGGCCGAGGCGCTGGGTGTGGACGCAGCGCACGTGCTGGTCTGCTCAACCGGCATCATTGGCACGCCGCTGCCGATGGAGAAGATCCTCGCCGCTACGCCCAAGCTGGCGAAGAAGCTCTCGGTGGAGGGCGGCCATGATGCGGCGAAGGGCATCCTCACCACCGACCACAAGGAGAAGGAGGCGCTGATCCGCGGCTCCACCTTTACCCTGGGCGGTATGGCGAAGGGCTGCGGCATGATCGCGCCCAACATGGCCACCATGCTCGCCTTCCTCACCACCGACGCGGATGTTTCGCCCGAGGAGATGACGCAGATCCTGCGCGACGCCGCCGACCGCACGTTCAACACGCTCAATGTCGATGGCGCGACCTCCACCAACGACACGGTGATCCTGCTCGCTTCGGCACGGCGGGGCCGTCCCGACATGGCCGAATTCGCCGACGCGGTGCACAAGGTGTGCGAGGAGCTGACGCTCCAGATGGCGCGGGACGCGGAGGGCATGACCAAGATGGTCGCCCTGTCCGTCACCGGCGCCGCCTCCGACGCGGAGGCCCGCATCGCCGCCAAGGCCATTGCCGAGAACAACCTCGTCAAGTGCAGCTGGTATGGCGGCGATCCCTATTGGGGGCGCTTGCTCGCCGCCGCGGGGTCGTCCGGCGTGGCGTTCGAGGCGGAGAAGACGAGCGTCGCGTATGGAGGGATCCTTGTATCCCGAGCGGGCACCAACGAAGAGCACGATACCGACGCGGTCCATGCCCACATGGCCAAGGACCGGATCGAGATCGAAGTCGCGCTCGGCCTCGGCAGCGGGCGGGCGCAGGTGATCGGCATCGATCTCGGCCCCGGCTACATCAAGGAAAATTCGGTAACCTCATGATCGACGCCAACCAGACTGCCCGCGTCCTGGTCCAGGCGCTGCCTTATATCCGCCGCTTCGCCGGAAAGGCGGTGGTGGTGAAGCTTGGCGGCGCAGCCATCGACCGCGAGCTTGATCGAGCGCTGGCGCAGGACGTGCTGCTACTTCGCTCGGTCGGCGTGCGGGTGGTGCTTGTCCATGGCGGCGGGCCCCAGGTCGATGTGATGATGCGCCGGATGGGCAAGGAGCCGGAGTTCCGCGATGGGCTCCGAGTCACCGATGCCGAGACGCTGGAGATCGTGCGCATGGTGCTGGTCGGCAAGATCAACCGCGACCTCGTCGCCACCATCAATCGCGAAGCGCTGGAAGAGCCCGTAGCGGTGGGCGTCTCCGGTGAAGATGCCGGCCTGCTCACCGTCACCCCGCGGGAGAGCAGCCTGGGCTTCGTCGGCGATGTCAGCCATGTGCGGGCATCGGTGCTCCACCGCCTGCTCGACGAAGGGCTGGCGCCGGTCGTCTCCACCATCGGCGCCGACGAAACCGGCCAGCCCTACAATATCAACGCCGACGAAGCGGCGCGTGCCATCGCGGTCGCCATGGAGGCGGAAAAGATCGTGTACCTCACTGCCGCACCGGGCCTCCTGGAAGATGTGGGGAACGAGAGCAGCCTGGTGCCGCGGCTCACCTCCGCCGAACTTCGCGCCCGGCTCGAGCATGACAGCGTCAGCGCCGGCATGATCCCCAAGCTGCGCGCCTGCGCGGACGCAGTCGACGGGGGCGTCGGCACCGCGCACATCATCGACGGACGGGTGGCGCACGCATTGCTGATCGAACTGCTGACGGACGAAGGCATCGGCACCATGGTGCGGCGGGAGAAGAGCTGGTGAGGGACCTTTTGACCATTGCCGAACTCGGCCGCGACGGGATCGAGGCGATCCTTGCCTTGTCGCAGCGGCGCGACCTTGGCGGCACGCTGACGGGGCGGGGCGTCGCGCTGGTGTTCCAGAAGCCGAGCGCCAGAACCCGCAACTCGATGGAAATGGCGGTGGTCCAGCTCGGCGGTCACCCGGTCTACATCCAGAAGGAGGAAGTGGGCCTGGGCACGCGCGAAAGCGCGGAGGACGTGGCCCGCACCCTTGCCTGCTACCATGCCATCATCGCCGCGCGCGTAACCGACCATAGCGACCTTGAACGGATGGCGGCGGCGACCGACACACCGGTGCTCAACATGCTGTCCGACAGCGCCCACCCGCTGCAGGCGCTTGCCGACCTGATGACAATGCGGCAATTGCTCGGCACGCTGGCGGGCGCGCGGATCGCTTATGTCGGCGATGCCAACAACGTCTGCCGCTCTCTGGCCGAAGCCTGCTCCCTGGTCGGCGCTGAACTCGCCATCGCCGCTCCCCAAGGCTATCGGCTGGGGGAAGCGCTTGAACATGTGACCCACACGAACGACCCTGTCGAAGCGGTGGCCGGCGCGCAGATCGTCTACACCGATGTCTGGGTATCGATGGGCCAGGACGAGGAGGCGGAGGCGCGGATGGAGGCGCTCGCCCCGTATCAGGTGAACGAGGCTCTGATGGCGCGCTGCCCCGGCGCCTGGTTCCTCCACTGCCTCCCCGCACGGCGCGGCGAGGAGGTAACCCCAGGCATCCTGGAAAGCGCCAGGAGCGCCGTCTGGCAACAGGCCGAGAACCGGATGCACACCGCCCGCGGCGCCCTTGCCTGGCTGGCGGGAGCGGCGCGTTGAGCGATCCTCGCAGCCGCCGTCAAAAGGCGATCGCCGAGCTGATCCGGGCCGAGCCGCTCGGCAGCCAGGAGGAGGTGACAACGCGGCTGAGAAGTCAGGGCTTCGCCGTCACCCAGGCCACCGTCTCCCGCGACCTCGACCAGATGGGTGCCGTGAAGGTCAAGCGCTCCGGCGTGATGAGCTATGCCCTCCCCGACCAGATCGGGGAAAGCGACTGGGCCGCCTCGCGCCTCGCCCGGATCGTCTCCGACTGGGTCCAGTCGGTCGAGGCGGCGGGCAACCTGCTCGTGCTGCGGACGCCGCCGGGCTCCGCGCACCTCGTCGGGCTCGCGCTCGACCAGGCCAAGCTTCCGGAAGTCGCCGGCACGATCAGCGGCGACGACACCCTGTTTGTGGCGCTTCGCGATGGTGTCGTGCCCGGCATCATGGCGGAGCGTTTCCGCAAGCTTTCCCAGGAGTAACCATGTCCGCCTCCCCGCCGCCCAAGAAGGTCGTGCTCGCTTATTCGGGCGGCCTCGACACCTCCATCATCCTTAAGTGGCTGCAAACCGAATACGGGGCGGAGGTGGTGACCTTCACCGCCGACCTCGGCCAGGGCGAGGACATCGCGCCGGCCCGTGCAAAGGCGGAGCTGCTCGGCATCAAGCCCGAGAACATCTTCGTCGAGGATGTCCGCGAGGAGTTCGTGCGCGACTATGTGTTCCCGATGTTCCGGGCAAACACGGTCTATGAGGGTCAGTATCTGCTCGGCACCTCCATCGCCCGGCCGCTCATCGCCAAGCGCCAGATCGAGATTGCCCGCCAAGTGGGCGCCGATGCGGTCTGCCACGGCGCGACCGGGAAGGGCAACGACCAGGTGCGGTTCGAGCTTGGCTACTACGCGCTGGAGCCGGACATCCGGGTGATCGCGCCGTGGCGGGAGTGGGAATATGGCAGCCGCGAAGCGCTGATCCGCTTCGCCGAGGAGCATCAGATCCCGATCTCCAAGGACAAGCGCGGCGAGGCGCCCTTCTCGATCGACGCAAACCTGCTGCACTCCTCCTCCGAGGGGAAGGTGCTGGAGGACCCGTCGGTCGAGGCCCCAGAGTACGTCCACCAGCGCACCATCTCGCCCGAGGATGCGCCGGACAAGGCGACGACGATCCAGATCGGCTTCGAGGGCGGGGATCCGGTGTCGGTCGACGGCGAATACCTGTCGCCGGCCGAACTCCTCACCCGATTGAACCAGCTCGGCCACGACAACGGCATCGGCCGGCTCGATCTGGTCGAGAACCGCTTCGTCGGCATGAAGTCGCGCGGGGTCTACGAGACGCCAGGCGGCACCATCCTGCTGGCCGCGCACCGGGCGATCGAGTCGATCACGCTGGATCGCGGCGCGGCCCATCTCAAGGACGAGATCATGCCGCGCTATGCGAGCCTGATCTACAACGGCTTCTGGTTCTCGCCGGAGCGCGAGATGCTGCAGGCGCTGATCGACAAGAGCCAGGAGCATGTCTCCGGCACCGTCCGCATGAAGCTCTACAAGGGCAATGCGACGGTGATCGGCCGCGAAAGCGCGCTGGCGCTGTACGACCAGGATCTGGTGACGTTCGAGGAAGGCTCGTCGAGCTACGATCAGCGGGATGCCGCGGGGTTCATCAAGCTCAACGCGCTGCGGCTGAGGATCGGCGCGGCAAGGGTGCGGCGAGGGTGATCACTGAGATCCTCCCCGGGACGGGGAGGGGGACCGCGTTCAGCGCGGTGGAGGGGGGCCGGCGGGAGGCACAGATCCCCCTCCACCAGGCTTCGCCTGGTCCCCCTCCTCGTCCCGGGGAGGATTGTTAGCCAACGCCACCTGCTCGCGCACGCGCTCCGGCGCGGTGCCGCCGTAGCTGGTGCGGCTGGCTACCGAGGCGTCCACCGTCAGCACTTCGTAGACGCTCGCGTCGATACGGCCGTCGATCTGCCGCAATTCCTCCAGCGGTAAGTCTGCCAAACCGACGCCGCGATCTTCCGCCAGCTTCACCGCTTTGCCCGTGATGTGATGCGCCTCGCGGAACGGCACCCCTCCGGCGCGGACCAGCCAGTCGGCAAGGTCGGTGGCGGTGGAGAAACCGGTTTCGGCGGCGGCGCGCATGCGGTCGGTGCGGAAGCTCGTCTGCTCGACCATTCCCGCCAGCGCCTGGAGCGAGAGCATGAGGAGATCATGCGCTTCGAAGACCGGCGGCTTATCGTCCTGCATGTCCTTGGAATAAGCCAGCGGCAGCCCCTTCATGGTCATCACCAAAGCGTGCATAGCCCCGGCGATGCGCCCGGAATGGCCGCGGACCAGTTCGGCCGCGTCCGGATTGCGCTTCTGCGGCATGATCGACGAGCCAGTGGAGAAAGCGTCGGGCAGCGACACGAAGCCGAAGGGCTGGCTTGCCCAGATGATCAGCTCTTCCGCCAGACGCGAGAGGTGGAGGCTGCATTGGGTAGCGGCCATCAGGTAATCGAGCGCGAAGTCGCGGTCGGAGACGCTGTCGAGGCTGTTGGCGGTCGGACGGTTAAAGCCTAGCGCTTGGGCCGTGGCGTGGCGGTCGATGGGGAAGCTGGTGCCGGCAAGCGCGGCCGCGCCGAGCGGGCACTCGTTGAGGCGCACCCGGGCGTCGGCGAAGCGGGAGCGGTCGCGGCGCAGCATCTCATGATAGGCCATGAGATGGTGGCCGAGCGTCACCGGCTGGGCGGCCTGGAGGTGGGTGAAGCCGGGCATGACGCTTTCCGCATGCTCCTCCGCGCGGGCGGCCAGGACCCGCTGAAAGGCGGCCAGCATCGCGTCCACGTCCTCGATGGCGGCGCGCACCCAAAGCTTGAAGTCCGTCGCTACCTGGTCGTTGCGCGAGCGGGCGGTGTGGAGGCGTCCCGCCACCGGGCCGATCAGCTCGGCAAGGCGCGCTTCCACATGCATGTGGATGTCTTCCAGCGCCTGATCCTCGGGGACGCCGTTCGCTTCGTACTCGGCCGCTACCTGCTCAAGGCCGCGGGCGATGGTGGCCGCGTCCCCGGCGGAGACGATGCCCTGCGCACCGAGCATGGCGACATGCGCCCGGGAGGCTTGGATATCTTCGCGCCAGAAGCGCTTGTCGAAGCCGATCGAGGCGTTGATCTGCCGCATCAACGCGGACGGCCCGTCGCCGAAGCGGCCGCCCCACATCAGGTTCGATCCGGGCGTTTCGTCTGCGATGGCGGGTCTCCTTCACCCGCCGATTACGGACCGGAACGGGAGGGGGCAAGCGCCGGCCAAGGCCGGCGGCGCATAGCGTCACCCCGGCGCCCTTCCCTCTTCCTGAGTGACACGCTCCACCGCTGCGCCGGCGGTGAGGCCGTGGACCACGGTCGAGAGGGCGATGGTGAAGGCGATGGTAGCCCAAAGCTGCCCTTCATTGACGAATTCCAGATGCCCGGTGGCGTAGCCCAGATAGTAGATCGATCCGATACCGCGCACGCCGTAGGCGGCGACCACGAACCGCTCGCGCGGCAACAGCTTCGTGCCTCGCAGTCCCCACCAGCCCACCAGCGGACGGATCACGAACACAAGCGCTACGCCGATTGCGACATGGGCCCAATCAAGCTCGGGCCACAACAGCGGCAGAACGCCGCCGATCAGCACCAGCAGGACGGCGGTGAGGGCATGTTCGATCGCCTCGTTGAAGCCGTGGAGTTTGCCATGAAACTCATGCCCGGCCTCGGCGCGTCGCAGGGCGAGGCCGGCGACGAACGCGGCAATGAAACCATAGCCTTCGATCAGCTCGGTAAGGCCGTAGCACAGCAGCACGCCGGCCAGCGCCAGCACTCCGGAGCCGGTATCGGCAAGCACGTTGCGGACCGGTACGGCGAACAGGATCCGGCCGAGCAACCAACCCAAAACCGCCCCCGACGCTGCGCCTACCCCGATGCGATAGACCACATCGCGAGCCAGCCATTCCAGGGCCCAAGAGCCGGGCGAGAAGCCCTCGGCCGCGACGATCAGACCGAGATAGACGAAGGGAAAGGCGAGACCATCATTGAGGCCGGCTTCGGCGGTTAGCGAAAAGCGGACAGGGTGTTCCCCCCCTTCGGTGGGCGGGCCGACCTGGACATCGCCCGCCAAAACCGGATCGGTGGGCGCCAGCACCGCACCGAGCAAAAGCGCACCTGCCAGCGTCATACCTGCCAGGGCCCAGCCAAGCAGCGCCGTAGCCAGGATGGTCAGCGGCATCACCACGACGAGCAGCCGCACGGTCGGCTGCCAGCGCCGGTAGCTGCTGAGATTGTCGATCCGAAGCCCGGTTCCGAACAGCGCCACGATAACGGCAAGCTCGCTGATCACCTCCCAGATTTTCGGCGCCTCCCGGGGATCGAACGCGGTAGGCATTCCCGGCACGAACGAGAATGCGAGTGCGCCGAAAAGGATGAGCAGCGCCGAGGCGGCCGGCTCCCGGCCAGAAAGGAAGCGCGGGATCCAATATGCCAGAATGATGCCGCCACCGATGGCCGCCATTGCGACATGGTAGCTTTCGAGGCCGAAGAAGGGGCTGTCTTTCAAGGGATGCTTTCGTGGACGGATATTGCGGCACGCACGCCGGACAGAGCGGAAAAGCGCCTGCCCGCAGCATGGTTCCTCCACCGCCCGCTTCAGGGGCCTTGGGCTGCGAAAGAGGGATCAGGTTGCACCACCGCCATGTCCACCGAGGGGGCGCTGGCGCGGCAGGCGCTCGCCGCCGGTCACCGGCACCGTCTCGTTTGAACAATTCACCGACTGCAGGTTGACACCATCCCCAAACCCGCACAAATCCGCCGCGTGGCCCGATGGCGGAGTGGTTACGCAGAGGACTGCAAATCCTTGCACGCCGGTTCGATTCCGGCTCGGGCCTCCAGCCACATTCAGATTTCGCAGCTCCGAGACCTGCCGTTACAAGCGCTGATGCAGCGCAAGTCGACCGCTCGGAGCCGGAAACAATGAGAGGCGTCAGGACCCAGGCGCCTCTGGATCAGACGTTCGACCAGCCACCATCGGCCACGAAGTCGGCGGCCGTCACGAAGCTCGAAGCGGCCGACCCGAGGAACACGGCGACTTCGGCTATTTCATCCGCCTTACCCGCCCGGCCGAGCGGGGCCGCTTTGCCGGCCAGCGCCTCAAAATCGTCGTACAATTCTTCAGGAGCGTTGGAGTTGGCGAAGAACTGTGTGGGCACGATGCCGGGGCTCAGCGAATTCACCCGAATACCTTGGCCGCCCAGCTCGCTCGCCATGCTCCGTGCGAAAGACCGGACCGCCGCCTTGCTGGCGAAGTAGAGCGAGCCCCCGGGAGCGCCCTTGGACTGGACGGCCGACGAGGTCAGGATGATCGACCCGCCTGAGCCAATCAACGGGAGGATCTTCTGCACCGTGAAGAAGACGCCCTTCACGTTCAGGTCGAATTGGCGGTCGAACAGGGCCTCGTCAGCCGCGGGAATCGGAGCGAACATGCCGTTGCCGGCATTTGCGAACAGGATGTCTACCTGTCCCAGCCGCTCGCGCGCGACGGCGGCGAGACGGTCGAGGTCGACGAGCGATGTTGAATCGGCGGCAAAGCCGATTGCACCCGATCCGAGGGCGGCAACGGCTGCGTCTAAATTCCCCTGGGTGCGCCCCGTAACGAGCACGGTCGCACCTTCGGCGAGATAGAGCCGTGCGGTGGCGAGCCCTAGTCCCGTGGTGCCGCCGGTGATCACGGCACGCTTTCCTTCGAGACGGCGAGATGACATGACCTTCCCCCTTTGTTGACTGAACGGTAAAAATCCGCTATGCGTTGATGATCGATCGGTCAACAATTATTTGCAGGAAGTACGCCGATGCCGCGGCCAGCCAGCTTCGATCGAGACGAGGCTCTCGACGCCGTGATGCGGACCTTCTGGGCGCACGGTTTCGAGGCGACCTCATTGGATCGCCTGGAAAAGGCGACGGGGCTCAAGCGGCAGAGCCTTTACAACGCCTTTGGCGACAAGGAGGCGATGTTCATGGCCGCGCTCGATCGTTACCGGGCGCAGGTCGGGATGCCGCTCCGCTCCCTCCTCGGTCATGACGACCCGGCTGCCGCCGTTCGAGCCTATCTCGAAGGGCATCTGCGGATGCTTGCAGACCCCTGCACGCCGGCCGGTTGCCTTATCGCAGGCTGTTCCAGCGAGCTGGGCCCGCGCGACGATGCGGTGGGTGCCCGCATGCGACTGGAGACCGCCGGAGCGCTCGAAGCGGGGGCCGAGACGTTTCGGGCCTGGCAAAGGTCGGGCAAGCTCAAGCCCACAGCGGACCCCGAGCAACTCGCAGCGCTTCTGGCAACGGTTGTGCGCGGCCTGGCGGTGCTTGCCCGGTCGAGCACGGACCCCAAGCTGATCGGCCGGGCCGTCGACGGCGCCGTGGTAGCTTTAACCCCGTTTCTTACGCCCGGTGAGGGCGCAGCCGAGGAGTAGCCGATGCCCTATATCCGTCTCGCGGTGACACCTTCAATCACACGCGCGCAGAAGGCCGAGGTCGTACGCCGCTTCACGCAGGCGCTCGTCGAGGTGTACGGTAAGCAGCCCGAGCATGTCCACGTGGTGATTGAGGAGGTGGCACAGGAGAATTGGGGCTATGCCGGCCAACTTACCGACGAGTGGCGGAAGGATCAGTCGTCGTAAGGCGCTCTTGATGGCTGCGGTATATCTCGTGGGTCAGGAGGTCAGTCATCGGAGTTCTGGCTGTCTGCCGCAGCAGGCCCGCGTGCCTGGAAGGCTCTCCCCAATCCCGCGCGGGCGGGGAAGGTGTCGACCATGTCGTCGAGGTCGGCGGTCCAAGCACGCTCGATCAGGCGCTCCAGGCAGTACGCCCAGGTGGTGAAGTAGCGCTGGTCGGCGTGCTCACCGGGTTCGGTGGGCCGGTGAACACGAGCGCCATCCTGATGAAAGCGATCAATCTGCGGGGCGTCTACGTTGGCTCCATCGCCGAGCTCCGTGCGGCAATCGGGTCGGCCATCCGGCCGGTGGTCGACACCGTCTTCTCGTTCGGCCAGGCGGAGGAGGCGTACGCCCATCTGCGTAGCGGCGTCCACCGCGGCAAGGTTGCGATCCGCATATCGAGCTGAGCCGCCCGTGCGGGCAGGCGGCACCGGCCCGCCCGCCCGCCCGCGTGGCGCTGACCGGGCTAACATCGGAACAAGCGGCTCTCCCCGGCAACTCGCCCTCGTCCTGAATGATCGCGCGAGATCGTCCGTGGAGCTTGCAGCAATTCCATACTAGCCCCCCCTCAGCGGTGCCCATACAGTGCGGCTGCGCGGGAAGGAGGGACTGGGATGGAGATGCATCAGGTTCGCTACTTCCTTGCGGTTGCAAGGACGCTGAACTTCACTCGCGCCGCCGAGGAGTGCAACGTCACCCAGCCCTCGCTCACCCGCGCCATCCAGAAGCTGGAGGAGGAGTTTGACGGCCTGCTGTTCCGGCGGGAGCGCGCCCTCACCCACCTGACCGACCTTGGCCGGCAGATGCTGCCGCATCTCCAGCGCACCTTCGATGCCGCCCAGGCGGCCAAGGCGCTCGCCCGGGGCATCGGCAAGGTGCAGGTGGCGCCACTCACTTTGGGCGTCGCCCAGTCCGTCAAGTCCCCGCAGGTCGGCGATACTCTCGGCGAAGTCGGCTCCGGCCTCCCCGGCTTTCAACTGACGCTGAGCCTCGGTTCCTCGGGGGACATCCTGCAGCGGGCGATCAAGGGCGAGCTAGACCTGATCATCGTCGAGCGGCCTGACGAGATGCCCGAGCGGCTCGAGGAATGGGAGCTGTTCCAGCAAGTCTATGTGGTGGTGGTGCGTTCCGACCATCGCCTGGCCGCACTTGAGGCGGTGGCGGTCTCCGACCTCCATGGCGAGGATTTGATCGAGCGGGCAAGCGAGCCGAACTTCGCCTTTCGCTCCGCCTGCGCCGCCGCTGGCGCCGAACCGGTGGTCCGCCACCTCGCTCCCGACGACGAGCAACTCCACCGCCTTGCCGAGGCGGGACTGGGCGCCTGCCTACTGCCGGAAGGCCTGCCGCTGGGCAGCGGCCTCGTCGCACGCGCAATCCACGATGCCGAGCTGAAACGGGTGGTGATCCTGGGTTCGGTGGGCGGGCGCCAGCGCCAGCCGGCGGCGGAAGCCTTTATCCGCGCGGCGCGGGCGCGCTCATGGGCGCCCGCGGCGCCCTAATTGGCGCCCGGCAGAGCCGCGAGCGCTGCGAGAACATCGGCCGGCTCGGCGCGGCGGCGGAAATCCGGATCGACGAAGGAGAAGCGCACGATGCCGCCACGGTCCACGACAAAGGTCGCCGGGATCGGGATGAACCAGCTCGGGCTGCCATAAACTTCGGACAGATCAAGGCCGCAGGCGAGATAACGCTGCCGCAAATTGCCGCCGAGATGGAAGGCTAGCCCAAGCTCCAAGGCCACGCCGTGGTCGACATCGCACAGGACTTCGGCATCGAGGCCGAGCGCCTCGCGCATTGCGGCGGCACGCCCTCCCACTTCGGGAGTGATCGAAACGAAGCTGCCGCCCATGCGCCACAGCTCCGGCATCGCATCGGCCCAGGCGCCGAGCTCCGCCCGGCAATAGGGGCACCAACCGCCTCGATTGAAGCTCAGCACCAGCGGCCCGCTGTCGAGTAGCGTTTGCGAATGCACATAGATGCCGCGGGCATCGGGGAGCGCGAATTCGGGCAGGCGGTCACCCACCATCGGGGCGGTCTGGCCGATGCCAACCTTGTTCAGACCGGTCACGAAGCTGTCGTAAACTTCCTCCCAGCTCGGATCGCCTTCGCGGCAACGAGTCAGCGCGTCGGCCAGAGGTGTGCTGTTTTCCATGGCGACCTTGTGGAAGACCGCACGCGCGCTGTGAAGGGGGCGGTTCGCATGGAGTCGATGCGCGCCGGCTATACGGGCCGGTCGCCGCGATAGCTCCGGAGCATGGAACCCATCAACACCAGGCATTTCCGCCGGATCGCCGCTTGCGCCATTTCCGATCCTGCGGGGCCGATCCCCGCTCCCGGTGCGGCCCGTCCGCCCGGACCCAAGGAGACGAGCGATGCACTTCCAGCCCATCACCACCGCGCCCGCAGCGCATCCCGCCATGCCGAACGGCTGGATACACACCTCGGTTGAACAGCGAATGGTGAAGCTGTCGCTCGGCGAGCGGCTGACGCGCCTGCAGCGCAGCTGGTTGCTCCCGTTTCTGATCGGCGCCGGCGGCGGCGTGGTCGTCTGGCTGCCCGGTGCGCTTGCGTCGCTTTGAAGCGCTGGCGGTGCTCGCCGCAACGCTAGCCGGCTGCACCCGGGAGACCGTGCCCCCCGCATCGGCGGAGGACGTTATCGCAGCAGTGGAGCGCGCGCAAAGCGCGGTTCACGGCCCCAATGCGGGGCGGCAGCCCGAAGCTGAGCGCACGCTCGCCCGGTAAGCCGGCGGCCGCAATTTGCCTGCCTCCCTCCCGCCCCAGCCACCATGCGCGGCACGCATCGAAAGCATCGCCACTCGGCATTTCCGCAAAGCACCCGCTTCCTCCACCTTAGATGAAGGGAAGCCGCTTCGTTCCCCCTCCCCCGAGGCGGCTTCCCACCCAACCCAACGGAGTAACACCCATGCGATCCAAGACCCTCCTCGCCGCCGCCTTTGCCGGCATCGTCGCCATCCTTGCGGTTCCGGCCCCGGCCTTCGCCGCCGAGGCGCCGATCTATACTGGCCTGCTCAGCAACACCGCGCTGAGCGGCTATGATGCGGTGGCCTATTTCACCGCGGGACGCCCGGTGAAGGGCGACGCGAAGTTCGCCGTGACCTACAAGGGTGCGCAGTTCCGCTTCGCAAACGCCAATCACCTGGCCGCGTTCAAGGCCAATCCGGCCAAGTACGCGCCGCAATATGGCGGCTATTGCGCCTGGGCGGTCAGCCAGGGCTACACCGCTTCAGCCGACCCAAGCGTGTGGAAGATCGTCAGCGGCAAGCTCTACCTGAACTACAATCAAGAAATCGGCCAAAAGTGGTCGAAGAACATCCCAGGCTTCATCGCCGCCGCGAACAAGAACTGGCCGAGCGTGCTGGCCAAGTAAGCCGGAAGGGGAGCGGCCGAGGCCCCTCCCCACCTCTTCCCACACGCCAGGAGCCCCCATCATGCAGATGCAACCGAAGCGGCAGATCGTACCGATCGTCCTCACCCTCTTCATCGCCTTCGTGTTCGTGCAGTCGCTGTTCTTCAAGTTCACCAACTCGCCCGAGACGCAGCATATCTTCGGCACGCTCGACGCCTGGGGAGCATCACTGGGCGCGCCCGGGCTCTTCGCCACCGACGGCATCTTCTCCCAATATGCGGTCGGCACGGGTGAGCTCATCGCCTCCGTCCTGCTGCTGGCCGGGCTCTCCGCGCGGTTTCGCCTGATGCGGCCGATCGGCGCGGCACTGGCACTTGGCGTGATCAGCGGCGCGATCTTCTTCCACCTGTTCACACCGCTCGGCATTTCCGTGCTGAACGCCGACGGAACCCAGGATGGCGGGCTGCTGTTCGCCATGGCCTGCGGCGTCTGGGTGGCAGCCGCGTCCCTGCTGGTCACCAGCCGCCACCTCCTCCTGTCGCTGCTGCGCCGCCCGGTAACCCCGCGCAGCGCCGCCGCCTGAACCTTCAGCCAGAGCGAGACAGACAATGTTCGTCGAAACCGTCACCGGGGCGCTGATGCCATTCACCGACAGCCAGGTGGCGGTGTTCTTCGCGATCATGCTCGCCACCTTCATCCTCGAAGATGCCGCCACAATCGCGGTGGGGCTGCTCGCCTCACAGGGCGCGGTCGATCCGACGCTGGCGCTGATCGCTCTGGTGGTTGGCACGGCGAGCGGAGATCTCGCGATCCACGGCATCGGCAGAATCGCCGAACGTCATCCAGTCGGGCGCCGCCTGCTTGCCAATGCGAAGATGCAGCGGGTCGAGGCGTGGCTTCGCGGCAATGCCGTCCCGGCACTGGCCGGCGCCCGGTTTGTGCCGGGGCTGAGACTTCCCGTCTACCTGATGAGCGGCTTCGTGCGGGTGCCGTTCGCAACCTGCGCCACCGTGGTGATCGGAGTCAGCGCGGTGTGGACGCCGGCCCTGTTCATCATTGGCCAGACGACCGGCGCTGCCACAATCATGCAGCTCGGCGTCTACGGCTGGGCGATCGGCGCGGTTCTCGTCGCTGTGGCGGTCGCCGGCCCGCATGTGGCCCGCACCCTCGCGAGCCCGCTTGCCCGCTTGACCGCGCGGCGCTCGCTCACGCCAGTGCCGGTGGGCTGAGCGATGGACCGGCGCAACCCCGCTTCGCGCGGATGGACCAACATTGCGGGCGAGCGCGCCGATTACCGGGTTCACGCGGATCTTGGCATCGAACAGATCACCGCTCGCTTCCTCACCCAGCGCTTCCCCGCCCATTCCCACCCCGCGTTCCTGATCGGCCTGACACTGGAGGGCGCGGAGGAGTTCACGCAGGAACGCAGCCGAGGCGTGTCGCTGCCTGGGCAGATACGGCTGATCAATCCCGGCGTCGTCCACGCAGGAGGCCCGCCCCGAGGCGGCACCTGGAGCTACGAAGCGCTCTATGTGCCGCCTGCGGTACTCGCCTCCATTGTCGGTGCCGGTGAAGACGATCCACCGCGCTTCGTCCGGCCGGTGATCGAGGATCGCGCGCTCGCCCAAGCGCTGCGGACCCTGTTCGAGCTCCTGGACACGCGGGCGTCGGGCTCGGAGCGCCGGGACTTGTTCCATTTGACGATGCGCAGGCTTGGCGCGGATCACGCCACAAGGGGCGCTGCTGACCGGCAGCGAGACGAACATCATGCGGTGCTGCGCGCCCGGGCCTATCTTGAAGCCAATGCGCTTTCCAAGATCCCGCTGGACCGGCTGGCGCGGGAGAGCGGGCTCAGCAAATTCCACCTGCTGCGCGTGTTCAAGGAGCGCACGGAACTCACGCCCTGGCAATATCAGGTCAATGTCCGGCTCAATCACGCGCGGCGCCTGCTGCAGAGCGGGGAACCGGCAAGCCAGGTCGCCGACGCTTGCGGCTTCGTCGATCAGAGCCACTTCACCAGGGTTTTCCGCCTGGTGATGGGGGTCACGCCGGCGGTTTATGCCTCCGGCTACCGAAGGACCGGGCTTTGAGCCGCGACCTGCTCCAGCAACATCATACAAGACGCGTGTCGGCGATCGCCTCAGGTTCGCGCCCGCGCAGCGCCGCGCCCACGGAGTGAAGTGTTGCAACATCTAAGCTCCGGCCTCGCCGTTTCCACCGCCTCCCCGCGCCTTGCCGGTGCGATCGACGCCGTGACGCTTGAGCTGCTGCGCTACGGCAGCGACGCAGCGGCATTTTTCCTCAAGCGGGAGGACGATCCCGACTGCGCTTCCGCCAACGCGATCTGCGCGGCGCTGCACCTGTTCACCATGACTCGGGCCGGTTTCGATCGCGCCGCACCCTTTCTTGCCGCCGCACGGCGAAGCCGCGGCGGGGCAACCGAGCGAGAGCAGATGTTCGTGGACGCGATCCTCGCTTGGGCGGATGAGGATTATCGGGCTGCGGTCGCTGCCCACCGCGAAATTGCGCGGCGCTGGCCGGAGGACCTGCTGTCCACCAAGATCGGCCAGTTCCACCAGCTCAATCGCGGCGACTTCCACGGCATGCTCGCGCTGGTGCAGGACATCCTCCCCGCGCACGAGGGCGCCCGCTTCGTGCACGGCATGCACGCCTTCGCGCTGGAGCAGTGCGGAGACGCGCAGGGCGCCGAGGCGGAAGGGCGGCTGGCGTGCAGCCTGGGCTTCGATCCATGGGCCCAGCATGCCGTCGCGCATGTGCTGGACTCGACGGGACGAGCAGCCGCCGGCCGCGCATGGTTGAGCGCCCACGCCGCCGGCTGGGACGATTGCTCGTCATTCCTGTACACCCACAATTGGTGGCACCTCGCGCTGTTCCACCTGGAGCTCGACGAGGGGGAGGCGGCGCTTTCGCTGATGGACGATCATGTCTGGGCGCGGCGGCGGGATTATTGCCAGGACCAGATCAACGCCATCTCCCTGCTCGCGCGGCTGGAACTGCGCGGCGTCGACGTCGGCTCGCGCTGGGGAGCCATTGCGGCGCAACTCGACGGACGCACCGGGGACCATGTCAACGGGTTCCTGGACCTTCATTACATCTACGCGCTTGCCCGGGCCGGACGAGATGTTGATGTCGCCGGCTTCGTCCGCAGCTTGCGGGAAAAGGCACAGCTGACCGGTGGCGCCTGGCAGAATACGATGCCCCCGGCGGCGGCGGGGGTCGTGGCTCACGCACGAGGAGACTATGGCTCCGCCGCCAAACTGCTTCGCGACGCCGCGCCCGGGTTGGCGGAGCTTGGCGGCAGCAACACTCAGCGCGACCTGTTCGAGCTTCTGTTTCTCGACAGCCTGATCGGCAGCCATGCCCTGGGCCAAGCAGAGCGGATCCTGCTGCGGCGGCAATCCCGGCGCGGTAGCATCGCCTGGCAGGACCGCGCATTGGCCGAGATCGGCGGCGGCCGGGTACCTGCAATGGCGCTGCACGCGCCACGCAGCCGAGCGGCGTGAGCCAGAATGGACACCGCCTTGCGACTACCGTCCTTGCTACCTGCCTATTCTTCCTTGCGGGCGCCTGCGGCGGGCCACCGGGGCATGCCGCGAGGGAAGCGGAGGTGAGCAGTCTCCAGCGCTCTTACCATGATGCGCCCGCGCCGCTTGATTTTCGAGTAAGCCTCCTGAGGCGCGGCGATCCCATGGGGCCCCGGTGATCTTCATCCACGGCACCCCGGGCTCGGCGGACGGCTGGTCCGATTACCTCCTCAACGTGCCCGACGGATTCGACTATGTTGCGGTCGACCGGCCCGGCTTCGGCGCCAGTGGCCCGCGAGGTTCTGTACCATCGCTTGGAGACCAGGCTGCGGCGCTCGCGCCGTTGCTGGTTTCGCGCCGGGGCCGGCTGCCGATCCTGGTCGGCCATTCCCTCGGCGGGCCGATCGCGGCGCAGATAGCCGCCGACTACCCGGGCAAGGTAGGTGCGCTGGTCATCGTAGCGGGGTCGCTGGACCCGGAGCTGGAGCAGATCCACTGGGCGCAGCCGCTGGGCGAGTGGGTTGGTCTGCGCGCACTGCTGCCCCGGGCCATGCGCAATGCCAATCAGGAGTTGCTGGCGCTGAAGCCGCATCTCGAGGCGCTCGCCCCGCGGCTGGTCACCCTCAACTGTCCGGTCGTCATCGTTCACGGCACCGCCGACAGGCTTGTGCCTTATGCCAATGTGGCGTTCATGCAGAAGATGATGACTTCCATCCGGCCACGGGTGATCACGCTGGAGAAGCGGGATCACTTCCTTCCCTGGAAGGAGGCTGACGAGGTGCGCAATGCCATCGCGCTGGCGGCCGAGTCGGCAGCCGGGCGATGCTGAGCGGGGGCACGATGGTCTCCCGCTCCGAATGGCCGGTGCCGCATGCCGGCATGCCGCCGATCGGCGGCGGCCCGCCACTCTCCCCGTTCGAATTCTGGCCGCCGCGCTTGTTTTATCTTCCGGTGTGGGCCTGGGTGATCGCGCTGTCGATCCGGCACCGCGGCGTGCGGCTGCCCCTGATCGCCAACCCGCTGTTCCCGGCAGGAGGGCTGTACGGCGAATCCAAGTCTCAGATCCTCGACCTGATCGGGGGCAACGCCGCGCGGTGGATCGCCCCTTATGTGGTGGTGGAGCGCAAGGAGGACCTGGCCAACGACGTCCGCACCGCCCGCGCGCTGCTGGAAACGGCGGGACTCGGCTTGCCGCTGGTGGCGAAGCCGGATCTCGGCTGCCGGGGCGCCGGCGTGCGCCCGCTCCGCGCGACGGACGACCTCGAAAAATATCTCCAAGCCTTTCCGGTCGGCGAGCGGCTGCTGCTGCAGCGCATGGTCGACCAGGAGGGAGAGGCCGGCATCTTCTATATCCGCCTGCCGGGCGAGGAACGCGGCGAGATCTTCTCCCTCACCCTCAAATATTTCCCTTATGTGATCGGCGACGGCGCCTCGACGCTCGAGCAACTGATCATGGCCGATCCCCGTGCCGGCGCGCTCTCCCACCTTTACCTGCCGCGCCACGCGGACTGGCTGAACATGGTGCTGGAGCGGGGGCACCCGTTCCGGCTGGCCTTTGCCGGCAGCCACAGCCGCGGCGCGATCTTTCGAGACGGCACCCACCTCGTTACCGAGGCGCTGCGGGCCCGGATCGACGAGATCGCCCGCTCTATTCCCGAATTCTGGTTCGGCCGTTTTGACCTTCGCTTCGCCGACATCGAAGAACTGCGGCGGGGGGAAGGCTTTACGATTGTGGAATGCAACGGCGCGGGTGCGGAGGCGACGCATATCTGGGATGCCCGGGTCCGGCTGGGGGACGCTTATCGAACCTTGTTCAAACAATTCGCGCTGCTCTGGACGATCGGCGCGCGCAATCGCAGCCGCGGCTTCAGGCCGGAAAGCTGGCGAGCGTTTCTTCGGCGGTGGCGCCACGAGCGGACGGTGAGCGTCCGCTATCCGCCAACCGCATGAACCCGGCGCATCCCGGGGTCACGCGCGAAAACTGGCGCAGCCATCCGCATTCGGTCTGGGCTTTCCAGAACCTGGCCTCGTTCCTCCCGACGGTGGAGGTGCCTGCCGGCGACTGGGTACGGCGCTTTGACGAGCGGCCGGTGGACCTCAGCGGCTTGTGCTTCGAGGCGCCCGACCACGGACGACTGAGCTGGACGGGCTTCCTCGACAGCACCCACTCCGACGCTATGCTGGTACTCCGGCGCGGCACCGTGCTGTTTGAACATTATGCCAACGGCATGGCGGCCGACACGCCGCACATGCTCTTCTCCGTGACGAAGTCGGTCGTCGGCCTGCTCGCCGAGATGCTGATCGAGAGGAATGTGCTGGAGGAAGCGGGGAGCGCGTCGGATTACGTTGCCGAGCTGGTCGGCAGCCCATTTGGGCAGGCCACGGTCCGCGGCCTGCTCGACATGCGTGACGGCGTCCGCTTCGACGAAGACTACGCCAACCCGCGTGCCGACATCCACCTCTACTCCGCGGCCTATTGGGGAAGCGCGCAAGGCGGCGTCGCTGCCGCCTTGCCCGGCATCGGAACTGCGGGAGAGCCGGACGCTTTCGCCTATCGCACGCCGGTGACCGATGTCCTCGGCTGGTGCCTCACCCGCGCTGCCGGCATGCCGCTCAGCCGGCTGGTGTCCGAATTGCTCTGGCAACCCATAGGCGCCGAGCGCCCGGCGTTCTTCGTGTGCGACACGGCAGGCCACGAGATTGCGGCGGCCGGCTTCAATGCGACGCTTCCCGATGTCGGACGCTTCGCGCAAATGCTCGCCAATGACGGAGTGGTCGAGGGCAAACAGGTGGTCAGCCGCGCGATCGTTGAGCGGATCGCGGCGGGCGGCAGCCGTGCCGCCTTCGCCCAGGCAGGCATGGCGACCCGGCCGGGCTGGTCCTACCGAAGCCATTGGTGGGTCCCTCCGGAGCAGGCGAGCTTTTGCGCACTGGGAGTTTTCGGCCAACGCGTGCTGGTCGACGCAGCGGAGGATCTCTGTATCGTCCGCTTCGGTTCTCACCCGATCGCCTCCAACACGATCACCGACGACGTTCACGCAGCCGCTTTCGGGGCGCTGCGCCGCTTCCTTGCGCATCTGCCTTAACCTACAGCAATAACGTCCTATCCGTGGTCCCCGTGTCGGTTAGGATACGAACATGGGGGAAGCACTTCTAGAGGTCGTCGGGCCTGCGCCAGCCGCAGCTTTCCCTATCCAGCCGCAACCGCCGCTGCGCCTCGGCAGCATGGAAGTGCGCATTGCCGCGGGTGCCTCCGATATCCGAGCTGCGCAGGCGCTTCGCTATCAGGTGTTCTTCGAAGAAATGGGTGCGCAAGGCGGTCCCGCGGCGGAGGTGGCTCTCGATGTCGACGCTTACGACCACCTTTGCGACCACCTGCTCGCCATCCATCACGACTCCGACGGGTCTTGCCGGGTGGTGGGCACCTACCGGTTGCTTCGCCAGGCGGTCGCGGAAAGCGCCCACGGCTTTTACTCCAGCGGCGAATATGATCTCGCCAATTTGCTTCGCCATTGCCCTGCCGGGCAGCCGGGGACCGGGCAGCTGCTTGAGCTAGGCCGGTCTTGCGTTGCCCGCGAGCACCGCAATTCCGCGACCATCGGCCTGCTCTGGCGAGGGATTGCCAGCTACCTCGAGCAGCACGGCATACGCTTCATGTTCGGCTGCGCCTCGTTTCACGGCACCGATCCCTCGCTCCACGCCGCCGCTTTGTCCTATCTCTGCCATCACCACCTCGCGCCCGAAGAGCTGCGGGTTCGCGCCCTTGCCGGTCATTATGTGCCAATGGAGAGCCTGCCGCTCGGCGGCTATGATCCCGTCCGCACCGCACGGATGCTGCCGCCTTTGCTCAAAGGTTATCTCCGGGTCGGCGCAATGGTCGGCGAAGGCGCCTTCATCGACCGCCAGTTCAACACGGTCGACGTGTTCGTGCTGATGCCGATCGACCGGATCGCGAGCCGCTATGCCGCCCGCTTCCAGCCTCCCCAGATCAGGCCGCGCCCGATCTGAGCGCGCTTTCCAATCCCTGCACGACCAGCGCACGGCTCGCCTCGGCAAGCGTCCGCCGGTCGCCTGCGGGCAGGAACGGATGACAGGTCACCAGCGCCTCGGCGCCGCCGGCGCGCAAAAGGGCCCAGATGTGCGGCAGCAATTCCATATCGTCGATCCATGCAATGGTCCGGCGGTTCGCCTCGTCCAACGCCCGCCCGCCCACCCGCGTCCAAACAATACTCACCGGTTGCACCCGCGCCTCGGCAGCCACGGCCGAGGCGAACAAGGCGGACCTGAACGGCAGCACGGCCCGGCCGTCGGAACTGGTGCCCTCCGGAAACAGCAGCACCGCATTGGCCAAGCGCAAGCGGGCGGCGATCGCATCGCTCTGCTCGCCGGCTTTGGTGCGACGCGTCCGGTCCACGAAGATCGTGCCGTGCTGGCGCACCAGCCAGCCAAGCATCGGCCAGCGTCCCACTTCGGCCTTCGCGACGAAGCTGACCGGCAGCAACGAGCCCAAGACGAAGATATCCGCCCAGGAGACATGGTTGCTCACATAAAGCACCGCGCCGCGGGCGGGGGCGGCACCTTGAAATGCCACCCGGAGTCCGAGCAGGCGCCGCGCGATCCGCACGAACAGCCGCGCAACCGGCGAGGGCTGCTCCCGGCCCCGGAAGAACAGGAGATGGATCGGCAGCAACGCCGCCAATGCCAGGATGATCGCGCCGAGCCGGAACAGCGCAGCGACCGAAGCGGCGACGGTGTGTCCGGAGCTTTCTGCATCGACTTCATGCCCAGGCGGCATTTCCACTTCGCTCCGCAATCCAGGAAGGTGGTGCCACTTCCAATCAGCCCGAGGAGCTAAGCCATGAAGACCATCATTCAAAGCCAGACCAGCAAGACCCTGCAGACGTCGCTGCCGTTCGCCAGCCCGGTGATCGCACTCGCCGCGATGCTGCTCATCGCCGCCGGCAGCGGCGTTGCGGCGATGATGGGCTGAGCGCCAGCGCAAGCGGGGGGAACGGAACCGGCAACCGGTGAAGCTTCTCCCACTTGCCCCCGCGTCAGGCGTACGGGAGCGCGGGCGAGCCTGGGCGGGTTGGCACAAGCCTAGCCGGCTGCGGTCACGGCCGAATTGATGTCGATGTCCACCGAAGACAGAACCTCCAGCCGGCGATCCTCGAAAGGATCTGCGGACGGGGCCCAGCGCGCGATCTCGGCATCGCGCAATTTCAGCACATCTTCGATCTGCCGGGCAAAGAAGGCGACCGCAGCGGTCAACCACCGATTCACCAGCGCGTCGCCGGTGGCGGCAGCAAGGTCGAAGCGGACCAGCTCGGCCGTGATGTCGGCAGCGCGGTATAGCCACTCGTCAGTGACCCAGCGATTGACCGTGAAGATGCGGGTCGGCAGGCCGTTGAGGTCGATCCCGATCGCTGCGATGTGCACGATGTCGGCGCCGGCGGAGGCGCCGCCTGGCGGCCCCGCAAGTGGCCTTCGGCCGCGTCTCTTCAGGCGGCCGGGGTCGAGAAACAGGTGGAAGTGGCCGTGTTCTCCGGCCTCGCGCTCACCGGGCGCGTGCGCATGGTAGAACCAGCGCGCACCGCTTGCGGCGTCGACTGCGTCGTCGGGTGGATAATGGTCCCAGGCGCGAAACAGATCGCCGCCGGGTACGATCCGCAGCATCAGCGGAACGCCCGCCGCGGCAACGGCCACGGTTGCATCGATCAGGGCCTGCGCTGCCGCCTTGCGGCCGTTCAGGGGGGTCGTCGCCATGCGTACCTGCCTGCTCTTCGGTGGTGAGACAGAGCAACGACCGCCCGCGCCCTCAGGCACGGGCGGCCATCGCCATTCGCTCAGATCAGTTCGGCTTCTTCGTCTTCTTCACCTTGGCGGCACAGGGGTTGGCGGCGCAAGGATTGGACTTCGCGGCGCACGGATTGGCGGCGCAGGGGCTGGCCTTGGCTGCGCAAGGGTTGGCAGCGCAGGGATTGGCGGCGCACGGATTTGCCGCACAAGGATTGCTGCGGGCGGAGGCTGCCGGGGCGCAGGGGTTGCCGAACGAGGCGGCGGCGGGAGCGGACGCGATGGCAAGGCCGCCGGCAACGGCGAGAAGGGCGGCGAGGTTCAAATTGCTTTTCATCATGATCTCCAGTGTCGAGTGGCTGTTTCGCCGACCCGACCCTGGTGGGGCGCCTCGACCCGCTCCTTGTGGCCGAGCGCCGGGCGGCCGTGAAATGCCCCTCCCGCATCCTTTCGATGCGCGGCGCGCATGGCCGGTTCGACGGCGGTCCCAGCGGGCCATGGAACAGCGCGAACGCCGGCATCAAGACGGCGGGACCAGCAGTTCGATCTGCAAAGCATCAAATAGCAATATGGTGCCTTGAAAACCCGAGGCCTCTGGTGCTGGTTCGATGCTCGGGAGGCCATTTGTTGAAATTTCTTTTTCCGGCATGGGATCGCCTCCTCCGCGTGCCGGGGCCGATCGGCGCCGACGCAGCGGCCCGGCAGCGCCGCGCCGCGAGCGCCCTCATTTGCGAACATCTTACCTGATGGGTGCCGCTCTCGCCTGGAGCATGGCGGCGGTCGCGCTCGGATTCCTGATAGGGGTTGCTGTCGGCCAAGCGAGTACCTGCGCGGTGACGGCCGCCAAGGAAATCGTCCACCATCGCCGGGCGCGTCTGCTGGCCGGGTTCCTCGTGGCGGGCGGGGTGGCCGGGCTGCTGTGCCTGCCCCTCGCCTGGACGGTCGGCATGCGCGCCGGCCTCCCGCCGGAAGCCGCCATAAGCGGCGCGCTGCTCGGTGGAGCGCTGCTGTTGGCGGCTGGAGCTCTCGTCAACGACGCCTGCCTGCTCGGCACCCTGGCGCGGGTGTCGCAAGGGGAGGTGCGTTTCCTTGGAGTGCCTATCGGGCTTGCCATCGGCTATGGCGTCGTCACGACCGCAGGCTTCGAGCCGGTGGCGCTCAGCCCTAACCTGTTCGGACGGCCGGCAGCACCCGCAATCCTGCTGGTGATCGCCTCTTTCGGGCTGGTCGTGGCCGGCTGGGCTGCGCTGAGCCGCAGCGGCGACGGGGGCTCGCCCGGCCGCTGGCGCCTGCGGACCTCGATGATAGTGCTCGGCGGTGCGGGTGCGCTCCTCTTCGTCCTGACGCCCGGCTGGACATATTCGGAGGCGGTCCGGCAGGGCGTGGATGAGCTTGGAAGCGCCACGCCGATGGCACACACGCTTGCCGCCATCCTGACGGGGCTGGCCACGCTCGCCGGCGCACTCACCGCGGGCGTCGCCAGCGGCAGCTTCAGGCTGGAGCGCCCGGCCGTCGGTTGTGTGTTCCGTTCGATCCTGGGCGGGGCGCTGATGGCGATCGGAGCCGCTTATGTTCCCGGCGGCAACGATCATCTTCTCTTGTGGTCGGTACCCGGCGGCAGCGTCTCCGGTCTGGTGGCGTATCTGGTCATGTCGGGTGCGATCCTGATTGCCGTCTTTGTGCAACACCGCGTTGCCGGAGCACACATGATCGCAGCCTGAGCGGCCTCCTGATCGTCGCCGACGCGAGCCGCAAGCCTGCCGATATTCCGAATGCGTTTCTTCCGCCCCTGTGAACGGCCTTCACCTGAACCAGCGTGCGCCTTCCAGTGACAGCCAGGCGCTGCTGGAAGGCGGTTCATAGCGCGCACGGCGGACATTCCTGCCGGCCCTGCCCTCTAGCCATAACCCGCCGCCGCGGGTCTGGAGCAGGAAGGCGGACCTAAGGCCGGTGCTTGGCCGCGCGTGCCCGCTTCTCCGCCCGCATCAGCCGTTGAAGCGCCGGCCGACAGCGAAGGAACGCATTATAGCAGCGTTCCAATACCGCCTGCACAACCGGCACCCGCGCCAGCAATCCTAATGGCCGGAGGAGCGGAATGGCACGCCACATCGCGGCGAAAGCCGCGGCGCCGGACAACAAGCGCCCGTTTTCGCGCGCGTGAAATCGGCCGAGCAGCTGGGCCCGATCGATCGGACACTCGGCTGCGGACGCGTCGGCGATTTCGACGAATTCGATCGCGCCCCTGCGGTCGAGCCGCTTCATGATGCTGATCTCCCGGCGGCAAAGGGGGCAGGCGCCGTCGAACCAGACCACCAGCTTTCCTTCGGCAGCTTCAGGCGACAATGCGTTCTCCATCCCAGGCGATGCAGCTTCCGCTGTCCTCCTTGCTCAAGGCGCCGATGACCTCGAGGAGGCGTGCGGCTGAAGTCGCGGGTTCGAGAAGCTTGCCCTTGGCAACCCTGCGCTGAAAGGGCTGGCTGAGCGGGGTGTCCACCGTTCCCGGGTGCAGCGAGACGCAGATTGCGTTCGGCCGCGTCCGCGCCAACTCTATCGCGAGCGTCTTGATCACCATGTTGAGCGCCGCTTTGGACGCCCGATATCCGTACCAGCCGCCCAGGCGATTGTCGCCGATGCTGCCCACCCGCGCCGAAAGGGCGGCGAAGACCGGATTTCCGCAACGGCTGAGCAGCGGCAGGAAGTGCTTGGCTATAAGTGCTGGTCCGGTCGCGTTGACCGCGAAATACCGCGCCAGTTTCGACGCATCGAGCTCTCGGAAGGCCCTTTCGGGCGCGAGCGCTTCATCATGAAGCAGCCCGGTGGCAACAATCACAAGGTCCAGCGGTTCTTGGTCCGCAAGCGTGGCGGCGGCTGCCGCGATCGCCCCTTCGTCGAGGATGTCGATTGGCCCGGCTATCAGGCGGGTGTCGGCTGCGCTCCCTGATCGGGAAAAAGCGTGTACCGCCGATCCCGCATCGGCCAGTTGGCGCGCCAACGCCGCCCCGACGCCGCCGGAAGATCCGATCACCGCAACGCGATTGAAGCCGCCCATACTTAGCTGCGTCCGGGCGGTCATGGTCGCAACGGCCAGGAAAACCGCCGCCGCTTGATATACCGCCCGCTTCGGCATCCGGCTTTGCGACCGGACGAATCGAGCTGCCCGCTGCCGGTCGCCAAACCGATCACGCCGCGAACAGCGCGTACAAAGTCGCCGCCGCCGCAGTTGCAAGCGCGGTGAAAACGAATAGCTGCATGGTGAACTTCCCCCACCGCTTTGCGACGCTTGAGCTACGCAGGGCGTGGCCGGCCGGATGCAGGAGCATTCTGCCAAAGGCAAACGGCATCCGGTCGTCGTGCGCACCGCGCCGCCGGGCGCGCAGCGGAGGAGATAGGCCGGCTGCCGGAAGAGCCTTAGCACATAGGCGGCTGCCTGACGGTGGCGGCGCTTTCGCTCACCGGCAACTCCGCGGGCTGCCCCCGGAGCGCCTCTAGCCGCGCCTGCCGCTCCCCCCGGGTCATGGAGAGCGCCCAGTCCCAGGCGGCAGCGTAATCGTAGCGTCCCTTGATGCGCCGTTCGATATCCGCCATCCGCTCCGCATAGGCCGCGCCGTAAAGGTCGCTCCAGACATCGTAGAGGAACAGGTAAAGCAATCGATGCTCGTCGAGGTCGGCTGTTCTCGGCATAGTGAAGGCCAGGCGATGGCCGAGTTCGTGAACCAGCGTGGCTCGTTTATAATATTGGGGATAGCTGGCCTTGAGCGACATGCTCCTGCCGCCGAAAGCAGTCATCGGAGTGTTGTTCGATACCAAAACGTGCACGGTGCCGCCCGGATAGCGGTAGCCGGTGACCCTCTCCATCACCGCGGTAACTCGGGCACCTTCGGCGCACCAAAGCTGCCGGTACTCGTCCGTTGCCGAATTCGCCGTGTGGTTGATTGCTCTGAATGTGAGCGCCGGACTCCCGGAAGCCAACTGTACGAGAATCAGAAACAGCCATTGCATGTACAAAGCTACGTCTCTTCGCATCGAACGGATGCTCCTCGACCTGCCTTCTCTTCCAGTCCGACCCCAGCTTACGGCACAAAGCAGGTAGGAACGAGGGCTGCGGCAGCATGTTTTGTCGGCACCTGCCGCTGACCTTTGGCGGCAGCGGTAAGCGACGAGGAGGCGCTTTTCATGGACGATAAGCACGAGGTGGATCCGAACGGCATGACTCCCGATCCGGAGCCGGCACCTGCGGCGGACAAAATGGAACAGGCACAAAAGGACGCCGCCGAGAAGCGGCTCCAGGGAGGAGGCTACGGTGGATGATGCACGAGTTTGGTCCTTTGAGCGGGACCTTTGGATAGGCGATGCCGAGCTCTATGCTCGCTCGATCGACGATGCGTGCCTGATGGTGCTTGCCAGGCCGCCGTTCATTCTGACCGGCGCGGAAGCTGTCGATGCGGTGTCGGCGACGCCGCGCTGGTTGGACGTGGAGTTCTCGGAGCAGCGGATCTCGCGCCCGCAGGAAGGGCTGCTTGTGGCGGCGTACAGGGTGAGGGCATCCACGCCAGAGGTCGAAAGCTTCGAAGCGCACTGCTCCACCACCTATCGGCGCCTCGCGCACGAAGAATGGCGGGTCGTTCAGCATCAACAGGCCGCCGCCCCACTTGCGTGAACCCGGCTGAACCTTAATCGCTGCCGGCGACCGCACAGGCTGCTCGTCACCCGTCCTGGCCGCTTGCACCCGCATGGCCACTCATCATGGCCCGTGCCGCAGCACAGGGCGTGGAGTTCGTGAGACTCTCCGGAAAGCGGCTGGCGCTCGGCCTGCCCGATGAGCCTCGAGCGGCCTATGCGCAGGCCAAAGCGATGTTCCTGCCGTTTTGCAGATCAGCTCTTCCCTCGCGCCTCCACCCCTGACCAAGCCTGGACCATCGCCGGCAGGCGAGCCCCTTTGACTCTCACGGCTGCGACCGAACGATTGAGTTCAGACAGTTCATCTGGCGCAAACCGGACGTTCACCGCACCCACATTGTCCAGCATGTGCGGCATCTGGGTCGTGCCCGGAATGGGAACAATGAACGGTTTCTGCGCCAACAACCAGGCCAGGGCGATCTGGCCCGGCGAGGCCTGCTTCCGCGTCGCCCACGATTTGACCAGATCCACCAGCGCAAGATTATGGCCGCGGTTCGGCGGGTCCATGCGGCTCGTGCCGCTCCGAAAGTCTCCCGGAGCGAAACTCGTCTCCATGTCTATGGCGCCGGTCAAGAAGCCAAAGCCGAGGGGTGCCCAAGGCACGAAGCCGATTCCGAGTTCCTCGCATATTGCGAGGATTTCCTGCTCCGGCCCCCGCCAGAGCATCGAATATTCGTTCTGAACGGCACTGACGGGCAGCTCGGCATGAGCACGCCTCAATGTGTTCGGCCCCATTTCCGAAAGGCCCCAGTGCAGAACCTTGCCCTCCGCTTTGAGATCCTTGATCACGCCGGCCACGTCCTCGATCGGCACTTCGGGATCGACACGATGCTGGTACAGGAGGTCGATACGATCGGTGCGCAAGCGCCGGAGCGAGCCCTCGACCGCCTGCCGGATGTGCGCCGGCTTGCTGTTGAGGCCCGGGCCTTGCTTTCCGGTTTGCAGGTCGACGTTGAAGCCGAACTTGGTCGCGATCACAATCTTGTCTCGGATCGAAGCCGCTGCCTCGCCCAGAATGCGCTCGGACTCGTGGGGTCCATAGACTTCGGCCGTATCGAAGAAGGTTACGCCGCGATCATAGACAGCCCGGATGATCCGGTGCATCTCAGGCCGGCTGGGGATCGTGGTCTGAAAGGTGCGGCTCATATTCTGGACGCCGATACCGACGGCGGAGACTTCAAGCGTTCCGAGATTCCGCCGTCCAGCCGGCGTCGCGAGGGTGGAGCGGGGCGTCGGAGCAGTCTGGGCTTGCGCGACGCTCCCCCGGCCAAGGAGCGGCGCTGCGGCAAGCGCTCCTCCCGCTCCCAAAAAGGCGCGGCGGCCGATTTCGTTCTTGTGTTGGGGCATGATTGTATCTCCGTGTGAAAGTCTCGATCTTGGGCTAGCGGAGGTTTGCATTGAACCATCCCGTCGCCTGGGCAGCTGCCTCGGCGACGACCGGCTGCTCGTCGTAGAAGCTGATATGCTGCCTGGCGGTCATCCAGTGCAGCTTCTTCGCGCCCGGCAGGCTTTCGTAGAAGCGGCGGGCACCCTCTGGAACGAGCGCGGTGTCCGAGTGGATCACCATGGTCGCAGCTTTGATGCCGGCACCTGAGTCGATCGAATTGAACTGGAGGAAAGGCTCAAAGAACATGGTGGCCGAACGGTTCGCCCAGCGCGCGCCGTTGTTGCGACTCGTGCCGTAATATTCGAACGCCTCCTGGCCCGGCATCGCGAGCTCCTCGCCAGTATTGGTCGACACATTCTTCATGTAATCGACCTCGCCCGTGGTTTCGTACTTGATGCGGGCCGCCCGGCCTAGCGCCACGCGCGCGTCATAATTATCGCCGAGCCAGGTACGGAACACGGCCGGGTCGTGGTAGAAGCCGGCGATCGTAACCAACGCCTTGAGCTCGGGCAGAGACGCAGCGGCCTTTGCGGAATAGCCCGCGCCCGAGCAGAGTCCCAGCATCCCGATCGCGTCCGGCTTCACCTCGGGGCGCGCCTTGAGGAACGTGATCGCGTTGCGAATATCCTCGACCTTCATCGCCGGATTCTCGAAATCGCGAACGCGGCCCCCGCTTTCGCCGAAGGTGCGATGATCGAAGGTCAACGCCACGAAGCCGGCGGAAGCGAGCTTCGCGGCATAGGTGGCGGGTACCATGTCGCGGTGGTTGGTCTGAGGACCCTCGACCAGAATGGCTGCGGTGGGCGCCTTGGCTTCGGCCGGCACGTAGAGCGTGCCGACGACCACCTCCCCTCCCGACACGAACTCGACGCGCTTGGTTGAGAACTCGGCGGCGAGAGCTGACGTGGAGAGCAGCAGGCCTGCAAATGCGGCGGTGAGGCGGGCGGTAGTGCGGATCATCATCTGTCTCCCATCTTGGGCGGCGGGGCCGCGTTGCTGATGAGCGGAAGATGGGCGAGGGAAGCGTCTGGGGATTGGAAGATCTTGCGCAATCTACAGCGCGGCCGCCGCGAAGGCGGCAGGCGTGCGGCCAAAGGCGTTGCGGAAGGCGTTGGTGAGGTGCGCCTGGTCGTAGAAACCGCAGGCGATCGCGACTTCGGCTACTTCGTGCCGCTGGCGCGCCAGCAGCCGCTGAGCCCGCTCCAGCCGCAGTCGCAGCACGAACTGATGCGGCGCCATCCCCGTGGTCGCCTTGAACATGCGAGCGAATTGGAAGAGCGAGTAGCCGGACGCCGCCGCCAGCTCGTCGAGCGAGATGCCGTCCGCCAGCCGCTCATGCGCAAGATCGATTGTGGCCCGCAACTGCGCGGAGCCGAGTTTACCCCTCGGCGCCAGCCGTTTCCGTGCCGGCGCGACCCCGTGCGCGAGCAGGAGGTGAAGGACAAAGGAACATGACAGGGCGTCGGCGTAGAGCGGCTCGGTGGGGGAAGAGAGCTCGGCGGCGAGAGCGCGGGCAAAGCCGTACGCCGTCGCCTCGGGCAGGCAGCGGCGCTCGGCGAACGTCTCCGTCGCCTTGGGCGCACGTTCCTCCAGCAGCGCATCGACCAGGGGTGGCGCGAAGGCCACGGCGGCGAATGTCATCTCCTCGGACCAGAAGGGGGCGTTTACGTCCCCTTCTGATTGCAGGCAGAGCGCGCCCGTTTGCAGCAGGGCTTCCTGAGGCTTGTCACCCCGCCTCCAGCCGAAGCGGACCGGTGCGCCCAAGTTGACGATGAGGCGATGGCCGACAAGGACGTGCTCGTCATAGGCGTACGGCGCCATCCTGTGCACCTCGAAAGTAAAGTCCCTCCGCCAGCCCGCCCCCGCGCTCGACAGCACAACGGCGGCCGCATCGGCGGAGGCGTAATGCCGCCCCGTGATGGGATTCAGGAGTGCAATGGCGCTCTCAGCCATGCGGAGAGCATAGCAGAGATCGCTTCCAAGAACGACCGCTGTTGAGCAACGGCCGTCACCTTGACCTTCAATTGAGGTTCACCCCCAACGCCTGCGGGTCAGGACAATGCCGTTTCCAGTTTCTCAAAGGCTTGGAGTGCCGCCTGCCGCGTAAGCGGACAAGGGCATTTGCGGCTTACGTCTTGCAGATAATCCAGGGTTTCGAGACTTCCGACCTCTCCTGCCAAGGCCATCATCTCATGCCTCGATCGCATCGCATTGCCGGTTAATCCGGTAATCCGCTTCGACTGCAGGTCGAAAAGATACTGCCATTCGCGCCGGTTATATTCCGACAGAAACATGACGTTGATCGATGCGGAGATCTCCGAAGGCTGGTGCTGGGTGTGCACGTCTACCCCTTGGCGGTACAGCATCACGTCGCCGGGGGCCAATGTGTACGATCCGGCGGGCCGAAGCTCGACTTCCTCTCCAACCTGCCCCTTCACCCGTTTGCGGTCGTACTCGAACAAGTCCGTCTGGTAGCCGGGGCCGGTATAACCGACGGTCAGGAAGCTGAAATTATGATCGTGCGGCACTTCCAGGGAATATAGTCGCTCCTGAAAGGCTTTGGATTTGATGTTCTGGGGAAGAGGCATCCACACATTGCAGCGGATATAGAAGAGATCGTGAACCGCAAGAAGGAAGCTCTGCGGAGTCCGGATCGGCGCCACCACCCGATTGGAAAGCAAATTCTTGACGGTATCGTTGACGAGGCCCGACAATATACCCGGCGTTTTCGCGTAGCCGGCCAGCAGGGGGCCGCATGCTTCCATGGTCTCGAAGTCGTCGGGCCGAACCACCTCTGCGACGCCCTCGATGAGCTCTTCAAGCCCGATCTCGGCAGCAGTATCGAAGCGCGCGCGATACATCAGCAATTCTCCAGGGCGGGTGTTTCGGAATGTCGGCTCAGCGTCGCGGCGGCGGCCCTGCGCACGGCGGGATGAGGATCGTTACCCGCGGCGCTGACAACGAGCGGCATCGCGCTGGACGGGTTCAGGGCGCCGAGTGCCTGTATCGCCTTCCACCGGACGAAATGCGCCCGGTGCCGGGTCAGCGCCAGGATCGCCTCCTCAGTGTCCCCATCCCTAAGCCAACCTGCCAGTTCCAGGCAGGTAACGAGCTGGCTGTCGTCCACATGCGCCGCCGATTGTGCCACCGGCCGCATCGTTTCTCGATCAAACAACCACTCAAGCGACCAGCGCGGCGGAAGCGAAAGGCTGAGGAACCGGGCACCGGATGCGTCCGTCACCGACGCGATCTGCTTGCCAGCCTCGACGACCAGCGATTGTCCCGGCTCAAGAAGCCACTCGCCATCGCTCTGCAAGATCGCAGATGGATCGAACTTATCGAAATCCACCTTTTGCTGGATCGAATAGCGCGTGCCGCTCAGGGGGCGCGGACCGATGTTCGCGATCACGATATCCCCGGCGCGAGCAAGCAGATGGCCTTTGCTTCCGGTTGGCACCATGTCGTCGCCGCGCACCTCGAATGCGTACCGGAGGTCCAGGGAGTAAGCTGGGCCGTTTGCGAGGCTGACCAGTCCGCTGCGGAACAGCACGCCCTCACCTATCGAGCTTGCAGCAGCCACCAAACCGGCGTGCAGAACGCCGCGCAGCAGATCAGGCGTTGCGTGTCGTCCAAGCACCGCCGCGACCCCCTCAAGATCCGCGTCGGAGCCTCGCTCCAGGAGCCGGTCAAGCTCGGAAACGAGGGCCATGTTATCTTTTTGGTCAAATACGAACATGGCTCTCGCCCCGATACTAGCTAAGGATCCGGTATCTTAGAAGTAAATTCCAAGTACGAGAACGGTGATCCAATGAATCGATTCCTGCTTGGCTTCCACCATCGCTCCCGCAGGAACGATCTCTTCATCAAGGTCGGCGATCATGAACTGATTAGTAGGAACTTTCCCCATAGTATTATCCATTCCAGATTAGCGTCCATAAAAGTCACGAACGCTCACTACTGCCACCCCAACGATGACAGCCACACCATAGTGAATTGGTAGTGCAGCAAGTCAATGATCCTTCACAGCAGACGAGATGTATTTTGCATGCCACAATGGGTTTTTTGTCAGTGCGGTTGATAGTGCTGCAACAGCCGATGCCAGCGGATAGGTCGGGTAACCCATTCGCAGCCCAAAATGACCCGATGCTTCACTCTGCGTAAGCTAAGCCGCGGTTGCCGCATCTATCGGCAGGTAGGTGGAGAGAGGAGTTTCTGGCGCGTTGATCCCGACTACCCGGCCGTAATATCCCGGTCCCGCCGCCAGGTCCTCCGGCCGACCGCTTGCTGCGATCTGGCCACCCTCGACGACCACCACCCGGTCCATGCCGTTAACCGTCGCCAGCCGATGCGTCACCAGGATGACCGTCCTGTCCCGCATCAGCGACTCGAGCGCGGCGATTACCAGATGCTCGCTCTCCACATCGAGATTCGAAGTCGCCTCGTCCAGCAACAGGATCTCGGGGTCCCGGATGAACATTCGAGCGATCGCCAGCCGCTGCCGCTGTCCGCCGGAGAGCCGTACGCCATCCTCGCCCACCAAGGTGTCGAAGCCGTCCTCGAAGCTGCGGATGAAACCGAGGCAATTCGCGGCCGCGGCTGCCGCCTCCAGCGCCTGTTCGCTGACCGGCTCCGGCGCTCCATACAAGATATTCTCCCGGATCGTTCCGGACAGGATGGGCGCGGTTTGAGCCACATAGCCGATCCGGCGGCGCCATTGATCGAGCGGAAAGCCGGAGATATCCGCACCATTATACGAGATCGTGCCATGTTGCGGATCGCAGAAGCGCTGAATGAGCGAAAGCAGCGTCGTCTTGCCACTCCCGCTCGGCCCCACGATCGCAGTTCGAGACCCGCGTTCAATTTTCAGATGATCGATCATCAAGGTGGGCGGGCATTCAGGATAAGCGAAATTCAGGCCTGTGAACGTCAGGTCTCCGGCAACGGGCACATCGCTTGTAAGCGGTTCGACGCCACCGCTCAGCAATCCCGCTTCCGACGGCGCCTCGAAGATGCCGCGCAGGGAGACCGCCGCGCCGCGAGACGCCTGCAATTGCGCCACGAATGTTGAAATCTGAAGCAGCGGCGCAATGATGTTGAATATGTACAGGATGAACGCGGTGAGCGTCCCCACCGAGAGGCTGCCGCTGGCGATCCGTCCGCCGCCGTAGAGGAAGATCGATACCAGGGCAAAAGTCATGGCCATAGTAACGATGGGCTGCAGGAGACAGAGCATGCGCGCTGCGCGCAGGCCGTGGCCGAACAAATTGTCTATCTCACCCGATGCCCGGGTCTGCTCGAGCCGCTCCGCGGTGAAGGCTTTCACCAGGCGAATGTTGCCGAACAGCTGGGTCAGTCGTGCCGTCAGTCGGGCGATGCTGTTGTTCTGATCAACCGTCACCTTCGCCATGCCGGCGACCGCGGGCAGCATCAGACAGAATGCGGCGAAGATGATTCCGAACAGCACGGCAGCCAGCTTGGCATCCAGAATGAACAGAATGATGGCGGAGCCGATCAGCATGAGGATGCCGCTGACGAGATTGGGAACGGCATCGGATACCAGCTTCGAGATCGTGCCGGCGTCGTTGTTGACCCGGCTTACGTGCTCGCCGCTCTCGCGCTCGTCGAAATAAGCGGTCGGTTTGGTAAGCAGCTCGCCCACCAGCCGCTTCTTGAGGGTCGCGACCATGTCCAGGCCCACTTTCGAGAGGAGATAGCGGCACGCTGCGGCGGCGACAGCGGACACGGTCAATGTGACCACCAGCAGCTGCAAAGTGGTGCTGGAGAGGATCGCCCCAAGGCCGGAAGCTTCGCTCGACAAGCCGTCGATCAGATCCCGCGTCAGAACCGGATAACACAGGGTCGCGGCAGTCTCGATCAAGAGCACAACAAGCCCCGCTGCGAGGAGCTTGACGCGCGGTCGACCGGCCCGAATGATCCGCCACAGCCCCTTCAGATCGAGCTTCTCCTGCGATCGGTTCGTTCGCCCCCCGGCGGCTTCGGCTGGATTAGTCATGCGCTTCGCTCCTGATCAAGTTGGTTCTTCCCCGGCACATTCTCATTGCTCCAGCCCGACCAAGATCGGCTGGCGAGCGCCACGCCATGCGGCCAAGGCACCTCCAAGCAAGCCGATGCCGATCCCAAGCGTCACCGCCTGCAGAACCGCCTGGGTCGATAGTTGCAAGGTGAAGCTCAGCGTCGTCATTGCCCCCGACACGGTTGAAGCGGTCAGTCCCTGGAGGAGCGTCAAGCTCAACAGAACACCCAAGGCCGCTCCCGCCGCGGAGAGGACCAATGCTTCGGCAAGAACAGAAACGAACGTGGAGGCGGCGCCGAACCCCAGGATGCGCAAGGTTGCGATCTCACTGGAGCGGGCGGCCACAGAGCTGTGCATCGTGTTCAGCGCGGCCGCCAAGGCGCCGAGCGCCATCAGGCCGGCAAGGGGCCAGCCCAGGTAGCGCATCAAATCAGACAGCCCCCGCGATTGCGCCGCGAAGAACTCGCGCTCGGTCTTCACATCGAGGCCGAGCCGTGGATCTGTGGTCACAAAAGCCTCAAATCGCGCCAGCGAGGCCGCGTCCGCAGGCCGGATACGCACGCTTTGCACTGCGGGTCCCATTCCGAACAGAGACTGGACGATCCGCAAATCCCCCCAGATTTCGGATTCGAGTGCCGAGCCGTTCGCATCCACGATCCCGACGATCGTCCACTGAGTGGGGCCGAACCGCACCTGCTGACCGAGGCCGAGGCCATCGCGACGCTGAAGCGCGCGGCCGATCACAATCTCCTGGGAGCCGGGCGTGAACATGCGGCCTTCGCTCAACCGGAAACCCGACCTGACCTGAAGGCCTTCGCTGCTGATACCGCGGAGGGGGACGTTGGTGAGGGCGTCTTTTTGCTGTGCGGGGGAGCTTACCACCGTGTAGACTTCGCCCGAGACCAAGCTGCGCCCGCCCTGCACGGCGACGCCCGGAGCCTCCTGCAAAAGCCGATACTGTTCGGACGAGAGCATGCTGTCCGCCTCGGCCCGCGCGCCTTTGCTCAGCACGATCGCGACCTTGTCGGATCCCGCCCCTTCCAAGGTTCGCTGAAAGCCGTTGGCCATCGACAGGAAACCAAGAAGAACCAGCACAACGAGCGCAATCCCGACAACCGTTGCGATCGACATGGCTGCGCGGCGCGGGATGCTTTTAACGGAGATGTGAACCGAAGCCGCGACTTCCTGCAAGAACGCCATGATCTATCCCCTTCCAAACGCGGTGGCCGGGCTGACCCGCATCGCCCTGAGCGCGGGCAGGATGCCCGTCAACAGCGCGAGCAGGAGAGCAAGCCCAACACCCGACAGCACCGTCGTGACCGGAAGCCCGAAGGCGGGGACAGGCATGTTCATGGAGCGCAGCGCCGAGGAGAATATCAGCCCGGCCAGCACGAGGCCGAAGGATGCACCGGCAGCCGCCAGGATAACGGTCTCGGCGATCGTCATCCGCAATATTCTGCCGGGCGTGAAGCCGATCGCCTTCAGGACACCGATCTGGCGGCCCCGCTGACGAATGGTCAGTGCGGTGGTGTTCGCCACGGCGAAGATCAGCGCCACGAACGCCGCGCCTACCACCAGGTTGATGATGAACGTCAGATCCCCGATCTGGCCCAGGAAAGCTTGCGCCATTGCCCGCTCCGACATGGATGTGGTCTCGTGGGAAGAGTTCGCGAACAGCGCATCGACGCGCTCGGCGACCATTGCGCCCAAGTCCGGCGAGGCGACGACGATGGTGACCCAATTGGCGAGGTCCCGCCCTGCCACCACATTCTCGTTGAGATAAGCCAGGTGACCGAGCGCGCCGGTCTGCGGACCATCCTTGCCCTCGGCCGGGAAGATCCCGGCGACGGTGAACGACCAATCGTCGCCGCGGTCGGCGTTGGCGTGGAGCATGCTCTTGATCGTGATGCGATCGCCAACCTTCCAGCCCCGTTGCTGTGCGGTCTTCGCGTCAATGATCACGCCGTCTCTGGTGGAGATGAAGGCGGAGCGTTGGTCGGGTGCAAGGCCCTCCACCGGGCTCGCGGCCAGATACTCGGCAGGATCGGTCATCAAAAGCGGGATCGAGTCGCGCCGCTCGCCCACATAGCCGCCGAAAATCCGAACGTTCACGGCGTGACGAACGCCTTCGACCTTTTTGATCCTTTCAGCGTAGCTGACCGGCAGCGATCGCAGCAGCCCCGTCCGATTCATCGTCATCAGCCGGCTTTGCGCTTCCGGACTTTCAAAGGCGCTCGTTACGTTGGCAAAGCCATTGAGCAGCCCGAAGATCAGGAAGGCGATCGCGATCGAGAAGGCCAGCAGGAGCGTCCTGCCGCGCTTCTCAAACAGGTTCTTTCGGATAAGCGTGATCGGCGTCATGCCGCCAGGTCCCGGCGAACGAAGTCGCCCTTGTCCAGGTGCAGGACGCGGCTGGCATAGGTCGCGGCGCGGGGATCGTGGGTGACCATCACCACCGTCTTCCCCTGGGTGTCGCTGAGGAGCTTCAGGATGCCGAGCACCTCGTCGCCGGTTTCGCGGTCAAGATCGCCGGTGGGCTCGTCGGCCAGGATCAGTTCCGGATCGGACACAAGCGCGCGCCCGATCGCCACGCGTTGCTGTTGCCCGCCCGACAGCTCTCGCGGCAGATGCTTGGCACGATCGGCGAGGCCGACGATGTCCAGCGCCAGCGCGACGCGTCTTGATCGTTCCTGCTTCGACATCCGCGCCAGGAGCAGAGGCAGCTCTACATTCTGGGCTGCCGTGAGGACCGGGATGAGGTTGTAGAACTGGAATACGAATCCGACGTGCGCGGCGCGCCAGCGCGCAAACTGCACCTCCGACTGCTCGTCGATCCGCTCGCCATCGAAACAGATCCTGCCGTCGGTTATCCGATCGATGCCTCCGATGAGGTTGAGGAGCGTCGTCTTGCCCGACCCGGACGGCCCCATCAAAGCGAGGAACTCGCCCCTGCCGATCTGAAGCGACAGATCGGTGAAGATCGGTATCTCTTCCTTGCCTCGCCGATAAAGCTTCGAGACGTTGCTGATGCTGATAAGTGGCGCAGCCAATGTCATACCCTTTCGCCGGTTCGATTGGTTCTGGGCGCGCCCGCCGGGGGTCCGGTGAGGATGCGGACCTTCGCCGCCATGTTCGGCAAGGCGATCCCGCCATGGTCGAGGAGCCTGATCCGGACCCTGAAGGTCGCCCGCGCCCGATCCGCACTCGGCACGATCGCCAGCACCTCACCCCTCAAATCGCGATTCGAATAGGCATCCAGCACGATCTTCACGGCTTGGCCGCGCACGATCTGCGCCATGTAGCTTTCGTTGACATCGGCCTCGACTTCCAGGCTCGACATGTCGACGATCGTGCAGATCCCGGTGCGGGTAAAGCCGCCGCCGGCGGAGATCGGAGAGATCATCTCGCCAGGCTGGGCGTTTACGCTCACCACCACCCCGTCGAACGGCGCGCGGATCGCGTGATTGTCCATTGTCGCCGCGGCCGCCTGGACAAGGGCACGACTCGCGGCCCTCTCCGACTGCGCCTGCCGCATCTGCGCCGACAGCACTGCGACCCGCGCCTCGCTCTCCTCGAGATCGGCGCGGCGCGCAAAACCGCGTTCGGCAAGCTGTTGCAGGTTGCCCTGGACTCGGACCGCCTGGTCGCGCTGCTCGGAGAGCATTGTAATGGCCGCGGACCGGGCATCCACGCCCGCCTGGGCATTGGCGAGCCCGGCGCGTGCCGTCGAGGGGTTCAGGCGCGCCACGATCTGCCCGGTCCGGACAGTGTCTCCCTCTTCGACCACGATCGCCGTGATCTGACCGGTAACCTGCGCGGCCAGAGTCGCCTCGCGCCGGGCGACGACGTATCCGGAAGCGGATATGGATTCCTGCACCGCCACAGGAAGCGCTGCCGCCGGTGCGGCTTCGGCCGTCTTGACCGGCTCGCTCCCGCCTCCCAGCCACAGACCGAGCGCGAACACTCCCCCCGCGATCACGAGCAAGACGAGCCAGATCATCGGGGTCCGCCAGCGCGGGGGCGAGGAGCGGGGCCGCGCAGGTGCGCGCGGCTCCGCCCTCATCTCCGGCTTGATACGATCGAACCGCAGTTCGGAAAGGCGGGCGATTTTGTCCCGCTGGTCGATCGCCACGCCTTCCACGCTAGGCGGCCTGCAGCACGGCGAAGCCGTTCAGACGCTTCAGGTGGAACTCGGCATAGCCGCGCACCATCTCCTGGTCGTCCGCCAAGGCACCTTCGTAGACGCGCATCGCCCCAGTAAGCTCGGGCATGGCGCTTGCCAGCGCGCTCAATGCACTGCAGCGCACCCGCCCGATTGGATGGGACTTGGCGGTCTCGCACAGGAAGTCGAGCGAATTGTCGGTGCGCAGACCCGCGATCAGCGGAAGCAGAGAACCCGAGGCAACCCTGTTCATCAGCGACGAGACCGAGTTGTTCTTGAGGTCGAAGCCATATTGATCATGGGCATACCCCTTCACGTCATCCTGCATGATGTTGAGGCTGATCGACATCGATTCACCCGGCAACTGATCGTGCACATCGACGCTGGCGCGATAGAGCATGACCTTGCCTTCTTCGAGGGCCGAGGTCTCGATGTACCTTAAAGGCACCTCTTCGCCCGGATAGCCGGCAACGGCGTCATAGTCATATTCAAAATAGTTGCTTTTATACCCGGGCCCCAGATAGCCGACGGTCAGAAAATTGAACGAGTGGTCGTGCGGGACGTGGTAGAAGAACTGCTTTTCGCCGCTCGACTGCAATATGTGGTCCTGGGCCGAGGGCCACATATTGGCACGTATATAAAAGTTGTCCCCTGCACCCCGGTCTTGGAAAAGCATCATGACCTGAGGGGTATAGCTGTGGGCGCCCGGCTCCAGATTGTTCCTGGTCTTGAGCTCTTCCAAAGCCATGTCGGCAAGGAAATGACGATTGTTTCCCAAGCGCTTCAGCATGAACGACGCTTCGACCATAGAATCGTTGTCGGAGGTGTCGATTTTATTATCGCGCAGGAAGTCCACGACCTCCTCGAGCTGGGCGGTGCCCTCATCCTTTGCATCAATTACCAGAGGCATGATTCAACTCCATCGCACCGCTGACCGGCGCCGTTGCATGTTGCGGAAAGAAGCGGGCGAGCGTCGCCTGCGCGGCCCGGCGGACCGAAGGCTGCGGATCGCTCTCGCTCATACGGATCAAGTCGGGCAGAGCGCGTTCGGCGTCGAGCCCCAGCATCTCGCGAAGGCCGTGCCAGCGGACGAAATGCTTGTCGTAGGAGAGAAGCTTTCTCAGCTCGTCAAACGCATCCTGCCGGTCGAACAGCCGAAGCATCGTCGCGAGCATCTGCAGCCGCGTCGGCGCCTGGGACGTGGCGGTGGTGGCGAGGACCGCCGATGTGTCGACATCGACCACCAGGGACATCGGCGCTTCCGCCTCGACGATGTTCGAAAGCATAACCATGACAAGCCCATCGGCCTTCAGGAAATCCACTTCCTGGAACGGGCCGAGATGGAGCGTCTCACCGGGCCGGATATCGAACTCGCCGAGCAGTCGCACCGCCGGCGGGGCCCCACGCAAATCGGCCGTATCATCATACGGATCGATCTCCCACTTCCTGACGCGAAGGAAGTTTCCGGTTACGACTTTAACGCTGGAGTACCTTCCGGTGAAGGTCATGGTGCGCTGATCGCCGGGAGTGCGGCGCTTGCGAGCGGCAAGTTCATAGGGATCGAGGACGACCAGCAACGAAACGGCCCGCGTGCTCGTGTAGACACAGACGCCGCGGTAGAAGCTGTCGTTGAGCGACGCGAACGGCGATACGTGCAGCGGCGTGCTGTTGAAGTTGTCCCATTCCTTCCCGATGAGAGCATGGACGCGCTCCTCGGAGAAGAAGTCGGTTATCGCACGAAGCGCAGCCTCATCCGAAACCTCGGTATCCTCAACCTGGGCCCGAAGCTCGTTGAAGCCCAGTTCCCTGGCGTAATAGACACACGCTGCCTCCACCCTCTCCGTGGTAGCACCGATGTCCTCTACCCATCGATCCACTCGCCCTGCGTCAAGCATGCCAAACCCCTTTCCTGCTGCTGTTGGCGATCCCGAACCCAAATTGGTGGCAGGTCCGCCGCGGCGAAGCTGCTATCGGCATGCGTGCGCCCGAAAGCGGCACGATGCCGATAGCAGCGATCGACGCTATTAGTGGGCGATAATCCCAGCAACGACGCCGACGATGATGCCGACGCCGACGCAAACGGGGCCAGCGACGTCACGACCGGAAGCGGCGCCGAACATGCCGGCTTCCATGTCCAAGCTCGGGATCATATTTACCTGAACCATAATGATGTTCCTTCTAATGAGAGTTATAATTGGTCTTCAAAGCTTCTTACTTGAAGAGCTCAAAGATCATGACCGCGATGATGACGGTCACTGCTTCGAGGCAGCTCGAGTCTTCCGAGAAATTCCGGATGCCGGCTTCAAAGTCCAGTGCAGGCATAGCGTTGATATCAATTTTCATCTTAGTCCTCCCTTTCAACGAGGTGATTTTTCACCCCTCTTGTTTACTATGCAGGATGCATAGCAACCAGCCAAGAACATCGCCCAGCTTACTAGCAATCGATATGATCACCAGCACCTACCAGCGACACTGCGTCGCAGGATCCTTGAACTACACTCGATCACCCTTGGGGGGATCTTCAGCTACACTCTTTCGTTAGTAGCCTGTTGCTGTGCATCTTGGAGCGATTCGGAACGATTGGGAAGATAGATCGCGCTTGTTTATTGGTGTTTTGCATCCAGATTGAAATGTAAGCTGGGCGAGGGCTCCCCCCGCTGCCTCGATGCGCGCGAGCGCAGATAGCTCGCCAGGCGGTCGCGCATTGTGTCGGAAAGGTGGATGAAGACCCGCCTTCGATCCATCGCATCCTCTTCCCGGTGAACATGGCCCGCGGTCACGAGCCGGTCGATATGGCGCAGGGCAGTGCTTGTCGGAACGCAGGCGGCGATACAGGCGGAGGAGACGCACACTTGAACCCCCTCCGACTCGCTTACGAACAGGTCGAGGAGCAAGTCCCAAGCCGGTTCGCCATGATCGATGTCGAGAAAGGCGGCGTCCCTGCCCCGGCGGTCGGAGAGCAGCCGGCGCGCATAATCAACCGCTGCCGCCACCGCGGGATCGAAGGTCCGTCCGACGCGAGGCCGCCGGATCGGCGTTGCATGCGAGCCGCCGGGGTCTAGGCGGCGCCTTGATATATCTGACGGTGACGAACCGTTCCGACTATGATCGTGAGCAGGATCGGGATGCCCCAAAACTGTTGAAGACCGGCATAGGCCTCCCGCACGATCGACGGTTGAAGAATGAACGTCAGGTGCGTGAGAACACCTGCCAATTGGAACGATGCTGCCCATAACGGCCAATATCTTTCGCTTCCGTGGACGATCGCGACCAGCGCGATGAACAGAACCACGTCCGTGGCAAGGACCGCCCATTCGGGATGGTACCAAGAATGGCCCGTGAGTGCGGCGGCTTGGCTTGCGATTGCAGCGACCAGCCAAGCCGCGGCGACTTTCCGCTCTGTTCGACCGCCCTTCCAAAACGCAGTGCCAAGGGCAACTGCGAGCAGGAAGAGGTAGAGGACGAGGCCCATGATGAGGAGCATCAGCGGAAGAAGGCGCCGCGGCGTTGGAATGTCAATGCGATCAGGCGCTCTGCGGGACCACCCTCAGACCGGTGACGGTCGGCAGGCAGGTAACGGTGCATCCCGCAGCCCGTGGCTCGATGCCGAGTCCATCGCGCAATTTGGCAAGGGAGGCGTGCGCCGCGACGAATGCCTCCTGCGCACGAACCGCCATTTCGAGACCTCGCGCGGCATCGGCCAGCGCGGCAAGTCCCTCGCTTGCTGAAACGCCGGTCGCTCGCCGGCCCTCGACGATGGCAATGATCAAACGGGCGCTTGAAGCAACAACGTCTTCGGTTCCGGATTCCGTCTCGCCCAACGTCCGTGCGATCAAACGTGCAGCGGCTACTTTCTCATTCAACATATCTGCCCCCTCCTGGCCGCGGTCGTCGCTCAACGCCGCGGATCATTTAGTTGTCAGACGAGACTACTGAGTGCCTGTACGCCCAAGAGGTAGATCCCCATCGCCACCATGATAATTGCCGTGAGTGCGATAATGAGAGCCACTTTTTGCCAGAGCGTCAGGTCATTCGTTGGCCTCGACCGTGTCCGCCACGGCCATGGCGGCCGTGACGACGGCAAGGAAGAAGGCGATTCCGGCGGTGGGGTAACCCCCAATTCTATGTCCACATCCGTTTTGGTGGGTTGTTCTCCCTCATATTCGTGGAGTCTTCGCGCGGCTTCAGCGCTACTGGAAACATTCATTTTTGCGCGGGCCGAGCGTAGCCGCTCGGTCACCGCAGTGGTGGAAATGTCGAGCTCCCGGGCGATCTCGCCCGCACCGAATCGCCGGTAGAATAGCCGCAGAACCTCTTTTTGTGCTTCGGTGAGACTCTCGGGCAATCTTGACATTATCAATCCCACCCCCCTGGCTCCGGGAGTAGCCCTAGCGCGCCAAATTTCGCAAATCCACCCGACACTTCGCTCCGAAACGCGGTGGACTTGTGATCTCGTGCTAGCCTACCATTCTCCCTCTCGAGCCACAGCGTGTACGGCTTGGCCGGCTGTCTTTAAGAAGGCGACGAGACATTGCGGAAGCCTGCCCTTTGAAAGATCATCACACACCTGCTCTCGCGCTGGAGGCGCTTGGGGTGGAGAAGTCGTTCGGCCACCCCGTGCTGCGCGGCATCGACTTGTCCCTGCGGCGCGGCGAGATCTACGCATTGCTGGGGCGCAATGGGGCGGGCAAGACGACGCTGCTGCGGATCATCGCCGGACTGGCCGTACCCGATAGGGGCAGCGTCAAGATCGATGGGCTGGACACGGTCGACAACGCGATGGCGGTACGGCAACGAACCGCATGGCTGCCCGATGAGCCGATGGTCTACGACAAATTGTCGCCGCTCGAATATCTAAGGTTCATGGCGGGCCTTTGGCGCGTGCCGCACAAGGAGGCGGTGCGGCAGGCCGAGGAATTGCTGAAATGGCTCGATCTGTGGGAACGGCGCGACGATCGCTGCGAAGGTTTCTCACGGGGAATGCGGCAGAAGGTCGCACTGGCGGGCGCTTTGATCCACCAGCCCGATCTCATCCTCTTCGACGAGCCGATGACGGGCCTGGATGTGACGTCCGTGCTGTTGATGAAGCAGTTTCTGCGACGCTTTGCCGATGGGGGTGGGACGATCTTGCTGACCACCCATCTGCTCGACGTAGCGGAACGGATAGCCGATCGAATCGGCGTGATCCACGGCGGCTTGCTGGTCGCGGAAGGTACGCTCGAGGAGCTTCGTGGTCGGCAGACGAGCCGGGGAGAGACGCTGGAAGACGTCTTCACCGATATCACCGGCGCGGCGGCATGACGGTTCGGCCGGTCGGCACCGGCTGGCTTTGCGCGCATGAATTCCGCCTGCATATCCGGAGCCTGCAATTCACCCAGAATGCGAAGCTTTATGGGGTGCTTCTTCTCGGCTTCCTGCTGGCGGGCGTGGGTTTCGTGCTCTTCGTACGCAAAGTTCCGGTCCCGGCCCAGGAACTGACCGGCCTCGCCGCGGCCCTGAGTCTCTTCCTTACCCTGCTGATCTTTTCGAACACCCTGGTCGCGGGTCCCAAGATATTCTCCAAGAATGCCGACCTTGCGATGCTCGCAACTGCGCCGGTGCCATTTGCTCGTGTCATGCAGGCAAAATTGGCCGGCATCGCTGCCGGCCTGACATTCGCTTACTGCGTTCCCCTCCTGCTCCTGCTCCTGCCATTCGCCCTGGCCGTCCAGCCGCGGATACTCGGTGCGGTTGTGACGCTTCCTTTGCTGTCGTTCGGTGCCGCGGCGAGTGCATTCCTGTTCCTGGTGCTGCTCATCAAGCTGTTTGGCGCCGCCAAGGCTCGCACCTACGCGAACATCTGCGCGGCGCTGGCCGGCGGTATTTTCTTTTGCCTCTACCTGCTCTTGTATCATCAGCAGGATTTCAACGCCGTACGCATGACACTTGCGGACGTGCCTGCGGTCCTGATCGCCGTCGTTCAGGCACCGGCACGCGGCATCTTGGGAGATCCGCTTGCTATGGTCGCCGTTGGTGCGACTGCGATCGCCTTGTCATGGCTGGCCACATATTCGCTGACTCGCGAACTGGCATTCGGAACTCTCCATCAAAAGCTACGAACGGCCGGGCCAGCGATGCAGAAGCCCATGTCCGCTCTCCCGCTGCACAGTCCCGCGGCGAGCATATTGGCCAAAGACACGCTCGTCCTTGCGCGCGATCCGGAGCTGCTTTTCAAACTCGGGTTGCGGGTGATGTACGCGGTGCCGCTCGTGGCCGTCATCTTGCGCGGTGGAGCCAGTGATCCCTTCGTCCTTGTGGCCGGCATTTCGTTCGTTCTGGGACAACTTGCCAGTAGTCTGGCATGGCTGCTGATCTCCGGCGACGATCACCCGAGCCTGTTGAAAACCGCGCCTGTTGCGCCTCGCTTGATCACGCGCACGAAGATCGCGCTTTCAGCCACGCCGTCGATCCTATTCGCAGTGGTCGCGAGCATCGCGCTGGCGCGATGGAGCGTGGTCGCTGCGCTTTGCATGTTCTGGACCACGGTGCTGGTCGCATTCAGCGCCGCATGGTTGCAGGCCCTCACCTCGGCGCCGAGTTCCAAACAGGCATTCCTCACCAACAAGGATCTTACCGTCACCAGCATGCTGATCACCCTGTCCGTGTCGGCCGCACTGGCGGGCTTGGGAGCCTGGATCGGCTATCGTTTGCAAGCCTTGATCGGATAATCGAAGAAGGCAGGCCGCCAGCGGGTTCGGGCCTGACCCACCTTCCGATGGTGCGCATCCTTGACTAAGATCTCCCCGTGCTGATCAGCCGACGCTGCCTCGTTCAAGTTGGTGCTCTGTGGAGTTCCATCGCGGCTATTCGCCGAACGCCTTTCACCCCCGGGGCGCAGGCCGCCGCCCGCCGCACCGATCAACCTCCCCTGACGCTGGTGGCTCAAGGCAAGGCTTACGCGCCTATCGTGACGGACTTTGGCGCGGGACCATGGGAAAGCCGCGCGGCAAAGGACCTGGCTTTCTACATTGAAAAAATGACGGGCGCGAAGCCTCCACTTGTAAGCCGCGTGCCTCCATCCGGCCCTGCCCTCCTCGTGGGTGCAGCAGCGCTTCAACAGGATATGGCCATTGGAGCAGATCTGGACCGCATCAAGAAAGCGAATCCGGTGGTTCAAGCGGATGCGATCCTGATCAGGCGAGCAGGCGATCGGCTTTACATCGCGGGGTCGAACGACGAGTCCCACTATTTCGCCGCCTCCTGGCTTCTCCAGCATTGCGGCTGCCGGTGGTACATGCCGGGCGATTTCGGCGAACACGTGCCCCGGCACGAGGTGCTGTCGATCGGCAGCCTCGACCATCTTTACGCGCCGCCGTTTGAGATACGGCATTATTGGCTATCCTGGAACGGGGACAGCATTGGCGCGGATGCGTTCCGACATCGAAATTACATGTCCGCCGCGACTATACCTGGAGCGGGCCACGCGCTGGACCAGTACACTGCAGCGCTAGCGCCGCCCGGGGGAAGCCACTTCGATGTGGCCTTCGCGGACCCGGCCACGGCCGAGCATGTGGCGAACGGGATAGAGGCCGAATATGCAGCGGGCAAAGACATATCGCTGGCGATCGCCGAGGGCGTCTACAGCAGCCGGGATCCCCGCGACCAGGCATTGATCACCGAATATGATCCCTTCATGCTCCGGCCGTCCGTCACGGACGCGATGCTAACCTTGTACAATGCTGTGGCGCGAATCCTGTCCCGCCGGCACCCCGCGAGCCCTGCTAAAATCGGGGGGCTCGCTTATGCCAATGCCACTCTTCCACCGAAAACAATCACTCGCCTCGCACCCAATTTGGTCATGTGGATCGCTCCGATCGACATCGATCCCAGCCACGCAGTCGATGATGCACGCTCACCCCCACGGCGTGCTTACGGAGACATGGTGCGCAACTGGGCAGCGGTGACGAACGGACGACTCGCTGTTTACGACTATGACCAGGGCATGCTCGTGTGGCGCGACCTGCCCAACCCCTCGCACTCCGTATTCGCACATGACGTCAAACATTACCGGAATGCCGGCATCCTCGGCATCGGCACGGAGAGCAGAGGCGCGTTCGCGACAACCTTCCTGAACCTGTTCTTCCGCGGGCAGTTGATGTGGAACCCGGACGCCGATGTGGGGGCGCTCCTGGAGCGATTTTACGACGACTTCTACGGCGCTGCCGCGGCTCCCATGCGACGCTATTGGAGCGCGATCTTTTCGGCCTGGGACGCAACGCGGGTCACCGAACACGAATATCCGGCGATCCCTGCAATCTACACTTCGGATCTCGTTCAAGCGCTCGGCCGGGAGCTTCGTCGGGCGGAGGCGCTCGCAATCGGACAGTCGGAGCTGATTGCCACCCGTATGAAATTCACGCGGCTAAGCTTCGAGATCATCGAGAAGTACACAGCAATGGTCACGGCGTCGGCTCGTCGAGCCGACTATTCAGCTGCTGTGGCGGCTGGGGAGCAGGCGATTGCAGCAAGGCTGGAGTTGGCGCAGCTCAACCCCATCTTCACTGTTCGAGTCGTGGGGGCTGAGGCGGAGACGGCTGCCGGCGGCGCGGCTTGGCTCGAAGGAGAGGTGCAGCAGTACAGGGAACTTGCCCAACTCACTGGCGGCGGTCGCGGCCGGCTGGCGGTGAAACTCCCGCTCGTCTGGAGCTTCCGGCGTGGGGACAGCGTAGCGCCTGGCTGGCGTTATGAAGGGCCGGCTGGCCCCGAATTGCCCTCCGATCCTCACTTTGCCACGGAGCGGCCGACCGAGCGCAGGGGGTGGATCAAGGTGCGCTCCGACTTATACCTGCAGGCGCAAGGCGTGCACGCGGAGAACCCGGTCAGCGCCCTTGGCTCTTATTGGTACCAAAGCACCATCCAACTCAATGGCGAGCAAGCAGCCGAAGCGCATCGCCTGATGTTCCCGGGCCTGTTCAATGAAGCATGGCTTTTCATCAATGGTCGGCTTGTCGCTCACCGGCCCTTCCGGGAGCCTTGGTGGCAATCCGATTACCGGTTCGAATGGGATGTCGAGATCTCCGGGCGCCTGCAGGTAGGAAGGAATGTCATAGCCCTGCGCGGTTTCAACCCACATCATTTTGCGGGCGTGTTCCGTCGGCCGTTCCTGTACGCACCTGTGCCGGAGAAGAGCGGCTAGGCCAGCGGGAAAGGAAGGCTTGCGCCGCGGCCAACGACTTAGCCCGCCGGCGACTTCCGGCAGTTCCGAGTCGCATGGATCCCCTAGGGGGGCGGCGTCTGTCCGAGCAAGCGGAGGGTGCGTTCGTCCGGCTCGTTCGCAAACCATCGTTGCAACGCGGCGGAGAAAAGTGGTTCCGCGGTCGCGGCGGCGAAAAGAGTCAGTGATGATCTCAGCTTCATTGCATCCACCGCCCCGAACACGGCCAAGGCGGTTGTGCCTGTCAGGTCCTGCAGCGCGCCGACGACCGTGCGCAGACGCTGCCCGAGAATGGGGTGGGCGAGATAGGCTCGAGCCTCACCCAGGTCCCGGATGGCATAACGCTGCGCCATCGCGCTGTGCCCCAAGCCGGCCAGCTGAGGCAGGATGTACCACATCCAGTGGCTGCGCTTTTGCCCGCTGATGATTTCGGCCAGCGCGCGTTCGTAGTTTCCGGCCTGAGCCTCCACAAAGCGATCGAGGTCATCGTGATGAACCACCTTTTCTTCTCCGGTCCGGTATTTGGCGCCTTCACTACGTCCCATCTGCTGCCCTCAGTCTCGGGGGCGCTCGTCAATCAAGAACGATGTCGTCCTGTAGAGGGTCCTCGCGGAACACGCTCAAGCACGGGAGCGCGCGGCCCACGCACACCACCGGTTGACGCATTTCCGGTCGTTATCGGGGAACACTAGAGCGCCCTCCCGCGCTGTCCACACGCGGACGGGAACCGAGTTGCCGCCCAACCGATCGCCACATCAAGGGACTACAAAATGGCTCAGGACCAAAAATCGCTGCCGGCGGGCGCTGGTGCTCTCACCGCTCCTGCCGATGCCCGTCTGGAACCGACTCGTGGAGGTGGGAACGAGCACGAAGCCCGCTCGAACGCATCTCTGCCGGAAGCAAGCTCCGGCGCGTCCCCGACTGAAACCGGGCGGCACGTCTACCGGGCTGCGCATCAGGAAGTGGTGGTTGCCCAAAAGACACGCTCGGCCCCGAGTGCCACAACGATTATCGGGGCGGCGGTCGCCGGCGCCATCGCCGGCGGAGCCATCCCATTCCTGCTTTCCGGCCGAGCCTCGTCACGAGGGGCGGCTGCAAGCGAGGGCGCGCAGGACACGCTGGTTGTTGAATCCGTCATCATCGCCCTGCCCGCGCGCCAGATCTATGACTTCTGGCGCGACTTCACGAATCTTTCCAAGTTCATGGAAAACATAAAATCGGTTGAGAAACTCAGCGATACCCGCTCGCACTGGGTCATCAAGGCACCGGCGGGAATGAGCGTAGAGTTCGACAGCCACGTCATCGACGACGTGCCCGGCAGATCGATTTCCTGGGAGTCGGAGAAGGGCGCGAGCGTTCCCAACCGCGGCCGCGTGGAATTCATCGAGACCTCGTCGGGGAACGGCACCAATGTCCGGGTCACATTCAACTATTATCCACCCGCCGGCGCGGCCGGACGGGTCCTCGCCAAGCTTTTCCAGCGAGAGCCGTCGATCCAAGCGCGAGAGGATCTGGTGCGTCTCAAGCAGCTTTTGGAGGGCGGGGCCGCAGCAGCGGCGTGAACCTCGACGCGGTCCCGCAGGCGCGGGACCGCGTTTCGCTTCCTACGCGGTCACCATGATGCGTAGCCGCCTACTTTTGAAAAGCCGCTGAAATCTTGAGCTCAACCTCGTCTCCGACCATCGGAACACCAAAGCCGAGCCCGAACTCACTGCGCCTGATCTTGCCAGTCGCTGCAAAGCCCACATTCTCCTTGCCCCCCATTTGAGCGGGCATCTTCCCGGCGCCGTAGAAAGCGGCATCAAGCGTGACTGGGCGGGTAACGCCGTTCAGGGTGAGGTTGCCGGTGACTTTCGCCCTCTGACCCGTTGCAACGACGGTAGTCGAAACGAAGCGCGCGTTGCCGGGATTGGCACCGAAAAAGTCCGGTTTCCCTCCATCCTTGCCAGGCCGAAGGAGATGCTGGGTGAGCCCGGCACTCGCCGTCACAACTTTCGATACCGGGATCGTCACGTCGACCTTCGCCGAACGCGGGTTCTTCGGGTTGAAGTCCAGCGTTCCAGACACGTCGCCGAATATGCCGGTGTAAGGCGAGACGCCGAGGTGATCGAGAGTCCAGACCACCAGAGTATGGTCCGGGTCCACGGTGTAGGTCCCACCGGAGATCGCCGCCGGATTCCTGGACCCGGGTGCGGCGGCAGGTGTTTGGGCGACCGCCATCGTCGAAGCGGCGGCGATCAGAAGGGCATAGGCAATGCGCATCGGGGAAACTCCAGAAAAATTGTCCTGGAGAGCTGACCACACCCTCTTGGTTGTGGGAAGTCTCCGTTTGCGCAACACCGCGTTGCTAATTGCGGCCTGTAGCAGCAATTTCCGGCACCCCCTCTTGAGGTAATCGCCCGTCGCCTTTTTGCCATGCGCCGAGGGAAACTTCGCACGCGGCTGCATCTGTTGCGCTTGAGCAGGCCGTGCCACGGCGCCAAGTGCCGACCCGAAACCTGCAGCCAATACATTGAACCAGCACCACGAATTGCGCTTTCGCTTGCGTGGCCGCCCAGCACCGTGTCATCTGCAGGTGACCCCGTGAAAGGTTTTTATGCGTACCGCATCCAAGTTCATGCTCGCTCTGGCGCTGACGGCCGGAGCCTCACCGGGCGCCGCGCTTGCCCAGACCGGCCGGGTCGTGAGTGCGACCGACGGCGCCAGCCTTGCCGCCGCGTGCAGCAGCCAACGCCCGGCGGATCAGGGCTATTGCTACGGGTATGTGACCGGAATTGCCGATCAGCTCGCGGTGGAAGGAGCAATTTGCCTGCCGGCGCAGTTCGATCAGGTCATCATGCTGGTGCGCAGCCACCTTGCGGCGAGCGGCAGCGAGTCAAGGAAGCATGCGACCTTCCTGGTCGGCCGGGTGCTCAAGGCCACCTACACCTGCCGCCGATAGGCGCGAAGCTGCGCCGCAACTAGTCTCTAGCGCCCGGCGGGCGGTGCGATCGGCAGCACGGCGATGGCATCCAGCCGCCAACCGCCTTCCCACGCGAAGATCAGGTCGAAGGCTACTGCGGTGGGCCGCAGCGGGAAGATGCCGCGCATTCGGAACGCATTGGCCGCCACCATATGCGGCGCAAGTTCGAATGTCGGCGACACGAGCAATGTGTCGGACAGGTCGACACGCTGGTTGCGCAAGGTCGTGAAAACCCCTGCTAGCGCTTCGGGCGTGTTCCGGGAGCGAAAACCGGTAGTGCCGAGGGCCGCCACGACCGAGAAATTCCCGGTATCGCTGGCATGATCCATCGCCGCCATCATGCTCCACAGGAGCTTCGACGTCACCAGATTGTCCGGGATCGGCAAACCAGGCTGCTGAGCTGCCGGTGCCGGTGCCGGTTGCGCAGGGCGCGGCACCTGGGCGGGACGGGGCGACTGGGCAGGATTGGAGCGGGATTGCGCCGCCGCATGCTGGGGTGCGAGCGCGAGTGCAGCAAGGAACGCCGCGCAAAAAAAACGGACCGGGGCAAAATGCCCCGGCCCGCCATTCAAGTTGTTGCTTACCATGCAGCCGAGAAGCCAGCCCGGGCACCGACTTCGCCGCTGTCGAGGCCGACGCCGACGCCAGCCGAGAAGGAGGCCATCTCGCCGACCCGCGCCGCGAAGGCGGCAGTGCCGGCAACGCGGTTCTGGAAGTAGCCGAAGCCGCCCGCCACGCCGAAACGCGCACCCGCCGGAAGGTTCGGAGTTTCCATGGCGAGAGCCATGGCAACGCCTTCATTGGCCTTGCGGATGTCGATGCGATTGGACTCGGTCAGATCGAACAGCGAGTTGATCTGGGTCGTTTGCGTGGTGTTCACCCCCTGGATTGCCGAGATCTGGCCGGCCTGCGTGGTTTGCGCAGTCTGCAGATTGTTGATCGCGGTAGTCTGGGTGGCGTTCACAGTCTGCACCTGGGCTAGACCAGTTTCCACCTGCGTGATGCGGGTATTCTGGGTCGAGTTGGTGGCCTCAACCGCGGTGAGGCGGGTGTCGACCATGGTATCGCTGCTCACATTGCCGTTGGCATCCACGCGGAGCACGCCCGCCGTATTGTAGCCGCCGAGGCGAACGCTGGTGCCGGCGGCGCCGATGGTGACCTGATTGGCCGCAGTCGTGGTGGCATTGGCGCCGAGGGCCGTCGAACCGGCATGAACGGCACGGGCGTTATCGCCGACCGCCGTGCTGTTCGTCTGAGTCGCCTGAGCCTGACGCCCGACGGCGAGCGAAGTGGCACCGGACGCATTGGCCTGCCAGCCAAGCGCCTGAGCACCCCGGCCGGAGGCAACCGATTCGCCGCCCAGGGCGGTTGAATGGAAGCCGCTGGCGTTGGCAAGCTGGCCGATCGCCACTGCGTCCTCATCGGTTGCACGCGCGCCTTCGCCAACTGCCACCGCGCCGACAACCGTCGACTGAGCGCCGAAGCCGAAAGCCGTGGTTCCGGCCGCACTTGCGATCGCATTCACGCCGCCGGCAGTGGCGCCGATGCCATTCGCCCGCGATTCCGCACCAAGCGCCGTCGATTGAGCGGCGGTGGCTGCGGCACCCTGGCCGACGGCAGTGGCCTGCGCGCCGGTGGCGGACGACGTCACACCAAAGGCCGAGGAACTGCCGGCGGTGGCACGCGCGCCGGAGCCGGCGGCGATGGAAGCGGTCCCGGTTGCCTGCGACCCGGCGCCAACACCGGTTGCGCCTACGCCGCTCGCGACGGCGGCCTGACCAAGAGCCGTGCTGAAGCCGGCGGTGGCACGGGATTCCGCACCAAGCGCGGTGGCCTGAGCCTGGGTTGCCTGGGCACCCTGGCCGACGGCAGTGGCCTGCGCACCGGTGGCCCTGGAAGTCACACCGAAGGCGGAGGAGCTGTTGCCGTCCGCCTGGGCGCCCGCGCCCACCGTGGTTGAGGCGGTGCCGGTTGCCCGCGATCCGCCGCCCACGCTGGTGGAACCCTCAGCCGTAGCTGCGGCGTTGCTGCCGACTGCAGTGGCGAAATTGCCAGCAGCAGAGGATTGGGAGCCGAGCGCCGTGGCACGCGTGGCCTCGGCGTTCGCGCTCGCGCCGAACGCACTGGCATTGTTTGCGATAGCGCGGCTGCTTCCACCAACGGCGGTGGAGAAATCGGCATTGGCGCGCGCGTTTTGAGCAAATGCGCCGCTCTGAAACCCGGTGGCGGTGGTGCCGTCGCCGACGGCCGTGCCGCCGTTAGCTGCGCTGGCGCCAGCGCCGATCGCGACCGAGCCGGTGGCAAGAGCATTGGTGCCGATGGCAATCGCATTCACGCCGGTGGCCCGGGCGGTGGTGCCGATCGCCGTCGCGTCGGTGGCGGTGCCTTGTGCGTTGGCGCCGATCGCGATCGAGGTAGCACCGCTTGCAGTGGTGCCGCCGCTGCCAAGCGCGATGGAGCGGGTGCCGGTGGCAAAGGTGGTGTCACCAACTGCGGTCGAGGACGATCCGGTCGCCTGCGCAACCACGCCGACGGCAGTTGAGAAGTTGCCGATCGCATCAGCGGAGAACCCAACAGCCGTGCCCTGCGTGCCGGGCGCGGTGGTGAAAGCGCCAATCGCGGTACCCTGAGGTCCACTTGCAATCGCCGAAGTACCGTAAGCCGAGGAGTTGAACCCGCTGGCAGACGCAACGCCTCCCGTCGCGGTTCCCTGGTCGCCGGTTGCCGATGCGGACGTGCCCACGGCGGTAGAGAACCTGCCGATCGCGGTGGAATTCACACCGCATTCGGTGGAAAGGGCGCCAGGGCCGACATTGCACTCGGGAGTGGGATCGGCCGAAGCCGGGATCGCGAAGAGAGCTCCGCTGAGCGCCGTGGCAGCGACGAGGCTGAACTTGGTGACGGTCTTCATATGATGGGTTCCTCCCGTTATAAATCGAGGGCGCCAACGGCTTCATGCTCCCGCCGCGGGCCCGTAACTCGGCAGCCGGCAGCGCACGCGCCAGGCTGATGCGGCCTGTGTTGATGAAGGAGAGTTTGGTTTCAAGAGCAAAAAGGGAAAATCATTCCGCTTTCCGCCGAGAACGCACGGAGTGTGGCCCCCAGAGCGCGATCTGCGTTGTTAAGCTTTGGAGAGAGTTGCAAAAAAGGACCATCCGGCACGCTAACCTTGATCGCCCCCCGCGCCCGCCGGACGAGCCGCCTCTTTTTGGCACCGAGTCGAATGGCGCGGTAGACGCAAGCCCCCCCTTGCCGTTAGGCGGCAACCGCGGAGCAGGGAGAGCTGGCTTGACCCACTACCATCTGATTTCCGGTATTGAAGTTGATGAGGCGATGCGAGGCTTCATCGAAGAGGAAGCTCTGCCGGGCACCGGGATCGATCGGCGGGATTTCTGGTTCGGCTTCTCGGCGCTGCTTCGTGAACTGACGCCGCTTAACCGCAGACTGCTTCGCACGCGGGCCGACCTTCAGGCGCTGATCGATGCGCGCAACGCCGAGCGGCGCGGCGTGGCCCCCTCCCCCCTGGAGGAAGAGGAGTTCCTGCGCGAGATAGGCTATCTGGTAGATCCGCCGGCACCCTTTGCGATCGGCACGGATCGTGTGGATCCGGAAATTGCGCTGATTGCCGGGCCGCAGCTGGTTGTGCCGGTAAACAATGCCCGATACGCCCTCAACGCTGCGAACGCGCGGTGGGGCAGCCTCTACGACGCCCTTTACGGAACCGATGCGATGGGCGGTCGCCCCACCGGTTCGGGCTACGACACCGAGCGTGCCCAACGCGTCATCGCCTGGGGCCGCCAATTCCTTGACGAGGTGGCGCCCCTCGCCGGCGGAAGCCACGCAGACACGTCCTGGTACCGGGTCGAGGGTGAGCGGCTGATAACGGATCGGGGCGAACTGATCGACCCTTCGCTGCTGGCCGGAAGGCGGGGCGCAAGCATTCTGCTGCGCCACAACCGGCTGCACATCGAGATCGTGCTGAACCCGTCCCACCCGATCGGCCGCACCGACAAGGCCGGAGTTTGCGACATCCTGCTGGAAAGCGCGACCACTGCGATCATGGATTGCGAAGATTCGGTAACCGCCGTCGACGCGGCGGAGAAAGTCGAAGTTTATCGAAACTGGCTCGGGCTGATGCGAGGAGACCTCAAGGCCGGCTTCGAGAAGGGTGGTGCCCGCGTTGAACGGCATCTCGCGCCCGATCGCCCGTACGAGACGCCTGACGGGGCCCAGTTAACGCTGAAGGGGCGTTCGCTGCTGCTGGTGCGCAACGTGGGGCACCTGATGACCAACCCGATGATGCGCCTTGACGGCGAGGACGTGCAGGAAGGGATCGCCGATGCGGTCATCACCTCGCTGATTGCCCTCCACGATGTGCGAGGGGCGCGCCGCAACAGCGCGGAAGGGTCCATTTATATCGTCAAGCCGAAGATGCACGGTCCCCAGGAAGCGACGTTCGCCGATGGCCTTTTCGATCGTACCGAGGATCTGCTCGGTCTGCCGCGACACTCCATCAAGATCGGAGTCATGGACGAAGAGCGCCGCACCTCCTTGAACCTTGCAGCCGTGATCCACGCGGTGAAGAACAGGATCGTCTTCATCAACACCGGATTCCTCGACCGTACGGGGGACGAGATCCACACATCGATGCAGCTCGGGCCGATGATCCGGAAGCGTGAAATGAAAGGCGCCGCCTGGCTCCAGGCCTATGAGAACAACAATGTCGACACCGGCCTCGCCTGCGGCTTCGCGGGCCGGGCGCAAATCGGCAAGGGAATGTGGGCCATGCCCGATCTCATGGGCGATATGCTGCAACAGAAGATCGCGCATCTGCAGGCAGGTGCCACCACCGCCTGGGTGCCCTCCCCTACCGCAGCGACGCTTCACGCAATCCACTACCACCGGGTGGATGTGGCGGCCCGCCAAAGGCAGCTTGCCGGCAGTGCCCGCGCTTCGCTGCCGGACATGCTGTCCATTCCCCTCGCCGCCGAGCGCACCTGGTCTCGAGAGGAGGTTGCAGAGGAGCTGGAGAACAACCTCCAGGGGATATTGGGCTACGTGGTGCGCTGGGTGGAGCAGGGCATCGGCTGTTCCAAAGTTCCCGACATTCACGATGTCGGGCTGATGGAGGACCGCGCCACCTGCCGGATTTCGAGCCAGCATGTGGCCAATTGGCTGCTACACGGCATCGTCAGCACCGAGCAGGTTGAGGCGGCGCTCCGAAGCATGGCGGCCGTCGTCGACCGGCAGAATGAAGGCGACCCCCGCTACCGGCCGATGGCGCCAAATCCCGGGACCAGCATCGCCTTCCGCGCCGCGCGCGCCCTGGTGATGCACGGGGTGGATCAGCCGTCCGGTTACACCGAGCCCCTGCTCCATGCGGAGCGGCTCCTTTTCAAGGCCAACACTCTTTAGCACGCGGTGCCCCCGCCGATCAGCCAGGGCCGGCACTCCCGCACCCGTGCCGCTTCGCTGCGCGCCAACGCAGACAGCTGCCCGTCCGACGAGCGGGCAGCTTCCTCGTAAACGGCGATCCTGCTGTCGACGTCGGGGGCCTGCGCCGCTTTGGCCCGCCACCCGGCAAACCGCATCCGGTCGCTGGGATGCCGCCGCGCGACGTGATCGATCAGATCCGCTCCATTGCCCCCGCCGAAAGTGCCGGCGAGCCGGATAAGGGTCTCGAGTCCAGACCGGTTGACGAACCCGGTGACGGTAGAGCTGTCGAGGTCAAAGCTGTACTGCTCCTGGAACTCGAGCGCGGGAGACATGGCCAGGATGTTGAGGGATACCGACAGGCTCTCCGGCGGAAGCTGGCTGTGGACGTCGAGGTGCTTGCGGTAGAGCATGACCTTGCCCGCAGAGAGCTGAGACCGCTCCACGAAGCGCAGATCGACGGTCTCGCCGGGGTAACCAAGCACGTCCTCATAGTCGTATTCGTAATAGTCGCTCCAATATCCCGGGCCGAGATAGCCAGCGGTGAGGAAGCTGAAATTGTGATCGTGCGGCAATCCATAAAAAAACGGCTTGGCGCCGCTGTTCGTAAACACGCTGTCCGTGTCGGCGGGCCAGAAATTGGCGCGGATCAGATAGTTTTTCGAGGCACCATGGAGAAGGATGACTTGCGCGCTGTATTGATTGCTCCTCGATTGGCCGAAGCAATGCTGCTTCAGCTCCTCAATGACCAGATCGCCCAGAAAGCGCCGATTGCACGCCAGCCGTCGCAAGGCGGGCGCCCATTGCACCAGCGCCGCCTCGTCGCGGGGATCGAAATCCCGATCCAGAGACTCCACCAGTTCGGCCAGTTCAATGGCACCGCCGTCCTCAGCGCAGTCGATCGTCAGGGGCATCAATTATACTCCGCGACCCGCTTTGCGGCCGTTGCAGGCTGGTCCGCAGGAAAACAGGCTCCCAGGGTCGCCGCGGCAGCGTCACGCACTTCGGCGTGCGGATCCGCATCGGCCATTATGCGCAGGTAAGGCAGGGCGGCCTCCGCATCGAGTGCGAGCAGTTCGCGCATGGCTTGCCAGCGGGTATAGAAGTGCCGGTGCGAAAGCATCTCCACGAACACCGGCACCGCATCGCGCCGATCCATGGTGCGAAGGAGCGCCAGCATCATTTGGGTGCGGCTGCTCACATCGTCGGTGCTGCTGGCGCCCGCGAAGTCCAGCGTGTCGAGGTCATACTCCACCGTCAGCGGCGCACAGTCGAGGGAGGTGGTTGTGTGGAGGTAGACTAGGTCCCCGACCGCGTGGTCGATGACGAAGCTTTCCCTGCGTCCATCGAGCTGCAGCAACTCGCCGTCACGCATTTCCCTGCGGCCGACCAGGCGACAGCGGCCGCTTGCCTCAGCAGTGAAACTCGGAAGGATCGCCGGGGCCTCCCAAAAAGAGAAAATGGCGCCTCCGGCGCGCACGAACTTGTAAAGGCTCATCTGGCCCGGGAACACGATCGATGCCGGTCCGCAGCGGCGCATGCGTTTCGCGGCCAGCGCGTCGGCTGGAAGTATCGACAGGACGACACTTAGTTCAGGGCGATCCAACAACAGGATACCGGAATTCATCTCGCTGTGGATGCTGCGGAGGGCCGGCCGAAAGAACGGGTCCTGTGCCGCAGCCTCAACCAAGCAGGCGAAGCTTTCCGCCAGGCCTTCCTCGTCGTCCAGGACCTGCGCCGCGGCCGCCAGAATGGCGGCACCACTGGGCTGAACAAGTGTCTTCGTACACTCCTTGAGCCGCTCAACAAATGGCGTGGTTTTGAGACGACGCGCGGCCTCCTCCACTTTTCCCATTGTTTCCGCCTGGGCCTCTGGGTTCCCGGTCCAAAAGCGCAGTTCTTCTCGTGCGATCATGTGGGTTCCTTGCAAGCAGCGCACGACGGGAGGAGCCACGGGTCCCCTCCCGTTCCGTGCCTCAGCCGGTGATGATCGCAAGGATAAGGCTGGCGCAGCCGCCGCCGCCGACTTCGCGTTGCTTGGTTGCGCCGTGGATGCCGACCTTCGTCGGAAGCTCGGGAAGCTTGGTGATGTCGATCTTCGTCATGGCAGTTCCTCCATCGGGTTCGAAGAGCGACCGCACCCGATCGGGTCCCCCACCCGATGTCGCGAAGCCGCTCCCTCCCCAAAGTCCCTTAGCGGGGCGATTCCTGTCTGAAATACCGCCACTAAGTTGTGGATTACAAAGAGGAAAGACCATGGATAAAAAAGGTATGAAGATGGAAGTCGATGTGGAAACTAGGACCGGTTTCCTTCTTTGCTGTCCTGGTCGGCTTCCAGCTCGTAGCCGCGGCGGAGACTCTCCAGCCGTCTGATCTCTTCCTGGAGGCGGCGGCGGGAACGAAGCGACAAGCCTGCTATGATGAGCAGAACAACCACGGTGATCACCGCCCGAGTCGTTTGCGTCCACTCAACAAACGCTTGCAGCACCTCTTCCGGACCCCCGCCGGTGCGGATGCTGACCTTGAAGGTCAACGCGAGTGGAACCAGAAATGGTATGGTGGTCAGGCTGAGCGTGACGCGCCGCTGGTTGGCACGGGCATTCCGCAGGCTGCTTTCAATGAAACCTTCCCGGGTTGAGGTGTGGAGGGTTAGTGCCATTTGCCGCAGTGCGCGACGCCTCCAAGTCATCCAGATGGTGACAATCACGATAACCACCGAAGCAGCAAGCGTCAGCGGCGTGTGTGAGATGAACGCGCCGATGACGGAGACACCTACGAGCAGGAATGCGACGGCGTAGTCGATATAAGCGAGAAAGAGCCCGCGCCGCCGCGCCGACCGTGCATAAGCATCAAGGCGGGCCTGCTCCTCCGGATCCGGGGCAACTTGCCACAGCGCAGTGAATTCAGCCAAGTCAGGGCGGTTCATGAGCGCTGCTCCATCAAAGACTTGAGCGTTGTCTTGGCGCGCTGGCAGCGCAGCATCACGGCGTTGGGCGATATGCCAAGGATTTCGGCCATTTCGATATAGCTGAACCCTTCAAACGCCAGCACGATCGCCTCCCGCTGGGGAATTGGAAGTAGCTGCATGGATTCCATCAAGCGCTTCTTTTGATCATTGCGCAGCGCGATTTCGTCGGGCGGAGGCGCTCCGGATACCAGGTCGACCGGTAGCTCGACCTGCCGAGGTTCGCGCGCCCGCTTGGTCACGTGCGAGATGCACCTCTTTTGCGCGATCGACGCCGCGAACGTCTTCAGCGAAGCTTCGCCGCGGTAGCTGTCCAGGGCGACCCAAAGCGCGAGCAGAATGTCCTGAATGAGCTCGCGGCGAAGCGCCGGATCGGCCTCGTAGGACAAAGCGATGCGGCTGATGAGGCCCGTGCATGTGGCGCTCACCTCGGCAAACAGTTGCTCTTTGCTGCCGTTAGCCGCCATGAAGGCTCTGCTGCCCCGGGAACGGGGCACACGTAAGCGTCGGCGCGCCGGATGGTCGCTGCAGGTTCAAGATCAATTCCGCTGTGAGGTCATTCGGGGATGGAAACCAGGAGCACTCAGAATAGCGGCACCATCGAAGTGCGCAATGCGCATCGTTTCAATGAGGCTGCGCTCGATGGGTGGATGAAAAGCGAAGTGGAAGGCTTCAAGGGGCCTTTGCGCGTGGAGCAGTTCAAGGGTGGCCAGTCGAACCCCACCTATAAGCTGATCACCCCGGATCGCTCTTATGTCCTGCGCCGCAAGCCCCCGGGCAAGCTTCTGCCAGGCGCGCATGCAGTGGATCGCGAATATCGGGTTATCACCGCACTCGCGGCACAGAACTTCCCCGTCGCCCGCGCCTATGGACTTTGCGCCGACGAGGCGGTGATCGGCACGCCATTTTATGTCATGGACATGGTGGAGGGACGGATATTCTGGGAGGCGGAGCTTCCCCAGATTCCAACTGCGGTGCGCCCAGCGTATTTCGACGCCATGAACGCCACCATGGCGCAGCTCCACACCATCGATCCCGAGGCTGCCGGACTCTCGGACTACGGCAAACCGGGAAATTATTTCGAGCGCCAGATCGGCCGCTGGTCGAAGCAGTATCTGGCGGACGTCGAGGCTGGGCGGGTGGCGGCGATGGACAGGCTGGTGGAATGGCTGCCCGCCAATATCCCGTCGGGTGAGGAAGAAGCGCGGGTCATCCACGGCGACTTCCGCTGCGACAACATGATCTTCCACGCCACCGAGCCGCGCGTCCTGGCCGTGCTCGACTGGGAGCTCTCGACGCTCGGCCATCCGCTCGCCGACTTCAGCTACCACTTGATGATGTACCGAATGCCGGCCGGGATTACGACCGGCCTTGCGGGGCTCGACCTCAAGGCGCTGAACATTCCCACCGAGGAGGAATATGTCGCGGCATATTGCCGCCGCACCAGGCGCGACGGCATCCCGCACCTCGATTTCTACATCGCCTTCAACCTGTTCCGGCTGGCGGCGATCGTGCACGGCATCAAGGGACGGCTGGCGCGCGGCACCGCCGCGTCCGCCCATGCCGACAAGATGGTGGCGAGCCTCGAAGCCCTTGCCGACCTTGCCTGGGAGCAGGCGCAAAAGGCGGAGGCGCGCTAGCCACCCCCGCCTCTTTCCTGCTTATTTCACCGGAAAGCCGCGCTTCTTCATCAGCGCGCGGACATCGGGATCGCGGCCGCGGAACTGGCGATAGGCTTCGGCACGGTCGGTCTCCTGGCCCGTCGACAGCAGATACTGGCGGAACCGGTCCGCGGTCGGCTTGTGCCACACGCTGCCCGCTTCTTCGAACGCCGCCCAGGTGTCGGCGTCCATCGTCTCCGACCAGAGGTAGGAATAGTATCCAGCCGAGTAAGCGTCGGAACTGAACAGGTGGTTGAACTGCGGCAGGCGGTGCCGCATCACCAGCTCCTTCGGCATGCCGAGCCGGGTCAGCGTCTCCCGCTCGAACGCCTTGGGATCGACGACGCCATCCGGATCGAGATGCAGCGCCATGTCGACCATCGCCGACGACAGATACTCCACCGTCGCGAAGCCCTGGTTGAAGGTTGACGCCTTCTCGATCTTGGTGATCAGCAACTGCGGCATCGGCTGGCCGGTTTTGTGATGCTTGGCGAAGCGCTGCAGCACCTCGGGCGTCAGCAGCCAATTCTCGTTCACCTGGCTGGGATATTCCACGAAGTCCCGCGGGCTGCCGGCGAGGCCGGGATAATGCACATCCGACAGGAAATAATGGATGGCGTGGCCGAACTCGTGAAACAGCGTCTCGGCATCGTCGAGCGTGATCAGCACCGGCTCGCCCGGCCCCGGCTTGGTGAAATTGTTGTTGTTGGAGCCGAGCACGATCTTGTCGCCGAGCAGGCCCGAGCGGCTGCGGTAGGTCGTCGCCCAGGCGCCGGAGCGCTTTCCGGTGCGCGCGTAATTGTCCATGTAGAACAGGCCGGTGACTTCGCCGCTGCGCTTGTCGCGTACTTCGAACGTGCGGATGTCGGGATGCCAGACCGGCACCGATCCGGTATTCTCCTTGAAGTCCAGATCATAAAGCTGGCCCGCCGCCCAGAACATGCCGTCGATCATGTTCGACAGCTCGAAATAGGGCTTAATCTCGTCCTGGCTGAGGTCGTAGCGCTCCTTCCTCACCTTTTCCTGGAAGTAGCGGTAATCCCACGGCTCGATGGTGATGCGCTGGCCCATCTTGCGGGCCATCGCCTGCTGATCGCGCACTTCCTCCTTCACGCGGGCAACCGCTGCCGGCCAGACGCGCTCCATCAGCTCCTGCGCGCGTGCAGGCGTTTTGGCCATGGTGTCCTGCATGCGCCAATGGGCATGGGTCTCGTAGCCGAGCAGCTTGGCGCGTTCGGAGCGCGCCTTGACGATCTGCGCGATGGTCTGGTTGGTGTCGTTGGGGCCGGCATTGTCGCCGCGATTGACGAAGGACTTCCAGACCCGCTCGCGCAGCGCCCGGTTGTCGGCGAAGGTCAGGATCGGATCCACCGCCGAGCGGGTGTTGACGATGGCCGCGACACCGGCGGGCAGCTTGCGCTCCTTGCCCGCGGCCAGTGCGGCCGCCTTTACGTCCTGCGGCACGCCCTTGAGTTCGCCTTCATTCGCGGCGATGTGGGTGCTCTCGTCGGCCAGCACCTTCTCGCTGAATTCCGCGAAATGCCGGGCGAGCTGCTGGTTGTAGGCGGACAGCTGCTGCTTCTGCTCCGCATTGAGATTGGCGCCGCGGCGGACATAGCCTTCGTAAAGGCGCGTCACGAGGCGCTGCTGCTTGGCATCGAGACCGGCGCTCTCGCGCGCGTCGTAAATCGCCTTGATGCGCCCGAAGAGCTGCGGGTTGAGGACGATCGCGTCGGATGCGGCGGCGAGCTTTGGCCCCCACTCCCGCTGCAGTGCCTGATATTCCGGCGTCGCCATGTTGGAGCTCATCACTCCGAACAGGGATCCCACGCGGCCAAGCCGCTCGCCGGCACGCTCCAGCGCTTCCACTGTGTTCTGGAAGGTAGGCGCGGCGCGGTTGTTGACGATTGCGTCGATCTCGCGCTGCTGCTCCCCAATGGCGAACTGGAACGCTTGCGGGAACAGCGCCGGCGTCACCTTGTCCCACGGCGGAACGCCTGCATAGGCCCCGGTCCAGTCGGCAAGCAGGATGTTGTCGGGCACCGCGGCCGCCGACGCCGTCGGGGCGAGCTGAGCGGGGGCGCGTTCACTCATGGCCGTGTCGGTAGCGGCGGTGGTGCAGCCTGCAAGCGTAAAAGCGGCGGCGGACGCGAAGAGCAGAGCCTTCAAGTGCGTGTCTCCTCAAGAGAATCGAGAGCGCACGCGGCAGCGGCGCCCGGTTCCACGCTTTCTATAGGAGCGGGGCTTAACCCACCGCAACGCGCCGCATCTGCTTTTTTATCGGGCCGCCCCGACCGGGCTCTTGCCAAAACCGTGGAGTTCAACGAAGCTGCTCCTTCAAAACCATCCTGGGGGCGGGATGATAAGGGCAAGCAACAGGCGCTTTCGCGTGGTGTCCATTGTCGGCACACGGCCAGAGGCGATCAAGATGGCGCCGGTGACCCGGGCGCTGGCGGCACGGCCGCGATGCGATCACACGGTTGTGCTCACCGGGCAGCACCCGGGGCTTGCCCCGTTCTTCGCCGCGGCCTCTCCCGACACGGTTCAGGAGCTCCGTTTCGATCCGGCGGCAAAGAGCCCTGCGCGGATGCGGGAGGGGCTCCACCGGCTGCTGTGCGGCGCCTTCGCCAAGGCGCCGGCCGATCTCGTGCTGGTCCACGGCGACACGACGAGCGCGCTTGCCGGCGCCTTCGCGGCGCGGGATTGCGGCATTGCGCTGGGTCATGTCGAGGCGGGGCTGCGATCCTACGATTATCGCCAACCTTGGCCGGAAGAAGGCTATCGCGTGGCGATCGACGCGCTGGCCGACCTCTTGTTCGCGCCCACCGAGGCGGCGGCCGACAATCTCCGCCGCGAGCGGCGAGTGACGGGACAGATCGTGGTGACCGGCAACACCGGTATCGATGCGCTGCTGGCGGCGCGGGCGCCGGCAGAGGAGCGCGCCGAGCTGCGCGCAGAGGACGGCCGCAGGACCGTCCTCGTCACCTGCCACCGCAAGGAGAATCAGGGGGCGCCCGTGCAGGCGATCTGCGCTGCGCTCAAGCAGCTTGCGCGGGAGAAGGCGGTGGAGATCGTGGTGCTGCTTCACCCCAACCGCCACGCGCGGCGGCCGCTGGAGGAGGCGTTGTCGGGAGCGCCCGGCGTGCGGCTTCTGGAGCCGCTTCGGTACGAGGAGATGGTGCGGCTGATGGACGCAAGCTGGCTGATCCTCACCGACAGCGGCGGGCTGCAGGAAGAAGGGCCGGCGCTCGGCACGCCTGTGTTCGTGATGCGCCATGTCACCGAGCGGCCCGAGGGGCTGGCGAGCGAGAATATTCGGTTGGTGGGGACCGCGACGGAGGCGATCGTGGATGCGGTGAGCGATCTGTTGGACGACCCGGTCCGCTACGAAAGAATGTCGCGCCCTGCCCTCCCGTTCGGGGACGGACAGGCGGCACCGCGGATCGTAGACGCGCTGGAGGCATGGCTTCAGCCTAGGCGGTTGCGCGCCTGAGCCGGTCGACGAGGCGGGCGCGGGCGTCGAGCACGTCGGCCTGCCGCTCGATCAAAAGGTCGCGTGCAAGGAAATGGCCGGTGATGCGCAGGCCGGCGTGGATATCGGCCCAATCGGCGGCGCCGCCGTCCAGCAGGAAGGGCGGCAGCGCGAACAGTTGCGCGCGATACGCCTCCCCCGCTCCGGCACTGACCGCGCGGCCGCTCTTTGGGCTGACGAAGGCGAGATCGTCGCTGGTGCCGGTGGCGGCGCATTCGGCAAGGTCGAGCCCGAAGCCGAGTTCGGCCAGGACCAGCAATTCGTAGCGGACCAACGCCGCCGCCCAACCGCGCGCGGACGGAGCGGCATCGATGGCGGCAAGCACGCCCTCCAGCGCCTCGAACACGCGCGGATAGGCCTGGCTTTCCGGCAGGGCCGACGCGGTGAGGGCGGTCGCCCATTCGAGGGCGGCGGCGGCGAGCGGCTCGGAATGGAGGGCGCCGCGGCTGGCGGTGAGCTCGACGCTGAGGTGGGGAAGCTGGTCGTCGGTGCGGGCGCGATATTCGGCGTGCACCATGTTGCCGGGCAGAAGCACGGGGCGCAGCCGGCGCGAGCGGCCGCCGCGGACATAGCCGGCCTGGATTCCGTCGGCGGGCGTCAGAGCGCGAACGATAGCGCCATGCTCGCCATGAGCTCGCACCGCGCAAATGATCGCCTGGGTCTCGAGCCGCATATCGGCTCCTGCCCTATCAGCGGCGGCAGCGGCGGGCGAGGCTTTCCCGCCCGAATGCGGGCCGAGTCGGCACGGCGCGCGAAATCGTCGATCGCGCGCCGCCGCGATTGCGGCGCAGCCCGCGTCGAGGCAGATTGCGGCCGCACAACGGGAGGTGGGGACATGAAGGCGACTTGGCTCGCTTTGGCGGCGTGGCTCTTGATCGGCGCGGCGGCAACCGAGCCGAAGCGGGGCCTGGCGAAGGTCACCGTGCGCATGGCGCCGGAGGGCGTCAACGCACGCTTCCAGCTCCACCGAGCGGTCACCGAATTCGCCTTTGCCGCCGCCGATGTGGTGCGGGAAGGCGAATTCGAACTGCTCACGCCAGGCCTCACCTTTGCGGGCGACAAGGTCACCGCCGCCCGCCCGTTCCGCAGCTTCGCCCTGCGCATCCGGGCGATGGCGCAGGAACGCGACGCCAAATATCCCGCGCACTTCCGGATCGGTGCCGGCGGGGTGGTCTATGCGCCTGCCTTGAAGGGGGAGGAGCAGGCCTGGCGCACCCGCCTCTCCTTCCGTACCCGCCCCGGCGAGGCGCGCGTCGGCGGCGGCAAGGAAGATGACGGCTTCGTCTTCCTCGGGCCCAAGATCCTGGTCGCCCAAGACGCGCAACTGACGGTAATCGCCGATCCCAAGGCGCCGCAATGGCTGGTCGCACGCAGCCGCAGCGCGCTCGCCGCGGCTGTGACCGGATACACGGCGGCGCTGGGCGCGCGGCTGCCGACCAAGCCCCTGCTCATCGTCAAGCACGAGCCGGGGGAGCGCAACTTCAACGTCGGCGACGCAACGCCCGGCGCGGTGACCATTCTGCGCTTCCACGGTGCGGCCTGGGAAAAAGAGGACGCTCAGGCCGCGAAGAACATCCAAAGCTTCGTGCTGCACGAGGCCTTCCACTTCTGGAACGGCGGCCTTGCCACTTCCGGGTCCGACACGCCCGCCTGGCTGCACGAAGGGGGCGCGGAATATGCCGCTCTTCTCGCCGGCGTGGCGGGAGGCCTGCTCAGCGAAGCGGACGCCGCGCGGAGCCTCGGCGAGGCGCTGCAGCGGTGCCGGACATCGCTCCAGGCATCGGGCGACAAGGCGCTGGGTGCGTACGAGTTCCTGCCGGCCCAGCTGCGCTATCCGTGCGGAATGGCCATCCAATGGGCCGCGGACCTCCAGATCCGGCGCGCCAGCGGCGGAACACGCACGGTCCTGGACGCGTGGCGGACGACGATCGAGACGGCGCGGCGGCGGGAGAACCGAAGCTATGCCCTGGGCGACTTCTACACGGCGGCAGGACTGACGGCGGAAGAGACGCTGCCGCCGATCCGCCTGCTCGTCCAGGTAGGCGGGGCCCACCGGTGGGAAGAGTTGCCCGCTGCGCTGAATGCCCTTGGCGCGGAGGTCGCCCAGATACCCTCTCCCGTCGGCAGGCGGGCGGCTTTGCTCTTCCACCTCCTGCGCGAGAATTGCCCGGACCTGGCAAAGGGTGCGGGCTACGGCTTCTACATCGACGGGACGACGGTGAAGCTCGATGCTCCGAAAGGGTGCGGCGTGCTTGCCGACAACCCGGTCCTGAAGGCGATCGAGGGCGGCGATCCCTTCGGGATGTCGCTTGAAACCTACGCGGCCGTGCAGCGCAAGTGCGCGGCCAAGGCTCCCGTCACCGTCACCACGGCCGATGGCCGGCGGCTGGAGGCGCACTGCGCCGCGCCGCTTGCCGACGCGCCCCGGGATTACCTGGTGAAGCGCTGGCGGTCCGGGCCTCATCAGCCGCTCGGATGAAAGAAGTCGTAGATGCCGCGCGCCATGGCCCTTGAGATGCCGGGCGCTTTCTCCAGATCCTCCAGCGCGGCGCCCTTGACGGCCTTGGCGGTGCCGAAGTGCATGAGGAGGGCGCGCTTGCGGCCGGGGCCGATGCCGGGGACTTCGTCGAGCGGTGAGGCGGCCATCGACTTGGAGCGCTTCTGGCGATGGGCGCCGATCGCGAAGCGGTGGGCCTCGTCGCGCAGGCGCTGGAGGTAGAAGAGCACCGGCGAGTTGGGCGGGAGCTGGAAGTCCCGGCCGCCCGGCATGTGCATCGTCTCGCGGCCGGCATTGCGGTCCGGACCCTTGGAAATGCCGACCACGGGGACGTCGTGGATACCGGCGCATTCGAGCGTTTCCAGCACCGCTCCAAGCTGGCCCTTGCCCCCGTCGATGAGAAGCAGGTCCGGCCAGTCGCCGTTGCTGCGGTCCGGATCCTCCGTTTCGAGCCGGGCGAAGCGGCGGCCGAGGACTTCGCGCATCATCGCGAAATCGTCGCCCGGCGCGGTTTCGGGACGCTTGATGTTGAACTTCCTGTACTGGTTCTTGAGGAAGCCTTCCGCTCCGGCGACGATCATCGCGCCGACCGCGTTGGTGCCCATGACGTGGCTGTTGTCGTAGACCTCGATGCGCTTGGGCGGCTCCGGCAGCTCGAACATTTCCGCCACGGCGCGCAGGGTGCGGGCCTGGGTGCTGGTCTCGGCCATGTGCCGGTCCAGCTCTTCCTGGGCGTTGCGGGAGGCCTGGGCCATCATCCGCACCTGATCGCCGCGCTTGGGGACCTTGAGCGTGACCTTGCGCTCGGCGCGTTCGGAGAGCGCCTCCGCGACCAGCCCGGCTTCCGGCACTTCGCGGTCGAGCAGGATCGTCTTGGGCGGCGGCACTTCTTCATAAAACTGCATCAGGAAGGCGGCGAGCACCTCTTCTTCAGCCAGGTCGGCGGTGTGGGCAGGGAAGAAGCTCCGGTGCCCCCAATTGTTGCCGCCGCGGATGAAGAAAGCCTGGATGCAGACGGTGCCGCCCTTGCAGGCAAGCGCAAAGATGTCGGCATCGCCGAGCCCCTCGGCGGCGATGGTCTGGGTGCCTTGAATGAAGGTCAGCGAGCGCAGCCGGTCCCGGTAGAGGGCGGCGAGTTCGAAATCCATCGCCTCCGCGGCCTCGTTCATGGCGGCGGCGAGCTTCTGCTGCACCTTGGTCGACTTGCCGGCGAGATAGTCCTTCGCGTCGCCGACCAGCTCGGCATAGCCCTCGGCGTCGATGCGGCCGGTGCAGGGAGCCGAGCAACGCTTGATCTGGTAGAGCAGGCAGGGGCGCTTGCGGGTGGCGAGGAAGGTGTCGGAGCAGCTTCGGAGCAGGAACAGCTTCTGGAGGGCGTTGAGCGTCCGCGTGACGGAGCCGGCGCTGGCGAAGGGGCCGTAATAGGAGCCCTTGAAGCGCCTGGCGCCGCGATGCTTGCGGATCTGGGCGAAGGGATGGTCCTCGCGAAGCAGGATGAAGGGGAAGCTTTTGTCGTCGCGCAGCAGCACGTTGTAGGGCGGGCGATAGCGCTTGATCAGCTGCGCCTCGAGCAGCAGCGCTTCGGCCTCGGTGTTGGTGGTGACGATCTGCATCGAGCGGGTCTGCGAGATCATCCGCTGCAGCCGCTTGGTAAGCCGCGCGACCTGGGTGTAGTTGGTGACGCGGTTCCTGAGCGCGCGGGCCTTGCCGACATAGAGCACGTCGCCCTTGGCATCGAGCATCCGGTAGACGCCGGGCCGCACGGGCAGCGTCTTCACCACCGAGCGGATGGCGGCGACGCCCGCCTCCAGGTCCGGCTGGTCGCTGCCGCGGACGGTGTAGGCGCTTTTTTCCTCGTTGAAGCGGTCGGTGGGCGGGGTGTCGGTCACGGCTGGTCATCTAGGGACGCGGCGGGCCGGAGGCCAGAGGCGGGTGATTCGCGGGCGGCGGCGCGGTGGGTGAAAAGCGACAATCTCCATCGAAGTTCATAAAGTTCACGATGTCCATTCGAGCGGGAAGAGGCGGCGTCTTCCGTCACTCTTGTCGCCTTCCACGACGAGGGCGGGGGCAGGCTTTGGAGGGCGGAAAGGGGGTGCGCATCAGCCATTCCCCAAGTGGATCAGAAGAAATCCAACATTTGAAGGGGTCGGGGAACTTTGTTTCGTCACCCCCGCGAAAGCGGGGGTCCCGCTTCCTTCTTTCCTGCTGCTGATTCAGACAGAAGAAAAGAAGAAGAAGCGGGATTCCCGCTTTCGCGGGAATGACGGTGGGAGGAAGTCAGGGACGATACACCTCTCCCGTTCTCTACGGGAGAGGGAGGGGCCCGCCCGCACGGGGCTCCCATCGAAGTACTACTTCGATGGGGACCCGGAGCGGGTGGGAGGGTGAGGGTCTGTACCGTGGAATCAGTAAGACCCTCACCCCACCCTCTCCCGCGAAAAGCGGGAGAGGGACTTTAGGCAGCGGCCTTCACTCCCCTCCCCCGCACGCTCTCGATGGTTGGTGCCGGGGCACCTCACCCATTCAGTGCGTCGTGCCGAGGCCGGCGATGGTGCGGTCGACGAGGGCGCGGTCGCTGGCGGGGTCCATTTCGCGGGCGATCAGGCGCTCGGCGGCGGCGGCGGCGGCGGAGGCGGCGCGGGCGCGGACTTCGTCCACGGCGTGACGCTCGGCGGCGGCGATCTTGTTTTCGGCCATCAGCGTGCGGCGCTCGATCAAGGCGGCGGAATTGGCTTCGGCATCGCGCACGATCACCTCGGCCTCGCTGCGGGCGCGGGCGACGATGGCGGCGGCTTCGGCTTCGGCGGAGGCCGCCTTGGCCTGGTGCTCGGCCTTGAGCGCTTCCGCCTCCGCGCGAAGCTGGGCGGCTTCGTCGAGCTGCTGGCGGATACCGGCGATCTTCTTGTCGAGCGCGCCGGCGATCGCCGCCGGCACCTTTTTCCAGAGGAGAAGCGCGATCACGACCAGCATCGCCAGCGCCACCCAGGCGGTGGCGTCGAGGCCCAAAGCGGTGGGATCGGTGTGCGGGGCGCCATGGCCCTCGGCCGCCGTGGTGGCGAGCGCGTCGCCGCCGGTGTGCGGCATTGCGCCATGCTCGCCGTCGGCCCCGGTGACGACCGTGTCGAGCTCTTGGCCCGCGGTGGTGCGGTTATCAGCCATGCGCGAGCGCCATCCTTACTGCATCGGCCGCGGCTTCGCGCGACACGTTCTTGCCGGTGAGCCGGGCGACGATGTCCTGCGCGGCGTCGGCGGCGACGCCTTCGATCTCGCCCAGCGCCGCATCGGTCTTTTCGCGGATGCGAAGCTCGGCGGCGGAGACGCGCGCCTCGGCCTCACCCTCCGCAGCCTTGACCCGGATCTCGGCCGCGCGGGCGGCGTCTTCCTTGGCGGCCTGGGTGACCTTGAGCGCTTCGGCACGATTGGCCTCCGCGCGTTCGCGATTGCCTGCCTCAAGCCGTTCGGCCGCGTCCCGGGCGGCTTCCGCCGCCGCGAGATCGCCGGAGATGCGCTGATCGCGCATGTCCACCGTGGCTTCGATCTTCGGGAGCATGCCCCGGCCCACAATGAGATAAAGCAGGCCGAAGGTCACGACGAGCCAGAAGAGCTGCGACGCGAAGATCTCGGAGATTTGGCTGATCTGAGGCATGATGTTCCCGCTTCCGTGCCCCGCTGTCCCGAAGGACAGCGGGTGTCACGGTGTTTGGCCGTTTTACGCGACGAAGAGCAGGATCATCGCAACGACGAACGCCAGCAGGCCGAGAAGCTCGGCGGCGGCGAAGCCGATGAACAGACGGCCCTGCTGCGAATCGGCAGCGGCCGGGTTGCGCAGCGCGGACTCGAGGAACGAGCCGAACACGTTGCCCACGCCAAGGGCGGCCATGCCGACGCCGATGGCGGCGAAACCGGCACCGAGCAGCTTTGCGGCTTCTGCGTCCATTTGAAAAACTCCTTAGGTTAAATGCGTTGAAAGAGAACTCAGTGAAGATTGATCGCGTCGTTGAGGTAGAGCGAGGTCAACAAAGCGAACACATAGGCCTGGATGGCGGCGACCAGCAGCTCGAGCAGCGTGATGCCGATCATCAGGATGAAGCTGGGCAGGCTGACAATCGGTGCGACCCAAAGAGCTTCGGCATTGAGGCCGTTGATCACGAAGCCCGCCAGCACCTTCATCAGGATATGGCCCGCGGTCATCGCCACGAACAGTCGCAGCGCGAGGCTGAACGGGCGGACCATGAACGAGACGAACTCAACCGGGATCAGGATGGGCAGCATCCACCACGGCGCGCCGTGCGGCACGAACAGGGAGAAGAAGTGGAAGCCGTGCTTGGCCAGGCCGACGACGAGGACGATGCCGAAGGAGACGATCGCCAGCACGCCGGTGACGGTGAGGTGGCTGGTGACGGTGAAGGGATGAAGGCCGACGATGCCGATCGGCAGCATGCCGATCAGGTTCGCGACCAGGATGAACATGAAGAGGGAGAAGACATAGGGCGTGAACTTGCGGCCTTCGGGGCCGATGTTCGTCGTCATCATCGAGGAGACGAAGCCGGTGACGCCTTCCACCGCCGCCTGCCAGCGGGTGGGGACGAGCTGGCGCTTCATCCCGCCCAGCATGAACAGCCACACCGCGCCGAGCGCGACGAGCATCCACAATGCCGAGTTGGTAAAGGCGATCTGCTGACCGCCCAGGCTGAAGCCTTCCCAGATGGATTGCACCTCGAACTGGTGCATCGGATCGATCTTGCCTTCTTCGGCCGCCACGTTCGCGTTTCCCGTTTATGCGCGAAACGCCAGGATCAGTCCCGGCGCTTGCCTGAAATCTTGATGATGTTCCTGAAGCCGGCCGCCGTTCCGAGGAACATCAGCAGCAACAGAAAGAGCGGCAGGGTGCCGAACCATTGGTCCAATACCCAGCCGATGACCGCGCCTCCGCCGAGACCCGCGATCAGATAGGACAAGACGCGGCTGCCGAGCTGCTCATTCGCATCAGCCGGCTTCCGCGCGCTGCCCGTCCTGACCGCCTCGGCTTCCTTTGCCTGCCTCACCCGCTCGTCAAGAGCGGAAAGCCGGGCATCGGATCGAGGCTGTGGGTCCGGTTCGTTCTCCGCCATGTCTTGTCTCTTCCGTGTGCGTCCGCCGTTTGAAAAGGGGGTCGCGAAAAGGGCGTGGGACATGCCGGCGAACGATCCCGCCAAGGCGCCGCCCCTTTAGGAAGGGGTGGCAGGCAAGTCAACACAGGTTCCACGACTCCCGCCCCATCAGGATGGGGCGGGAGGAGGAGGATGAGGAGTAGCGAGGAGGTGGTGCGGGAATGAAGTTACTTCACCCTCTCCCGCTTTTCGCGGGAGAGGAGGGGCCCAATCCGAAGGCTTGGGAGGTGAGGGTCTTGCTGAGTCCACGGTACAGACCCTCACCCTCCCACCCGCTGTGCGGGCGGGCCCCTCCCTCTCCCGCGAAGGCGGGAGAGGGGTTGAGCGGGGCGGTCTTGCTGAATCCTGGGTACAGACCCTCACCCTCCCACCGCTTTGCGGCGGGCCCCTCCCTCTCCCGCAAAGAGCGGGAGAGGGGGCCGGAGGGCTCCAGATCCCGGCGCGTTAGCCGCAGTAGCTTGGGAGGGGGACGGGGGCCGAGCCTTCGCGCTTTTTCCAGGTGCCGTCGGTGCCGCGGTAGAATTGGCCGGGGGCGACGCGGGTGCGGAACAGTTCGCAGGCGGTGGTGGCGGCGACTTCCTCGATCTTGGCGCCGCGGCGGCCGGCGAGATCGGTGTAATAAGCGCGGCGCTGGATGTTGATCGAATCGACCTGGGCGCGGACGGCGGACGGCACCGAGCCGACCACGCCAAGATAACCGTCGGCCTGCTCGCCGACCTGGCCGGAATTGCGCAAGGCGGCGGCGGCGTCGGCGCCCTGGAACATGGCGTAAGCGGCGCCCGCCCCGCCGACGACGGTCGTCAACGCGACGGCGGCGGCGATGATGGTCCTGGTTCGGCGGTTCATCAGAATACTCCCGGATTCTTCTCAATGAGGTCGCGTACATCCTCCTGCAGGCGGACGACGACCTCTTGCCTGATATTGATGTTGAGGTTGATCTCGATCGGCTTGTCCGGCGCGGCAACCTGCACGCACCCGGCCGTCAAGAGCAGAGCCGGCGCGAGGAGGAGGAAAGGAGCCCGTCTCATCGCACCCTGCGTCGCACTGGGGCGCAGCCTCGTCAATATCGACGCTTTCATTGCACGGTCTCGCTTTCCTGGGGCTGAACGGTTTTCGTTTCGGGTTGAGGCGTGGGCGGCGGCGCCAGCGGATCGCGCGGGCGCAGATGTTCGGGGAGGACCGACTGGATGAGGTTGGTGGGGTCCTCCAGCGAGCGCATGGTGGCGAGCAGCGAGCGGAAGGGGCCGCGCACCGCGATGTTGAACTCGAACGGGATCTTGGCGAGCTGTTTGAGCGCCCGCCCGGCGACCATGCCGCTGATGCCGCCGCTGGGCGCGGTGGTGAGCGCCGTATCGCGGGCGATGCCGTCGAGCTCGATGGCGGCGACGAACTCGCCCTCCAGCGCGCCGTCGAGGCCGATGGTGAGCTTGGAATAACGCAGCGATTTCAGCGCATCGAAGGCGAGCTTGCCGTAGACGCCGAGCTGCTTGTCGGTGAGTTCGCCGATATAGGACAGGGTGCCGCCCTCCGGCCGGGCGACCACCGAGCCGCCGACGATGCGGCCGCCGCGCTCGTCGAACACCATCGGGATGATGCCGTCGAAGGTGCCGGTGGCGGAGATGTTGGAAAATTCCATCTGCTGGATGAACAGCGCGGCATCGAGGCCGACGACGCGGAAGGTGAGGCGCTTGGCGGTAGGCTTGGAGAAATCGAGCACGGTTTCCTCCAGCACCAGCTCGCCGCCGGCGAAGGGCCAGCGGCCGCCCTCTACTTTGACCTGCAGGCCGGGGAGGAGCTGATAGCGGATGCGGCCGTCGAACACGTCGATGCCGGTGCGGATCATGTTCGCCTCCGCGACCTGGCCGGGGGCGGAGACGAGGCCGAGCAGATCGGTGAAATTGACAGTGGAGGAGAAGCCCTCGACCGGGCCAAAGGCTGCGGCGAAATCCATGTCTTTCGTGCCGAAGCTGCCGGTGCTGGTGGCGCCGCGCGCGTCCCACTTGATCTCGCCGCGGCCGGTGACCAGGCCGTTCACGAGGGCCACGACTCCGGTGGTGAGGCGGGTGAGCTGATCGGGCTGATAATCCTTGTCGAAGCGGATGCCGGGCACGTCGAGGCTGGCGCGGCCGGTGCCGGTGCGCAGATCGTGGGTGACGGCGGCTTCGACGATGCGAGTGCCGGTCTCCGGATCGTCAAGCCAGCCGCCGGCGCGGATGATGTTGTCCCGCAGGGTCAGGCGGAAGTCGCGGCTGGCGAGCGGCCAGAAGCGCGGCGGATCGGCGGAGTCGGCCAGGCGCAGCCCGCCGGCCATGGCCAGTTCGCCGTTGCGCAGGGACCAGGTGCCGGCGCCCTCGCCGAGGAGCAGCGGCACGGCGGAGAGCTTCGCGTCGAGGCCCGTATAACGGCCGCCGACGCCCGGGCGATCGAAGCGGCCGGAGATGCTGGCGAAATCGAAGCGATTGACGGCGTCGGCGCGCCCGAGCCGGACCGCGAGGTTCGAGGCGATGAATTGGGGGCCGTCGAGGCCGAACAGCAGCCGTTGGGCGGCAAGGCTGATCGGCGCGGCGCCCAATGTGCCGGCGAGGCGCACCGGGCGAACGCTGGCGCCGCCCTGTATCGAGCCGCCGGGCCCCTTCCACAGCAGCGCCCGGCCGCTGGGACAGAGCGGCAGCGCGCCGGCGGCGAGGCGCAAGGTGGCGACCCGCACGGAGGCGAAGCGGGCGGAAACGCAGCTTTCGCCGAACGCGAAGCCGCCGCGCCCGTCGAGCCGGCCGGCGACGGGGAGGACGAGACCCGAAACGGCGCCGCCGTCGAACGGCCCGTCGATGGTCGCGACGGTGTCGATGCGGGTGGCACCGCCCTCCCCCGCCGTGAATCGAACGGCGCCGAGTTCAAGCCGCGAGGCGCCGACCCGTAGCGGGGCAATGCGGCCCGTGCCGCTGATCGGACCGCCCAGGCGCGGCTGATCAAGTTCGAACCGCGCGTTGGGAAAGCCGCCGCCGGAAATCGTCAGGTCGCCGTCGATCCGCGACAGGTTGGCGGGCCAGGAGTAACTCACCCCTGCCCCGCCCCCAAGCGTCAGGCGGGCGCCGCTGCGGCTCATCGCGATCAGCCGTCCGAACCGCAGCCCGCCGCCGCCCTTGGCGTTGACGATGCGCAGCTCCCCGGCGAGGTCGAAGGCGCCGGCGGCTCGGCGCAGGGACGAGGCAAGCGATTCTCCGACCGCCTCCACCGGGGTGCCTCCGGCCGAAGCAAGCGCACGGGCGAGGCTCTCCACTGCCGGAGCGGCCGCAACGCCGCGCGCGCCGACATCGGCGACAAGGGTGGTATCGCCGCTGCGGGGGGACACCGAATAGCGGCCATCGACCCGGGTGCGGCCGGCGGTGAGGCTGGAGACGCGCAGCGAGGCGGCGGCCATGTCGACCGCGCCGCGGGTGGTCTCGGCATCGCCGTCGAAGTCGAACAGGCCGGACAGTGCACCCAGCGCATTGCCGCCGATGCGCGCGCCCGCCGCCTCGATCCCGGCCTTGCCGCGCCAGCTGTCCAGTCGCTCGGAGAGGCTGCCATTGACGGCGAGGTTGGGCCGATCGAGCGTGAAGCTGCCGGCGCAGGCGATGCGCTCGGCGCCCGCCGGCCCGGCGAGACGCGGCTTGGCATTGTCGATCCGCACCTTCCAGTGGAAGCGCGGAGCGGCAAGGCGGCAGGTGCCGAGTGCCAGATTGTGCGAGAAGCCGGCCACTTCGCCTTGGAAGCCGTTGGAAAGGTTGCCGCGCCCGGCGATGCCCAACCCGACCCGTCCCGCCGGGGTGTCCAAGCGGATCGAAGCATCGGCGACGTCGATCGCCTGATCGGGGAAACGGAACGGAGCGCCGGTCGGCGGCGGCAGCAATTTGTCGACCTCGCCGAAGCGCAGCTTGCCGTCCACCAACCGACCGCGCAGCCGCACGCCTCGCGCGGTGACGAGCGTGACCGTCGGGCGGCGCAAGCCCCAGCTCAGCCGCAGCTCCACCCAGCGGGCGGTGAGATCGGGATTGGCGGGATCCCCGATCACCAGATTCTCGACCCGTTGCCGGCCAAATCCGACATGGGCGACCTTGTAGCTCGCGGCGACGTCGCGGCGCTCGAACTCGCGGCGCAGGAAATCCGACGCGATCGGCAACCGGAACAGCCACAAGGCGAGCAGGAGCAGCAAGGCGAGGATCAGCATGGCGGCAGCAATCCGCCGCTTGCGGCGCCTGGGGCGCACGATTTCCTGGGGCTCTTCCTCCACGGCTGCGCCCTAGCCCAGCGCCACGCGAAAGGCTCGCCGCAAGAAGCTGAACTCCATCAGGCCCAAACCTTTCGTCCCATCGTTCCGTTCCGGTGCCGTCACCTTCACCCGTGCCTGCACGAAGGCACCAATTGCCTCAAGCCACGGCCAAGCTTAATCTCGGCTGATGGGCGACCTTCCTCTCGACGGCAGCGGCCACCGCGCACGGCTTCGGCAGCGGTTGTTCGAAGGTGGGCCGGACGCCTTGCTCGACCATGAGCTGATCGAATACCTGCTCGCGCTCGCCATCCCGCGGCGCGACACCAAACCCCTCGCCAAGAAGCTGCTGCACGAATTCGGCGGGCTGGGCGGCCTCCTGTCGGCCGACGCCGAGGCGGTGATGCGGGTGGGCGAGATCAGCGAGGGCGCCGCCGCCGCGCTCAAGATCGCCCAAGCCTCGGCGCTGCGGCTGCTGGAGAGCCGCATCGAGGCTCGCCCGATCCTGGGTAGCTGGCAGGCGCTGATCGACTATCTTCACGCCGACATGGCCCACAATCCGGTGGAACGCGTGCGGGTGCTGTACCTGAACGCCAAGAATATGCTGATCCGCAACGAGGCCGTGTCGGAAGGGTCGGTCGACGAAGCCGCGGTTTATGTGCGCGAGGTGATCCGCCGGGCGCTCGATTGTCACGCCTGCGCGATCATCCTGGTCCACAACCACCCCAGCGGCGACCCGCAGCCAAGCGCGCAGGACATTCGCCTGACCCGTGAAATCGCCGAAGTCGGCAAGCCGCTGAGGATCGCGGTCCACGACCATGTGATCATCGGCACCAAGGGCCACAGCTCGATGCGGGCGATGGGATTGCTCTAGGCCGGGTTGCAAACTGCCATTGGGTGGGGCCAGATGTTTCTTGCAAGAACCCGAAGGAGACGAAAGTGCAGCTTCCAACCACCTGCAGCGATTGCGGCGGCGCGATGTCGCCCGGGTTCCTGGTCGACCACGGCTACGGCATGGAACAGGTCAGCACCTGGCAGGAAGGCGAGCCGGAGAAGAAATGGTGGGCGATGGGCGGCATCACCCAGGGCGACGCCACGCGGATCGAAGTGACGACATTGCGCTGCGACCGCTGCGGCGCCCTGAAGAGCTATGCCGTGCAAGGTTGAGACTGAAAAACAGGCGGGCCCACCGAACGATTGCGGACCCGCCTGCTTTTGCTAGAGGCGCTTCCAGAAGATGATCTTGTCCTCACCGTCCGCGTAGAAATCGCGGATCCGCGCTTCCTGCGTAAAAGCCTGTACGGCGTAGAAAGCGCGTGTGCCCGCGTAATCGTCCAGCGATGATGTTTCAACGATCAGCAGGCGGCCGCCCCCGCGGCGGAGTACGTCCTCCAGACCCGCCACCAGCGCCTTTCCGATGCCGGTCGCCTGCCGGGCAGGATCGACCGCGATGGCGAGCAGGTTGAATGTGCCCTCCGCCATCCGTTCGGGCTCCGCATAAGCGAAGCCTATTGCCCGGTCGCCGGCAGCCGCCACCAGCCAGTGGTGCGGTGCCTGCGCCAAGAGAAAGGGCTCGGCCATCGGCTCGAGGAGATCGGCGGGAAAGAGGTCGGTATTGTCCAGCACGCCGCGCAGCGACGGGAGATCGGCACGGCCCAGGCCGCGAATAAGACTATGTTTCTGCAATGTAGTGACTCTCTGTGTGTTCGCCACATGGGGCGATCTGCAAACGGCGCACGACGGGAGCTGGAACAGCTCCAGGTTTCGCGCGCGGGAAACAGCTCCCCTGTCGGGGAGCGTCACATCAAAGGGTCATTCAATCTCCATGCCGGGCTGGTGCCAGGCCGGCTGGGCCATTCGAACAAAGCGGCGCGCCCGTCAAGGACGGCGGTGCGAGCCCTCCCGCCGGAGCGGGAGGACGCGCGGGCGACATTCTAGCGGCGGCGGCGGCCGCGTTCGTTGGTCTGGATGCACTGGTCGGTGACGGTGCGTGAGCAGGGCGGGTAGTTGCGCGCGCCTTGCATGCCCGGGCCGCCCATTCCGGTGTTGCCCATGCCGGTAGAGCCGGTGCCGCCATTGCCCATGCCGGTGGAGCCGGTGCCGGTGGATCCCATGCCCGTGGAGCCCATGCCGGTGGAGCCCGTGCCGGTGGAGCCCCTGTTGCCCATGCCGCTAGTGCCCGTGCCGGTGCCTGTGGTGGTGCCCATGCCGCCAAAGCCGGTGCCGGTGCCGGTTCCCTGGGCGGCGGTGCCGTGGTTCATGTTGCCATGATCCATGTTGCCGTGGCTTGTCCCCTGAGTGGAGGTCGCGCCGGTGCCGGTACCGGTGGAAGAGGTGGTGACACCGCCATTGACCTGGCTGGAAACCGTGGCGTTGGCATTGCCCTGGGCGGCGTTGTCGCCATCCATGGTGGGATCATGATCGGTGGAGGTGGTGCCGGAGCCTTGCGTGCCGGTATTGGTGGAGCCGGTGCTTTGCGCGAGGGCGGGAATGGCGAGCAGCATCGCGCCGCCCATCAACATCGATTTCAGCATCATTTCGTCCTTTGGTTGGCCGGATTGAACGGGCCTCGCCCGACGCGGGAAAGAAGACGAGGCAAGGCCGGGTAAACGAACCGACGAATTCGCCTGTTCCCGTCTCCGTCGCGTTGATGCTTCAACCTGGCTTTGCTAAGCGCCCGCCTCATCACACAGGTTAGGAAGCCGCATGATCCCCCGCTATTCGCGGCCGCAGATGACCAGCATCTGGGCCCCCGAGACTCGCTTCCGGATCTGGTTCGAGATCGAGGCGCACGCGATGGACGCGATGGCCGACCTTGGCATCGTGCCCAAGGCGGCGGCCGCGGCGGTGTGGGAGCGCGGTGCCTTCGAGGTGGAGCGGATCGACGCCATCGAGGCAGAGGTGAAGCACGATGTGATCGCCTTTCTCACCAATGTCGCCGAGCATGTCGGGCCGGAAGCGCGCTTCCTGCACCAGGGCATGACCAGCTCCGATGTGCTCGACACCTGCCTGGCCGTGCAGCTTGCCCGGGCGACCGACCTGCTGCTCGCCGATCTCGACCGGCTGCTGGAGGTGCTGAAAGCACGGGCACTGGAGCACAAGCTGACCCCGACCATCGGCCGCAGCCACGGCATCCATGCCGAGCCCGTGACGTTCGGGCTGAAGCTTGCTTTCGCCTACGCCGAGTTCGACCGCTGCCGCGCCCGGCTGCGAACTGCGCGCGAGGAGATTGCGACCTGCGCGATTTCGGGCGCGGTCGGCACCTTCGCCAATATCGATCCGCGGGTGGAAGCCTATGTCGCCGAAAGGATGGGGCTGACTGTCGAGCCGATCTCCACGCAGGTGATCCCGCGCGACCGGCATGCCATGTATTTCGCGACGCTTGGCGTGATCGCCTCCTCGATCGAACGGCTGGCGACCGAGGTGCGACACCTGCAGCGCACCGAGGTGCTGGAGGCTGAGGAATATTTCTCGCCCGGGCAGAAGGGCTCGTCGGCGATGCCGCACAAGCGCAATCCGGTGCTGACGGAGAATCTGACGGGGCTGGCGCGGATGGTGCGGGCCTATGTAACGCCCGCGCTGGAGAATGTGGCGCTTTGGCACGAGCGCGACATCTCGCACAGTTCGGTGGAGCGCTATATCGGCCCCGATGCGACGGTGACGCTGGATTTCGCGCTGGCGCGGCTGACCGGCGTGATGGAGAAACTTCTCGTCTATCCGGAGCGGATGCAGAAAAATCTCGACCGGATGGGCGGCCTCGTCCACTCACAGCGGGTGCTGCTCGCGCTGACCCAGGCGGGAGCGAGCCGCGAGGATTCGTACCGGCTGGTCCAGCGCAACGCGATGCGGGTGTGGGAAAGCGACGGCGCGCTGTCGCTGCTCGAGCTGCTCAAGGCGGATGCGGATGTGACCGCTTTGCTGCCGGCGGAGCGGATCGAGGAGAGCTTCGACCTCGGCTACCATTTCAAGCATGTCGACACGATCTTCGAGCGCGTTTTCGGCGCATGAAGGCGCGCGCCGCGCTACGCGCCGCGACCGCGGCGGAGCATGACCGGGTGGACGCCTTGTTCAGCCGGCTCGATCTGGCGCGGCGGGACGATTACCGGCTGTTCCTGCTCGCCCAGGCGGCGGCTTTCCTGCCGGTCGAAGCGGCGCTGGATAAAGCGGGTGCACAGGCCGTGGTGTTCGACTGGGTGGAGCGGCGGCGCGGGCACTTGCTGGTTCAGGACCTGGAGGCCCTCGGCGGCGCCCTCCCCGCTCCCGAACCGGCGCCTGCATATACGGACGCGGCGGCAATCTGGGGTGCGGTCTATGTGCTGGAAGGCTCGCGCCTTGGCGGTGCGATGCTCCGGGGGGGCGTTGCCGCCGATGCGCCGCTGGCCTTTCTGACGGCGCCACAACCCAGAGGCGGCTGGCGGAAACTGCTGGAATTGCTCGATGATCGCCTTTACGAAACGGCCACCATCGACGCCGCTATCGGAGCAGCCCGAAGGACATTTTGCTGTTTCGAGGCCGGGGGGCTGCGGTTTCTGGAGAGTTGAATCGCGTGACTGACTACCCGAAGGTCGATCTCACCAATTGCGACCGCGAGCCTATTCATCAGCTCGGCGCGATCCAGCCGATCGGCTTCCTCATCGCCTTGTCATCCGACTGGATGATCTCGCGGGTGTCGGCCAATATCGGCACGTTCCTGCCGGGCGCCGATCCAGAGGCGCTCGCCGGCCGGCCGCTTACCGAGCTGTTCTCGCCCAGCGCGATCCACGGTCTGCGCAACCGCATGGCGATGCTGCGCGGCCCGGACTCGGTGGAGCGGATCTTCGGCTGCCGCCTGCTTGACACCGCCGAACCGTTCGACATCGCGCTGCACATGTCGAACGGGCGGATCATCGTGGAAGCCGAGCCGGGATCGGGCGACGACCATGGCGATGTCACCGGTACCGTGCGCTCCATGATCGCGCGGCTCGACCAGACCGACACGATGACCGCCTTCTTCAACGAAGGGGCACGGCAGATCCGGGCGCTGTCGGGTTACGACCGGGTGATGGTCTATCGCTTCGCCCAGGACGGTTCGGGCGAGGTGGTGGCGGAAAGCGTCAAGCCCGGTATCGGCTCCTTCCTCGGCCTCCATTATCCGGCGAGCGACATCCCAGCGCAGGCGCGTGAGCTTTACAAGCGCAACCTCCTGCGGGTGATTGCCGATGTGGACGGCGAGAATGTGCCGATCCTGCCGCGGCAGGGCGAAAGCCACGAACCGCTCGACCTGTCGCTGTCGATGCTCCGATCGGTGTCGCCGATCCATATCGAATATCTCAAGAACATGGGCGTCGGCGCCTCCATGTCGGTGTCGATCATCGTCGAGGGTCGACTTTGGGGGCTGTTCGCCTGCCATCATTACGGGCCGCGCTGCCCCAATTTCGAGCGGCGCTCGGTGTGCGAATTGTTCGCCCAGATGTTCGCGATGCGGCTGGAAAGCCGGGAGCGCAAGCAGACGGTGGAGTTCGAGCGGCGGGCCCGCGACATTTCCGACCAGCTGCTGAGCGCCGTGGCCTCCGACGAGACCCTGCTCAAGGATCCGGACTGGTTGAGCGACATCCTCACCAAGACCATCGCCGCGGACGGCGTGGGGGTGTGGATCAACGGCAACCACGCCTTTTCGGGCGTCACTCCGGACGCGCAGCAATTCGCGCGAATCATCAGGGCGTTGAACGGCACGGCGGCGGGGCGGGTCTACGCGACCGATCATATCCCGGGCATCGTCACCGGCGCGGAGGAGTTTTCCAGCCAGGCGGCGGGCATGCTCGCCATTCCGATCTCGCGGGCGCCGCGCGATTATGTGGTGCTGTTCCGGCGCGAGCTGATCCGCTCCGTGCGCTGGGGCGGCGATCCGCATAAGCCGGTGGAGTACGGCCCCAATGGCCCGCGTCTTTCGCCGCGGGAGAGCTTCAAGGAATGGAAGGAGCTGCTGGAGGGCCGCTCGGCACCGTTCACGCCGTCCGAGCTACGGGTGGCGGAGACGCTGCGGGCGACGCTTATCGAAGTGGTGCTGCGCCTGTCGGAGGAAGCGGGCAGCGAGCGGGCAATGGCGGCGGAGCGGCAGGAACTGCTGATCGCCGAATTGAACCACCGGGTGCGCAACATCCTGGGCGTGATCCGCGGCCTGATCCGCCAATCCAAGCCCGAGGGCGGCAGCGTCGAGGATTTCGTCGCCCTGGTCGATGGACGCATCCACGCGCTGGCGCGGGCGCACAACCAGATCACCCAGGACCATTGGGGGCCGGCGCCGCTTCGGGCCTTAATCGACGCGGAAGCCGCTGCCTTTCTGACCGGTCAGGCGGACCGCGTGCGCGTGGAAGGTCCGCCGATCCTGCTCAACCCGCAGGCCTATTCGACCATGGCATTGGTGATGCATGAGCTGGTCACCAATTCGGCCAAATATGGCAGCCTGTCGAACAGCGGCGAAGTGCGGATCGGCTGGATGCGCGACGGCTCCGGCGATCTGCTGTTCGATTGGCGTGAAAGCGGCGGGCCGCCGGTGGTGGTGCCGACCCGCAAGGGGTTCGGCTCCACCATCATCGACCGCTCGATCCCTTACGACCTCGGCGGCGAAGCGCAGATCGAATATCATCCGACGGGTGTCGAGGCGCGGTTCCGGATACCGGCCCGCCATGTCTCCGATACCGAGGAATATACCGGCCCGGCGATCCGCTTCGCCCGCTCCGAACCCGGGCGGCACGAGGTTCCGCCCGAGCCGCTGATCGAGGGGCGGACGGTGCTGCTGGTCGAGGACAGCCTGATCATCGCGCTTGATGCCGAGGACATATTGAAGCGGCTCGGCGCACTCCATGTCGCCAGCGCGGCGACGGTGGAGCAGGGACTAAGCGCGATCGCGGAGGCGAAGCCGTCGCTCGCCATTCTCGACGTCAACCTGGGCGATCACACCAGTTTCGCGGTGGCGGACCGGCTGCACGAGCTCGGCACGCCCTTCCTCTTCGCCACCGGCTATGGCGAGCAGGCGCAATTGCCGGGTGACCATGCCGAGCGGATCGTGCTGCAAAAGCCCTATACGCTGGAGAATCTGGCGCGGGCGCTGCCGGAAATGCTCAAGGGAGGCGCCGCCGCTTAACCCAGGTGGACAGGCGGCGTGAACAAGTTGCGTCCGGCGCGCGGCGCCGTGGTGAGATCGGCGACGATGCCGGGATGCAGCGGCATCACGAACTCGCCGCCCGCCTCGGCGTCCTTCACCCAGGCGATGCGAACCTTCATCGGTGTAAGGCCGGTGAGCTTGAGCCAAATCTCTGTGCCTGCAGCGACATCGAGCCGCCCAAGGATACGGCAGCCCTCCGACGAGATGTCCTTGACGCGCACCTTGGACGCGATTGCGCCGGTGGCCCGCAGGAAGGCGGCGAAGTCCACCGCGCGCCGCGGGGCCCCGCGCTCCTCGCCGGCCGGCATGATCGCGACCTCGGCTTCAATCGACACTGGCTTTCTCCCATCCCCCATGCCTCTTTAACATGGATTAGCGGGTAAGCCAGAGCTGTGTCGTGCCCCCGGGGGTCAGCCGTCGAACAGGCCCTTGAGCTTTCCGAAGAAGCTTTGCGAGGCGGGGCATTCGTCGCCGGTCTCGGTCTTGCGGAACTCCTCGAGCAGCTCCTTCTGGCGGGTGCTGAGGCGGCTCGGCGTTTCCACCTCGACCTGCACCACCATGTCGCCATGGCCGCGGCCCGACAGAACGGGCATGCCGGCGCCGCGAATGCGAAGCTGCTTGCCGGACTGGATACCGGGCGGGATCTTCACCTCGTGCCGGGCCTTGTCGAGCCCGGGTATGTCGATCGACCCGCCGAGCGCGGCGGTGGTGAAGCTCACGGGACAGCGCGTGAACAAGGTGGTGCCGTCGCGTTGGAAGACTTCGTGTCGCTTCAGGTGGACGAAGATGTAGAGATCGCCCTTGGGTCCGCCCCGCACGCCCGCCTCCCCTTCCGAGGAGAGGCGGATGCGGGTGCCTTCATCGACGCCGGGCGGGATGCGGACTTCCAGGCTGCGCACCTTTTCGGCGCGGCCTTCGCCGCGGCAGCGTTCGCACGGGTCGGCGATCACCTCACCGACGCCGCGGCAGGTCGGGCAGACCCGCTCGATGACGAAAAAGCCCTGCTGGGCGCGGACCTGTCCGCGGCCCTGGCACATGCTGCAGGTCCGCGCCGCCGCGCCCGACTTGCCGCCGGTGCCGCCGCACGGCTCGCACGCGACGCTGGTATCGATGCGAAGCTCGATGTCTCGGCCGTTATAAGCGTCCTCCAGCGTGATCTCGAGATCGTAGCGCAGGTCCGAGCCGCGCAGCGCGTTCGACCGCCGATCGCCCTGCTGGCCCTGCATGAACTCGCCGAAGATATTCTCGAAGATGTCGGAAAAGGAGCCGAAATCCTGGGCGCCGCCGGCACTCGCGCCGCCGCCGTTGCGAAAGGCGGCGTGGCCGAAGCGGTCGTAGGCGGAGCGCTTCTGCGGGTCCTTGAGGCAATCATAAGCCTCGCTCACCGCCTTGAAGCGTGCTTCTGAATCCTTGCAGCCCGGATTGCGGTCCGGGTGGCATTCCATGGCGATGCGGCGGTACGCGGACTTGAGAGTCTTCTCGTCCGCGCCGCGCTCGACCTGGAGCAGTTCGTAATAATCGGTTTCAGCCATTGAGCCCTCTCCCCTTCAGGGGAGAGGGTTGGGAGAGGGGCAGTCCGAGATCACCCGCACCGAGCCCAACGACCAGACTTCCCCTCTCCCCGACCCTCTCCCCCAAGGGGGAGAGGGAGGGATGCGTTACGCCTTGTTTTCGTCGTCGACCTCGGAGAATTCGGCATCGACGACTTCCTCGTCGCTGCCGCCCGTCTGCGCACCTTCGGCGGCGCCGGCATCGGCTCCGCCGGCCGCGGCCGAAGCCTGTTCCTTCTCGTAGATCGCCTGGCCAAGCTTCATGGCCACCTGGGCCAGTGCCTGGGACTTGGCGTTCATCGCTTCGGGATCTCCGCCCTCGACAGCCTGCTTGGCCTCGTCGATCGCGGTCTGGATTTCGCCCTTGAGCGATGCCTCGACCTTGTCGCCATGCTCCACCAGCTGGCGCTCGGTGGTGTGGATCAGGCTCTCGGCGTTGTTCTTCGCCTCGGCCGCGGCGCGGCGCTTCTTGTCCTCTTCGGCGAAGCTCTCCGCTTCCTGTACCATCTTCTCGATGTCCGCGTCGGAAAGCCCGCCCGAAGCCTGGATGCGGATCTGCTGCTCCTTGCCGGTGCCGCGATCCTTGGCCGAGACGTTGACGATGCCGTTGGCGTCGATGTCGAAGGTGACCTCGATCTGCGGCACGCCGCGCGGCGCCGGCGGGATGCCGACCAGGTCGAACTGGCCGAGCATCTTGTTGTCCGCCGCCATCTCGCGCTCGCCCTGGAAGACGCGGATGGTGACCGCATTCTGATTGTCCTCCGCGGTCGAATAGGTCTGGCTCTTCTTGGTCGGGATCGTCGTGTTGCGGTCGATCATCCGGGTGAAGACGCCGCCAAGCGTTTCGATGCCGAGCGACAGCGGGGTGACATCGAGGAGGAGCACGTCCTTGACATCGCCCTGCAGCACGCCGGCCTGGATGGCGGCGCCCATTGCGACGACTTCGTCCGGATTGACGCCGGTGTGCGGCTCCTTGCCGAAGAATTCCTTCACGATGTCGCGCACGCGCGGCATGCGGGTCATGCCGCCGACCAGCACGACTTCGGAAATGTCATCCGCCTTGACGCCGGCATCGACGAGCGCCTTGCGGCAGGGCTCGAGCGTGCGCTTGATCAATTCCTCAACCAGGCGCTCGAGCTCGGCGCGGGTGAGCGACTTGACGAGGTGCTTGGGGCCGTTCTGGTCGGCGGTGATGAAGGGCAGGTTGATCTCGGTGGTCTGCGCCGAGGAAAGCTCGATCTTGGCGCGCTCGGCCGCTTCCTTGAGGCGCTGCAGCGCGAGGCGGTCGCCGCGCAGGTCGATGCCTTCCTGCTTCTTGAACTCGTCGGCCAGCCATTCGACGATCTTGGCGTCGAAATCCTCGCCGCCAAGGAAGGTGTCGCCGTTGGTGGACTTCACCTCGAACACGCCATCGCCGATTTCCAGCACCGAGACGTCGAACGTACCGCCGCCAAGATCGTAGACCGCAATGGTCTTGCCGTCCTGCTTCTCAAGCCCGTAGGCGAGGGCGGCGGCGGTCGGCTCGTTGATGATGCGCAGCACTTCAAGGCCGGCGATCTGGCCGGCGTCCTTGGTTGCCTGGCGCTGCGCGTCGTTGAAGTAGGCCGGCACGGTGATCACCGCCTGGGTGACCGTCTCGCCGAGATAGGCCTCGGCGGTTTCCTTCATCTTCTGAAGGGTGAAGGCGGAAATCTGCGAGGGGGAATAATCCTTGCCGCCGGCATTGACCCACGCATCGCCGTTCGGGCCGCGCGAGATCTTATAGGGAACGAGTTCGGTGTCCTTCTTGGTGATCGGATCGTCGAAGCGGCGGCCGATCAGGCGCTTTACTGCGAACACCGTGTTGTCCGGATTGGTGACGGCCTGGCGCTTGGCCGGCTGGCCGACCAGCCGCTCGCCATCCTTCGCAAAGGCGACGATCGAAGGCGTGGTACGCGCGCCTTCCGCATTTTCCACGACCTTCGGCTTGCCGCCTTCCATGACGGCAACGCAGCTGTTGGTGGTGCCAAGATCGATACCGATAACTTTTGCCATGAGCGAACCTCTTCTGCCCCAAACGAAATTTCTCCCCGCGCCCCCGAACCAGGCACGCGAGTGTTTCGGAAGCGATATAGGGCTCGATTCAGAGGCGACAAGAAGCGCCTACGGCACTAGTGCCACATCGCTGATGATGAAGATGCTTGAAAGCCACGCTTTTGCCGCAGCGGTTCTGGCCGCCGCCCTGCTTGCCCTTCCGGGCTGCGACGGGCGCAAGCGGGAGCCGAGCGTCCACGATGCCTGGGTGCGGATGCCGGCCGCGAAGGGCCAGCCCGGCGCGGCCTATTTCCGGCTGGAAGGCAATGTGGAAGGCACCCGCCTCACCGATATCACCAGCCCGCTGGTGCGCCGCATCGAACTCCACGAGACGGTGGAGAAGAACGGCGTCACCCGGATGGAGAAGCGCCGGGACATCGAGTTCCCCTATCGCGGCGCGCTCGTGTTCGAGCCGGGCGGACGACACGCAATGCTGTTCGGGATCAATCGGGCGGTGAAACCGGGCCTCAATATCCCCCTCACCTTCTCGTTCAACACGGCGGCGCCGGTCACGGTGGTAGCCGAAGTGCGCAGCGCCTCGGGCGAGACGGAAGAGGCGCACAAGGGTCATTGAAGCTTTCTTCATGCGGTGGCGCCGGGAGCATTATCTTTGCTGCTCCCCGTCCGACCCCACCCGCTGATCGTTAGCTGACGTCGGAAGGCGTTCTCCTTGCACGCGTTCACCAATTTTGAAGGTGTTTATACCTAACTGAGAGCATGGTTCCGCAACATCAGCTTCAGATGCAAAGCGCCGAAACCCCCCGTCACTGGGCCGCCCAACTTCCTTATCGCACGATCGTGTACATTCGCAGCAACCGAACGACGCCCCTCTTTGCCGTCGCTGGCGTAGAGGGAGGGCCGTGGAAAGCGATCAAAGCGCTTAAGCTCGCCTCGCGAAAGTACAAGTCCTCGTGCTTTTACTGCGGCAACGACAGTAAACTCGGCGCGCTCACCATAGATCACATCGACCCGCGAACTCGCGATGGCAAAGACGACCTTAGCAACTTGGTACTCGCCTGCCGGCCCTGCAACTTGCTCAAAGCAGACAAGCCAATTGAGACATTCCGGCCCGAGCTAGGGCGGGAATGGCTTTCGACGCTGCTTCGCCAAGTCCAGGAACGCCTGAACCGCTTAGCCTAACCCTTCCGCGCCACGCCCACCAGAGCAGGCCGCAGCAGGCGGTCCTTGAACATGTAGCCGGCCTGCATTTCCTGCACCACCGTGCCCGGCTCCGCGTCGGAAGGGAGTTCCACCATCGCCTGGTGACGGTTGGGATCGAGCGGCTCGCCCATCGCTTCCACCTTGGTGATTCCGTTGCGCTGGAACGCCGCTTCGAGCTCCCGCGATGTCGCCTCGATGCCGATGAGCAGGGCCTTGACCCGTTCGTCCTGGCGCACATCCTCTGGCACGGCCGCCAGCGCGCGGTCGAGATTGTCCTTCACGCTCAGCATGTCGCGGGCAAAGCCGGTCGCCGCATAGGTGGCGGCGGTAAGCTTCTCCTGCTCCAGCCGACGGCGGACGTTCTGAGTCTCGGCCTGGGCGTAGAGCACCTTTTGACGCGCTTCCTCCAGCTCCTGCTCGAGTGCCGCGGAGCGGTCCTCCCGGGGGGTGCCCGCCTCGCCCTCTTCCGCCTGGTCGTGCAAGTCTTCCTGTTCGTTCATGCCATCAATCTCGATAGTGTCTGTGCCGTGAAATCCACCATGGGTACCACGCGCGCATAGTTCAACCGCGTCGGCCCGATAACCCCCACCACGCCAACCACCTTGCCCTCGCTGCCGCGATAGGGGGCGGCGATCACCGAGGAGCCCGACAGAGCGAACAATTTGTTCTCCGAACCAATGAAGATCTTCATCCCCTGGCCGGCCCGGGCGCTATCCAGCAGGCGCACGATCTCCTCCTTGCCTTCCAGCTCCTCGAGCAGCTGGCGCACGCGCTCCAGGTCGGCGGCCGCGGTGGGATCGATGAGATTGGCCTGGCCGCGCACGATCAGCACCGGACGCTTGGCTCCATCCTCGGACCAGATTGCAAGCCCGCGCCGAATGAGCTCGCTCGACGCGCTGTTGAGCGCGTCCTTGCCCGAATTGATCTCACCCGACAGGCGCTGCTGCGCCTCGTGCAGCGTCAGACCCGAAAGGCGCGAGCTGACATAATTGCCGACTTCGGCCAGCGCTCCGGGAGTGACTCCGGGCGGCAGGTCCACCACCCGGTTCTCCACCGTCCCTTCCGCCCCCACCATCACCGCCAGCGCCTGGCTGGGAGAAATCTGGACGAAGCCGAGCTGGCGCAGCACCGGCTCGCGCTTGGGAACGAGGACGATACCGGCACAGGCCGACAGGCCGGACAGCGCCTGGGTGGCGGCGGCCAGGGCATCCTCGATCGGCCCCCCTCCGCGCCCGACCCGCGCCTCGATCGCGGCGCGTTCTTCCGCGGTCGGCTCGGCCGCCTGCATCATGCCATCGACGAACAGGCGAAGCCCGATCTCGGTCGGCACGCGCCCGGCGGAGGTGTGGGGATGGCCGAGCAGCCCAAGCTCCTCCAGATCCTGCATCACGTTGCGGATCGAAGCGGGCGAAAGGTTGATGCCCGGCAGCCGCGAAACGGTGCGCGACCCGACCGGAAGCCCGGTGCCGAGATAGCTCTCCACCACCTGGCGGAAAACTTCCCGGGCGCGTTCGCTGAGTTCGCTAACCGGCGTGCCTGACATGGCCGCCTGTGTAGGCGGCGGCGCGACCCGCGTCACCCCGCCATGAGCCGCGCCGCTTACTCGGCCGCTTGCTTCAATCCGCGGTCCAGCAACCGGTCGAAAGCATCGGAATATTGGCTATATTCCGCAACGCCGCGGCGCCAGCCCGCGCTCGACGCCGCCGCCCGGGCGGGAGGCACGGCGATCGGTGGTATCGAGCGGGGACGCGCGCTCGGACGGTCCACAACCATTTCGTGGAACCATTCGCCGGCATAGGATCCGTCGAAACGGTGCACGCGGCAGCCCAGTATCCGGCCGAGCGGCGTGCCGTCCAGGCCGAAAATGGTGGTTTCAAACAGGAAGCCCCGCGGCTCGCCCGCCGTGCTGTAGACATACATGGTCATTGAAGTCGTTCGCCCCATCGTCCTTGCGCCGGACACCCCCGGCCGCACCTTCCAAGGTGCTCCTATGGGCTGTACGCCAACTGAACGAAAGGCGCCATGCCCCGGCGCCACGATTCATCAAAGCCGAAAGGTTCACCCGCCCGGATGAACCGTTGCGGCTTCCCGCCGCGGACGAAGCCTCCTCCCCCACCCGCGGAGGACGAAGGCCCCTCTTCGTGCACAGGGCCAATCAGACCGGACGCGCTGTTCCGGCGACAGATAAAGGGCGTCCCCCACCTGACGTTGAAGGCGCGGTGGATATTGACGCGGCCGGTGGCTAAGGCGCGGGCAAGCGACAGAAAGGATTCTTCATGCGCCCATCCGGCCGCGCGCCCGACCAAATGCGCCCCATCCAAATGGAAGCGGGCTTCACCCGACATGCCGAAGGAAGCTGCCTCATCAGCTTCGGCGATACGCGGGTGCTGTGCACCGCGTCCGTGGAAACCAGCCTGCCGCCGTGGCTGCGCGGCAAGGGCAAGGGCTGGGTCACGGCCGAATACGGCATGCTGCCGCGCGCCACCCATACCCGCGGACGGCGCGAGGCGGCGTCCGGCAAGCAATCCGGCCGCACTCAGGAGATCCAGCGGTTGATCGGCCGCAGCCTGCGGGCGGTGGTTGACATGGAGAAGCTCGGCGAGCGCCAGATCACGCTCGACTGCGATGTCATACAGGCCGACGGCGGCACCCGTACCGCCGCCATTTCTGGCGCCTGGGTGGCGCTGCGCATCGCCGTCGACGGACTGTTGAGGCAGCAACTTCTTTCGGTGGACCCGATCCGCGACAAGGTGGCGGCGATCAGCTGCGGCATCCACCAGGGAACCGCAGTGCTGGACCTCGATTATGTGGAGGATTCCAACGCCGGCGCGGACGGCAATTTCGTCCTCACCGGAACCGGCAACATCGTGGAGGCGCAGGTGACGGCCGAGGGGGAAACCTATGACGAGGAAGGGCTGCTGCGGCTGCTCCGCCTTGCCCGTATCGGCTGCGGCGAAATCTTCGCGGCCCAGGACCGGGCGACCGGCCGGTGAGGCGGCTGGAGGCCGGGCGGCTGGTGATCGCCAGCCACAACAAGGGCAAGGTGCGTGAGATACGCGACCTGCTAGGGCCCTATGGAATCGAGCCGGTGTCGGCGGCGGAGCTCGACCTGCCCGAGCCGGACGAGATCGGCACCACCTTCATCGACAATGCGGACCTCAAGGCCCGGCAGGCGGCCGATCTGTCCGGGCTCCCCGCTTTGGCCGACGACAGCGGCTTGTGCGTTGAAGCGCTGGGCAATCGGCCGGGCATCTATTCCGCGCGCTGGGCGCTGTCCGGCGATCCGACGGTGGCGCCGGAGGCGGGGCCAGGTGAGCTCCAGGGCGACCGCGATTTTGGCCGGGCCATGCAGCGCGTCCACGACGAACTGGATGCGCTGGGACCGGATGCCAACCGCAATGCCCATTTCGTCTGCGCGCTGGCAATGGTGTGGCCGGACGGGCGCAGCGAATGGTTCGAGGGACGGGTGGACGGTGTGCTGGTCTGGCCGCCGCGCGGCGACAACGGCTTCGGCTATGACGCCATGTTCCAGCCGGCCGGCTACGATCTGACTTTCGGAGAAATGGACCCGGAGGAGAAGCACAAGATCAGCCACCGCGCGGACGCCTTCGCAAAGCTGGTCGCGGCGCTATTGTGAACTCACCCGGTCACCCCGGAGCGGGTTCCCATCAAAATACTACTTTGATGGGGTCCGGAATGGGTTCCCATCAAAGTACTACTTTGATGGGGTCCCTGGATCCGGGGTCCAGCTGGATGGCTGCCGAGCGGGTGGAGAACCGGACCCCGGATCAAGTTCGGGGTGACGAGAATGCTACCCCCGCCGCCCTCTACATCCATTGGCCGTTCTGTGTCTCGAAGTGCCCTTATTGCGACTTCAACAGCCATGTCCGCGAGGCTGTCGACCAGGCACAATGGCGCGACGCGCTGCTCGCCGACCTGGCATATGAGGCCGGGGCCTTCCCTCGCGGACCGCTCAACTCGATCTTCTTCGGCGGCGGCACGCCGTCGCTGATGCCGCCGCAGACGGTCGCGGCTTTGATCGAGGCGGCGGAGGCGCATTGGGGCTTCGCGCCCGGCGTCGAGATCACCCTGGAGGCGAATCCCTCCTCCGTCGAAGCTGCCCGCTTCGCCGACCTTGCGCGCGCCGGCGTCAACCGCGTGTCGCTCGGCCTGCAGGCGCTGGACGAGGAGGCGCTGCGCTTCCTCGGCCGCGCCCACGGTGTCGCCGAGGGGCTGGCGGCGCTGGAGACGGCGCAGGCCGCCTTTGCACGGGTCAGCTTCGACCTCATCTACGCCCTCCCCGGGCAAAGCGAGACGGCGTGGGAGGCGGAGCTGCGGCACGCGCTCTCCTTCGGCACCAGCCACCTGTCGCTTTACCAGCTCACCATCGAGCCGGGCACGCGTTTCGCGGCACTGGCGGCGAAGGGTGAACTGGTGGCGGCGGACCCCGACTTTGGCGCACGGCTGTACGAACTGACGCAGGCGCTCACCGGTGCGGCGGGGCTTCCCGCCTACGAAATCTCCAACCATGCCCGCGCCGGTGAGGAGAGCCGCCACAACCTCGCTTACTGGCGCTACACGCCCTATCTTGGCGTCGGGCCCGGCGCCCATGGCCGCCGCGCCGGCCACGCCACCCAGCGCCATCGCAAGCCGGAGAATTGGCTCAAGGCGCTGGCCCGCAACGGCCACGGCATAGCCGAGGAGGTGCCGGTCGCACCGGCCGATGCGGCGCTGGAACGGCTGCTGATGGGGCTGAGGCTGCGCGAGGGCGTGCCGCTCGCCGCCGTGGCGGGTGCGCTCGATCCCGCCGGCCTTGCCCGAATGGAGGCGCAGGGACTGGTGACGCGCGGGACGGAGCGGCTGTCGCTGCGCCCCCACGGCATGTTGCTGCTCGATGCGGTGCTCGCGGAGCTCGCTGCTTAGTCGAAATCGCGCGGTGCCGGGGAGACCACGATCGTCCCCCCCGCCGTGACTTCGCGCACTTCGAGCGCACGCTCGGCGATGCCGTCGCTGCCGAAGCGAAACGCTCCATCGAGGCCGGCGAAGCCGCGCGACCCGCGCAACTCGCCTTCGGGAAACGGCCTGCCGATGCGCCAGTCGGCCGCGACTCGCAGCGCCAGCAATACCCCGTCATAGCCGAGGCTGGCCAGCCGGTAGGGCTCGGCGCCATAGCGGGCGCGGTAGCGGGGACGAAGCTGGTTGAACATCGCGTCGGATGGCGCCGCATACCAGGCGCCACGCAGCGCCACGGTCGCGCCGAGGCCGTTTTCCGCCGCCCACAATTCCGTTCCAAGAATTCGGGCGTCAGTGGGAAGCGCGCGCAGCAGCGGGGCCGCGGCGGCCCCTACCCTGCCGCTGTCAGCGACCAGCACCGCGTCGTACCGGCCAAGCTCGGCAAGCCGGCCGACGGCGCCGCGAAGACCGGTTGCGCCACGCGGAATCGGCACGTTGCCGATAAGGGTGGAGCGGTTGCGCTGAACAGCCGTGATCAGCGCCTGGCTGGCGCGCAGGCCGTAAAGGCCTTCGGGAACCAGGGAGGCGAAGCGTTGCAGGCCCTCGGAGCGGGCGTGCGCGACGACCCGGTCGATCGACTGGCCGGGCGTGAAGCCCATCAGGTATACGCCCCGGCTGGCGGCGCTGACATCGTTGGAAAAGGCGACCACCGGAACGCCGGCGCGTTGCGCGGCAGGCGTCACCGCCCGCACATCCTCGGCGAGCAGCGGGCCGAGGAACAGGCGGTTGCCGTCGGCAAGCGCCCGATCGGCGGCGCCGGCGGCGCCCCTGGCCGTATCGTAGACGGTGATTCGAATACGCTCGCCGCCAGTGTCGAGCAAAGCGAGATTGGCGGCATTGGCAATGGATTGGCCGACCCCGGCATTTGCACCGGTGATCGGCACCAGCACGGCGATCCGGTGATGCGTCCCTTCCGCCGGAAGCGGTGCAACCGGCTGGCGCGGCGCCTGCCGCACCGGCGGCGCGGGCGCGGAGACATTTTCTCGAGGAGGAGGAGGAGGCGGAGGCGGCGGCAAGGCCGGCCCGGCGCTCGGCACCAGCTCGCAACCGGCCAGCGTCAGCAGCAGGAAGGCGGCCGCCGCGAGCCGGGGTGCGGCGCGCCGCGCTTGCGGACGATGGGACTGCTCTGCCATGACCTTGATCCTCATGCACCCGCCTCTTGCACCCGGCCTCTATATCGTGGCGACGCCGATCGGCAATCTTTCCGATCTCAGCCCGCGCGCGGCCGCCGTGCTGGCGAGCGCCGATGTGCTGGCGGTGGAGGACAGCCGAGTCACCGCCCGGCTCCTCCACCATATCGGCGCCAGGCGGCCGATGCTGCCTTATCACGATCATAATGCGGACCGGGTGAGGCCCGGACTGATCGAGCGGATGCGAAGTGAATCGGTTGCGCTGGTGTCCGATGCCGGAACGCCGCTGATCTCGGACCCCGGCTACAAGCTGGTGCGCGATGCCCGCGCCGCCGGCATCGTTATCACCACGATTCCCGGACCATCGGCGCTGATCGCCGCGCTCACTCTTGCCGGGCTTCCCACCGATCGCTTCCTGTTCCTCGGTTTCCTGCCCCCGAAGGCGGGCGCCCGCGCGGCCGCCATCGCCGAGATCGCGGCGGTCCGCGCGACGCTGGTTCTTTACGAAAGCGGGCCAAGGCTGGGCGCCGCGCTCCAGGCGCTGCTGACGGGGCTCGGCGACCGGGAGGCCGCGGTGGCGCGGGAAATCAGCAAGAAATTCGAAGAAACCGCCGCAGCGCCCTTGTCCGAACTCGCCGCCCGCTACGCCGACGCGCCGCCCAAGGGCGAGATCGTCATCGTCGTGGCGCCGCCCGGCGAGACCCCCGCCGCCGACGGGGAGACGCTGGACGCGGCCTTGCGCGAGGCTTTGGGACGCCTGTCGCCTTCGCGGGCGGCGGCGGAAATCGCCGAGCGGCTCGGCCTTCCCCGCCGCCAGGTTTATGAGCGGGCGCAGCAGCTCAAGTGAGGCGGCAACAGGCGGAGCGGAGCGGCCGCCGCGCGGAAACGATCGCCGCCTGGTGGCTCAGGCTCAAGGGATATGCGATCCTCGCCCGGCGGGTTCGCACCCCGCGCGGCGAAATCGATCTCGTCGCCCGGCGCGGCCGCACCCTGGTGTTCGTCGAAGTCAAGGCGCGCGCGACCGCCGAACAGGCGGCGTTGGCGCTGGACGAGTATCGCCTGCGCCGGGTGGCCGCCGCAGCCGAAGCGCTGACGCAGCGTTTCGCGCGGGCCGACGACGAGATCAGGATCGATGCCATATTCATCCTCCCGCGCCGCCTGCCCCGGCACATGACCGACGTCTGGCAAGGCCGGTAGCGGCTGTCCCGAAAACGCTTTGGCGGGCCGTGACAAGCAGCCTCCTCCTCCCTAAGGAGCCCCCATGCCCCGCACCATAGCCGTCCAGATGGACCCCCTGGAGGGGATCGCCATAGCCGGCGATTCAACCTTTGCGCTTATGGTGAGCGCCCAGGCGCGAGGCCACCTTTTGTTTCATTATCTGGCGAGCGGCTTGTCCTACCGCGAAGGCCGCGTGCTTGCGCGGGGGCGGGATGTGGAGGTCGCCCCGGTACAGGGCGAGCATTTCTCCTTCGGCCCGTGGCGCAGCATGGACCTTGGCAGCGAGAGCGACGTGGTGCTGATGCGGCAGGACCCGCCGTTCGACCTTGCCTACATCACGGCCACGCACCTGCTCGAGCGGATCCAAAGCGAGACTCTGGTGGTCAACGATCCGGTGTCGGTCCGCAACGCCCCCGAAAAGCTGTGGGTGCTGGATTATGCGCGGTTCATGCCGCCCACCCTTATCACCCGCTCACTTGACGAGACCCGCGCCTTTCAGGCCGACCATGGCGAGATCGTGGTGAAGCCGCTCCACGGCAATGCCGGCGCGGCGGTGTTCCGGATCGGCCGGGACGGGGGCAATCTCGGGGCACTGGTGGAGCTGTTCGGCCAGGTGTGGCCGGAGCCGTTCATGGTCCAGGCCTTTCTTCCCTCGGTGGCGCAAGGCGACAAGAGGATCGTGCTGGTCGACGGCGAAGTCGCCGGCGCGATCAACCGGATGCCGGGCAAGGGCGAAATCCGCTCCAACCTCGCTGCCGGCGGCACTGCCCACGCGGCAGACCTGACGCCGCGCGAACGCGAGATTTGCGAGGCGCTTGGCCCCGAACTCGCCCGGCGCGGGCTGCTGTTCGTCGGCATCGACGTGATCGGCGGCGAGTGGCTCACCGAGATCAATGTCACATCTCCCACGGGCATCGTCGCCATCGACAGTTTCAACGGCACCGACACGCCGGCCCGGATCTGGGACGCCATCGAAGCGAAGCTCTCCTGATGGGCGACTGGGTGATCCGCCTGATCGACGACACCGGCTACATCGGCGTTTTCTTTCTGATGCTGGCCGAAACGGTGTTCCCGCCGATCCCGTCCGAAGTGATCATGCCGGTGGCGGGCATGGTCGCCGCGCAGGGGCCGCTCAACATCTGGGGCGTGGTCGCCAGCGGCACCGCCGGCGCCATGTTCGGCAACTTCTTCTGGTACCTGCTCGCCCGCGTAATCGGGCTCGCCCGATTCCGTCCGCTGATCGAACGCTACGGCCGCTGGCTGACGCTCGACTGGCCGGATGTCGAGAAGGCCGAAAAACTGTTCGGGCGTTTCGGCGGCCTGATCGTCTTCTTCGGCCGGCTGCTGCCCACGGTGCGGTCGATCGTATCCATTCCGGCGGGGCTGCTGCGGATGCGCCTCAAGAGCTTCCTGATCTGGTCGACCATCGGCACGGCGGGCTGGAGCAGCGCGCTGGCGCTCGCCGGTTACTGGCTCGGCAGCCAGTTCGAGGACATCGAAAAGGTGGTCGGCCCCCTCTCCTCCGCAGTGATCGCAGTCGTGGTTCTCGGCTATGCCTGGCGCCAGTTCACCTGGCGCAAGCGCCACCGCGGCGAGTGAGTTCACGCCCGCGGGTGGGCGTTGCGGTAGACATCCATCAGGTGGGCGGCATCGACCGACGTGTAGATCTGCGTCGAGGACAGGCTGGCATGGCCGAGCAGCTCCTGCAGCGCGCGCAGATCGGCGCCGCGGCCGAGCAGATGGGTGGCGAAGCTGTGGCGCAGGGCATGCGGCGTGGTCCGCTCCGACAGGCCCAGGCGTGCGCGGGCGCGGCGCACGACGCGGCGGATCATCTCGCCGTTGAGTGGCCCGCCGCGTGCGCCCAGGAACAGTGGCGTGTCGCGGCCGGCGGGGTAGGGGCTAAGCGCCAGGTAACGCTCGATCGCGTCGCGCACAGGCTCGAGCAGCGGCACGATGCGAGTCTTGGCGCGCTTGCCGGTAACGCTCAGCGTCTCGCCGAGCGGCAGCGCCGCGCCGGTGAGGCCGAGCGCTTCGGCGATGCGCAGGCCGGAGCCGTAGAGGAGGAGCAGCACCGCTTCGTCGCGCGCCGCGATCCATTCGGTGGTGGCGTCCTCGCCGACCTCCTCCGCCAGCGCGACCGCCTCGTCCGGCGAGATCGGCCGCGGCACGCCCCGCATCCGCTTGGGCCCCTTGAGGCGCGGCAAGGCGGCCTCTCCGCCCGTTTGCGTAGCGACGAAGGCAAGAAAGCCGCGTACGGCTGACAGTTCGCGCGCAGCCGAGGCATTGCCGAGGCCGGCGGCGCGGCGGCGGGTGAGAAATGCGCGAAGGTCGGCCGCTTGCAGGCCGCGCAGCGCCGACGCATCGACGCTGCCGCCAAGATGCTCCCCCAGAAAATCGATCAAGCGATGCGCGGTGGCATCGTAAGCGCGAACCGTGTGCGCGGAGCGTCGGCGGTCGCGCTCCAGATGCTGCCGCCAAGCCAGCACCAGGCCGCCGGCGGGATGGCCGGTCAGGATGTCAGGCACCGGCCCATGCAGCGCGTCAGCACACGGCCAAGGAAAAGGAGCAGTTCGGAACCGTGGCGAGTATCGAAACCCTGCACTTCGCGCTGGCCGAACGCGAGCAGGCCGCCGGGCAGCGGCGCCGGGCTGTCGAGCCGCACCAGCGCCTCGGCGCGAATCAGATCGCAGGCGGGGCCGAACAAAGGATGCCCACGCCCACAGCCGCGCAGCACCACGCCTTCCAGCCCCTCCACCGCGCGTTCCACCACCCGCGGGTCGACGAACTGGAGCCCCGACGCGTCGGCACGCACCCCCCGGTCCCCAACGAACAAAGCCACGGCCACTGCGTCGAGCCCCAGGATTTGGGGCCATTCCTGCGTCACGATGTGGATGAGGTGATCGAAGCCTTCCGCCTCGATCGCCGCCAGTACCGCTTCGTGAATGGAGGCGACGGCACCCGAATGGCCGCGGGCGAACGCGATCAGATCCTGGTTGGCTTCCTCGGCCGCGGCGACGCGGGCGCGCAACCTGGCAACCGCCTTTTCTTCGAAACTGATCACCTTGCCCATGCCGGCCACGCTAACCCGAAGATGGTTAAGAAGCTATCCATGGCAGGCCCCGGCGCGATCAGGCGGCGATGAGGTGCGAAGGGAGGCCGGGCACGTCGACCTGGGCCTCGAACAGATCGCCCGCCTGCGGCTGCAGCGCCAGGGCCTCGGGCGCGAGCAACTGGCGCGCCGTGGTCGCGTAGACAGTCCTCAAATCCTCGCCGCCGAAGGCGATCTTGGTGATGTTTGCGACGGGGAAGCGCAGCCGCCCGCTGACCTCTCCGGCGGGCGAGAAGCGGCGCGCTTCCCAGCCGGCGTACAGGCCGACCCAGACATGTCCCTGCGCATCCACCGTCGGGCCGTCGGGATGGCCGTCCTTGGGATCGATGCGAGCAAAGCCGCGCGACGGGCCGAGCGTCCCGTCGTCGTGGACATCGCAGGCCCAGATGTCCCCGCCTACCGTATCGACCCAGTAAAGAATGCGGCCGTCGGGCGAAACGGCCGGCCCGTTGGTGATCGCAATGCCTCGGATGCCGCTCGGCACCACCGCGCCTTCCTGGTAGCGGTAGAAGCTGCCGCTCTTGCCGCGCTCGCCGTCATCCATGCTCCCGAACCAGAGGCGCCCGGAGGGGTCGACCACACCGTCGTTGAGGCGGTTGGTAGGCCGATCCGCCTCCACGGCGGCGAGCGGTTCGAACCACCCATTCTCCGGATCGAAGCGGTGCAGGCCGCTTTGCAGCCCGGCGATGAAGCCGCCGCTCGCCGCGGGAAGGACGAAGCCGACCTGCTCGGGCGAGTCCCAGCTGCGGCCTGTTGCCGCGGCGGGATCGTAGCGGTGGACCTTGCGCTTCTTGATGTCGGCGAACCACAAAGCCCGGTCGCGTTCGACCCAGACCGGCCCTTCGCCAAGCTCCGCGCCCAGGCTCCACACGCTGACCGGCTCCGTCATCCTTATCTCCTTTAAACGCGTGCTCCGCTTGTATGTCGGGTTCGGCGCCAATGCATCCGCAAGCGCACATGCCAGCCCCGCTTTTGCTCCGGTAGGTGCAGCGAGACCCGTTGCGGCACTCCGCGCTTGCTGTAAGGTGCCGTGGCAAAGGGGGCCTGCTTGGTAAGTCTCGAACTCAGCGACATCCGCAAAGCCTTTGGCGCCACACCGGTCCTCGATTGCGTATCGCTCACCATGGAAGCGCGCGAGTTCATCGCGTTCCTTGGTCCATCGGGTTCGGGCAAATCGACCTTGCTGCGCATCATCGCCGGCCTCGAGACCCTCGACGAGGGTGAAGTGAAGCTGGAGGGGCGGCGGATCGACACGCTCCCGCCGGGCGATCGCGGCGTCGCCATGGTGTTCCAGCATTACGCGCTCTACCCCCATATGAGCGTTCGCGAGAACATGGCGTTCGGCCTCAAGAATGCGCGTGTGCCGGCGGCCGAGATCGAGCAGCGGGTAGCGGATGCGGCGCGGGTGCTCGAGATCGAGTCGTTTCTGGATCGCAAACCGGGCCAGCTTTCCGGCGGCCAGCGCCAGCGCGTCGCCATCGGCCGCGCGATCGTCAAGCAGCCTCGCCTGTTTCTGCTCGACGAGCCGTTGTCCAACCTCGACGCGGCGCTCAGGATGCGCACCCGGGTCGAGCTGGCGCAGCTTCGCCAGCGCGTCGATGCGGCGGTGATCATGGTCACCCACGACCAGGCCGAAGCGATGACGCTGGCCGACCGGATCGTGGTGATGAACGACCGCAGGATTCAGCAGGTCGGCCCGCCGATGGAGATATACAGCCGGCCGGCCAACACCTTCGTGGCCCGCTTCGTCGGATCGCCGGCCATGACGCTGGTGCCGGCCGAGCTGGTCGGCGGCGGCGGCGGGGAGTTCGCCGTGGCGCGCCTCGGCGACGGCTCCGAAGTGGCGACCCGGGTGGCGCGGGCGCAGCTGCCAGCGGAAGGCCCGTGGGAGCTTGGCTTGCGGCCGGAAAGCGTCCGCCTCGCCGCCGACGGCGCCGGCGCCGCGGCGAAGGTCGAGCTGGTCGAACGGCTCGGCGAACGCACCCTCCTCTACGCCCGCTTCGCCGACGGCCAGGCGATCACCGCCGAGGATGTCGGCACCAGCCGCGTCAGGATCGGCGACACGATAGCCTTGAGGATCGACGGCGCGGCCGCCCACCTGTTCGGACCCGACGGGACTGGCTACCATCAGGCGGAGGCCTCGGCTTGAGCGGCGCGCGCGGCCGCGATCGCTTCGCCGCCTATGCCTTTGTTGCGCCGTTCCTGGTCGCCTACACGTTTTTCCTCATCTACCCGCTGTTCAAGGGCATCGGCCTGAGCTTCCACCGGGCCGATCTGTTCGGCGCGCGCACCTTCGTCGGCCTCGACAATTATGCCCGGCTGATGGCCGATCCGGTGTTCCACCAGTCGGTGCTGAACACCTTCAAGCTCGCCTTGCTGATCGTGCCCACGCTCACCGTCATCGCTTTGGCTTTGGCCCTTGCGCTCAACCAGGCGAGCAAGCGCGCCGCGGTGCTGCGCGGCGTGTTCTTCTCCTCTTCCGTGCTTTCGGTGACGATCGTGACCCTGATCTGGCGCTTCATCCTGACGCCCGACGCGGGGCTCGTCGCCGAGTTGCTTGAAGGATTCGGCGCCGAGCCGATCCCGTTCCTCAGCCACCCGGATCTCACCATTCCAGCGCTCACCATCGCCACCATCTGGTGGTCCATCGGGCTGCCGATGATGCTGTTCCTGGCAGGGCTCCAGCAGATTCCGGAGGATGTCTACGAAGCCGCCGCGCTCGATCGCGCCAGCCGCTGGACGACCTTTCGGCGCGTGACGCTTCCGGCGCTGCGGCGCACGGTGCTGCTGGTGGTGATGCTGCAAACGGCCGCGCAGCTTCAGATCTTCGGCCAGGCGCAATTGCTCACCGCCGGCGGCCCCAGCGGCGCCTCGCGGCCGATCGTGCTGTTCATTTACGAAGTGTCGTTCGGCCGCTGGGAACTGGGCTATGCCAGCGCCGCCGCCGAGATGCTGTTCCTGCTGATCCTTGCCCTCACCTTTGTTCAATATTGGACCCTGATGCGAAAGAAGGAGGCCTAGGTGGCGGGCGCAGCGTCGCGCAGGCGCATGGGCCCCCTGGGCTGGACCGCCCTGTTGCTGGGCGCGGCCATCATGGTCGCGCCGCTGGTCTGGACCCTGCTGCTGTCGCTCAAGTCCAATGCCGAGCTGATGCGCGACAGCGGCACCGCTTTTTCCGCGCCCTACACACTCGAAAATTACCGCTCGATCCTGCAGGGCAATCTGGTCTTCCGGTGGCTGATCAATTCGGTGATCGTGTCGGTCGGCACCACCATTGGCGTGCTCGTGCTCTGCTCGCTGGCCGGATACGGTTTCGCGCGGCTCGAATTTCCGTTCCGGCGCACCTTGTTCGTGTTCGTGCTGCTCGGCCTCGCCATTCCCGAGCAAGCGGTGATCCTGCCGCAGCACCAATTGTTCGCGCAGCTCGGCCTGCACAACAGCTATCCGGGCCTGATCCTGCCGGGCCTCGCCGGCCCGTTCGGCGTGTTCTTCATGACTCAATATTTCCGGGCCATTCCCAAGGAGCTCGACGAAGCAGCGATGCTCGATGGCGCCTCGCGGCTGACCTTGTTCTGGAAGGTGCTGCTGCCGCTGACGCTGCCGGCCCAGGCGACGCTGGGCGTGTTCACCTTCCTGGCCTCGTGGAACAGCTATTGGTGGCCGCTCATCTCGGCGACGCGCAGCGAGATGTTCACCCTCACCGTGGGCCTCGCCTCGGCGCAGATGAACTATGCGCAAACCAGCGGCCTCGGCTTCCTGATGGCTCAAGCGGTGTTCGCCTCCATTCCGATCTTCATCGTCTACATCATCTTCCAAAAGCAGATCGTGCGGGCCATGGCCGGCGCGGCGGTGCGCTGATGCGGCGCTTGCTCGCCCTTCTCGCCACCGTCTGCGCCGCGGCGAGCTGCGCGCCCGAGGACAAGCGCACCGAGATCGATGTCCAGCGTTTCTTCGGCGAATGCGGCGCCGCCTACGGACGGAGCACCGATGTCGGCGCGGCCGAAGGCGAATGCGGCATCGTCACCGCGCTGATCAACAAGTTCAACGCCGAGAATCCCGACATCCGGGTGGACGTAAATGTCGTCGCCTGGCCGGGCTATGCGCAACTGGCGGCGCAGGTGGCGGCGGGCGACCCGCCCGATCTCGTCACCATGCACCAGGGCGTGATCTCCGATTACCAGAGCCGCGGGCTGCTGGAGCCGATGGACGCAGTGCTGAGGAGCGGCGGCGTGCCGCCGGAAAGCTTCACGGCCGCGGCGCTGCGCGGCGTGACCAAGGACGCGCGGATCTTCGGCCTGCCGTGGGACACGGTGGGCGGGCTGTGGCACATCAACACCAAATTGTTCGAACAGGCCGGCCTGATGCGCGGCGGCAAGCCGGTTCTTCCCAATTCGCCCGAAGAACTGCTCGCCCACGCCGCCCAATTCCGCGAGCGCACCGGCAAACCCTATCTCATCCAGTCGCAGGTCAACGATCCCGCCACCCATGTCCGCAACCTCTACACCTACCTGCTCGCCCAGGACGCAGTGTTCTTCACCGATCCCAAGCACATCCGCCTGGCGACGCCGCAGGCGGAGGAGATCGTGTCGCTGTTCCGCCGCCTCAACGCCGAAGGCCTGTCCACCCGCAACCAGGACAATCCGGCGGCGATCGGCGCCTTCCTGAACGGCGAAGGCGGCGTCTTTCCCACCGGCACCTGGATGATCGGATCGTTCGAACAGGAGGCGCAGACGCCCGGCCGCGGCCTGCACGGCGGCTATGCGGTTTTCCCCTATCCGCGGCTGTGGGGCCAGCCCGCCTCCTTTGTCGACGGCCACGCCTGGGTGATGCCCAAACGCGGGCGCAGCGACGCCCAGCGGGCCGCCATCGCGCGCCTGCTACGCTTCATGGCCGAGCATAATTACGACTGGGCCCGCACCGGCCACCTCCCCGCCTTCAAGGCGGTGGTGGAGAGCCCGCGCTTCCAGGCGCTGCCGCACCGCAAGGACATCGCGCCCTTGGCCGAAAACGGCCGGCTGCTGCCGCCTTATGTGCGCCGGCAGGCGCCGATCGAAGGCACGGTGGGCGAGGAGCTCGCTGCAGCGGTGGCGGGCCAGAAGCCGGTCGCCCAGGCGCTGCGCGACGCCGAGCGCCGCGTCAACGAGCTGCTCGCCCAGCTCGATTAAAACGCGAAGGACCGCTTCAAGGATCGAGGCACAGCGGTTCCTCAGCCGAGCCGAACCGGGCGGCGCGCTGGGCCTGGGCCCTGGCGAGATCGGCGGACGCCGAGGAGCCCTCCTCCGCCTCGACCACCGCCGTCTCCGCCTCCGTCAGGGTGCGGCGATAGGTGGAGTCGCCATATTCGCCGAATTCGTTGCCGTCATAGTCGGCCGGCGGCGGATAATCGGTCCACCAGGTGCCGCCGCTCTGCCAGAGGATGTGATTATCCTCCTCATCGCCATCCTCGTCTTCGAATTCGTCGCCGAGGTCGCCGTCATCCTCATATTCGGGGTCGTAATCGGCGGCGTCATCGGCGTGCCCGCGTCCGCGAAGTTCATGAAGTTCACGATGTCGCGCATCGGCGGCCGGGCCGGCGGCGGGCGGCCGCGACGGCGGCACGAGCAGCGCCCGACCGTCCTCCTCACGCCCTTCGCCGAGCGCGTCGAGATACTCGTCCCAACGGGCCGCGACGGTGAGGTGGGCCGCGCCTTTTTCCTCGGCGCGGTCGATGCGGGCGTCGAGCCGGGCGAGCACCGACATGGTCAGGCGGTTGTCGTAGCGGTGGCGCTCGGCGACGACGACGCCGTCCTTGTAGATGCGCTCGACGACGCCGTTGACCGCGCGCGAATAGGCTTCGTCGGCGAGCGGCGCGCGTGCCTTGACGCCGGCGGCGTCCCAGCCGGCGGCGAACAGGGCATCGCGATCGCGCAGGTTATAGGCGGCGCGGGCGCTCATGCCGGCGGCCTCGCAGGCTTCGACGATGATGCCGCATTCGGCGAAGCGCTCCAGGAACAGGCGCTTCCTGGCGGGCGTCCAGCCGTCGTGGCGCATGCGCCTGGTTTCGGTGAAGGCGGTGTCGGGATCGGCCGGGATGAGCGGATCTACGATGTCGGGCATGTGGCCCTCGATCCAGCCGATGCGTTCGCGCGGGACGTCGGGCTCCGGATCGCCCGATCTGTAAGGGCTCACGTTGCCGGAGCGGGTTGCGGGGAAGACGGCCGCATCGGCGGATGAAGCGTCTGGCGATGGGGTGGAGTTCGTGCTCATCCATCAGGGTAGATCAAGCGAAATCCAACATTTCAAGCGTTTGTTGTTCTTTTTATGTTCTGACGGGCGATACGGTGCGCAGAGCCTTGCGCGCAGTAGTACGGGTGATAGGGGCGGACTGGGCAATCACCGTGGAGGAACAATAATGACCCCTAGTCAACGCGCAGCAAGGGCCGCTGCCGCAATGCGCGATCTTCAGGATGTCATCCTGGACGTCGTCACCGAATCGACCGGCAACGGCGAGTGCATCGGCGCCGCGGAGATCGGCCGCCGCGCTGGCCTGGACCGTCTTCCTGCCGGCGGCCTGGGCGGGACCGAGAACGCCAACGACTGGATGGGCACTCATCTGCTGAACATGCTGCTGAAGGGCGGAGCGGTGCAACGCTGCGACTTGCCCGGCACCCCGGGCGGCCACGGCAATCGCGGCTGGGAATTGGCCGGTCCGGGTGGCGGTACGGGCGGCGAACCGGAGGAACATGCCTGAGTAATCGGCGTCGCCGCCGGAGCCCCGGCCGCGGCCGCGGCCGGAGCATGGCCGGATCATGATCGGCAGCGGGGGACAAGCCGCCGGGCGTCGGCGCGGATCGCGGCGAGGCAGAGGTCGCCGGCGGTGAGTTCCCAGGCCTGATGGGCGATGAGGAGGTCGATCTTGTCGGCGAGGGCGGCGGCGTGGGGCGCGGGCGTGCGGAGCAGGCGCTGGAGGGCGGCATCGTGGCGGGCGCCGGCGCGGTCGTAGCGGGCTTCGTCCGATGTGTGGGCGAGCGCGGCGAGGGCGGCTTCGGCGGCTTGGTAGCGGGCAAGCGCGCGGTTCCATTTCGCTTCGTCACCCCGGACTTGATCCGGGGTCCAGTTATCCCCCGGCACGGCAGCCATCCAGCTGGACCCCGGACCAAGCCCGGGGTGACGGGAGAGGACGAACCCCTGCCCTCCTCCGCCGGCCACCGCGTCTGCCACGGCGCTGAGGACGGGCGCCGCGAACGCAGCGCCTAGCAGCGCGCGGCGCGACAGGTTAAGCTGCGCAACAGCCATCCTTCGCCTCCTCTTGAGGGCGGTGTTCGCTGGTCAGAGCCGGAGCGAGGCGGGTGCCTTCTCTCCTTCTGTTTCTAGTTCGACTAAAAATAGGGACGAGTCAATAGCAGTCGAACAAAAAAGACCGCGCGGCCGGCCTGCCACGGGCGTGTTCCCTGCCAGAGCCGTGCGGATGCCGCCGGAGCTGGAGGCGGCGATTGACGCTTGGATTGAACGGCAGCCGGGGCCGCGACCATCCCGCTCGGAGGCTATTCGGCGGTTGATCGAACTGGGATTGCAAGCACCTGTTAGCTCCTGAACTCTTCACGGCTGAACTTTAGTAATCTGCAGCAGCCCGCCCCTCTCCTGCGGCAGCTCAGGATCACCTCGCTCGGCACGAAGAACTAGCACCTTGCCACGATACCGCTCCCGTATGATCATTGCGATTCCAGTGCACAAGGCCCCGACCCCACCGGCGAGGAACGCAATTGCCTGAATCTGCTCGATCATTATCTCGATCCTGAACGCGAGAATCACGTTAAGGATTTCTTTACCATTGCAAGGGTTACCGACCGCTTAACCGTGTTCATGCAAAGTTCAGCCGTAGGCGAAGCGTCGATCAACCTACGACAGATCCATCTGCGATTGACGAATCGGATTGGGGAGCATAGCGATGAGACTCGCTCCGGCAACCGAAACCCGGAGCGACCGCTACGGCGGGAAGGCCGATTGACCACGAGGCAATGCGCAGCTTCGCGAAAGCGACAGGTCGCCACGCCAACTGAGTCACCAGTCCTTCTGCGAGTTTCGATCACTCGTTGGGAGTAACCCATGAAGGCTAAAGACGTCATAAGTCCGATTCATCGGACGAGAAATCACGTTGTCCTCTTCGAAAGTCCGTCTGAATGGAATGAAGAATGGTCAATTGTTGAAGCAGAAACTACCGAGGACGGCGAAGACTGGAACCGCTCCCTCGGTATCCGCTGGGATGGCGATCGGGAAGATCCGGCAAGCAAAGGATTCCCGAGCAGCAGTGGCAAGGCCGTTTGGTTTTGGATCCCGAGCGACCTGAGCCCTTTCTTCTACGGAATTATCATCCCGCAGTTAAAGGAGCGAAAAAAGCGTGAACGTCATGATCGAATTTTGCGGAAGCAGCTTCGCGCTATCATGACTAAGCTCGACGGGGTTGCTGAGCCAGTGGCAGCCTAAGGAGCGAGGGAGGCGCATCTTTTGGATGGGCCTCCCCCGCCTGAGGGGGCATGCGGGAACCTGCTGCTAGCACGTAGCGTCACATGCCTGGCCGAACTTCGCAGCGGTATTCCCCTAAGGTTAGCTACTCCCAGAGCTGAATGAGGCCGACGTCAGGGCAGGCGTCCAATTCTAGGTCACCGCGAATGTAGGCCCCAGATTGCGGCTTCACATCCCCGCCGCAGAGCTTGATGAACATCCACTCTATGATGAACTTCATCAGGTGAGACTGAAAAACCACCTCATTTTCTAACCTGACCACCTGACCGTGCGAAGCTCTGTTTCTATACCGAAAGAAGTTAGACCTTTCTACAACACGATTTATCAAATCGTCGTCCTCGTTATTCGAGAGTCCGTTTATAAGGTCTCTAACTCTATGCCACGTTGGTCGCGAAAACAGCTGATCTACACGAGAGGCTGCAACCATCCTGTCATCGGAATCCAAAACCCGCTTATTTATGATAGATTTCAATTCACGCTGTAGCGAGCTATAGTCCGCGGTCACGGTAGGCTTCGTGGCTCTTGACCCGAGGAGTAGACTGTAAAGGCCCTCAATGGCTTCACAGCCGTGAGCAAAGGAGCGCTCTAGTGTTACGTCTGTCTGGCATTCAACATATCGGTCGATGATGTTATCAAGATAATCAATCCTATGAGGCGAATGAAAAAGCTTCTTGATAGCCTTTGAGTGGAACGACTTCTGATCGCTTATACGAACTGGCCCGTCTCGTGCTCCTTTCGGCGATTCTTCTATCATTCGCGGATCCCAACTCACCCGCCGGTACAGACCAGCACCGGACCGGCTCATTGCGAGAGGCCTAAGCTTCACAACGTGGGTAAAAGAAAGAACAACACGAGCGCAATCGATGTAGCGTTTCCAGTCTAAATCTTGCGTGTTCCAGATAGCGCTAATAGATGCGAACTTGTTGCGAACGGTCTTTCTTCCGTCTTCCGTGAATATGTAATGAGGGACTGCCTCTAAATTGATGTCACGGGTTCTCAATAGCGAGTTTAGGCCGTTACGAAACTTTCGCAGCTCGATCGTTCCATCATAGGAAAAGCCGTAGCCCCCGCGGCCGGGCCAACCTTCTACGTCAACGCAATATGTGTATGTACAGCGATGTTTTTCGTCAGCTTCCGGCTCGCGACTAAACTCGTCAACTGCCTTCTGGATTACGACGGAACCCATTTTATCAATTTGGTTGGGTGGCGCCGAGGTGCTCCAACCCTCATCGTGCAGCCGACCGACGAAAGAACGCGACCGACCTCCCTCTGAGCCAAGGAACTTAACTTCTATCAGCGTTCCAAACAGTGGGAATAGAGACAGATGCTCGGACCGATAGCCGTAGAGAGTTATGCGGGCGGGGAACTCTTTGAGTTGGGCATCAGCCTCCAACTCTCCGCTTGCTTCGATTTCCTTGCCACCTTCAACCATCTCACGAAGACGAAACCTTCCGGAGAGAGGGGTTGAATTGATGGACATATGACCTTCACTACCTCATGTTTACTGTGGATCATGTCGAGTTACGGACGAGCAGCTATTCCGCCGCCTCACGCTCGTGCACCGCCGCCTTGCGCTTGCGCTTCGGCTTCGCCGGGGCCGCTTCCGCCCGCGCCACCTGGAGCAGCGGCTTGAGGTAGTGGCCCGTGTAGCTGCGCGGCTCCTCCGCCACCTGCTCGGGCGTCCCCTCCGCCACCACCTCGCCGCCCTTGTCGCCGCCTTCGGGGCCTAAATCTAGGACCCAGTCGGCGGTTTTGATGACTTCGAGGTTGTGTTCGATCACGACCACGCTGTTGCCCTGTTCGACGAGCTGGTGGAGCACCTCCAACAGCTTGCGCACGTCCTCGAAGTGGAGGCCCGTGGTGGGTTCGTCGAGGATGTAGAGGGTTTGGCCGGTGGCTCTCCGCGACAGTTCCTTGGCGAGCTTTACGCGCTGGGCTTCGCCGCCGCTGAGCGTCGTCGCCTGCTGGCCGACCTTGATGTAGCCCAGGCCCACCTCGGCGAGCATCGCCATCTTGTCGCGGATGGGGGGGACAGCCTTGAAGAATTCCACCGCGTCCTCGACCGTCATGTCGAGGACCTCGGCGATGCTCTTGTTCTTGAACTTCACTTCCAGGGTTTCGCGGTTGTAGCGCTGGCCGTGGCAGACGTCGCAGGTGACGTAGACGTCGGGGAGGAAGTGCATCTCGATCTTGATCAGGCCGTCGCCCGAGCACGCCTCGCAGCGGCCGCCCTTGACGTTGAAGGAGAAGCGACCGGGCTTGTAGCCGCGGGCCTGGGCCTCGGGGAGGCCGGCGAACCAGTCGCGGATCTGGGTGAAGGCGCCGGTGTAGGTGGCGGGGTTGGAGCGCGGCGTGCGGCCGATCGGCGACTGATCGATGTCGATCACCTTGTCGAGATATTCGAGGCCGGTGATCTTTTCGCACGGGCCGCAGACGACGCGGGCGCCGTTCAGCTGGCGGGCGGCGCCGGCGTAGAGGGTGTCGATGGTGAAGCTCGACTTGCCGGAGCCGGAGACGCCGGTGATGCAGGTGAAGGTGCCGAGAGGGATGGACGCGGTGACGTCCTTCAAATTGTTGGCCTTGGCGCCCTTGACGGTGAGCTTCCTGCCGTTGCCCTTGCGCCTTGTGGCGGGGACGGCGACGGCGCGCCGTCCCGTCAGGTAATCGGCGGTGAGGCTGTTCTCGTTGGCGAGGACGTCTTCCAGGCTGCCGAAGGCGACGACTTGGCCGCCGTGGGCGCCGGCGCCGGGGCCCATGTCGATGACATAGTCGGCGGTGCGGATGGCGTCTTCGTCATGCTCGACGACGATCACGGTGTTGCCGAGATCGCGCAGGCGCTTGAGGGTGACGAGCAGGCGGTCGTTGTCGCGCTGGTGGAGGCCGATGCTTGGCTCGTCGAGGACGTAGAGGACGCCCGACAGGCCGGAGCCGATCTGGGACGCGAGGCGGATGCGCTGGCTCTCGCCGCCGCTGAGGGTGCCGGAGGTGCGGTCGAGGTTGAGATAGTCTAGACCGACATTGTTCAAGAAGCCGAGGCGCTCGTTGATCTCCTTCAAGATAGCGCGGGCGATTTCCTTTTGCTGGCCGGTGAGCTTGTCCTCGAGCGTGGAGAACCAGTCGAGGGCGTGGCGGACGGAGCGGCGGGTGGACATGCTTATGTCCTCGCCGGCGATCTTGACGGCCAGCGGCTCGGGGCGGAGGCGGGCGCCGCCGCAGGTCTCGCACGGGGCGGCGCTTTGGTATTTGGAGAGCTCCTCGCGCATCCAGGTGCTCTCGGTCTGGAGCATGCGGCGATTGAGATTGCCGATGACGCCTTCGAAGGGCTTCTTGACGTCATAGCTCTTGCGGCCGTCGATGAAGGTCAGGGTGACGGGCTTGCCCTTGGTGCCGTGGAGGATGATGTCGTGGATTTCCTCCGGCAGCTCGTTCCAGGGGGTTTCGAGGCTGAAATCGTAGGCGCGGGCGAGGGAGCCGAGGACCTGCATGTAATAAGGGCTGGGCGGGTTGGACTTGGCCCAGGGCACGACCGCGCCCTTCTTGATCGAAAGGTTCTGGTTGGGGACCACGAGTTCGGGATCGAACAGGAGCTTTTCGCCGAGGCCGTCGCATGCCGGGCAGGCGCCTTGCGGGGCGTTGAAGGAGAACAGCCGCGGCTCGATCTCGGCAATGGTGAAGCCGGAGACCGGGCAGGCGAACTTTTCGGAGAAGACGATGCGGCCTGGGGGGGCGTTGTCGGAGAGCACGCCCTTCTTAAGCCCCTCCCCTTCAGGGGAGGGGTTGGGGTGGGGCTTGTTCTCAGATGCGGTGGACGTGACATCCCCCACCCCCAACCCCTCCCCTGAAGGGGAGGGGCTTTGGTCCGCCGGGTCCAGGTAAACGAGGCCTTCGGCGAGCTTCAGGGCTTGTTCCAGGGACTCAGCGAGGCGGGTTTCGATGCCTTCGCGGACGGCGAGGCGGTCGACCACCACTTCGATGTCGTGCTTGTACTTCTTGTCGAGCGCGGGGGCGTCCTCGATTTCGTGGATCTGGCCGTCGATGCGGACGCGGGTGAAGCCGGCTTTCTGCCACTCCGCCATTTCCTTCCTGTACTCGCCCTTGCGGCCGCGGACCACCGGGGCGAGGAGGTAGAGGCGGGTGCCTTCGGGCAGCGTCATCACCCGGTCGACCATCTGCGACACGGTTTGAGCGGAGATGGGCAGGCCGGTTTCCGGGCTGTAGGGCACGCCGACACGGGCCCAGAGCAGGCGCATGTAGTCGTAGATTTCGGTGACGGTGGCGACCGTCGAGCGCGGGTTGCGCGAGGTGGTCTTCTGCTCGATCGAGATCGCCGGGGAGAGACCCTCGATGTGGTCGACATCGGGCTTCTGCATCATCTCGAGGAACTGGCGCGCATAGGCGCTTAAGGACTCGACATAGCGGCGCTGGCCCTCGGCGTAGATGGTGTCGAAGGCGAGGCTGGATTTGCCCGAGCCCGACAGGCCGGTGATCACCGTCAGCGTCTCGCGCGGGATATCGACATCCACGCCCTTCAGATTGTGCTCGCGCGCGCCGCGTACGGAAAGATGAGTCAGCATAGCCGGGCTTGTTCCAGATTTGTTCCAAGGGTGCAAGGCGGGGCCCGCAGGGGCGCGACGCGGCAGGCGCGAGATGGGGTGCGGGAGGGGGGAAGGCAAGGCGGGGGTGACTCGGCCGCGCGCCCGTCTCGCCCCTTTCCCACCCAAGCCTTGCACCGGCGCGGCGCCTCACCACCTCGTTTCCTCAACCACCAGGAGGAACAGGCATGACCATTCGCACCGCTTCGGCGCGCTATGACGGTTTGGGCAAGGAAGGGCGCGGCTATGTGTCGCTTCAGTCGGAGGTGCTGGCGGACCAGCCCTACAGCTTCGGGACGCGCTTCGGCGAGGAGCCGGGGACCAATCCCGAAGAGCTGATCGCCGCTGCCCACGCGTCCTGTTTCACCATGGCGCTGTCCTTCCAGCTCGCGGGTGCGGGTTATTCGGAAGGCACGCTGGAAACGATCGCCCGTGTGACGCTGGAAAAGGAAGGCGACGGCTTCAAGGTCAGCCGCTCCGACCTCAAGCTGGAAGCGACGGTGCCGGGGATCGATCAGGCGAAGTTCGAGGAACTGGCGCAGGCGGCCAAGGCCGGGTGCCCGATCTCCAAGTTGCTCAATGCCGAGATCACGCTGGAGCACCGCCTCAGCAATTAAGGCTCAGCTCTCGACCGTCACGGGGCAGCGCAGGGAGTTGGCGATGTAACAGCGCTCATGCGCCGCCTCGTGCAGGCCGGCGAGCGCCGCCGCGTCGGGCGCGGCGCCGGCGAAGGCGATCTTGGGATGGAGCCGAACCGCGGCGATCGCCATCCGCCCGCGCTCGTCCTTGCCCAACCGCGCCGCCGCCTCGTCGCGATAGCGCAGCACCGTCCAGCCGGCGTCGCGGGCGAGGTGCAGGAACCACAGCATGTGGCAGGAGGAGACGGCGGCAAGCAGCGCCTCCTCGGGATCGACGGCGGCCGGATCGGACAAGGGCGGCGGCACCGCCTGCGGCGAGGCGGAGGCGGCAATGCGCGCGCCGCCGTCGAAGCTCCAGCTGTGCGCGCGGCCGTAACGGTTGGCGGCGAAATCCCCCTCCCCTTGCCATTCGACGGTCGCGCGATACTCGACCACCGCTCAGGCCGCGGCGCTGCGCGCGAGAAAGGAGCGCTCCCTGGCCACCCAGTGGGCGAAGCTCGGCCGCTGGAGGATCGACTCCACCCAGGCGCGGGTGCGCGGGTGGGCGCCCGTGAAGGGCGCGATGTTCATGTAGCTGAAATTGGCGAATGGGCTCGCCACCGCAAGGTCGGCAAGGGTGAGCGCATCGCCGATCAGGAAGCCGCCGGCGTCGGGCACGGTCCGCTCGAGATAGTCGAGGATCGGCGGCAGCTCGCTGCCTTCCGCCTTGTCGGCGGCGTCGGTGTCGCCGGGCCGCCCCAGGAAGCGCGGCGCGACAACCCGGTTGAAGAAGATCTTGGAGCCGCAGCCCATCAGGATCGTGTCGGCGAATTCGTCGAACCAGATGGTGCGGGCCCGGGCGCGGGCCTCGGCCGGGATCAGGACCGGATCGGGATGAAGCACGTCGAGGTAGGTGACGATGGCGGTGCTGTCCGACAGGTGGAAATCGCCGTCCGAGAAAGCGGGGATCTTGCGGAACGGGCTGGCGGCGAGGAAATCCGGATCGTCCGAGTCGAGGCCGAGCGGCTTGAGTTCAAGCTCGATGCCCTTTTCGGCGGCGAAGGCGAGTACCTTGCGGACATAAGGCGACATGGACGAGCCGTAGAGGATCATGACACGATGTTCCCGTTGAGTTGCCGAATGCAACCGAGGCTAGCGCATCCGCACGGCCCGCTCAAGCCGGACGCGGGCGCGGCCCGGCGAGAATCTGGGCGAGCATCACCGGCCGCCAGTTCCACACATCGACACCGACATCATATTGGCGCGGCATCGGCTTGAGGCGGCCGTGGCTGTGGCCGTGGAGGTTCAAGGCGCGGCGGTGCTGGCCGTTCCAGCTTCGGAAGGGATAGTGGCAGAGGACGAGGCGGGTATCCTCCAGTTCAAGCTCGCGATAGTCGGCGACGCTCGCCCAGCCGGGTGCCTCAAGGGTCGCGGCCGGATCGTTGTTGCCGCGCAGCAGGTGCTTGGTGCCGTGAAGCCGCGCCAGCAGCGCCGGCACGTCCGACGCCTTGCGGGCAAAGTCGCCGAGGTGCCAAACCTCGTCGCCGGGAGCCACGGTCGCGTTCCAGGCGTCGATCAGCACTCCGTCCATTTCGGCGACGGAGGCGAAGGGACGCTTCCAGATGTTGATGGTGCGGTGGTCGCCGAAGTGGCTGTCGCCGGTGAAGAATATCGCCATGGCCGGTGGAACGCGGCGGAGCGCCCGCGGTGCCGGCAAGGTTCCCCCGCCCAAGTTGCCGCCGCGGCTAGAATGGTATCTTGAGCTTCACCATCACCCGCGTATCGACATGGCCGTCCTGCCTGACCACCTTGGTAATCTCCGGCTCGACGCGGCCGAAGGGAAGGTCGACGCCGACCACCCCCTGGCGCGGGGGATCGCCGGGGGGCGGACCCAGTTCTCCAAGACGGTCGCCCTGGCCGCGCCGCCCGCACACCAGGATCTCGCCCGGCGAACCCGCGCAGCCGGCGCCGGTGACACGCGGCGGAGGCGGTGGCGGCAGTGCATAGTCGATCCGCTCCACCGGCGCCGGATCGGCAGCGGCCAAGGCAATCAGCAGGGCAGTGACCACAAACCGCTCCTCCGTTCCCGCCAAGCCTGCACCGGCACGGCGCGGCGCGCCAGCCTTGCCTCACCGAAGCCGGTAGAAATCGGCCAGCCGATCAAGCGCCATGGCCAGGACGAGCTTGCCGGCGCGCGCGGGCCAGCCCAGCGCCGTTTCCGCGTCGCGCATCGCATCGCCGGCGCAGACCACCCGCCACAGGATGTCGGTGAGGCCGGGGCCGACCGCGGCGACGGCGGCGTCGAAGCGGCGGCGGGCGGCGATCTGGGACTGGGTGGGATCGAGCGAACGGGGGACGCCGCGCGGGGTCCGGCCAAGCGGCGGCGCCTCGAGATCGGCGGTGACTCGCGGCGCGAGCTGCGCCCGCTCCCAATCCATCCGCAATTGCTCGCCGGCGGCGAACTGGCGCTCGCTGACATGGCCGCGCGCGAGCAGCCAGCCAAGCGGCGATTCGGCCAGGTTGACCGCGACCGAGCGGGCAACCTTGCGGATGCGGCGGCTGCGCACCGGCCGGTATGCCTCCCCGTCCCTCTCTGCGCCGTCGCGGGGCAGCGGCGCTTCCCCCATCAGCCTGTTCGCCAATCGCTTCGCCTCCATTTGGTCGCTCCTCGAATCACTCGTGCCGGCTTGCCATCAGCGAGGCCATGTAGGAAAGTGCGAACCACATAGGTTAGGAGCCTCGTCCGTGATTACCCGGATCCGTGAAGTGCGGCGCGCTCGGCGCATGACGCTGCAGGATGTTGCCGACCGCTGCGCGCCCCCCACCACACCGCAAACAATCGGGCGGCTGGAAACGGGCGTGCGCACCGTTTCCATGGGTTGGCTGACCCGGATCGCGGAGGCGATGGGCGTCGAGGCCGCGGAGCTGGTGACCCTGCCCGACCGCGCCGATGTGCCGCTGATCGCCACCCTCGGCCAGGAGGGCGCCGCCGCCCCGCGCCGCGAGACGATGGCCTTGATCCCGCAGGCGCAGCCGGGGACGGTGGCGCTGCGGGTGTCGTCCGGCGTCGGCGATTATCGCGCGGGCGACGAAATCTGGCTGGAGCGGCTGGCGCCCGCCGCATTCGGCCGGGCCATGAACCGCGACCTGCTGGTGCCGCGGCCCGGCGGACGCTTCCTGTTCGGGCGGCTGATCGGGCGCGAGGAGGGAAAGCTCCATCTGCTGCCGCTCGGTGCCGGGCAACGCCAGATGGTGCTTGCCGAGCCGAACTGGGCGGCGGTGGCGGTGCAATTGCTGCGGGCGCTGTGACAGCCGCCGACGAATTCGCCGGCCCATAGATCATCACCCATTGTTGAGAGCGGCCGGCTGTGGCAGGAATCATGGGTGGATTCCTCCTCTGCTTCCTTTGACCGCGACCAGCTCGCCGCCGCGCTCGTGCAGGTGGGGCGCAAGAGCAAGCCCGCGCTTGCCGAAGTGTATCGGCGCAGCTCCGCGAAGCTGTTTGGCATCTGCCTGCGTATCTTGGGTGACAGGAGCGAGGCCGAGGACGCGTTGCAGGACATTTATCTCAACGTCTGGCGAAAGGCCGACAGCTTCGATCCGAAGCGGGCGAGCCCTATCACCTGGCTCGCCGCCCTGGCGCGCAACCGCTCCATCGACCGGGTGCGCGCCCGCGGACCGCGCATCGTCGCACCCGTCGAGGAAGCGCTGGAGATACCCGACGCGGCGCCCGATGCCTTGGCTCGTCTCGAGACCGCAGAGGAAAGCGGGCGCATCGCGCTGTGCCTGAGCGAACTCGAGGAGCGACAGAACCGGGCCATTCGCGCCGCGTTCTACGAAGGGCTCTCCTACCCCGAGCTGGCGGCGCGCTGGTCGGTGCCGCTCGGCACGATGAAAAGCTGGATTCGGCGCGGCCTGCTCAGGCTCCGGGAGTGCCTGGAGCGATGAGCGACGCGTTTTCGCCCGCCGAGGAGCACGACCTCTTTGCCGCCGAATATGTGCTTGGCCTGCTTGAGCGCGAGGATCTCCTCGCCGCGCGCGGCCGGTTCGCCACCGATGCGGGCTTCGCCACCAATGTCGAGGCCTGGGAGCGCCGGTTCGCGCCGCTCCACGAGGCCGGAGCGGACGTAGCGCCGCCGCCGGAGCTTTGGGATCGGATCGAGGCCGCGCTTGCCGATGACGGCACCGCGGCGGGCGGCGGCGAAGTCATTGCGCTGCGCCGTCGCGAGCGGCTGTGGAAAGGCTATGGCGCCGGGATGACCGCCCTGGCGGCAGCGCTCGCGCTGATCCTGGGGCTGCGCATCGCCCAGCCCGAACCTCCGGCGCCGCAGCCGCAAGCGCCGCTGCAGGCGCCGGTGCTGGTCGCCGCTTTGGCCTCCGAGGGCGGCGAGGCGGTTTTCGCGGTGTCGATCTCGCCCGATCGTGCCAGCCTGCTCGTCACGCCCGCGCGAGTTGCGCCTGCCCCCGGCCATTCGCACGAATTGTGGTTGATCCAGGCGTCCGGAACTCCGGTCTCGCTTGGGGTGCTCGCGCCCGATGCGCCGCGCCGCCACGCCATTCCGGCCGCGCTGTCGGGCCAGATGCAGGCCGATGCCGCGCTTGCCGTTTCGGTGGAGCCGGAGGGTGGATCGACCAGCGGCGCCCCCACCGGGCCGGTGATCGCAACCGCGCCCTTGCGACAAATTTAGCAAGCCCTGCATCCGGCGCCGCGCCGCGCCCGTAACTCCTCCCGCAGCCCGATACGAGGCTGGCTGAATTCGGAGGAATTATATGCGCATCATGAACATCACCGCCGCTGCCCTGCTTGTCGGATCGGCGAGCTTCCTCACCGCTTGTACGAACATGGGCGGCGACATGGACGCGGCCAGTGCGGGCGCATCGGCCGAGACCAGCGTGATGGTCGGCGGCGCGGCCATGTATCCCAGCCGCAACATCATCGAGAATGCGGTCAAGTCGCGCGATCACACCACCCTGGTTGCGGCGGTGAAGGCGGCCGGTTTGGTCGACACGCTTTCCAGCGCGGGTCCGTTCACCGTCTTCGCGCCCGTCAATTCGGCGTTCGATCGCCTTCCGGCCGGCACCGTGCAGACTTTGCTGCGGCCCGAGAACAAGACGATGCTGCAGAGCGTGCTCACCTACCATGTGGTTTCCGGCAATCTCACCGCCGCGAACCTGATGGACCGCATCCGCGCCGGCGGCGGCACCGCCCGCCTCACCACGGTGAATGGCGGCACGCTCACCGCGCGCATGAACGGCAGCAACATCGTGCTTACCGACGCCAAGGGCGGCACCGCCACTGTGATCCAGGGCGATGTGATGCAGTCCAACGGCGTCATCCATGTTACGAACGCGGTGTCGCTCCCGGGCTGACGCCGCGCAGGCGCCGCGCTGCCGTTCCCCCTGTCGGCGGGCGGCGCCTGCACTTCTGCCTTGTTGCCGGCGCGTTCCGGCCCGCGCGCCCGCGGCAGCGGCGCCTGCCGCTGGACGCCATGCGCGTGCGCGCGTAAAAGAGCGGGCAGAAGGATCTTCCAATCGTCATGACGCACAAGGGCCGGGGCCTCGGGGCCGCCGTTATCATCGCTGTCGCAGCCTTGGGGAGCGCGCCGCTCCTCGCGCAGCAGACCAACACCATCGGCCCGCCCGAGCTGCGTGACTTTCGCCTGCCCGGCGAGCGCACCACGCCGCCCGCGCAGACGCCAGAACCGCAGCCCGAGCCGCGCCAGCCAGCCGCCACCACGCCCCCGCCCGCAACGCCCCGGGCCGAGCCGCGCCCAGTGCCGGCCAATCCCGGCCCCGCCCCCATAACGCCGCGCGCCGCCGAGCGCCCGGCGCCGAGAGCGGCAGAGCCGGCAAGGCCCGAGGCGCCGCCCGCCGCGCCCGTTCCTGTGCCCGCCGTTCAACGGGACGCACCGCCGCTCGCGACCCAGCCGCAGCCTCCTGCACAGCCGCTGCCGCAGGAGGCGGCGCCCGTTCCGGTGCCCGCACCCGCCGCGGCCGACCCCGCGCCGCAGCAGGCGGGCTGGAACTGGCTATGGCTGGCGGTGCCTGCGGCGCTGGCGCTGATCGGCTTTTTCGCTTTTGGCCGCCGCCGCAGGGACGATGTGGAGGACGCTCCGGCAGAGGCAGAGGCGGAGGCGGCACCGCCGCGCCGTGCCGAAGGCCCGCCGCCCGCGCCGCGGCCGGTCGCCAAGCCGGCACTCAAGCTGCCGCCCAAGGTCGCCGCCGTGCCGCCTGCCCCGCCGCAGCCGGTGGGGCCGCGCGCGCAACTTGAAGTGCAGTTCATTCCCGCCCGCGCCTCGGCCACCGAAGATGCGGCGGTGGTGGAATTCGAGCTGGTTTTGAAGAATGTCGGCGACGCGCCGGCCCGCAACATCCGGATCGACACGCGCATGTTCAACGCCAGCGCGACTCAGGAGATGGCAGACTTCCTGAGGGGCGCGATCCACGAGACGAGCGGGTCGCCACATGTCCAGATCCCGCCCGGCGAGGAAATGCGCCTGCAAAGCGCCATGGCCATGCCCAAGCAGGATGTGCGCGAGATCCTGATGCAGGGCCAGCGCCTGTTCGTGCCGGCGGTGGCCTCGATCGTCGCCTGGGACTGGGGCAGCGAGGGCCGCGGGCGCACGACCCAGTCATGGCTGGTGGGACGCGAGAGCCAGACTCCGAGCGCCAAGATGGGCGCCTTCCGGCTCGATCTCGGCCCGCGCATCTACCGCCAGGTCGGAGTCAGGCCGCTGAAGCTGGTCGCTTAAGCGGCGAACGCCTCCACCGGCACCGAATAGGCAGCCAATGCGCCATCGAGCGCGGCGGCCTTGAGGCCGGTCGCCTCGGGCACCACGCACTCCAGATAGTAGCGCGCCGCGGCGATCTTCATGCCCAGAAACAGCGGATCGCCCTCCCCCGCCGCCTGCATGCGGTCCGCTTCCACGCGCTGCCGGTGCATCAGCCAGGCGGAGACGGCGACCGACACCATGGTCAGGAAGGGATAGGAGCCGCCGAGCTTGGCGTCGGCGTCGTAGGCGGGATCGGCGAAGCGGCCCGCGACCTCCTCCACCGCATCGAGCAGGCCAGCGAGCGGTGCGCCCGCCTCGACCCGCATGTCCGCCATCAAACGGGCAAGCACGGCCCCGCCTTCGAGGCCGAGCTTGCGACCGACCAGATCGGCGGCCTGGATGCCGTTGGTGCCTTCGTAGATCGGGGCGATGCGGATGTCGCGATAATGCTGGGCGGCGCCGGTTTCCTCGACGAAGCCCATGCCGCCATGGACCTGGACGCCGAGGCTCGCCACCTCGCAGCCGACATCGGTGCCATAGGCCTTGACCAAGGGCGTCAGCAGATCGGCGCGGGCCTGCGCGGCGCGGTCGCCGAGGGTGCCGCGATCGGTCTGGCCGGCGGCATAATAGCATAGCGCACGGGCGGCCTGGGTGAGCGCCTTCATGCGCAGCAGCATGCGGCGAACATCGGGATGCTCGACGATCGGCGCGGCCTTGCCGGCGCGCGCCCCCTGAACGCGCTGGCTGGCATAAGCGACCGCCGCCTGCGTCGCCCGCTCGGCCACCGACACGCCCTGCAGCCCGACATTGAGGCGGGCATTGTTCATCATGGTGAACATGGCGCGCATCCCGGCCTGCTCGGCGCCGATCAGCCAGCCGGTGCAGCGGCCTTCGTCGCCGAACGACATGATGCAAGTGGGCGAGGCGTGGATGCCGAGCTTATGCTCGATCGAGACGCAGCGCAGGTCGTTGCGGCTGCCGTCGGGCAGGATCTTGGGCACCAGGAACAGCGAGATGCCGCGCGTTCCCGGCGGCGCATCGGGCGTGCGGGCGAGGACGAGGTGGACGATGTTGTCGGCCAGGTCATGGTCGCCGAACGTGATGAAGATCTTGGTGCCGCTGACCGACCAGCTGCCGTCGCCGTTCGGCACCGCCTTGGTCTTGAGCGCTCCTACGTCCGAGCCGGCCTGCGGCTCGGTGAGGTTCATGGTGCCGGTCCATTCGCCGGTGATGAGCTTGGGCAGCCACTGCGCCTTCAACTCCTCGGAGCCGTGGTGCCTGAGCGCCTCCACCGCGCCGGGGGTGAGCATCATGGCCAGCGAGAAGCCCATGTTGGCGGCGCCCAGATCCTCCATCACCACCGTCGCCAGCGTGAGCGGCAGGCCTTGCCCGCCATGCTCGACAGGGCCGGACAGCGTGCCCCAGCCGCCCTCGACATAGGCCTGATAGGCCTCGCGGAAGCCGGGCGGCAGGGTAACACCCTCGGGCGACCATTTGGCGCCGATCGTATCGCCGATGCGGTTCAAGGGCGCGAACTCGCCGGCGGCGAACGCGCCTGCCCCTTCGACGATCGCATCCACCACATCCGGAGTGGCTTCGGCAAAGGCGTTGTGCCCGGAGAGTTCCGAGACCTCGACGATGTGACGCAGGACGAACTTCTGGTCGGCGACGGGCGGCGTGTAGGTCAAATCTCGCTCCGATGGTGCAGGGGCAATGGAGCCGCTATAGCGCCCGCCCGTCATGACGCAAAACCGCTCCTCCACCCGGGTCCTCCCGGTCGGCGATGCCGCCATAAAGGAAGCGGCACGGCTGATCGCCGCCGGCGAGCCCGTGGCGGTTCCGACCGAGACGGTTTACGGCCTGGCCGCCGACGCCACCAACCCGGAAGGCGTGGCGCGGATCTACGCCGCCAAGGGCCGCCCATCGTTCAACCCGCTGATTGTGCATGTGGCAAGCCTCGAAGAGGCGGAGCGATACGCCCGCGTCGGCGCAGCCCCGCGGGCGGTGGCGCTCGCCTTCTGGCCTGGCGCCCTGACGCTTGTGCTGCCGCTGCGCGAGGACGCGGGGCTGGCACCCGCGGTGACGGCGGGGCTCGGCACCGTGGCACTGCGCTGTCCCGCTCATCCGGCGATGCAGGCGCTGCTTGCGGCCTGCGGGCGGCCGCTTGCCGCGCCTTCGGCCAATGCCAGCGGACGGCTCAGCCCGTCGAGCCCGGACCATGTCCTCGCAAGCTTGAGCGGGCGCATCAAGCTGATCCTCGACGGCGGTCCCTCGGCGCACGGCCTGGAGTCGACGATCGTCCGGATCGACGAGGAGGGCGTGGCGCTGCTGCGCCCGGGGCCGGTGGAGCTTGCCGATATCCGTGCGGTCGCCGGGCTTGCCGAAGCGGAGGCGGGCGGCGGCATCCAAGCGCCGGGTCAGCTCGCCAGCCATTATGCGCCGGTGAAGCCGCTGCGGCTCGACGCCGCGGACACCCAAAGCGGCGAGTGGCTGATCGGCTTCGGCGAGGTCGCTGGAGACGAGAGCATCAGCCGCTCCGGCGACCTGCGCGAGGCGGCCGCGAACCTGTTCGCCGCGCTCCATCGCGCCGAAGCCGCGGCGCCCGCGCGCATCGCAGTCGCCCCGATCCCGCAAGACGGCATCGGCCGGGCGATCAACGATCGGCTGCGGCGGGCGGCGGCACCGCGCTAGAAGCTTACCGCGTTTTGCGCCCCCGCCCGGCTCATGTGCCTAGCTGGCCGGGCACCAGAAGATGTCGATCGGCACCTCGATATTGGCGAGCACCCGGCCGATCGGCACGGAGGAGAGCGGGCCTTCCTTGATCGCCTGTTCCAGCACCGCGCGCTTCTCCGCGCCAGTCACCAGGATCATCACCGTTCGCGCCGAGGCCAAGGCGGCGGCGGTCAGCGTCACCCGCTCGACCGGCATGTCCTGCGGCATCGGATCGGGGCGTACGCCGATCGCCCGGCGGCTGCGCGGGCCGTTGATCGCCGCATCGAGATCGGGCCCTGGAAAGATGCTGGCGACATGCCCATCGGCGCCCATTCCGAGGCAGGCGAGATCGAGCGGCCATTGCAGCAAGGACAGACGCGCATCGGCCAGGCGGCCCGCCCCCTTGGCGTCGTCCAGCGCGGTTTCGTCAACCAGGCTGACGATGTCGGCCTTGACCGCGCCGAAATAGCCTTCGAGCTTGCGGTAGTTGCTGCGCGCGTCGGCCAGCGGCACCAGCCGGTCGTCGGTGGGGATGAGAGTGACGCGGCTCCAGTCGATGTCGCGGCGCTTGACCAGATTGGCATAGAGCTGCTCCGGCGTTGATCCGCCCGGCACCGCAAGGCGCGCGCCATTATGCGCGGCAAGCGCGCTTTCGATCACGAAGGCGATGTCGCCCGCGGCCTGGGCGGCCAGCTCGCTCGCGGAGTCGAACTCCCACCATTCGATTTCGTCCATTGTGCCTCCGCTTGGAAATATTTCGGTTCAGGAACCGCGCCGCGGATGCGGGGGTTTCCAGCTTTCCCGCCCCCGTTAGAGGAGTGAGCCATGCCTGCCAAATCGAAAGCGCAGCAAAAGGCCGCCGGCGCCGCCTTGTCCGCCAAACGTGGCGACACGCCCAGAAGCAAGCTCAAGGGCGCGTCCAAGAGCATGGCAGAGTCGATGACGGAAAAGCAGCTCGAGGAGCTTGCCTCGACCGGGCGCAAGGGCAAGCCCGAGCACGCCGGCGACTGAAGCCAAGCGTCAGTCGGGCGGGCGTATCGTTCCAGGGGGGCCGACCGGCGCGCTGCCGTCGCTGCCGCCGCCCATCCGCTCGTCCTCATCCTCGCTGGCGGGAAGGCTGTTGCCGCTGCCTTCCGGGCGGGCCGGAGGCTCGCTGCCCCGCCATTTTTCCCGCGCCGCCGCTTCGTCCTTCAACGGTTCATCATCGGCCATCGCTTCAACTCCTGGTTGCCGCGGTCAACGGCTCCGTCGCGGCCGGGTTCCTGCCGCTCGAGTCAGTCGAGACCGAGCAGCCAGCGGTCGAGCCGGACCGGCCGTACGCTGGCCCCCGGCAGGTTGCGGGCCAGGTGGGCGCGATGGCGCATGATCCATTCAAGGCAGCGTCCCTCGCTTTCAAAGGCGGCGAAGTCGTCGCGGCTGGTGCCCAGCGTATCCTCGCTGACCAGGAAGCGCGCGCCTCGCCGGCAGCCGGGTGCCCCCGGCCAGTCGCGCCGCGGCGAGACGACCGAAGGCACCCACCAGGTGCGGGAGGAATCGAGTCGTTCGACATCGTGCCGGTGCATAAGCGGCCCTCCGTTGTGCGTCAGCCCACCGTCAGGCGGCCTCCTCCGGCGCGTGGCAATCGGGATCGGCAAGGTCGAATCGATCGGCGTTCATCACCTTGGGCCAGGCGGCGACGAAATCGCGCACGAACTTTTCGCCGGCATCGTTCGAGGCATAGACTTCCGAGATCGCGCGGAGCTGAGAGTTCGAGCCGAACACCAGATCGGTCCGGGTCGCCGTCCATTTGCGCGCATCGGTGTTGCGGCAGGTGCCGGCGAACACTTCGTCGGCGCTGTCGTCGACCTGTTTCCATGCCGTGCCCATGTCGAGCAGGTTGCGGAAGAAGTCGTTGGTGAGCTGGCCGGGGCGATCGGTGAGGACGCCGTGCGGCGAGCCGCCATGGTTGCCGCCGAGCACCCGCAAGCCGCCGACCAGCACCGCCATTTCCGGAGCGGAAAGCTGCATCAGCTGCGCACGGTCGATCAGCAGCTCCTCGGTCGGAACCGAGAATTCGACCTGAAGGTAGTTGCGAAAGCCGTCGGCGCGCGGCTCGAGCACCGCCATTCCCTCGGCGTCGGTCTGCTCCTGCGACGCGTCGGTGCGGCCCGGCGCGAACGGCACCTCGACCTGGTGGCCGGCATCGCGCGCCGCTTTCTCGACCGCCGCCGTGCCGCCCAGCACGATGAGATCGGCCATGCTGACCCGGCCGCCAGAGGCAGCGAAGTCACGCTGTATGCCTTCCAGCACGCCAAGCACACGGGCGAGCTGCTGGGGCTGGTTCACCTCCCAATTGCGCTGCGGCTCAAGCCGCAGGCGCCCGCCATTGGCGCCGCCGCGCTTGTCGGAGCCGCGATAGGTGGCGGCGGAAGCCCAGGCGGTCTGCACTAGCTCGGAGACGCCAAGGCCGGAACCCAGCAGGCGGCGCTTGAGGTCGGCGATGCCGGCGGCGTCCACCGGCGGGTGCTCGGCGGCGGGAACCGGGTCCTGCCAGAGCAGGTCCTCCCCCGGCACTTCCGGGCCGAGGTAGCGCGCCTTGGGCCCCATGTCGCGGTGGCACAATTTGAACCAGGCGCGGGCGAAGGCGTCGGCGAACTGGTCCGGGTTTTCAAAGAAGCGACGCGAGATGGCGCCGTAGGCCGGGTCCACCTTGAGCGCCATGTCGGCGGTGGTCATCATGGTCGGAAGGCGGCGGTCGGGGCTGTGCGCACCGGGCGCCATGTCTTCCTCGCGCTGGTCCTTCGGCTGCCACTGCAGGGCACCGGCCGGGCTGGTCACAAGCTCATAATCATAATCGAATAGCATGCGGAAGTAGTTGTTGGTCCACTGGATCGGGGTCGGCGTCCAGGCGCCTTCGAGGCCGCTGGTGATGGTGTGATCGCCCATCCCGCTTTCATGGCCGCTGGTCCAGCCGAGGCCCTGCTGGGCGATGTCGGAGCCCTCCGGCTCGCTGCCCACCTTGTTGGCGTCGCCTGCCCCGTGGCACTTGCCGAACGTGTGGCCACCCGCGACCAGCGCCACTGTTTCCTCGTCGTTCATGCCCATTCGGCCGAACGTCTCGCGAATGTCGTGCGCCGAGGCGGCCGGATCGGGCTTGCCGCCCGGCCCTTGCGGATTGACGTAGATGAGGCCCATCTGGATCGCGGCCAGCGGATTTTCGAGCGCCTTGCCGGATTGCTCGTCGATCCTGGTCTCGCCCAGCCACTCCTCCTCGGTACCCCAGTAAATGTCCTTTTGCGGCTCCCACACATCGACTCGGCCGCCGCCGAAGCCGAACACCGGGCCGCCCATCGATTCGATGGCGACATTGCCGGCGAGGATCATCAGGTCCGCCCAGGAAAGCTGCCGCCCGTATTTCTGCTTGATCGGCCACAGCAGGCGGCGGGCCTTGTCGAGATTGGCGTTGTCCGGCCAGGAGTTGAGCGGCGCGAAACGCTGCCCGCCGGAGGACGCGCCGCCGCGGCCGTCGCCGGTGCGGTAGGTGCCGGCGCTGTGCCAGGCCATGCGGATGAAGAACGGGCCGTAATGGCCGTAATCAGCCGGCCACCAGGGCTGGCTGTCGGTCATCAAGGCGGTGAGATCGCGCTTCAATGCCTGATAGTCGAGCTTCTCGAATTCGGCCGGATAGTTGAACTCCCCCCCATAGGGATCGGGCGAGGCGGCGCCGTTCTGGTGGAGGATGTCCAGCGAGATCTGGTTCGGCCACCAGTCGCGATTGGTGCGCCCCAGCAAGGATCGCAGTGCCGCCGGCTCCTTATTGGGGTCACTCAAAGGGCTGCCGCTCGTTTTGGCGTCCATGGCTATCCTCCTGATGGTGTATCGCGCCACCTTGCGCGCTCAGGGGGGGCTGCGGAAACAGGTAATTTAGATCAGTGTGGATCAACCGACTGATCACAGCGCCAGGTCGCCGGCGGGGACTGCGGGCGGCCGCGCTCGATAAGAGGTTCAGGAGCGGTGGTGACAGTTCGGCGGAACTGAGGAGGGACATGGGCCTCCCTGCTGAAAGCTGCGGCCCCGACCCCCTAGATCATTTGTACCGCACCCCCACAAACAACGTCGTTCTCGCAACGAAGGAGAGGCAACCGGAACGCCCTGAGGTGCTCTCGTGCCCCGGAGGGAGCCAGGACCGAGAGTGGGACGAGCGTTCGCTTTCTTCTTGCGCCTGCCCATGACCAGACCTTCGGATTCCGACCAGAAGCTGACGATGAATCATCTAACTTATCAGATGGTTCTTGAGCAGCAGCCGTCGCCGCGCCATCGCGGCGACCGCTCGGCCAATGGCTGGAGCTACAGGCCCCGACCCTTCTGCCAAGATGCGATCTTGGCGCCCGACAGTCCTAGGTTGTAGCCTATGCCCTCCTTCGGCGAGTTCATGCCTTTTACGTGTATTGAAATCACCGACCCGTCTACCAAGCTCATCACCGCCGACCCCGAGCTGCCCCCCCAAGTGGTTGCATCGTAGGTATGGTGGCCAGCCGGCGCCGTGTCATTGGGCAGCACGTAACCTAACGAGAGTCTCGAAACCGGGAATGGCACTTTCTTGTCTGGTGTGCCGAATATCTCGTCGACTTGTACCTCCCGGAGGAAAGGCACTTTGGGACGGCCAGGATACCCTATCACCGCGATACGATCGGCATCTCCAACATCTGGGGCATCAGCAAAACGGACATGCGGAGGCAGATCCTGATCAACTCTCAATATGATAAAATCGACCTCCGGCGACGGGTCGGCATACTCTATTCCAATTACACGTGCCCTGATTGCAGGCGAGTTGCCGCCATCGCACCGTTGATACTCACGCGGAAATTCGACCTCCCCTGCAAGGGTAGTAAATAGCTTCCACTCGCCGGATGCGACATCTTGATATCCGAACCTGCCGTCACGGACCACATGCTTGTTGGTGGCTATAAGCCTTGGGCCAACGACCACGGCGGAGCCAACATGCGGAGAACTAAGCAACCTGGGGCTGACATAATATGCACTCACCACACCTACGGACCGGCTCACAGCCGCAAGCTTGGCTTCAACCGGTTTTAGAATCGGAGCCCATTCTTCCTTCAATGCGCCGGTAAGCCACGGCCGCCCTTGGCACAGCGCCCATACCGGGCGGCTCACCCACCTCAACGCCTCTGCTTGCTCCTCCAGCCTTTCCGGCTCGAGGACAGCGCCTGGGGAGGGTTCCTTCTCCAAAAGACTCTTTGCCCCCTGCAGAACCTCGATAGAGACACTTATTTCCTCGAGTGCCGAGGCGGCCGTGACCGCCGATATGCGACCTCCACGGCGATCTTGCATCGTTCTGGCCACTTCGGCTGCTAGAACATTCTGATGGGCCTTCAGCTGCTCAATGACGGCCCCCTTGCGCTTCTCACTTGCATTAAGGAGGCCGGCGGGATCGCGGTTGAGAAACTCCCTGGCCGTCAAGCCAGCCGGCCCATCAGTGGTGCCATTCATCGCCTTTGAAACCTGAGCCGAAGCAGCGGTTGGCACGAGGCATGCGAGCATAGAGGCGAGCTTTAAGGTGACATGAGTCATACCTCGCCTCCAAGCTTGTCAGCTGCTTCCTTGACGCCCTTATAATCCTTACCGATCTGCTCCAGATCGGTGGCGATGGATGCAAGGAACGATAGCAATTGGCGCGGCGAAAGCTTCTCGTTCGTTGCAACTTCGTAGATGGCATTCTCAGCCACAGCCAACGACTTCACGACGGTTGCTGGAGATTTGGTTTTTCTCAAAGCATCAAATTCAGCCAGCCCGGCATTAGTCTCGTCGGCAAGCTTGTAGATTTCGGCCCGGTCACGGGCAGGATCAAGCTCCATCATTCTCGCGAACGTTCGGTAGGGACGCCACAACGCTCGGGATTTACGGCGCTCCCAAGCATTATCGAGCAGGTCGGGCCTCAGGTCGTTGGATAGGCGGGATTGGAAATCCTCATGCTGCGCGATCACCAGCCGGGAGAACATACGACGACTCTCTATCTCGTTTCCGACCTTGAGACCGGTGGCGAGCGTTGTTTCCACAGCCCTTACAAGTTGTTCCAGGCCCAGCACAAAGCCAATCGCCGACTCGTTGGTGAAGTCTGAAGCCGGCACTCCTTCGAACGTGAGCCGTGCGGAAACGTCGGCAGTGCACTTCTCGAAGAGATCTCCCGGCATCATTTGTTCAGGTGGCGTTATTGCTTGCGTGTCCGCCTTCTTGAGCTCTTGATATTTTTTCCACTGGCCCGCAAACGTGCTAGCTCCGGGTTTTGTGATGCCGGCCAGGGCATCAGAATACGCCTTCGAATAATCCAGAAAGGCGGTCTGATTGACGAGCGAGCTGCTTCCGACACATACGTAATTGGCGAATGATCGCGGCACGCCTGCACGCGTGATGCTACCCGGATTGTCGCCACGTGAGATGTAATGCATCAACACTTCATCTCGTCTGACTGACGTCTTCGCACCCGTTTCAGTTAACAGAGTGTCCGAGCTGCTTTTGACGATATCTGAAAACTTGGTTGTGACCTCCGCGATCTGACCGGACGGCGCCATTGTACCGCAGCCGCTTAGCGCCACTGTAAGCAACCCAAGGGCAAAAGCTTTTGTCGAGTTCATTGTTTGTCCCCCCTGCTGAGTCGTGCATGAGAAGGATGTCTTGAAGGTACGAACCAAGTCAACCGGTGGAATTAGGGGGCGGCGCGCTTCTGCTAAACTGCTCAAATCACGGAAGACGCACCTGGAGGGTGGTCTCGAACGGTTATTGGTCGTCGTAGCGGACCGCCTCCTGAAATCGTCCGACGCCCGAGCCGACCAGATGACGCAGCTCGCACAGGTAGAGGCCGACATCGTACTTCTTGACCGGCAGCTCGCGAGTCAGAGCGGCGTAGCACCCCCGAGTTGATGGATCGCCTCGACCCTCATGCGCGATCCCATTCGCGGCCGAGAACCAGCCCGCGACGTGAGGAGTATCGTCTCGCGTGTGGAAGGTTGGCGATCGGGAAATTCGGGTCACAGGGATCGCGAAGAACCTCGAACACGCCGTTGGACGCGTCGGAACGGCGGCACCCAGCATGGTGCCCAACATCGAACGAGAATGGCGCGCCCGGAAGGATTCGAACCTCCGGCCCCCAGATTCGTAGTCTGGTGCTCTATCCAGCTGAGCTACGGGCGCGCGGAAGTTCGGGCCAATAAGGGGAAGGATCGGGGGACGCAAGGGCGTTGCGGGCAAAAGCGGCGGCTCCTAGGAAGGTGGCGATGAAAAGCGCCCTCCCCCTGCTTCTCCTCCCGCCGCTGCTGCTCACCGGCTGCGCGGCGCAAGGACCCTTTCCGTCGCTTGTGCAGCGGGAGGTGGAGCGCATCTATGCGGCCGGCGATCCCATCGCCGTCGTTCCGGACGCACCTGACCGCGAGGGCATGTCCGGGCGCATCGCCGCATTCGCCGGCCGGGCACGGGAAGGCAATGTGGACTTTGAACGGGCGCTGGCGCAGGCGCGGCCGCTTGCCGCCCGTGCGGGGGCTGCCGGCAGCGAGTCCTGGCTGGCCGCCCAGCAAGCGATATCCCGCGCCCAGGCGGCGCGGGTCGCGACGGTATCGGCGCTTGCCGACCTCGATCAATTCGCCGCGGCGCAAGCGCTGGAAGGGCCGCTCAGCCCAGGCGACTACGGCCGCCTTACCGAAGCGCTGGCGCAAATGCAGGCGCTTGCCGCCGGCCAGGAGGCGCGGCTGGGCGAACTCGGCGGCCGGCTCAAAGGCTCCTGAGCGCTTCGGCGTGCGCCCTGGCGAGCGCCACATAATGGGCAATTCCGGCGCGCTGGCCGGCAAGTTCACCTTCGGAAAGATCGCGAACATATTTGGCCGGGCGCCCGGCCCAGAGCTGGCCGGCGGGGATGCGCTTGCCCGGCGTCAGCATGGCGCCGGCAGCGAGCATGGCGCCGCCTTCGATCTCGCAGCCGTCCATGACGATCGCGCCGAGTCCGACAAAGGCGCGGTCGTGAAGGATGCAGCCGTGGACCATGGCGAGGTGGCCGACCAGCACCTCCTCGCCGATGACCGTGGGATTGCCGGCGTCGTTGCCGGGCTTGGGCGAATCGACATGGATGACGCTGCCGTCCTGGATGTTGGTGCGGGCGCCGATGCTGATCAGGTTTACGTCGCCGCGAAGCACGCAATTGTACCAGATGCTGGCCTCCGCCCCGATTTCGATGTCGCCGATCAGGCGGGCGCCGGGCGCGACGAAGGCGGACGGATCGATGCGGGGCGTCTTGCCGCCGAATCCGATCAGCTGCGCCATTCTTCCCTCCGGATCACATAGACATGGACGATGCCCTCCGCCCAATCCGGGCCGGCATAATCGAGATCGGGGCGGCGCGTCATGCCGAGCCGCAGCATCAGGCCCCAGCTCGGCGTGTTGCCGGCGACGGTGAGCGCCACCACCTGTTTGGCGCCGAGGCGATCGAAGGCGAAGTCGAGGGATGCGGCGGCGCCTTCCCTGGCATAGCCCTGCCCCCAGACATCCTCGCGCAGGCGCCAGCCGATCTCCAGCTCGCCCTCCACCGGGCTGCCGGCATCGTTGGCGACCTTGAGGCCGCAAAAGCCGAGCAATTCGCCGTCCGACTTGCGCTCGGCGACCCAGAAGGTGTGGCCGAAGCGCCGGCTCCACACCATGAAACGGTCGCGCACCACATCCTCCAGGAGGTCGGGCTCGTTGATGCCGCCCAGCCAGCGCATCACGGCGGGGGTGTTGAGGTGGCGCACGAACGGCGCGATATCCGCTTCGCGCCAGTCGCGCAGGATCAGCCGCTCGGTCTCGATCATCGTACGTCCTTCAGGCTATCCGGCACCCAGTTCCTGAAATCGGCGAGCAGCGGAAGAATGGTGGCATAATCGTCGCTCCAGCCGGGGAAGCCGGGCCGCCCCACCAGCGGGCGCCAGAGGTGGGCGTCCTCGGCGCTGGAGATGCGCAAGGCAAGCAAGGTGTCCTCGCTGGGCGCGAGCGCGACCCACACCGACATGCTCATGTTGCGCGCCTGCTCGTCCAGAGTCGGGGCGTAATCGAAGACGGCGGCGTGCCACCCGTCCTTCTCCGCGGCGGCGGCCAGCACCGGCTCGAGATCGAGGTAGCGGTTGGAGATGTGCATCAGGAGGACGCCGTCGGGCGACAGGACGCGGCGATAGACCTGCAGCGCCTCGCGGGTGAGGAGGTGCATCGGCACCGCGTCGGATGAAAAGGCATCGACGGCGAGCAGATCGAGGCTGGCGGGCGCTTCGCGGGTGAGGCTGACCCGGGCATCGCCGATCACGATCCGGGCCTGCGGCGCGCAGCGGCTCAGGAAGCTGAAGCTGGCCGGATCGCGGGCGATGCGGACCATCTCGGGATCGATCTCGAAAAAGGTCCAGGCCTGACCGGGCAGGCGATAGCAGGACAAGGTGCCGGTACCGAGGCCGACGACTCCGATCCGCGGATCGTCACCGTGGAACAGCTCGGCCGAGGCCATTGCGTGGCCGACGCCCGAACGGCGGGCGTAATAAGAGGTGGGCTCGGTCTCCGCGCCGGGCGAGAGGCTCTGGATGCCGTGAAGGGTGGTGCCGTGGGTCAGCAGGCGCGCCGGCGGATCGCCGCGGGTGGTGATCGTGTAGACGCCGAAATAGGAGCGGGTGCGGCCGGGCTCGACGGAGCCTTCAAGCGTGCGCCAACCGCCATAGCTCATCATCAAGGCGGCCAGCGACAAAGCGAACAACAGCCGCGCGCCGACGAACAGCAGGGCGACCAGCGAGATGAAGACGCTGGCGATCAAGGCGTGGTGATCCTCGATCCACGGCACCGGCTTGCGATCCGCCACCCAGGACAAAGTGAAAATTCCCGCGATCAGCGCGGCTTGCAGCCATGGCGGCATGCGCGCCGCCTGGGGTACGAGCCGCGACTGCGGCACCAGGAAGGCGGCGGCGAGCAGCAACACCGGATGCTCATAGGTCCAGTCGAACAGGCCCGGTGCCAGCACCGCGCAGAACAAGCCGCCGATCACGCCGCCGGCCGCCATGGCGAGGTAGAAAGCGGTGAGGTGCCCGGCGGCCGGCCGCGCGCGGAACATGGCGGTGTGCAGCGCCACCGCGGAAACGAACAGGAGCAACAGCCCCAGGGTTGCCGTGAAGAACGGGCTGCGCGAGCCGCCGCTGAACGCGAAGCCGCCGGCGATCAGCAGCACGAACGGAGCGATGTTGGTGAGGACATTGGCCGGGCCGCGGCGCCCCGCGAAGGCGACCACGAAGCTCAAAAGGTAGAGGCCGAGCGGCAGCACCCACAGGAGCGGCAAAGCAACGATGTCGGTGGTGAGGTGCGTGGTGGTCGACAGCATCAGCCCCGATGGAACGGCGGCGAGCACGATCCAGCCGGCGAGTTGGGCGCGGCTCGGCGCAGGGCCGGCATCCTCGACCGGCGCCCGCTCCACCGCCGCGCCGGGGACGGTCAGCGCGCACAGCGCCACCAGCAGGACCAGCAAGGCATAGCCGGCCGACCACAGCAGGCTTTGCTGTTGCAGCGTCAGCATCGGCTCGACGAGCAGCGGATAGGAGAGGAGGCCTGCGAAGCTGCCGAGGTTCGAGGCGGCATAGAGCGGATACGGATCGCCGCGCTCGGGATCGAGGGCGTACCAGCGCTGCATCAGCGGCGCCTGCGCGGAGACGATGAAGAATAGCGGCCCGATCGAGCTCAGCAGGAACCAGGGGGCCCACAAGGCGGCCGAGCCTTGCGCCGGCAGCACCACGTCGCGAAGGCCGATCGGCAGCCACAAGGCGGCAAGCGCGAAAACGACGAGGTGGATGCCAGCCTGCCGCCGGGGCGCCGCACGCGAAAGGTAATGGGCGTAGGCATAGCCGCCGAGCAGCAGCGCCTGGTAGACCAGCATGGCGCTGTTCCAAACCGCCGGCGCGCCGCCGAGCCGCGGCAGCGCCATGCGCGCCACCATCGGCTGCGTGAGGAACAGCAGAAACGAGCCGGTAAGGATGGTCGCGAGAAAGAGGACGCGCGCCTGACGCGGTGCTATCGCAAAACTGCCGGCGGCGAGCAGGCTCACCGGGCGAGGAGCCGCGCGGCCAGGGGTGCGTGGTAGCTCAGGATGCCCGAACAGCCGGCGCGCTTGAACGCCATCAGCGTTTCGAGCACGAGCGCGTCGCGGTCCCCGGCGCCCGCGGCGGCGGCGGCCTCGATCATCGCATATTCGCCGGACACCTGGTAGGCGAAGACCGGCACTTCGAACCGTTCCTTCACCCGCCGGACGATGTCGAGATAGGGAAGGCCGGGCTTGACCATGACGTGGTCCGCCCCTTCGGCGATGTCGAGCGCGACCTCACGCAGCGCCTCGTCGCCATTGGCCGGATCCATCTGGTAGCTTTTCTTGTCGCCCTTTAGGAGCCCGGACGAGCCCACTGCGTCGCGGAACGGGCCGTAAAAGGCCGAGGCATATTTGGCGGCATAGGCCATGATCTGGACGTTGCAGAGGCCTTCCCCCTCCAGCGCCCGGCGGATCACGCCGACGCGGCCGTCCATCATGTCCGACGGCGCGACGATATCGGCACCCGCGCGGGCCTGGACCAGCGCCTGCTCGGCCAGGATCGCGGTGGTCTCGTCGTTGAGGACGCAACCCGCGCCGTCGACCACTCCGTCGTGACCGTGGGCGGTATAGGGATCGAGCGCCACGTCGGTGAGGACGCCGACCTCGGGGACGGCATCCTTCACCGCCCGCACGGCGCGGCAGATGAGGTTGTCCGGGTTCAACGCTTCGCGGGCGTCCTGCGTCCGCATCTCGCGCGGCGTGTTCGGAAACAGGGCGATGCACGGAATGCCGAGGTCCCGCGCCTCGCGCGCCCGCTCGGCAAGCAGGTCCACCGACCAGCGCGACACTCCGGGCAGGGTGGCGATCGGCTCCTCCACCCCCTTCCCTCCCGCGATGAACAGCGGCCAGATGAGGTCGGCCGCCGCAAGCCTGTGCTCGGCCACCAGCGCCCGGCTCCAGGCGGCGGAGCGGGTACGGCGCAGGCGGATCGCGGGAAAGGCGGCCGTGGTCATTGCCCGCTCCTAGCCCGCCGGGTCGCGCCTGCAAAGCCGCACGCGCCGGCGGGCGGCGCCGGCCGTAAAAACAAAGTTGGACATTCGGGCTGCTTTAACGGTTCTATGGCCGTCATGACCCCGACACTCCCCGTTCCCCGCGAAGCCGTTCTGATCGTCAACGTCCACTCCCGGCGCGGCGAGGCCCTGTTCCGCGAGGCCAAGTCGCTGCTGGAGGACTCAGGCGTGCGGCTGATCGACGCGATACCGGTGCGCAACCCCAAGAAGCTCAACCAGATCGTCAATCAGGCGGTGCAGAACGGCGCGCCGATGGTGATCATCGGCGGAGGCGACGGCTCGCTTTCCTGCACGATCGACTTCGTGGTCGACCATCCGTGCGTATTCGCGCTTCTCCCGCTCGGCACCGCCAACAGCTTTGCCCGTACGCTCGGCATCCCGCTCGACCTCGAAGGCGCGGTGCGCACCATTGCCACCGGCAAGCGGCGGCGCATCGATCTTGGCCGGATCAACGGCGATTATTTCGCCAATTGCGCCGCCATGGGCCTGTCGCCGATGATCGGCGAAGGTGTGCCGCACAAGTTGAAGCGCTACCTCGGCCGCTTCGGCTATCTGATTTGGGCGATCTGGTGCCTGGTGCGGTTCCATGCCTTCCGCATCACGCTCGACGACGGCACCAGCCGGGAGACGTTCTGGGCCACCGAGGTCAGGATCGCCAACGGCCGCTTTCATGGCGGGGTGGAGCTGGTGGAGGATGCCGATGTGCAGAGCGGGGAGATCGTCGTCCAGGCGGTGATGGGGCGCAGCGTGCTGCCTTTGGTGTGGAACTGGATCGCCAGTTCGCTCCACCTCCCGGCACGCCAGGCCCCCGTGCGGAATTTCCACGCCAGAAGCTTTCAGATCGACACGGTGCCGCGCCTGCCGATCTCGATCGATGGCGAGGTGCTGGCCAAGACCCCCGTTCGCGCCGAAGTGGCGCGGCGGGCGGTGGAGGTGGTCGTTCCCGCCGATCCGCCCGAAGATACGGCGGCGAAAGCCTAGCCGAGCCGGGCCAGCGCCGCCCGATATTGCTCCGCGTCCGATGCCTTTTCCGCATGGTCGGCACGCGCTTTCTCCACGGCTTCGGGCTTGGCGCGCTCCACGAAGCTTGGATTGCCGAGGCGCCCGGCCAACCCGTCGCGCTCCTTCTCGGCGGCGGCAAGCGCCTTGGCGAGGCGGCTGCGCTCGGCCGCGATGTCGATCACGCCCTCGAGCGGCAAGATGAACGTCGCCTCGTCCACCACCACTTGGGCGGCGCCGCCGACCGCCTCTTCGGCGCTGACGCTTTCGATTCTGGCGAGCCGCTTCAGCGCCGCTTCGTTGCGTGCCAGCCGCCCCCGCGTCGCTTCGCTCGCGTCGCGCACATGGAGCGGCAGGCGGGCTCCCGGCGGCACGTTGAGCTCGGTCCGAGCGGCGCGGATGCCCGACACCGTGCGGATCAGCCAGTCGATCTCCGGCCCCGCTTCCGGATCCAGGGCACGGGCGTCGGGCATCGGCCATTTGGCGACGATCAGCGGGTAGGGCCGCGGCGCCCCGGGCGCCGCCATCGCGTGCCACAGCTCCTCGGTGATGAACGGCATGAACGGGTGGAGCATGACCAGGATCTGGTCGAGCACCCAACCCGCCACCGCCCGGGTCTCGTCTAGCCCCTCCCCTTCAGGGGAGGGGCTGGGGTGGGGCCTGTGCGTGTTATCGGACACAGTGGAGGCCGCACTGACAGCCCCCACCCCTGGCCCCTCCCCTTCAGGGGAGGGGTTAAACACAGGCTTGATCAGCTCGAGATACCAGTCGCAGAAGCTGCCCCACACGAAACGGTAGAGGAGGTTGGCGCTTTCATCGAAGCGCAGTTCCGCCAGCGCCAGGTCGAGCGCCTGGACGGTCTTCACCGTCTCCCCGACGATCCAGCGGTTGACGGCGTGACTCGCCCTGGGCGGCTCCAGCGCCGCCGACCCGCCGATGCCGTTGGCCTGGCAGAAGCGCGCGGCGTTCCACAGCTTGGTGGCGAAGTTGCGATAGCCTTCGATGCGCTTTTCGTCGAGCTTGATGTCGCGGCCCTGGCTCTCCATCGCCGCCAGCGTGAAGCGCAAGGCATCGGCGCCGTAGCGGTCGACGAGACCCAGGGGATCGACCGTATTGCCCTTCGACTTGGACATCTTGGCGCCCTTGGAGTCGCGCACCAGGCCGTGAAGGTAGAGCGTCTTCCAAGGCACCTCCTTCATGAAGTGGAGGCCCTGCATCGCCATCCGGGCATCCCAGAAGAAGATGATATCGAACCCCGAGATGAGCACATCGTTGGGGTAGTGACGGGCAAGCTTCGAACCGGGCCGAGCCTTCCAAAGCCCCTCCCCTTCAGGGGAGGGGTTGGGGTGGGGCTTGTCACCAGACGCTTCAGAGCGGACAGCCCCCACCCCCAACCCCTCCCCTAAAGGGGAGAGGTGAAAGTCGGAATCGTCCGGCCATCCGAGCGTGCCGAACGGCCACAGCGCCGACGAGAACCAGGTGTCGAGCACATCGCTGTCGCGGCGCAGGGCCGCGCCCTCCCCGGCCAGCGCCTGCGCTTCCTCCTCCGTCTCGGCGACGAAGACATTGCCGGCATCGTCATACCAGGCCGGGATCTGATGCCCCCACCAAAGCTGGCGCGAGACGCACCAGGGCTGGATGTTCTCCAGCCAGTTGAACCAGGTCTTCTCCCAGGTCTTGGGCACCACCTTGATCGCGCCCGAGCGCACCGCCTCGATCGCGGGCTTGGCCAGCGTCTCGGCATCGACATACCATTGGTCGGTCAGCCACGGCTCGATCACCACGCCCGAGCGGTCGCCATAGGGGGTCTGGATGGTGCGGTCCTCGACCCGCTCAAGGAAGCCGAGCGCCTCGAGCATCTCCACCACGCGACCACGCGCCTTGAAGCGGTCGAGGCCGACCAGCTCGGCCGGAATGAGCCCGTCGGCGGTCTGCGCGACCCTGGCGTCGGCGGTGAGCATGTTGAGCATGTCGGCGGCCTTGATCCCCGCGCGCCTGCCCACCTCGAAATCGTTGAAGTCGTGGCCCGGCGTGATCTTCACCGCGCCCGAGCCGAGCTCGGGGTCGGCATGCTCGTCGGCGACGATCGGCACCAGCCGGCCGGTGATCGGCAGCTTGAGCCGCTTGCCGACCAGCGCGGCATAGCGCTCGTCCGACGGGTTCACCGCCACCGCCATGTCCGCCAGCATCGTCTCGGGCCGGGTGGTGGCGACCGAGACGGAGCCGGAGCCGTCTTCGAGCGGATATCTGAGGTGCCAGAACTTGCCCTGCACCTCCCGCGTCTCGACCTCCAGATCGGAAATGGCGGTGCCGAAATGCGGGTCCCAATTGACCAGCCGTTTGTCGCGGTAGAGCAGATTGTCGCGGTAAAGCTGGACGAACACCTTTAAGACGGCGCGGCTGAAGCCTTCGTCCATGGTGAAGCGCTCGTTGGCCCAATCCATCGAGCAGCCGAGGCGGCGCAGCTGGCGGGTGATCTCGCCGCCGCTCTCCTCCTTCCACGCCCAGACCTTTTCCACAAAGGCGTCGCGGCCGAGATCGGCGCGGCGCACGCCTTGCTTTTCGAGGTTGCGCTCCACCACCATCTGGGTGGCGATGCCGGCATGGTCGGTGCCGACCACCCACAAGGCGTCCTTGCCCTTGAGCCGGGCGTGGCGGGTGAGGATGTCCTGCAGCGTGTTGTCGAGCGCGTGGCCGATGTGGAGCAAGCCGGTGACGTTGGGCGGCGGGTTGACGATCGTCCAAGGCTCCGCATCGGGACGCTCGGGGCGGAACAGCCCCTCCTTTTCCCAATGGGCGTACCAATGCGCCTCGATGGCGGCGGGGTCGAAGGTTTTGGGCAGTTCGCTCATGGCCGCCGCTTAGACGAAGCGGAGGCGCCGGAGCAATGGCAGGCGCGGGGGGCGGCGCACCCATGTTTCGTCACCCCCGCGAAAGCAGGGGTCCTGCTTCTTCGTTCTTCTTCTTAAAAGGACCGGAAGAACAGGAAACCGGATTCCCGCTTTCGCGGGAATGACGGGATTGCGCCAAAGCTAGAGGTTCTTGCCGGTGATCCTGACGATCTCGCGGGTGACGAGTTCTTCCACCATCTCGGGCAGATGGCGATCGAGCCAGTCCTTGAGCATCGGCTTGAGCATCTCGCGCACCACCGCTTCGAGCGGCCCGGCATTGGCGAGCGGCGCCGCCTCCTCGCTGCGCTCGCGCAGGAGCGACAAAGCGGCAAGCGACTGGCGGCTGGCTTCCGCGGCGTCCGGCGAGACCAGCCCATCGCCTTCCGTCACCGGATCGCTGAGCTCCAGCACATCCTCGTCGAGCCGCGTCGGCTCGCCCGCGCGCGCGGCGCGGGAGGGCCGAACCACGGCGGCGCGGCCATCCTCGGCGATCACGCGCTTGATGGAGGCGAGTATCTCCTCCATCGACGGTTCCTGGTTCAAATCCCCCATGATGAGTGGGTTATCGCTTATTGCGAAGGCGGTGTCACGGGGGAGATTGCACCCCCCGTAACCGTACGGGTCGAGACCGGCACCGGTACCGGGTCGTTCCCCCAGTCGGAGGAACGGCGCGACACCCGCTTATAGTTGGTCACCGGATCGTAGAGCGCGCCGCCGTCCAGGTTCAGATCCTCCGCTTCGGCCCGTCCCATCGCGTTGAGCAACTGGAAGCCGGCAACATAAGCATCGCGGCGCGCCGTCACCAACGCCACCTGGCTGTTGAGCAGTTCCTGCTCCGCGTTGAGCACATCGAGCACGTTGCGCGTGCCCACCGTCTGCTCGGCCCGTGTGCCTTCCAGCGCCAGCGTGTTGGCGTTGACCGCGACCTGGTTCGATTCGATCGCCTCCTGCGCCGCCTGGTAGCCGGCGAAAGCGGCCAGCGTGTTTGAAACCACCAGCCGTTCGACCTCGATGCCCCGTTCCAGGAACTGGCCCTGCACCGCCTGCAGCTGACGCACCCGGGCGCCGACCAGACCGCCCTGATAGATCGGGATCCGCGCCTGGACGCCGACGCTGGCGGAGCGGGCATCGCCGCCGATGCCGGTCGGCTGCGAACCGATATAATTGATATAATCGCCGCTCGACACGCCCGACACCGTCGGCAGACGGTCGGCACGCGCGATCGACACGTCCCGGCCGGCGGCGCGAATTTGCGCGGCGATCGACTGAAGGTCCGAATTGTTGGCGAGCGCGATGTCTTCCGCCTGCGCGGCGGTGGTCGGCAGCGGCGGCAGCGGCGGCGGCGGATCGAGCTCGTCGGGAAGCGCGCCGATGACGCGGCGATAATTCTGCTCGCTGCCCTCCAGCCGGCCCTGAACGGATGCCAGGCTGGAGCGGGCAAGCGCGAGCCGCGCTTCCGATTGGGCGACATCGGTGCGGGTCAGGTCGCCGACTTCGAACCGGTCCCGGGTGGCCTGGAGGTTGGTTTCCAGCACGCGAACCTGGTTCTGGTTGAGCGTAACGATCGAACGGTCGCGGATCACGTCCATGTAGGCGGCAACCGCTTCGGTGAAGACGTCTCCCTCGGTGGCCCGCAGGCTGGCGCGGCCGGCGAGCACGCGCTCGTCGGCGGCCTGGATCGCGTTGCGCACGCGTCCGCCCGTGAACAAGGGGTAGCTCAGATCGACACCGGCATTGATGCTGCGTCCCGGCACCGCGCCGCGGCGCAGTACGTTCTGGTTGACGCCCGCCACGCCCGTTACCGACGGCCTGCCCTGCGCGCGCGCAATGGAGACGCCCTCGTCGACCGAGCGAAGCTGCGCGCGCTGCGCCATGATGGTCGGATTGCTGTTGTACGTCTGCACCAGCGCTTCGCGCAGCGTGTCCGCCTGCGCGGCGCCTCCCACGATCATCGCCACGGCGCTTGCCGCGGCAAAAAGCCCACCCCGCATTAACCCTACTCCGCTCTTAAAAGTTGAAACCCTTCGGCTTCGAGAAGCCCGGCAGGACCGCCGCGGCGACATCCGAAAATGCCGCCGTGCCGAACCCTTCCCCTGCCTTGCGCCCGATCGAAAGCCGCGAAACCCCCTGTTGCAGCATCGCCACCGCCATCCGTCCGCCGTCGACGAGCTGGTCGATGAGCGCATCCGGCACGAATTCCACCGCCCCGTCGATGAGAATGAGATCGTAAGGCGCGCCGGCCTGGTGCCCCTGCGTCATCGGTCCCTCGACCAGGGTTACCGGGTAATCGGCCAGCGCTTCGCGCGCAAAGGCGACGAGCTCGGCATCTTCCTCGAGCGCGACGACGCTTCCCACCAGCCGCGACAGCAAGGCGGCGGCATAGCCGGTGGCGGCTCCGACGACGAGCGCCCGCTCGCCCCGTTGCGGCGAGGCCTCGGTCAGCATCCGGCCCAGCGCCATTGGATTGTTGAGGTCGCGGCCCGGCTTCAGCGGCACGGGCGCGTCGGTATAGGTCATCGCCAGCCGTTCCTCCGGCACGAAACGCTCGCGCGGGATCTCTCCCAAGGCGGCGAGCACGCGCGGATCGTTGGTCCCGGTGGTGCGCAGCTGATTCGCGATCATGGCGCGCCGCATGTGGTCGAAATTATGCTCGGTCATCCACTCTCAATCGCACAACTGTCTTATATATACAATACACCCTGAGCGGGCGCGACCTTTATACCGGCCCGCCCCCTCGTGGGCCAAGCCGACAAGAACCGTCCTAAACGCTTCTGCACAAGCAGCAAGAGCTATGCCATGCCTGGCGCAAGAGCGGCAGCAAATCGGCAAGCACCGTCATGTCCGAAAACGAACAAACCCGTCCGCCCGCGGACAGGCCCAAGTGAAGTGACGAGCTTGTCGGTGTCAGGTCACGCGGCGGCCGCCCGCATCGGCTGGATCACCTGCACCGCGAAGCGGTCCATCTCCTCGGCCTGTGGGCTCATCTGGAGGAGAAGCAGGTCGAGGCCCGAATCCTCATATTCGGCGATCCGCTCCTGGAGCTGCTCGGGGGTGCCGACGAAGTTGGGCCTGAGGCCGCGATTCGAGACGGAATATTCCTGGAGCTTGAGTTCGCGCTCGAGCTGGGTGCCCGACAGCCACTGCTCGAAATTGTCGAAGCCCTTGGGCGGCTTGGGCGGGAGCTGGGTGATCCGCGCGAGCTCGCGCTGCGCCTCCGCCTCGCTGTCGCGCACGATGGCGAAAGCGGCCATGCCGAACTGCATGCGAGCACCGCCGGCGCGGGTGCGGCGATCGGACATGTCCGCGATCTTGGGGGCGATGGCGCCGACCGGATCGCCGTGCATCACATAGGCGTCGCACTGGGTGGCGATCATCGTCTTGGCCGCTTCGCTCTCGCCGCCGGCATAAATGGTCGGGCGGGGCTTCGACACCGGCTTGGGCTCGCAGATCGCGTCCTTGAGCGTGTAGCGAGTCCCCGAGAAGCTGAACCGCTTCTCGGTCCAGAGGCCGTCGACAACCTTCAGCCATTCGCTGGTGCGGCCGTAGCGATCGTCATGCTGGTCGAACTCGAGGCCGTATTGGGTGGCCTCGTCCGCCCACCAGGAGGAGACCACGTTAAGGGCCAGGCGGCCGTTCGAGATATTGTCGATATTGGCCGCCTGCTTGGCGAACAGCGCCGGCTGGTGGAAGTTCGGGCGTACCGCGACCATCAGCTCGATGCTCCGGGTCACCGCGGCCAAAGCGGCGGCGGTGGACCAGGCATCGAGCGCCGGTTCCTCGACGCCCTTGATGTCGTTCAGGTTGAGCTCGGCGATCAGGCTCAGGTCCCAGCCCGTCTCCTCCGAACGCTGGGTAAGGCGGCGGACATAGTCCCAGCTCGCCTCCATGCCCTCGTCCTCGATGTTCCGCAGCCAGCCGCCGAACACGGGCATCCAGTAACCGAAGCGCATAGGCTTTATGTCCTTGCCTGAATGGCGGCTTCGAGCGTGTCGATCAGCCGTTCGTGAGGGTCCCAGCCGAGAACGTCGAGCGGCGTGGCGACGAAGTTGGACAATGCATTGATGTCGTAGAAGCGGGGCACGCCGTCGCGATCGTCGATCACCACTTCGACGCCGCCGACATCGAGCCCGGCCGCCCGCGCGATCTCCTCGGCCGCTTCGACGATTCCGGCGGGCGGCGTGACGGCGGCCATGCGGATGGCGGCGCGGCCGGGCTGGGCCAGGCACGCGTCGGCCGGGCAGAGATCGAAGCTGGCGCCGCCGCTCTCCACTTCCAGCGCATACAGGAAGCGGCCGCCCAATGTCTCGATGCGCGAGATCGAGCCGCCGCGCGGGGGAACATAATCCTGGAGCAGCAGCACCTTGTCGACGCTGCCCGGAACGGTGCCGTCCGTCACCGAGCGCTCCAGCTCCTCGCGGCTGCCGTAGCGCACGATGCCGGCGCCCGAGCCGCCGATATTGGCCTTGACCAGCAACGGCCAGCCCATGCCCTCCGACGCGGCGGCGAGGTCGCGGGCGCGGTGGACGATCCGGGTTTCGGGGACATTGTAACCGAGGGAGGCGATCAGCGAGAGCTGGCGCGCCTTGGAACTGTCGATGGCCAGCGTCTCGGCTCCGTTCAGCACGGTGGCGCCGCGGCGGCGCCAATGGTCGAGCAAGGCCCCTGCATAGAAGATGCCGTGCTCCGGCTCGCGCAGGAAGCCTGACATCGCGACCCGGCTCAGGATCACGCCAGCGGGCGGATCGCTCCTCAGCGGATCGAAGCCGTGGTCGGTGAGGAGAAGCTTGGTGTAAGCGACGCCCCGGCGGGTGAGCGCTTCGAACAGCGGCTCGAACCATTGGGGATGCTCATAAAGGATGGCCAGGTCGGTCATGGGAGGCCGGCACGTGTGCCAGCGGGCGGGGATTTCAAAGGGGAAATCTTCGCGCCGCCCACGCTAACCAAAAGGAAACGCCCTGTCGCGCATAGCGGGCCGAGGCAGCGCCTTTGCTGCCGTGGCACGAGGGCCGATCCGATGAAGCTCAAGGCGCGCGCCGTCGAGAAACCGTGGGGGCGCGAGGCGCTTCCGCCGGGATTCGAAGCGTCCCCCGGCAGGCGCATCGGCGAAATCTGGTTCGAAGCGGCGGACGGACGGCCCCTCCCCCTGCTCGTCAAATATCTCTTCACCGCCGACCGCCTCTCGGTCCAGGTTCACCCCGACGATGCCCAGGCGCGGGCGCGCGGGCTCGCCAATGGCAAGAACGAATGCTGGTACATCGTCGATGCCGAACCGGACGCAGTGGTGGCGCTGGGGCTGAAGCGTTCGGTCAGCGCCGCGGCCCTGCGCTCGGCGGCGCTCGACGGATCGATCGAAAGGCTGCTGCGCTGGGTGCCCGTCAAGGCCGGCGACGTGCTGCCGGTTCCGGCCGGCACCATTCACGCTATCGGCGCCGGCATTTCGCTGATCGAAGTGCAGCAGCCCAGCGACACCACCTACCGGCTCTACGACTATGGCCGGGACCGGCCGCTCCATCTCGACGAAGCGCTGGCGGTGGCGTCGCGCGCCGGCGCCCCCGCCGCCGCCGACCTGTTCGCGATGACGTCCTTGTCCGGCGACGCGGCCGATCCGCTGGAGGGGCGCGGGCGCTGGCTGCTGCCGCTACGAGGCCTGGTGGAAGCGAATGGCGAGTTCGCAGGCCCGGGCGAATGCCTGTTCGTCGGCGCGCAAGACGCGGCGCGGCGGGCACCCGGAAGCCTTGTCCTGGTCGCCGGTGAGCGGCAGGCCGGCGCGGCGCGGGCACGGCGCAGGCTCGCGGCCTGAACGCGTTCGCCGGCCTTGCCCGGTTCGCCGCCCAACAAAGCCGAGGCAAAGCGCCTGCATCTTTAGCCAATAATTATCCATCTCGGGCTAGAGGCTGAGCATGCCCAACGCCTGGAGCGCCGACCTTCCACAAGCCTGCCGACGCGCATCCGCCCCGCCGGAGGCGTCCGTGAAGGGCGGCTGGATGGGGCTGGAGCGGCGCCGCCGGCGGCCGCAACTCGCCATCGTCGTCGACACGGAGGAAGAGTTCGACTGGCGCGGGCCCTTCTCGCGCGACAATATCGGCACCAGCTCGATCGCCGCGCAGGCCCGCGCCCACCAGGTCTACGACCGGCTCGGTGCGGTGCCGACCTATGTGGTGGATTATCCGGTCGCCGCCGATCCCGCCGCGCGCGCCTTGCTCGGGCAATTGCGCGCCGACGGGCGAGCGGAGATCGGCGCTCACCTCCACCCGTGGGTGTGCCCCCCGCATGAGGAGGAAGTGAGCCGCTTCAACTCCTACCATTGCAATTTGCCGCCGGCGCTGGAGCGGGCGAAGATCGAAGCGCTGACAGCCGCGATCGAGGAGGGCTTCGGCTCCCGACCCACCGTGTTCAAGGCGGGTCGCTACGGCTTCGGGCGCAGCACCGCCGCGACCATCGCGCAGCTCGGCTACAAGATCGACTGCAGCTTCGTGCCCCATGCAAGCTTCGCCGCCGACGGCGGACCGAGCTTCCACGGCACGCCCGACCGCCCCTTCTGGCTCGATGTCGAACAGCGGCTCCTGGAAGTGCCGCTCACCGCCGGCTTTATCGGCGCGGCCGGCCGGTTCGGCAGCCGGCTGCGTCCGGTGTTCGAAAGCCGGCTGGCACGGCGCCTGCGGGTGCCGGGGCTGCTCGCCCGCACCGGCCTCGTCGCCCGCTCCACGCTGACTCCCGAAGGCGTTTCGGCCGACGAGCAGATCCGGCTCCTCAAGACCCTGATCGGCCGAGGCCACAGCTTCTTCACCATGGTCTATCACAGCCCCAGCCTGGCGCCCGGCAATACGCCTTATGTGCGCGACGCGGCCGAGCTCGGCGCGTTCCTGGGCCGCATCGAAAAGGTGCTCAGCGCCTTTTGCGACGACATGGACGGAGAGTTCACCACCCTCACCCGCTACCGCGCGGCGCTTTTGGGCGAGGCGGCGCAATGAGCGGCTCGGGCACGTTCGACCGGGCGACCATCTACCGCTCCGCCGCCACCGCGGTGGCGCTGCAATGGAGCGTGCGGGCGATCGGACTTGTCTCGGTGATCGTCATGGCGCGGCTGCTTCAACCGCACGATTTCGGCATCGTCGCGCTGGCGCTCGCCGTTTCCGCCTTCGTGGAGCTGTTCGGCTATATCGGCCTGCGCCAGGCGCTGCTGCGCATCCCGGCGCCGGAGCGCTCGCACTACGATACCGCCTTTACGATCCAGCTTGCGCTGTTCCTCGTCCTCGCCCTCCTGATGTGCGGCCTCGCCCCGCTCGCCGCCCGCTTCTACGGGGAGCCGGCGGTGGCGCCGATCCTGTGGGCGATGGCGGTGCGGGTGGCGGCTCTGGGCTTCATCAACATCGGCATCGTCGAATTCGAGCGCGAGATGCAGTTCGGCCGCGACATGAAGATGCGCCTGTCGGTAAGGGTCGCCTCGCTGCTCGTCTCGCTCGCTGCTGCCCTGGTGCTGCGCAACTATTGGGCGCTGGTGATCGGCCTCGTCGCCTATAGCCTGTTCTACATGGTGGCCTCCTACCTCGCCCACCCGTTCCGCCCGCGCCTCGACCTCAGCCGGCGGGCGGAATTGCTCGGCGTTTCCTTGTGGATGTTCGTCAGTTCCTTTGCCGAATTCGTGCAGACGCAGATCGAGCGGCTGGTGCTGGGCCGCTTCTTCGCGCCCACCACCGTCGGCCTCTATTCGGTCTCCAAGGACCTGTCGGTGATCTTCACCCAGGAGATCACCACCGCGCTGAACCGGGTGACCTTCGTCACCGTGTCGAGCGGCCAGACCGACGCCGGGGTTGGCCGCAACATCGCGCGGGTGATCGGCGGCTATGCGGCGGTGGTGGCGCCGCTCTCCGCCGGGCTCGTCGCCACCGCGCCCGACGCAATTACCGTGTTGCTGGGCGCCCAGTGGCTGCCCGCCGCGCCCTTGCTCAGGATCATCGCCCTCTATGCCGGCGTGCAGGCGGTCTACCTGATGACCGCCTCGGTGCTGCAGGCCTCCGGCTTCGTTCGCCGCGCGGCGCTGATGAACCTGGGAGGAGCGTTCCTGTCCGCCGCGGCCCTGATCGGCGCCGCCTGGCAGTGGCAGCGGCCGGAAGCGATCGCCTACGCGGCGCTGGCGGTGGACTGCGTGATGCTGGCGGTGGGCCTTACCCTCCTCGCCCGCAACGCGCAGGTCCCCGTCCTGCCGCTGGCCGCCAACCTCGTCCGCCCGCTGCTCGCCGCCGCGGCGATGGTGGCGATGCTCTGGGGGCCGGAGAAGGTCGAGACCGGATCGCCTTTCCTCGATCTTGTCTGCGCCGTCTGCCTCGGCGGCGTCACCTATGCCGGTTGCCTCGCCTTGCTGTGGCTCGCGGCCGGGCGGCCCGATGGGGCGGAGCGGGAGGCGGCGATGCTGATCGGCAGCCTTCGCCGCCGCCTGCGCGCCGGCTAGGCCTGCACTCCGCGTCCTGCCGCGCGCGCGGCAGGCCGCAGCAAAGGGTAGGCCGCAGCAAAGGGTAGGCCGCAGCAAAGGGCGAGCCGCAGCGAAGGGGGGGCCGCAGCAAAGGCCAGGCCGCCGAGCCGCCCCGCACGATTCGAGTCCACACCGTGGCTGATTCGCAACAATGGAGCCGCGTCAGCCGCCGCCAAGCTGCCGGTCGGGACCTCAAACGGGCCCAAGTCCACGAGTCGCCGGGCCCGTCGCCATTCTATTGCGAGGGGTCTGCTAAACAGGCATAGGCGGCCTTGGAGCCCCGGGCGCGGGATGTGGGGCTCGCACTGTCGCAGAACAGAAATCTTATCATCATAAAGAGCGTTGCAACCGATGCTGCAGCGCAATATCGGACCATCATCCACAGGGGCCGCGGGGGCTCCAAAAGGGGATCAGCTCAGATGAACAAGTTTACGCTCTTCTGCGCGGCGGCGGCTATTGTCGCGCCCGCTTCAGCCTTTGCGCAGGAAACTACGGGTACCATCCGCGGCGACGTGGTTGCCGGCGGCACCGGCATCTCCAACGCCCAGGTCGTCGTGACTCACGTGCCGTCGGGCTCGGTCCAGCGCGTCACCACCGACAATAACGGGACATTCAGCGTTTCCGGCCTTCGCGTCGGCGGCCCATTCACCGTTGCGGTGACCGCGCCTGGCTATGAAGCCCTCACCATCACCGACATTTCGATCACCGCGGGCACCCCGTTCCGGATCCCGGTGGAACTGACCCAGACCACCGATCAGCCGCAGGAAGACATCGTCGTCACGGCCAACTCGCTGCGCACCCGCGAGACTTCGAACGGCCCGATCACTTCGCTCAACCGCGAGGACATCGAGGGCGTCGCCTCCGTTACCCGCGACATCCGCGATATCGCCCGCCGCGATCCCTTCGCCAACATCGACGCGTCCAACAGCCGCACCATCGAGATCGCCGGCCAGAACGGCCGCCTCAACCGCTTCTCGGTCGACGGCGTCCAGTTCTCCGACGATTTCGGCCTCAACAACGGCGGCCTGCCGACCTCGCGCGGCCCGGTGCCGTTCGATGCGATCGAGCAATTGTCCGTCAAGATCGCGCCGTTCGACATCGAGGAAGGCGACTTCCAGGGCGGCGCCATCAACGTCGTGCTGCGCTCGGGTACCAACCGCTTCACCGGCTCCGCCTTCTACACCTTCCTCAACGAGGACCTGACCGGCGACAAGATCCGCGGCGTTCCGGTGGCGCTGAAGTTCAAGTCCGAGCAGTACGGCGCCTTCCTCTCGGGCCCGATCATCAAGAACAAGCTGTTCTTCACCCTCGCCTACGAGAAGCTGGAGGAAGGCGACCCGATCGACGAGGGCCCGAGCGGCCTCGGCTTCGCCAACGAGATCCCGCGCGTCACCCAAACGCTGGTGGACGAGATCACGCAGATCGCCGGCGGCACTCGCTTCCGCTACGATCCGATGGGTATCCTCACCACCGCGACCGAGCAGGACGAGAAGATCGTCGGCAAGCTCGACTGGAACGTCACCGACAGCCAGCGCGTCCAGCTGACCTACATCCGCAACGTCGGCAACCAGCAGTTCCCGCAGAACAACCAGACCAGCGAGACCAACCCGACCTTCGGCTTCCAGTCGAACGGCTATGAGCTCACCGAAGAGATCAACTCGGGCGTGTTCCAGCTCAACTCGAACTGGACCGACGCGCTCAGCACCGAGCTGCGCGTGTCCTATCGCGACTATAACCGCGATCAGACGCCGTTCGGCGGCCGTGCCTTCGGCCAGTTCGAAATCTGCACCGATCGCACCTCGGTCGGCAACCTCACCCAGTGCACCCTCGCCAATGCGGCCAACGGTACGCTGGCCAGCCCGCGCATCTTCCTCGGGCCCGACATCAGCCGCCAGTCGAACGATCTCAACACCGAGAATTTGTCGGCCGATTTCAGCCTGGATTACCAGGCCGGCAAGCACTCGTTCAAGGCACTGGTCGGCTACTCGAAGACCGACGTCTTCAACCTGTTCCTGCAGCGCTCGCTCGGTGATTTCTACTTCGACTCCATCACCGACTTCCAGAACGGCCGCGCCGGCCGCTTCCGCCTCGGCGGTACGCCGAGCGGCGATGTCAACGACGCCGCGGCGCAGTTCGCCAGCACGACCTACACGTTCGGCCTCCAGGACGATATCGATGTCAGCGATACGCTCCAGGTGACGATCGGCGCCCGCTACGACCTGTTTGCAAGCACCGACCGCCCCCCGCTCAACCCGAACTTCCTGGCGCGCTACGGCTTCTCCAATCAGGAGACGCTGAGCGGCAAGGGCGTGCTGCAGCCCCGTTTCGGCTTCAACTACCAGGCCAGTGACCGGCTCATCCTTCGCGGCGGTGTCGGCATCTTCGCCGGCGGCACCCCGGATGTGTTCCTGTCGAACAGCTTCTCCAACACCGGGCAGCTGACCAACGCGATCGACATCTCGCGCAACACCACGCCGGCGGGTTGTTCGCCGGTTCCGGCCGGCCTGAGCCTGGCGCAGCAGCAGGCCTTCTGCGCCGCTGCGCTCAACAATGTGAACGGCAGCACGATCGATCCGGTGGTCCTGGACTTCCTGCGCAACAACACCGCGTCGTTCGCGCAGGCGCCCGTTAATGCGATCGACCCGGGCTTCGATCCGCCCTCGCAGATGCGTGCCACCCTGTCGGCAAGCTACGACGCCGACCTCGGTCCGCTCGGCGATGGCTGGCTGCTCGGCACCGACCTCGTCTACGGCGAAACCCAGCGCGGCATCACCTATGTCGACCTGCGCTCCGTCGCGAGCGGCATGCTTCCGGACGGACGGCCGCGCTACAATGCCTTTGCCGGGCAGAACACCACCAACCAGGATCTGGTTCTGGTCAACGACAACCGCGGCCGCTCCTATCTGGCCGTTGCCCGGTTCGAGAAGGATTGGGATTGGGGCCTCGGCCTCGGCGCGAGCTACACCTATTCCGATGTGAAGGATGTCAATCCGATCACTTCGGCGACGGCCGGCTCGCTCTACGGCAATGCCGCGATGGCCGATCCCAACGCGGCGCGTTACGGCCGGTCGATCTACGAGATCCGCCACTCGGTGAAGGCGTCGCTCGATTACAAGCGCAACTTCTTCGGCGATCTCCAGACCCGTCTGTCGATCTTCGGCGAGTATCGCTCGGGCCGTCCGTTCAGCTACACCTTCCGCGATCCGGCGACCGGCCGCTCGCCGGTGTTCGGCACCGTCGGCAACAGCTCGCGCTACCTCATGTATGTGCCCAACGGTGCCAACGATCCGCTGGTGTCCTACGACAGCGCACTGACCCAAGCCGCTCTCAACACGTTCATCGACTCGACCGGCGGCTTGTCCAAGTATCGCGGCCGCATCGTGCCGAAGAATACCGGCCGCAGCCCGAGCGTGTGGAAGGTCGACCTCCACTTCGACCAGGAGCTGCCGGTGCCGGTGCTGAAGGGCGCCAAGGTCAAGCTGTTCGCGGATGTCGAGAATGTGCTCAACCTGCTCGACAGCGACTGGGGCGTGCAGCGTCAGGTCAACTTCCCCTATTTCGCCAACCTGGTGAATGTGCAGTGCCTGACGGCGCCTGTTGCGACCGGAACGGCTCCGCCGGCCTCCGGCGCCGGCTCCGCCGCCACCGCGCCGACCCAGGCTTGCGCGCAATATCGTTACTCGAGCTTCGCCGAGCCGTCGGTGCTGGTGCAGAACCAGAACCGGCAGTCGCTCTACCAGATCCGCGTCGGCGTCCGCTTCGAATTCTAAGCGGGAGCCTGCGGGCTGACGGAAAAAAACGGGGCGGCGGGCGAAAGGCCGCCGCCCTTTTTCGCGCCGCCCTTTTTCGCTGGGCCGGAGCGGGCCTGCTTGACAGCCGCCACGCGGGCGCGGAGGCGGTGGCAAAGGAAGGACTGCCGCTTGACGACCCGCGAAGACGACATCCCCGCCATCATCGACGAGATGATTGCAATTTCCGAAAGCTCGGTGGCAACGCTGCGCAGCGCGCTCGCCCGCTACCTGTCGAGCGGCGAGCGGCCCGATCCCGACGCGCGCACCAAGGGGCTGTTCGCTTATCCCGAGCTGCGCATCACCTATCGCTACGACACGCCGCCCAAATTCCCCGGCCGCGCCTTCGGCCGGCTGAACCAGCCCGGCCAATATGCGATCAGCGTCGCCAAGCCGCGCCTGTTCCGCAAATATCTGGCCGAGCAGCTCGGCTTCCTGATCCGCGATTATGATGTCGACGTCTCGGTCGGCCGGTCGGCCTCGGAAATCCCCTATCCCTATGTGCTCGACGGTACCGACGACCTGCGCCTCGACGGCGCGCTGGCCGCCGACCTCGGCCGCTGGTTCCCGACCACCGAGCTTGCCCATATCGGCGATGAGATCGCCGACGGTTCGTGGGACCATTCGCTGCGCTCCGCCCGCCCGCTTGCCTTGTTCGACGGGCCGCGGGTCGATTTCAGCCTGGCCCGCCTGCGCCACTATACCGGTACCCCGCCCGAGCACACCCAGCGCTACCTCTTGTTCACCAACTATGTCCGCTATGTCGACGAGTTCGTGCGTTGGGCCGTGGAGGAGCTGCAGGCGGAAGACAGCCAGTATGAAGCGCTGTCGGCGCCCGGCGGCATCTTCATAGCGCCCGACACGCCCGATGCCTTGTCGCAGATCGAGGCCGGCGCCTGGCGCAAGTTCCAGATGCCCGCCTACCACCTCATCGCCAAGGACGGCTGCGGCATCACGCTCGTCAACATCGGCGTCGGCCCGTCCAACGCCAAAACAGTGTGCGACCACCTTGCCGTTCTCCGGCCCGAGGCTTGGCTGATGATCGGCCATTGCGGCGGCCTTCGCCCCAGCCAGACGATCGGCGACTATGTCCTCGCCCACGCCTATCTGCGCGACGACCATGTGCTGGACGACGTGCTGCCGATCGAGATCCCGATCCCGCCCATCGCCGAGATCCAGCAGGCGCTCTACGACGCCGCCGCGCAGGTTACCGGCGAGGAGCCGCAGCACTTGAAGCACCGGCTGCGCACCGGCACCGTGGTCACCACCGACGACCGCAACTGGGAGCTTCGCTACACATCGTCCGCCCGCCGCTTCAACCAGTCGCGCGCCGTCGCCATCGACATGGAAAGCGCCACCGTGGCGGCCCAGGGCTACCGCTTCCGCGTTCCTTACGGCACTTTGCTGTGCGTCTCCGACAAGCCGCTCCACGGCGAAATCAAGCTGCCCGGCCAGGCCAACGCCTTTTACGAACGCGCGATCAGCCAGCACCTGCGGATCGGCATCGAAACGCTGCGAATCCTCAGGCGCGAAGGCAGCAAACTCCACTCGCGCAAGCTGCGCAGCTTCGACGAGCCACCGTTCCGGTAATCAAATCGAAAAGCCCCTCCCCTTTAGGGGAGGGGTTGGGGTGGGGGCTGTCAGCGGGTGCAACGCCATCCGTGAAATCTCGCAAATCACATGCCCCACCCCAACCCCTCCCCTGAAGGGGAGGGGCTTTCGCGCCGTGCCTATGGCTTGGGCGTGCGGTTTTCCACACGCCCCAGCGCCGGCGGTGTCAGCGTCCCCGCGGCCGCGATGTACGCCTCCAGCGCGTCGACATCGAGCATCCCGCCATTCACCACCCGGCCCTGGCTGAAGCCGGTGAAATTGTCGCCGCCGCCCGACAGGAAGCTGTTCATCGCCACCCGATACTCCGCCTCCGGCCGCACCGGCCGGTTGTCCAGCGTCAGCGCCACGATCCGCTGCCCCGCCGGCCGCGTCAGATCATATGCAAACCGCAGGCCCTGCGATGGCGACAGGATGTACGGGTTCTCGGCGCTGTTGCTGCCGCTGGCGAATTGCTGCTCCAGCACTGCCTTCAGCTGCGCACCCGTCAGGCTGCGCACCACCAGGATATTGGCGAAGGGCTGCGACGCGAAGAGCTGGCCGAAGCTCACCGAGCCGTCGGCGGCCGGCACCAGATCGGTGCGCACCCCGCCGGGGTTCATCAGTGCAAGCTGCGCGCCGCCGGCGTCCGGCGCGCGAGTCGCGGCGAGCTGCGCATCGGCGATGAGGTTGCCCAGCGCATGCTCGCCCGCTTCGTTGGCGCTCTTCAGCGCCGGCGCGGAAAGCCTGCCCACCGCCCGCGCCGCGACCGGCTCGGCGGCGGCGGCATAACGCTGCACGAGCGCAGCGACATCGGCGCGCGGCGCAAAAGCCGGCACCGCATCGGTCACCGGCGTCTCGCCCCGAGAAGTGCTGAAGCCCGCGCCCTGAACAATCAAATTGTCCGCCGCCTTGGCGACCACCCGCCCCGCAACCGGATCGATCGAGAGGCGGATGTCGGTCAGCATCGTGCCGTAGCGGCCGGCGCTGGTCAGCAGGATCGGCTTCGCCGGATTGATCCGGGCATAGTCGCAGACATAGGCATTGTGGGTGTGGCCGGAGACCACCGCGTCCACCCCCGCATCGAGCCGCTCGAGGATCGGAATGAGATCGCCCTCGATTCCGCCGCAGCTCTGGTCGTTATAGCCGAGCCTGGAATAGACGCCCTGGTGGATGACGAGCACGATGGCGTCGGCGCCTTCGGTCTTGAGCTTGGGGATCAGCGCATTGACGGTCTCCGCCTCGTCGCGGAACTCGAGGCCGGCCACGCCGGTCGGAGTCACCAGAGCGGGGGTGCCTTTCAGCGTCATGCCGATTATGCCGACCTTCACCGCCCGCGCGCCCTTGCCGAAGCTGCGCACCGCATAAGCCGGGAACAGCGTGTCGCCGCCTTCCGTCACCGTATTGGCGGCAAGGTAGGTGAATTTGGCGCCCGGGAACGGCTCCACCGCGCAGGGCTGGCGGCTGCCATGCTTTTCGCAGCCGCCCTTCTGCATGCGCAGCAATTCCTCGCGGCCCCGGTCGAATTCGTGGTTGCCGACCGCGTTGAAGTCGATGTCGATGAGGTTCATCGCATGAATGGTGGGCTCGTCGAGGAACAGGGCCGACACCAGCGGGGACGCCCCGATCATGTCTCCGGCCGAGACTACCAGGTGGTTGGGGTTCCGCTTGCGCAGCGCATCGATCGCCGAGGCGAAATGCGCTACTCCGCCGGCCGGCACCTTGGCCGCGCCCTCGCCCGGGCCGGGATGGTCGATGGCGAGCTTGGGCGCTTCGATATTGCCGTGGAAATCGTTAAAGGCGATGAGCTTGACCTCGACCGGCCCGCCCGCCGAAGCCCCTCCCTGCCGCGCCGCATCGCTCGTCGCGCAGCCGCCAAGCGCCAGCGCTCCGGCGAGGAAGAGACACTTCATCCGCATTTTCATCCACCCGTCCCCGCAATCGATCCGCCGCCGCTGGTGCCATGGCGGCCTCCACGAGTCACTAGGCGAGCGGCCCCTGAACCGCTTATGAGCGCAGCCATGACCTCCGCCCCCGACCCCCTCGTCGAGCGCGCCCGCCAAGCGGCGCTTGGCGCCTATGCACCCTATTCCCGCTTCAGCGTCGGCTGCGCGATCGAATCGGTCGACGGCGACGTGGCGGTCGGCGTGAACATCGAGAATGCCTGCTACCGGCTCGGCATGTGCGCCGAGCAGTCGGCGCTGTCGGCGGCGCACCAGATGTTCGGACTGGGCAAGGTGGCGCGGATCGCCGTCGCCGGCGGCGACGCGAGCGGCGGCGCGCTGCAGGGCGAAAACGTGTGCACGCCGTGCGGCGGCTGCCGCCAGGCGATCCTCGAAGCCGCCCACCTCGGCAACCGCGACATCGAGATCGTGTCAGCCAACGGCAGCGGCACGGAGACGAACAGCGCGCGCATCTCGCAGCTCCTGCCCTTCGGCTTCGGCCCCGGCCACCTCGCCGACGCCGCCGCCTGAGGCGCCGGCACGAGAGCGCTTACGAATAAAAGATGTGGAGGCCGATCTTGGTCTGCCGCGTGAGGCGCTTGCCCCAGCTCGGCGCGACATAATCGGCATGGTACCACAGCACGTTGGTGGGCAGTGCGCGGGCCAGTTCGCCGCGGGCGATGCGCGCCACCGCAACCGCCTTGCGCCATGCGTCCGAGCCGCGATTGGCATTGGGGATGCGGCCGGTACGGTTGACGAACGAAAATTGCCAGGGCTGCTCGACCACCGCGCAGACATCGCGCGGATATTTCCCGGAGGAGGCGCGGTTGAGAACCACTTCGGCGACGGCGAGCTGGCCCTGGACGGGTTCGCCGCGCGCTTCGAAATACACCGCGCTGGCGAGGCAATCTTCCTCACGGTCCGGCGCGCTGGCCGAGGCATAAGTGGCAACCAGTTCGTCGAGGCTGCGCGAAGCGGAGGCGGCGCCCGGCGCTGGGCTCAGGCCGATCCAGTTGGTGGCGGCGGTCCACAGCCGGGTCAACGCGCCCGGCGCCGCTGCGGCGTCGGTCTGGGCGATGGGGGCGACCTTGGCCGCGGCGCCGTCCAGGGCCGCATCGATGGCGGCGGGGCTCGAAGCGTCGAGGGGTGCACTCAGCTCGGTAGCGGGCGTGATGCCCTCGGCCTGTGACGGTGCGGAAAAGGTCGCCGCCGCGCACAGCGCAACAGCAGCCGCGGCAAAGCCCGCGGTCCGAAGGATCCGGTCCATTCAAGTCCAATGTTGTGCGGTATGGCAATCCCCCGGGCGCGCCTTGGCGCACCTTCCGATCACCCCCGTCTCGCCTGGCCGCCGACCTCTGGTCAAGGCGGCCTCGCTCTTGTTTTCGCTGCCGGGCCAATGACTTAAGCACCGTCCGGGCGCAACAGCAGAGGCCGATTTCCGCGATGAGCCGTGTGACTCCAAGGCCACGGCGAAGAATATTATGGAACCGGTTGGGACTTTCGCGGCGGTGTGGCTTTTCAGCCGCCCTTGCCGGCCTGTGCTTCGGGCTGATCGGTGGGCGGCGGCTGATCGACGCCCGCGACCAGCTTTACGAACGCGCTGGCCACCCAGCCGGAACGGCATGGCCCCTCATAGCCGCGCCGCTCGCGCACCGGCGAGGACACGCCGCAGCGCTCCGCCAGCGCGCCGCCTTCGTCGTAGACGACGCCGAGCCACTTCTGGTCGTGGGAGCGGGTGCAGACGAAGAATCGCTCGCCATTGGCGATGGTGCCGGTCTGCGCGCTGTTTTCGAACGGTGCCGCCTTGACCGGCAAGGTGTCGCCGCCCTTGAGGTGGCGAGTCGTGCCCGCCGAGGCGCAGGCATCGAAATTGACGCCGAGCTCGCCCACCCGCACCGGCATGTCATGCCGCACCGGAGCCACGGCTTCCCGGGGCACCGCCGGTGCCTGGGTGTTGGCCATGTTGCCGAAATGATCGTCCCTGACGCTCTCGCCGCAGGCGACAAGCAGGAGGGGCAGGAAGAGGAAGGTGGCGCGCATATCACCCATGTGGCCCTTGCCGCGGGAAAAATCTACACGGGCGTAAGGAGGCATGCATGGCCCATTGGCTGATGAAGTCCGAACCGGAGAGCTACGGCTGGGACGATCTGGTGCGCGACGGTGCCGCCGAATGGGACGGCATCCGCAACGCCGCCGCGCGCCTCCACCTGAAGGCGATGCGGGCCGGCGATCACGCCTTCTTATACCATAGCGGCAAGAGCAAGGCGGTGGTGGGCATCCTGCGCATCGCCCGCGAGGCGGCGCCGGATCCCGCCGATCCCGATTGGGTCAGCGTGCTGGTGGAGCCGGTGCGCCCCCTCCCCCGCCCGGTTTCGCTGAGCGCCATCAAGGGGGAACCGGCGCTCGGCGGCCTGGCGATGCTGCGCCAGTCCCGCCTCTCGGTATCCCCGGTGCGGGCCGAGGAATGGGCGGCGATCCTGGCGCTCGCCGCCGGCTAGGCGCCGGACACGTCCTGCATGCCTCTGCGGGCGGCGGCGCGGTTCTTCCAGCGGCGTCGCGTGCGCAGCCGCCACCACAGGCTCCCGGCCGCATAGCCGAGCGCCGCCGCCACGCAGGCGAAAACCAGGAGGCCGAGCGCGGTCGGGCCGGTGACATGCAGGAACTTGGCGGCAAAGCCGGCGGTCGCCTCCTCCGCCGCCGCGCCGGCGGGATTGGCGAGCAGCGCGCTGCCGGTGCGGTAGGCGGCATAATAGATGGCCGGAAAGGTGATCGGGTTGGTGGCCAAGGTCGCCGCGGCCGAAAGCGGCAGGTTGGCCCGCGCCGGCACTGCCAGCAGCGCCGCCAGCAGGATCTGGCCGACCGGCAGGATGAAGCCGACGAACAGCCCGAGCGCCAGGCCGCGCGGCACGCTGCGGCGGTTGAGGTGCCACAAAGCGGGATGGCGCAGGCGGTGCGCGAACGGCCGCAGCCACCGGCTCGTTAACAAGGTTTGGCGATCGATCATCGGCGGCTTGGTGTTCCAGCGGGTTGATTCGGGCGGGTGGGTGGCGGCCCTGTCCGCCCGCGATGCGAGCACCCTTGGCTAAAGCGGGAAAAAGGTCAGGATCGCCATCATGCCCGCGGCCCAGGTGATGAAGTTGAGCGGCAGGCCGACCCGCACGAAGTCCATATAGCTGTATTTGCCCAGCTGGTAGACGATCACGTTGGTCTGATAGCCGAACGGCGTCGCAAAGGCGGCGCTCGCCGCCATCATCACCGCCACCAGGAACGGGCGCGGGCTGACGCCGAGGCTTTCCGCCAGCGCGACCGCGACCGGCGCGAACAACACGGCGACGGTGGCGTTGGACAGCACTTCGGTGAGGAACAGCGTGGCGCCGTAGAACAGGGCCAGCGCCAGCACCGGCCCGAGCGGCTCCGACACCCAGACGAGGCCGTCCGAGGCGGCGCCGGCGAGCCCGCTTTCCTCCAGCGCGATGCCGAGCACCACCATGCCGGCGATCAGCAGCAGGATCTCTGGCCGCAGCCCCTGATAGGCTTCGTCGGCGCTGATCACCCGCAGCAGGATCAGCAGCACAGCGCCGGCAAAGGCGGCTGCCGCGATCGGCGCGACGTTGAGCCCCGCCGCGACGATCACGCCGACGAAAACCAGCATCGACAGGGCCGCCCGCCGGCGGTCCAGGTCGAGGTGCGGCCGGAACACTTCGGAGGCGCCAACCTGCGCGCCCGACATGTCGATCCGCTGTTCCACCGGCGCTTGCGCGGGGTCGTTCTCGGTGGTCGCCCGAATCAGCCTGCCGCTCACCAGCAGCAGATAAAGGCCGCCTGCCGCCGCGATGCACAGACCCACCGGCGTGATCTCGAACAGGCCGAAGGTCGGCTGCCCGGACACCCGCGCCATGTCGGCGACCAGCAGGTTGGTGGAAGTGCCGATCAGCGTGCAGCAGCCGCCCAGGATGCACATGTAGGACAAGGGCATCAGGAAGCGCTTGGGGTTGAGGTTGAGCTTTTCCGCGCTCTCCTTGATCACGGGCGCCGCAAGCACCACGATCGGCGTGTTGTTGAGAAAGGCCGAGGCCGCGCCGCACAGGCTGACCGTGATCCACAGGCCGAGCGCGCCGAGCCGGCGGCCGAGGCCGACCGCGGCCATGATCATCCGGTCGAGCAGCCCCGACAATTCCATTGCGTAAACGATGACGAACAACGAGGCGAGGGCGATCAAAGCGGGGCTGGCGAAGGCGCCCTGCACTTCGCTCGGCCGCACCACGCCGCTGACCAGCAGCACGGCGGCGCCGGCCAGCGCCACCACATCGGCGCGCACCTTGTCCCAGATCAGGGCCGCGACGACGGCCGCCAGGACGAGCAGGGTGACGAGTTGGTCTGGCGTCATCGGCGAGCACCTTTGCGGCCTGCACCCCGGTTGTGGCAAGGAGAGATCGGAGGCGGTGTCCGTCCCGTGCCTCACGAGGAGGGCGGCTCGTCACATGGCCGGAAGGAGCAAGGCGGGCGTGACCTCATGAACTGGCGGGCCTTGGTGGCGGCGGGCGTGTTCGTCGTGTTGCTGATCGCGGCGGTGCTGATCGCGCGTCCCGACGGACCGCGCGAGGACGAGACGCCCAAGCCGGCGCGCAAGTCGGCGCCGCCCGTCGTCGCCGCGCCGAGCCCGCCGCTCGCCCGCGCCGACCTGATCGATGCCGCCGCCCGCGCCGCCGATGCCCAGGCGCGCGGCCTCCCCGCCCCGGCCGGGGACGGCGAGCTTGCCGGCCGCCGCTTCACCCTCCGTCTCCCGTTCGGCTGCACCGGATCCGCGGCGGCGGACAGCCAGGCGCCGATGCGCTGGAGCTACGACGAGACGCAAGGCACGCTGCGGGTGTCGGTCACCCCCAATGTGTGGACCGATGCGGAGCCGGTCCGCGCCGCCGCCGCGGGCGTCGACTATGAGGCCGCGGAGGGCTTCTGGATCAAATGGCCGTGGCTCAGAAGCGGCGACTGTCCGCTGCCTCCGCCGCCCGCGCCCGCCGCCGAACCCGCCGCCGAACCGGCCGCCGATGCGGCGCAAGGCAATCAGGCGGTCTCCGCCGCCGGGCCGGCCGAAGCCGCTGCGGACGCCCCGGCCGCCGAGGCGCCTGCCGCCGAGCTGCGCGAAACGCTTGCCCTGGTTGAACTGTTCAAGCCCGGCTCCCGCCGCGCCGCGCGCCGCAACGGCAAGCCCTACACGGTCGTCGCCCCGCTCGCGCCGAACGAAATCGACCTTGCCCGCGGCCTTCGCGTCGCCGTCACCGGCCGGATCGCGCGCTTCGGTGCCGGTGCGACGATCGTCTGCCGAAGCGAGGATGTCGACCGGCGCCCGCTCTGCCTGGTTGCCGTGGAGATCGACCGGGTCGCCATCACCGATGCCACCGGGCAGCGCGTGTTCGGCGAATGGGGCCCTTGAGCCGCCGCCGGCCCGCATCTCTCTCGGCCGGCCTCGCCTTTCGCACGGCCTTTTGAAGCCGGCAGTCCACCATGTGGAGAAGCCGTCGAGGGACGGGCAACCGCGCCCCGCCGCACCCCGGATGATTTCGAGGGACCCGACCGGGCCTTCATCCGTTATGCCGCCGGGCCGCCGAAGGGCGCGTTTGCAACAAACACGATGAGAGGAAAAGCTATGCGTATGATTTTGCTGGCCGGTGCGGTTCTTGCGCTTTCCGCCTGCGGCGGCGGCGAATCCGCCAACGACGCCAACAACATGGCTGCCGACAACATGATGATGGACGGCAACATGATGATGGGCGACGACATGATGATGGACGATAACGGCGCCATGAACAGCATGGGCAATATGGGCACGATGGGCGCGCCCGGCGCCGGCGGCGCGATGGGCAATGGAGCGATGGACGCCAACACCCAGAACATGATGCGCCAGGACGCCACCACCAACGATCCCGATACCAATCTCGCCAACGGCATCTAACGCCGGCGAGAGAAGCGACCGCCCGGACGGCCATCACGCAGGCAGTTCGGGAAGGGGGAGCGCCCGCCCACGAGGCGGGCGCTCTTTCATTTGGGGCAGTGCGTGCGCCCGGGTTTTCCCGCACGCCGCGTCCGGTTCTAATCCCCCGACGCCTCCCCCTCCCCGTCCGCCGCCGCCGCGCCGGCTTCGCGCTCCGCCGCGTCGAGATACCGCGCCCACGCCTCCGGCATCTCCTCCCCGGCCATTTCCCACGAATCCTCTCCTCCGCTCAGGGTCACCCCGTCCTCCAGCATCACCGGCGGCTCGAGCCCCACGTCCCACATCGAGGCCCTCTCCGGCTGCGGCACCCAGGGCTCGTCGAGATCGTCCCTGGCCGCCAGCGCCGCCCCCAGCCCGCCTTCCGCATAGCCGGCCCGCGCCTCCCGCGCCCGCGCCGCGCACGCTTCCAGCGCCGCCGCGATCTCCGCCGCCGCCTGGGGATCGAGCGCCGCGCCTTCGAACCCGGCCAGCGCCTCGGCCGCCGCTTCGTTGCTGAGCGCCGCCTCCGCCCCGTCCGGGCCGCCGGAGATCACCGTCCGCACCGTCGTCGCCGAGGCCTCCGCTTCCGCCCCAACCGCCCCGTCCGCGCCGCCCGCACCGGCGCCCGCGCTCGCCCGCGACGAGAAATAATTGACGGTGGTCCGCTTGCCGCCGGCGTCCCGGCCGTAATGGCGCAGGCAGAACATCAGCAGCGCGTCGTTATGCTTGCGGCGAAAGCCCATCAGCTTGCCGGCCACGAACACCGGCACCAGATAGCCTTCCACCGCCCGCTCGAAGGCGATGTCCTTCAAGCGCTTCAGCCCGAAGTCGAGCGCCGCGTCCCACGCCCGCCGGAATCCTTCCGCCCCCGCCGAGCGCCGCAGCGCATAGGCGTTGGCCTGCGACATGTTGACCTGCCGCGCCGCCCGGCGGACCGATCCGGTGTCGGCCAGCGCCTCGATGAACGCCTTTTGCCGTTCGGGCGTCCACCCGTCATGCCGGTAGCGCCGCGGCACCGGCGCGAACTCCGGCAACGGCGCCCTCTCCTCCCGCGCCGCCGGCACCCTGTTCTGCATCACCTTTCTCCTCTTCCACGGCCGAGTCGCGGCCAACCGGCCAGCTTGTGCCTTGACGACGGGGATGTAGGAAAATGCTTTTGTCAGTGTGCTTCGGTCGGCTGGTCGACAGATCAATCCATGGTCATCCGGGGGGGGAGCGGTCGAACGCCTGCATCCCTCGTCGCTACGCGTCGGGTGTGAGTGGCACAATCTTGGACGCGATGATCAATTCCACTTGTAAGTCAAAGATTTTCCGCAGCTGCGTAGGTGATGTTTTCCGCTCTCCTCTCCTCAGCCGGAGGTCGCTGTTATTTCTTTCAAACCAAATATAGACTTTCAGCACCTTTTTATTGCAGGCTTAAGCGTGTGTGTTAACCTCCGTTTGAGAGCAGGTGGCGATCTGCCTGATTCTCGCACAATAGGAGGGAAGCCCATGAAACGCCTTTTAATCTCGGCAGCCATATTGTTTTCCGCTGCTCTGCCGGCTGCGGCTCAAGCAGTTCCTCTTGCAACAGCGCCTGGAGCGGTTGCGCCGAAGCAGGCGATATGTGTGCCTGTCGTAGTCGATACGCCGGATGGGCCGGTTGATGCTCTGCTCTGTTTTCCCCAGGGAAGTGTACTTTAATCTGGTGTCATAGAGGATAAGTTGAGGAAGGTGCCGCGTTTAATTGGCACCTTCCCAACCCACAAGTATCGGGTGCGTTACGCTTATGTAGCGGTCTCTTGACATGTTTTTGGGTAAAGGAGTGATTTATGTTCCTTACACACGTCATTGCGGCTGCTGCCGCCATTGCCGCACCCGCTTTTGCCATGACCAGCTTCGTTGCGGCGCCGATCAGCGCCGGGAGTGTCGAACAGAAGATCATCGGGGGAGCGTGGACGGGCAAGTTCCTTCAAAGAGACTGGACCTTCGAATTCAGGAATGAGGACGGAAAGCTGCAAGGGAGATATATCAGGTCCGATGGACGCACTTGGCTACCGCTGAACGACATCCTCTTATCCGAGCGCTCCGTTGCATTCAGTATAGAATCGAAACCCAAGGTGAGTTTCGCGCTGGAGATTGCCCGCGGAGACCAGGATTTGGCCGGCACCGCGACCGTTGACGGCGTGGCGACGGTGCCGTTCTCCGCGACCCGGGTTCCCTGATAGATGTTGATTTGGGCCCCTGCTCTATCGCTCCTGGCGCCCTTGATGGCTTCGCCCGCAGGGGGCAGCGTGCAGCAAGGATCGAGTATAGACACGATCTTCGGAACTGTGCGCGTCGATGCCGAGTATTTAGAGGCCGCGACCGGAGAAGGAGAAGCAGCGCATCGGGCCGCAGGGCACGTCCTTGGCCTACAAAACCTTCGCTTCCATATCGTTGAGGCGGGTTACACGAGCCTTGGATGGGGCGACCTCGCCCCCGACAGGGTTCCTGTTTACGCGTGGAGGTTCAAGAAGCGCGCTGACGATCAGCCGCCACCACCTTCGTACATCTTAGGTCATGAAATCGGTCATGATCTGTTTATCCGATATCTGGTGCCTAGCACGAAAGCGGATCAATACGGGGGAGACGCCCCCGATTGGCTGGACGAAATGGCTGCAGTAGCCTTCGAAGGAGAGAAGCTGCGCTCGACGCGGCGGCGGGCGGCAGTGCGCTACGCCCGAGAGGGTAAGCTGATCGGGCTGGAACGCTTTTTAACGATGAACCACCCCGAAATGAAGGAAGGATCCTTAACCGATGCGGCCGATGGGGAAATGAAGGCATTCGAACCGGCATCAGACGATACGCCTAAATTTTATGCCATGGCTTCCGCATTCCATGACTTCCTGGTCGATCGCACGATGAACCCGGCGATCGTAGCTGAACTTGCTGAGGTCGTGCGCAAGGGTCAGCCGCTTGAGCATTGGTTATTGACCCGGACCGGGCATAAGAGTGGCATTGCTGCATTGAACGCCGACTTCGAACGCTGGATTGCTTCGGATGCGCGTTATGGCGGCGAACCGCGCGATCAGGCCCAAGGCGCCACCGGTTATTCCGGCGATGAACGGGCAGCGCGATGAGATAGTCGCCGGTATGGCACAAGCATTCCTTGAGGCGGCATGCCCTTGCCGATGCGTTAACCGACCCGTCGTATTTGTAGAATCGACCCGCGCACTATACGATAGTGTGACAAGCCGGCTTCGGTGTTGAAAGGAATAGAATGGACACGAGGCCTGGATGTTTTCGGTGCTGATGTCAGCAGCCGCAATGGCAGCGGCTCTTGCGGGCGAGGCTCAATCCTCGCCTCAGCCTCAGCCGCAGCCCCAGCCCCAGCCCCAGCCTCACACCAAAACGTCGCCTCAAGCCACCGGCGCCCCTGCCGGCCCGGTTGCGGCTCCTCCCACGGGGATTCAGTTTCGAGACGCCGACGGCAATCCCCTTCCACCCGAAATCCAGCGGGAGCTGGAAAAACAGCTCGAAAGCGGCCAGCTTCGGATCAAGGAACCCGATGCTGCGCAACCAGCTTCGCCGCGCGCCGGCGGCGCGTCGGTTGCGGACAATGGGGACATTCTGGTCGAAGCGCAGCGGCCCCGCGGTTCGGTGATCGGCGACATACCGCCGGAGCGGGCATTCAGCCCCCTCGACATCGCCGCCTACGGGGCAAGCAATATCGGTGAGTTGTTGCAGGCGCTGGGACCGCAGGTGAGCAGCAGCGGTGGGCGGCAGGATGGCAGCCCGGTCACGCTGCTGAACGGGAAACGCGTTTCGAGCTTCGCCGAAATCGCGCAGATCCCCACCGAGGCGATCGAGCATATGGAGGTGTTTCCCGAGGAACTGGCGCTCCGCTATGGCTATCGCGCCGACCAGAAGGTGGTGAACATCATAACCTTCGCGAAGTTCCGGTCCCGGCACGGCGAACTTGCCTCCACCGTCGCCACCGAAAGCGGTTATGCCAGCGGCCGCGTTCAGGCCAATCACTTTGCCATCAATGGGAACACACGGATCGATCTCGGCGCGGACTATCATCGCACGTCTTCTCTGCTGGAAAGCGATCTTGGCCTGAGGCAGCCTGCTGGCGCATCCGATGCCGGAAAATTCCGCACGCTGGTGCCTGCAACCGAGCGGCTGGCCTTGAACGGCCTGATCAGCGGAAATGTTTTCGGGGACGTATCGTCCACGCTGGACGGCCGCGTTGAGTTGGGCAGCTTGCACGAGCGCCTCGGCCGGGGTGGCAACGGTGCGATGGAACGTGGCACCGACACGCGCTCCGCCCACCTGGGGACCACGTCGCATGGCCAGATGGGCACGTGGCTCTGGACGTTCACCGGCAATTACGATCACCTGCGCACCGAGATTCTGACCGATACGGCCGGCGCAACCGGGGCGCGGGACCGGGCGCGATCGGTGAACGCCTTTGCCGGTGCCGATCTGTTGCTGAGCGGCGCAGTGCTGAAGCTGCCGACGGGACCGGTTGCCGTAACCGTCGGCGGCAGCGTGGGATTGCGGGATTTCAGCGCCACCTCGCGGCATAATGCTATTCTCCAGCGCACGGATCTTTCCCGCGACCGGGGCGCCGTCCGTGCGATCCTGAACGTGCCGATTGCCACGCGGCGCTCCAAGACCGCGTCCCCGCTCGGCAATCTGTCCGTCACCGCCAATGTGGAGCTTGAACGGCTTTCCGATTTCGACACCTTGCGGACCTTCGGCTACGGCCTCAACTGGTCGCCTTCCAAGGCGCTCAACCTCCTCGCGTCCGTCACCAACACCCACGGCCCGCCGACGGTGGAGCAATTGGGGGGTCCGCTGCTGGTGAGGCCCAATATCCGCACCCTGGATCCTGCCCGGCGGGAATTGGTCGACACCACCCTATTGACGGGCGGCAATCCGGACCTGCGCCTCGAGGATCGCCGGATCCTCAGAGCGGGCATGACCGTCAGGCCCTTGGCGACCACCGACCTTACGCTAAGCGTCGACTATCTGCGGACGCGGACCGACGATCCGATCGTTCCGTTTCCCATAACAACGGCCCGGACCGAGGCCGCCTTTCCGGATCGCTTCACGCGCGGGGCCGACGGCCGCCTCCTGCAGATCGACGCCAGGCCGCTGAACTTCAACAAGTCCCGCCGGCAAAGCATCCGCTGGGGTGCCAGCTTCGTTCGCCCCCTTGGCGAGGTCGAGCCATGGATGCGAAGCGCGCCGGTGCGTACTTTCGCGAGCGAAGCGGACGCGCGCGCCGCGGTCGCGCCCGGCACGATGATGACGATGGTTCAGCCGGGAAGCGCGATGGCGCGGCGCATCGAAAATATGGCGAGCCGTATGTACTTCAGCCTTCACCACACGTGGCAGTTACAGGATGAGGTCCTGCTTCGGGAGGGACTGCCCCTGCTCGATCTGCTGGATGACACGGCGCTCGACCTGCTCGGCGGCACACGGCGCCACCGCATCGAGGCGCAGGCGGGCGTCTTTAAGAAGGGCCTGGGCGGGCGCATCACGGTGGACTGGCAAAGCGGAACGGCCGCGCGTGATTTCGGCGGCGTTGCCGACAATCTGGCCTTTTCGGATCTGACGACCGTGAACCTTCACCTCTTCGCCAACCTTGCCGACCGCTTCAGCGGCGCCGCGGCCCCCCGCTGGCTCAAGGGCGCGCGCGCGACTTTCGGCATCAACAACCTGCTCAACACTCGCCCCAAAGCGCGCGATGCGGCCGGTTCCACGCCGCTGAACTACCAGTCAGGCTATCTCGACCCGATCGGCCGTTTGGTCAGTTTCGGCCTCCGCAAGGTCTTCTAGGTGCGAAGCGGGCGGCTTACGCAGCCTCGCTCTTCCGGCTCTGCTTCTTGCGCTCGTTCGCATCCAGGTGCCGCTTCCTCAGGCGGATGCTCTTGGGCGTCACTTCCACCAGCTCGTCGTCCTGGATGTAGGCGATGGCTTGCTCCAGCGTCAGGCGCTTGGGCGGGGTCAGGCGGATGGCGTCGTCCTTGCCGCCCGAGGCGCGGAAGTTGGTGAGCTGCTTGGTCTTCATCGGGTTGACGTCCAGGTCTTCCGGCTTGGCGTTCTCGCCGATGATCATGCCTTCGTAGACCGGCTCCTGCGGGCCGACCATGAGGATGCCGCGGCCTTCCAGGGGGCCAAGCGCGTAGGTCACCGTTTCGCCCGAGCCGTTGGAGATCAGGACGCCGTTCTGGCGGCCCTCGATCCGGCCCTTGTAGGGGCCGTAGCGCTCGAACATGCGGTTCATGATGCCGGTGCCGCGGGTGTCCGACAGGAACTCGCCGTGATAGCCGATCAGGCCGCGCGACGGGCCGGAGAAGGTGATACGCGTCTTGCCGCCGCCCGAGGGACGCATGTCGGTGAGCTCGGCTTTGCGCTGGGCCATCTTCTCGACGACCGTGCCGCTATGCTCGTCATCGACGTCGATGACGACCTGCTCATAGGGCTCCTCGCGGCCGTCCGGGCCGTCCTGGAAGAGGACGCGGGGGCGGCTGATGGTAAGTTCGAAGCCTTCGCGGCGCATGGTTTCGATGAGCACGCCAAGCTGAAGCTCGCCGCGGCCGGCGACTTCGAAACTGTCCTTGTCGGCGCTTTCGGTGATTTTGAAGGAGACATTGCCTTCGGCCTCGCGCTCCAGGCGGTCGCGGATCATGCGGCTGGTCACCTTGGAGCCTTCGCGCCCCGCCATCGGCGAATCGTTGACGGTGAAGGTCATGGCGAGGGTCGGCGGATCGATCTTCTGGGCGTGCAAGGGTTCGGTGACCCCCGGCTCGACGATGGAGTTGGAGACGGTGGCCTTGGTCAGGCCGGCGATCGCGACGATGTCGCCGGCGCCGGCTTCCTCGACGGGCACGCGCTCGATGCCGCGGAAGGCGAACAGCTTGGTGGCGCGGCCTTCCTCGACCAGCTTGCCGTCGGCGTCGATCGACTTGATCGGCATGTTGACGCGCAGCTTGCCGGACGCGATGCGGCCGGTCAGCACGCGGCCGACGAAATTGTCGCGGTCGAGCAGGGTGGCGAGCATCTTGAAGGGCCCGTCCGGATCCGCGTCGGGCGCGGGGACATGGCGCACGATGGTCTCGAACATCGGGTCGAGCGTGCCTTCGCGGACATCGTCGGCAAGGCCCGCATAGCCGTTGCGCCCCGAGGCGTAGAGGACGGGGAAATCGAGCTGCTCGTCATTGGCCTCGAGGCTCAGGAAGAGCTCGAAGCATTCGTCGAGCACTTCGGCGGCGCGGGCGTCGGGGCGGTCGATCTTGTTGACGACGACGATCGGTTTCAGGCCGAGCGCGAGCGCCTTGCCGGTGACGAACTTGGTCTGCGGCATCGGGCCTTCGGCGGCGTCGACGAGCAGGATGACCCCATCGACCATCGACAAAATTCGTTCCACCTCCGCACCGAAATCGGCGTGGCCTGGCGTGTCGACGATGTTGATGTGGGTCCCCTGCCATTCCACCGAGGTGCACTTGGCCAGGATGGTGATGCCGCGCTCCTTCTCCAGGTCGTTCGAGTCCATCGCCCGCTCTTCGACGCGCTGGTTGTCGCGGAAGGTGCCGGATTGGCGGAACAGCTGGTCGACGAGAGTCGTCTTGCCGTGATCGACGTGGGCAATGATCGCCACGTTGCGGAGGCTCATTTCAATTCGTCCTGTCAGGATGGGGTATTGCCCGCGCCTATACGCACGTCATTGCGGCCTGACTAGGGCAAGTTCCGCCTGCCCTCGTCACATCGCTGCAACCTCCCGTCCGTACCTCGGGGCGCAGAGGAGATGGGCGATGCAGGTTTTCACCAGGGATATCGAGCAGAGCCGGGGCGGCTGGGCCCTTTTTGGACGGTTGCTGGTCTGGGCGACGCGCCATGCGGCCCGCTGAGCCGGCCGGCGGCGAGGAGGCGCAGGCGGGTGGCGGCGGGCTCTGGCATGTCGCCCGTGCGCGGGCCGAGCTCGACGCCGCCTTTCGCGCCGCGGGTGAGCCGGCGGCGGCGGCGCATCTCAAGCTTGCCGAACTCCACCTCGACCGGGCCGGCTGGAGCCGGGCCGCGGCGGCGCCGGGCGTGGGGCTGGAGATGGACTGGCTGCGGCGCTTCCGCCCGCTTCACGACGCGCTGGTGCGCTGAGGGCGGCGCCTAGAAATCCACCTGCGCGCGGGCGCCGATGACGCTGACGCCGTAGCTTCTGTCCCCTCTCTCCGCCGGCAGGAATGCGTCTTCGTAGCTCAGGTAGCCGTAGTTCAGCAGGAACCGCACATTGTCCTGCGGGATCCAGATCAGCGACGCGGCAAGGCCGTGCTGGCTGCCGCCCACGACGCCGTCGCCGTTCAAATCGAGATGGTCGTAGCGCAGGTTGAGCTGCAGCGCGCCCCAGCCCCCGCCACCGAGCGGCTTCAGCACCTTGGTGCGATCCCACCGCCCGCCTTTGTAGCCGCGCCTTTCCCCGGTGAAATGATAGCCGACCTCCGCATAGCCGCCGAAGAAGGTCGGACTCGCCCCGGCGGTCAGCGTGTCGGCGCGCAGCCAGTGGAGCTCTCCGGTGGCATGCAGCGGCCCGCGCAGCCAGGCGGCTTCCAGGCCGTAGCTCAACTCCTCCCCCACCCGCAGGCCTTCGGTGGAGAGGAAGCGCACATCGGCGGTGTGCACGAACGGCCGCTGGCCGTAGCGGGTGGCGGGGCCGAAGCGGGCGACATCGCCGGCGTTGCGCCAGTGCAGCGAGCCGCCGAGGTGGAGCTGCCCTTCGCCCAGCTTAGGCGCGTAGACCAGCCGCGCGTCGGCGCCGTGCGAATCGTTCTCGTCCCCCAGCCCTGCCGCGCCGCTGGCGCCTGACAGATCGTCGATATTGTCGGTGAACAGGCCGGCCTGCGCGACTACCGCGCCGGTCGTGTAGGTTCCCGAAAAGCCCACCCGCCGCTCGAAGCCGAAAGCGTCGGTAAAGGCGGCGCGCTCCATGAAGGACAGGTTGCGCGAGCTGGTCAGCTCCTCCAACGACTGGAAATTGTTGTGCTGGCCGAGCGTCAGGCCAAGCCGTTTGGACGCTTTGTAGCTCAGCCAGGCGTCGATCACCTCGAGTTCGTTGTCGGCCATGTCGACCTCCAGCTTGTAGCCGAAGGCGCCCCCCAGACTGCCCTCCACGCCGATCCGCGCCCGCCGCACCTCGTTGGCCAAGCCGAGGCCGCGGTCGCCACGGCCCGGCGGGCGCCCGACATGGGCCGCATCAATTTGCAGCCGCCCGTATGGCTTGATCGTGGGGCCGCCGCTTTCCTCCTCTGTCTCCGGCGCAGCCGCAGCCGCAGCTGGAGCGGGCACCGCCCTCTGCCCCGCCGCCTTCAGCGCCGCCACCTCACCCTCGAGCTGCGCAATCCGCGCCCGCATCGCCGCAAGCTCGGCCGCCAGCGCGTCGGCGCGGTCCTGCGCCGCGGCCGGCAAGGCCAGAGCGGAGGCGAGAAGAGCTGCGGTGAAAATCCTGGCCGTCATGGTTCCTCCGACACCTGGCCGTGACGACCGCGTGCACTCAAGGTAAAGTCGACGAAAATTTCAGTCCAGCGTCGAAAGGGTGGCATCCAGATGCCTGTCGCCTGCCTTATTCCGCCGGGGCAACAAAGCGGCTAGGGGCGGCGCCATGGCACCCATCGGTATCGGCCGCATCTTCCTGAGCCTGGCAATTGCGATCGGCGCCTGCGCAGCCGCCTTTGCCGCCGACGCCGCCTTGCCCGCTGCCCTGATCACCTTGGTCGGCGGCGCGCTGGCGGCGACGGTCGCTGGCGGCGCCTTCCTCGCCGAGGAGGTCCGCGCCCGCCAGGAGGCACCGCCCGCCGACGCCTCGATCTTCGCCCGCGAGATCATCGCCGCCCTTGCCGAGCCGATGCTGCTGCTTCGCAACGGACGCGTCGTCGCCGCCAACGAAGCTGCGCGCGCGCTGCTCGGCCACTGGATCGAGGGCCAGGATGTGCGCCTTGCCCTGCGCCACCCCGCCACCGTCGAGCGCCTGTCCCGGCCCGATGCCCGCATGCGCGCGGTGGAGCGCGTTGAAGTGCTGGGTATCGGCGAACCTGAGCGCCGTTGGCTGATGACCATTGCGCCGCTCGACGACGGCTACCGCCTCGTCCACCTCGCCGATCGCTCCGAACAAGCGGCGGCCGAGCAGATGCGCGTCGATTTCGTCGCCAATGCCAGTCACGAATTGCGCACTCCGCTCGCCACCATCCTCGGGTTCATCGAAACGCTGCACGACGACACGGCCGCAGAAGACAAGGGCCTGCGCATCCGCTTCCTCGGCATCATGAACGACGAAGCGCGGCGCATGCAGCAGCTCATCGAGGATCTCATGTCTCTGTCGCGCATCGAGGCGGAGCGGTTCAGCCCGCCGCGCCAGCCCGTAGCGCTGTGTCCGCTGGTGGAGGAGGTTCGCGCCGGCGCCGCTCATGTCCTGGCCGAAAAAGGTTCGACCCTGGATGTGGACGATCGCAGCCCCGGCGCCCGCGTGCCGGGCGACCGCGGCCAGCTCCTCCAGCTGATCCGCAACCTCGTCGTCAACGCCGTCAAATATGGCCGGCCCGGAGGTGAGGTGACGGTGCGGATCGAGGCGGACGGCGAGGACATGGTCCGCCTGGTCGTCATCGACCGCGGCGACGGTATCGCGCCTGAGCATCTTCCCCGCCTCACCGAGCGCTTCTACCGGGTCGATCCCGGCCGCAGCCGCGCCGAAGGGGGCACCGGCCTGGGGCTTGCCATCGTCAAGCATATCGTCGGGCGGCACCGCGGGCGGCTCGACATCAGGAGCAAGCAGGGCGAAGGAACAGCGGTGCATGTGATCCTGCCGCGCGCGGCGGCGGAGGTGGACGCTGTAACATCAGAGTCATCTTAATGTCACAGGGGTCACCCTGAACCGACCTATCGAGGTCGCCGGCTCCCGCTAGGGACGGATGATGGAGGCAAAGTTGAAGAAATTCCTTTTCGCAGCGCCGGTGGCCGCTCTTGGCCTGGCCGCATGCGGCGGCCAATCCGGAAGCGGGGCCGCGCAGCAGATCCACATCGTCGGATCCTCCACCGTCTACCCGTTCACCACTGCGGTGGCCGAGCAGTTCCAGCGCACCAATCCGGGCATGAGCGCGATCGTCGAATCGACCGGCACCGGCGCGGGCATGAAGCTGTTCTGCAGCGGCGTCGGCGACACCTATCCGGACATGAGCAACGCTTCGCGCCGCATCAAGGCGTCCGAAGCTGCCGATTGCAACAAGAACGGCGTCAACCAGATCATCGAGGTTCCGGTCGGCATCGACGGCCTGGCGCTGATCGAAGCCAAGAACGGCCCCGATTTTACGCTGACGCCGCGCGATGTCTACATGGCGCTCGCCGCCAATCCATTCGGCAAGGGCGCCAACACGGCCAAGACCTGGAAGGACGTCAATCCGTCGCTTCCCGCCATTGCCATCCAGGTGTTCGGCCCGCCGCCGACCTCCGGGACGCGCGACAGCTTTGCCGAGCTGATCCTGGAAAAGGGCTGCGACAGCGATCCCGCCATGACGGCGCTCAAAGCCAGCGATTCGGACAAGCACAAGGACGTCTGCACCAAGATCCGCGAGGATCGGGCTTATATCGAAGCCGGCGAGAACGATAATCTGCTCGTCCAGAAAGTGGCGCAGAATCCCGGCGCCATCGGCGTGCTTGGCTACTCCTTCCTCGAGGCCAATGGCGGCTCGGTGAAGGGCATCCCCTTGAGCGGCATCGCCCCCACCGCCGCGACGATCGGCGATCTGAGCTATCCGGGCGCCCGCATGGTCTATCTCTATGCCAAGGGCGAGCATGTGAATGTGATCCCCGGCATGAAGGAGTTCCTCGCCGAATATGCCCGCGCCTGGAGCAAGGGCGGCTATTTGGAACGCCGCGGCATGATCCCCGCGCCCGCCGAGACCCAGGCCAAGGCGACGCAGGCCGCGACCCAGCTCACCGCCTTGAATGTGGCCGAACTCAAATAGTGCATGAAGCGCCGGGTGCCGCTAAGCGGCCCCGGCGTAGGTCCCGAGCCGGCCTGTTCCGGCATATGAGGCAGTTTCGTTTGACCGACATGGTGCGCCCGGCCCCCACATCCGCCGTCACCCCCGCGAAAGCGGGGGTCCCGCTTCGTTCGATGCCGGAGTCGAAGGAGGAAGGAAGCGGGATTCCCGCTTTCGCGGGAATGACGGAGCGCAGGATCCCACCGACGGTGCAGTCCGGGAAGAACGCCTAAGTGTCGCCGCTCGCATTAGTTCTGATGGTGCTGGGCCTGGCCGCTCTCGGCTGGGCGGCGGCGCGCGCCCGGGCGCTGGCATTCGCCGGCGCCGCGCGCGGCGGCGCGGCCGGCGACCGGCCCCATTCGCTGCCCAATTACCACGGCTGGTATGTCGCCCTCTGGGCGGCGCTGCCGGCGTTGATCTTTATCGCCATCTGGTCGCCGATCGCCGACGGCCTGGTTCTCCAGGCGGTGATGGACCATCCCGCCGCCGCCAACTTGCCGCCGTTCGAGATGCAGCGCGACGCCATCCTACGCGACGCCGCTCAGATTGCCTCCGGCGCCAAGCAGGCGAGCTTCTACCCGGAAGCGAACCAGCTCGCCCCCGTTTGGGCGGAGACGCAGGGGCGCTACCGTCTGATCGGCGCGATCATCGGCCTGATCCTCGCCTTCGCCGGCGGCGCCTATGCGTTCAGCCGCGTGTCTCCCCGCTTCCGCGCCCGCACCCGGGTGGAGCGGCTGGTAATGGGCATGCTGCTCCTCGCCTCGACGATCGCTATTCTCACCACGCTCGGCATCGTCCTGTCGCTGCTCTTCGAGTCGCTGCGCTTCTTCTCGATGGTGAACCCGATCGAATTCCTGTTCGGCACCAATTGGAGCCCACAGACCGCGATACGCGCCGACCAGGCCGGTTCGTCGGGTGCGTTCGGGGCGATCCCGCTCTTCTGGGGCACGATCTTCATCGGCGCGATCATCGCCATGATCGTCGCCATCCCGCTGGGGCTGATGAGCGCTATCTACCTCACCCAATATGCTCGGCCGACTGTGCGAAAGTGGATGAAGCCGACGCTGGAGATGCTCGCCGGCGTGCCGACCGTGGTCTACGGTTATTTCGCGGCGCTGACGGTGGCGCCGGCGGTGCGCGACTTCGGCCAGGCGATCGGCATCGCCTCCGCCTCTTCCGAAAGCGCGCTCGCCGCGGGCCTCGTCATGGGCATCATGATCATCCCGTTCGTCTCCTCCATGGCCGACGATTCCATCACGGCGGTGCCGCAGGCGATGCGCGACGGCTCGCTGGCGATGGGCGCCACCACTTCGGAGACGATCCGCAAGGTGCTGGTGCCGGCCGCTTTGCCCGGCATCGTCGGAGGTGTGCTGCTCGCCGTCAGCCGGGCGATCGGCGAGACCATGATCGTGGTGATGGCCGCGGGCCTTGCCGCCAATTTGACCGCCAACCCGTTCGCCAGCGTCACCACCGTCACCACCCAGATCGTGCAGCTCCTCACCGGCGACCAGGAGTTCGACAGCCCCAAGACGCTGGCCGCCTTTGCGCTCGGCCTGGTGCTGTTCGTCGTTACCCTGCTGCTCAACATCGTCGCGCTGCGCGTCGTCAAAAAGTATCGCGAAGCTTATGAGTAAGGATGCGGCCGATACGGTAATCGTCACCCCGGACTTGATCCGGGGTCCACCTTCCTTGTGCCGTGGAACAAGAAAAAGATGGATGCCGGATCCGGGTACCCATCAAGGTACTACTTTGATGGGGTCCTCCGTCCGGCATGACGACAGGGAGGCGCTGCCTTGACCGCACGCATCCCCACAGACTGGAAGACGGACGTGATGCAACAGCGCATCCGCCGCCGTTATGCGGCCGAGCGGCGCTTCCGGCTGGTCGGCCTGTTCGCCATCTTGCTGTCGGCGGGCTTCCTCGCCTTTCTGCTCATCACCATGATGTCGAACGGCCTGCGCGGCTTCACCCAGACCGAGATCCGCCTCGACATGGATTTCGGGCGCAGCGCCCTGTTCCTGGATCCCGCGACCTTGAAGGGCAGCAGCGGCGGCGCGGCCTTGGCCGGCGCCGACATCGGCAGCGCTGTCTCCGCCGCGGCAGAGGCGCAATATGGCGAGGGCGGCGCCCGGCTCCTCTCCGACACGGCCTGGATCCGTGTCCAGCGGGCGATCGAGGCCGATCCGGACATGCTGACCCGGCGCGAGAGCCTGTGGCTCCCCGCCTCCTCCGCCATCGACCAGGCCGCCAAGGACCGCGGCGAAGAGGCCGCCGAAGCGCGGGTGGCGCAGCTCAAGGAAGGCGGCGCGCTCCGCACCGGCTTCAACGCCGAATTCCTGACCGGGGCGGACGCCACCGATCCGGCCGCGGTGGGCATCTGGGGCGCCTTCAAGGGTTCGCTGCTCACCATGCTGGTGACGCTTGCCCTCGCCTTCCCAATCGGCGTGTTATCGGCCGTCTACCTCGAGGAATATGCCACCCGGAACCGATGGACGGACCTGATCGAAGTGTCGATCAACAACCTCGCCGCGGTTCCGTCGATCATCTTCGGCCTGCTCGGCCTTGCCGTGTTCCTCAACGTCATGCACCTGCCGCGCTCGGCGCCGATCGTCGGCGGCCTGACGCTGGCGCTGATGACCATGCCGGTGATCGTCATCGCGGGGCGCAACGCCATCAAGTCGGTGCCACCGTCGATCCGCGACGCGGCGCTCGGCATCGGTGCGTCGCGGGTGCAGGTGGTGTTCCACCATGTCCTGCCGCTGGCGCTGCCCGGCATCCTCACCGGCACCATCATCGGCATGGCCCGGGCATTGGGCGAAACCGCGCCCCTCTTGATGATCGGCATGCGCGCCTTCATCTCTACACCGCCGGGCGGCTTCACCGAGCCGGCGACCGTTCTCCCCGTCCAGATCTTCCTCTGGTCGGACGAGGTCAATCGCGGCTTCGTAGAAAAGACCTCTGCCGCGATCATCGTGCTGCTCATCTTCCTGCTCGCGATGAACGGCCTTGCCATCTACCTTCGCAACAAGTTCGAACGCCGCTGGTGACCGATATGAACCACATACCCAATGACGCCGCGCCCAAGATGACGGCCCGCGATGTCACCGTTTTCTACGGCGCCAAGAAGGCGATCGACGCCGTGTCGATCGATGTCAGTCAGGAGCATGTGACTGCCTTCATCGGCCCGTCCGGCTGCGGCAAGTCTACCTTCCTGCGCACCTTGAACCGCATGAACGACACCATCGCCAATGCCCGGGTGGAAGGCGCGATCGAGCTTGACGGGGAGGACATCTATTCGTCCGGCATGGACGTGGTACAGCTTCGCGCCCGGGTCGGCATGGTGTTCCAGAAGCCCAACCCCTTCCCGAAGTCGATCTACGAGAATGTCGCCTACGGGCCGCGCATTCACGGCCTCGCCAATGCCAAGGCGGACCTCGACGGGATCGTCGAAAAGTCGCTGAAGCGCGCCGGCCTGTGGGAGGAAGTGAAGGACCGGCTGCAGGAAAGCGGCACCGCCTTGTCCGGCGGCCAGCAGCAGCGCCTGTGCATTGCCCGCGCCATTGCGGTCGACCCGGAAGTGATCCTGATGGACGAGCCCTGCTCTGCGCTCGATCCCATCGCCACCGCCAAGATCGAGGAGCTGATCCACGAGCTGCGCGGCCGCTACGCCATCGTCATCGTCACGCACAATATGCAGCAGGCCGCCCGCGTATCGCAGCGCACCGCCTTCTTCCACCTCGGCAACCTCGTCGAATATGGCGAGACGTCGGAAATCTTTACCAACCCCCGGGTCGACAGGACCAAGGACTACATCACCGGCCGCTACGGCTGAGGAGCAACATCATGGTCACCGGACACACGCTCAAGGCCTTCGACGAGGATCTCGACCAGCTTCGCGCCAGCATCGCGGAGATGGGCGGGCTTGCCGAAGCGGCGATCGCCGAATCGATGCGCGCGCTGGTCAACCGCGACTCCGAAGCCGCGCAACGGGTGATCGAGAACGACAAGAAGCTCGATGTCCTGGAAGCCGAGGTGGAGCGGCTCGCCGTCCAGATCATCGCGCTGCGCGCCCCCATGGCCAACGACCTGCGCGAAGTGGTGGCGGCCTTGAAGATCGCCGGCATCGTCGAGCGGATCGGCGATTATGCCAAGAACATCGCCAAGCGCGTCCACGGCATCGAGGAAAGCCGCAACCTTCGCCCCCTCTCCCTCCTCCCCGAAATGGCACGGATGTGCGCCGACATGGTCCACACCGTGCTCGACGCCTACATCGCCCGCGACGCCAAGAAGGCGCAGGAAGTGTGCGAGCGCGACCGCGCCGTCGACGATTTCTACAACTCGATCTTCCGCACCCTCCTCACCTTCATGATGGAGGATCCGCACAACATCACGCCCGCCGCCCACCTCCTGTTCATCGCCAAGAACCTCGAGCGGATCGGCGATCACGCCACCAATGTCGCCGAAATGGTCTATTTCGCCGCGACCGGCACGCATCTCGGCGAGCGGGAGCGGGGCGAGGACGTGGTCGGCCTCGAGGATTGATGGCCGCCGCCGAAGCCGCCGTCGCCGCGACCATCCTCGTCGTCGAGGACGATCGCCCGCTCGCCGAGCTGCTCGGCTTTCACCTCGAGCGCGCCGGCTACCGCGTGCTGCGCACCGGCGACGGCCATGACGCCCTCGCCCTCGCCCGCGCCGAGGCGCCCGATCTCATCCTGCTCGACTGGATGATCGAGGGCATGTCCGGCCTCGACGTCTGCCGCCTGCTGCGCCGCGCCCCCGAAACCGCCGCCATCCCCATCATCATGCTCACCGCCCGCGGCGAGGAGGCCGATCGCCTGCGCGGCCTCGAAACCGGCGCCGACGATTATGTCACCAAGCCTTTCAGCCCCCGCGAGCTCGTCGCCCGCGTCGCCGCCGTCCTGCGCCGCCGCCGCCCCGCCCTCCCTGAAGCGCGCCTGCAGGTCGCCGACATCGAGATGGACCTCACCAGCCACAAGGTCCGCCGCGCCGGCGAGCCCGTCCACTTGGGCCCCACCGAATACCGCCTCCTCAAATTCCTGATGGAAAATCCCGGCCGCATCTTCCCGCGCGACCGCCTCATCCAGCGCATCTGGGGCGACGAGAGCGAGATCCAGGAAAAGACCATCAACGTCAGCATCCGCCGTCTGCGCGAGGCGCTCAACGCGGGCGGCCGCCCCGACGCCATCCGCACGGTGCGCGCGTCGGGGTACGTTCTGGACCACATCCCCGCCCGCTAATCCACCGCACAAGAAAAATCCTTTGCAATGTAGGATTTTTCCTGTTTGCTATACGCGGATGCACACCATCCCCGTCATCTGCGACTGCTGCCGCGCCGAGGGCCTGACCGGCCAGGACCCCTTCGAATCCTTCGGCGACCTGCTCGATTTCGAGCCCGTGCCCCGCCGCAAGGCCCGCGCCGACGGCTGGGATGCCGAGGTCCAGCGCGCCTTTATCGCCGCCTTGTCCCTCACCGGCTCCGCCCGCCAGGCCGCCCGCGCAGTCGGCAAGGCCCAGTTCGGCGCCGACCAGCTCCGCCAGGCCCCCGGCAACCAGGGCTTCCTCGCCGCCTGGGACGAGGCCATGGACCTCGCCGCCGCCGAGCGCAGCCGCCGCCTAGCCGAAGGAGTCCGCACCGTCGCCGCCGAGCAGGCCGACCGCCGCACCGCGCCCGCGCCCTGGTCCGGCGCCGCCTCCCGCCGCGGCCGCCGCGGCCGCCCGGCGGCCTTCACCGCCGCGCCGCCGGCCGAGCCGAAGCCCGCCATCGTCCTCCCCGGCCCGCACGAGCCCGGCAGCCCGGAGTTCGAATGGCTGGTCAGCCTGCTGCGCCGCTACACGATCAAGGTCATGCAGGAGCGCGAGGCGCGGCTTGAGGGCGAGATCGTCGCCGCCGATTTCTACCTGCGCCAGATGACGTGGATCGAGGTCTTCCTCGATGTCACCAGCGGCGACGGCCGCCGCTTCATGTGCGAGTTCCGGGCGGGCGGCCATCCGACCGATCTTGCCGAATCCCCGCTGTCGCGCATGCTGGGCGAGGTCCGGCGGCAGCAATGGGCGCGGATGGACGAGCCGGAGCGCCCCGAGCACCCGCCGCGGCGCTATCTGGTGCACGACGACGACGGCTATGCCCGCGAGCCGCAGGAGGCCATCCACGGCGGCCCGCGCGAGTGCCGGGAAGAGCAGCAAGCCAACTTCCGCGAACGCCACCGCCGCGACGCCGAAGCCCAGCTGGAGTGGGAAGCGCAGGCGCGCCGAGAATATGAGCGCCGGCGCGACAGCGCCGCCGACTCATAATCGAGAGACGCGCCAAGCCGGCCGGCGAGGCGTGCGGCCGCAAGCCGCACGAACACGTCCGACGACGTCACGGGATTAACTCCCGTGACAGCTCTGCGCCCTCTCCCCCTCGGGGGAGAGGGAAAGCCGTGCGAAGCACGGCAGGGAGAGGGGCAGTCCAAACGCGAGCCGAAGCCTGGGACAGTTGCTAGCAACTGCCTCCCCTCACCCCTCCCCCGCCAGCCGCCGAGCATCCCCCACCATTGCCTTGAGCGCCGCCGCGCCCGCGTCCATCGACGCCCCGTCAGCCCAGGCGAACAGTTCCAGCTTCACCGCCAGCGCCCCCACATCCGGCGCCGGAGCCGCCCACAGCCGCCCCAGCGCCGCCTCCGCCGCCGCGCACAGTCCGTCATAAACCCCCTGCCCCGCCTCCGCCGCCTCGAACGAAGCCCCCGCCAACCGCCCCTCCTCCGCCACCACCGCCGCCGCAGCCCCCCGCCAGGCAGCAAGCGCCGCCGCCCAATCCTCCCCGGCACGGGGAATGGCCGCGAGCGGACTGCCGGGGGCAGTTTGCGAGGGACCATGACCACCCGAAGGGTGGTGGAGGGGGCCCAGCGCCCCCACCGACGCAGGATCGATCGGACCGCCCGCCATAAGGGGCAACCCCAAAGCCGCGCCTAGCAAGGCGCGCCGTTCGCGATTAAGCTGGTCGCCAGCCATCCTTCGCCTCCTTCTTTGGGTCAGGCGTGCGGTGGTCAGAACCGGCGCAAGGGCTCCATCCTTGCTCCGGTTCGATCTCTACTTGTTGTTAACAGCATGTCTGTCGGGGGTCAATGCCGGGCGAGAAGAAAAAGATGGGCCGCCCGCCGACCGGCATCGGACCTGTCGTGGGGGTGCGCCTCTACCCGGATATCGAGGATGCGCTGGAGGCTTGGATAGCCCAGCAGCCGGAGCCCAAGCCGAGCAAGCCGGAGGCGATCAGGCGGATACTAAGAGCTACGCTGCAGCGGTAGGAGCGGGGAGAAGAAAAAACGGAGCATTGCCTTTCCCCTCGACTAGTCGTATATCACTTCTCGAATGTGAGGCATGTGATGGAAGTGATTCGGATTGCAGAGTTGGTTGACGCGGCCCCTGTGCTCGCTGGCGCCAGATCGGGAGCGGCGCTTTTCACAAAGCTAGCGGCCTTGCTGCCGCCGCCGAGATCGTCGCCCGAGCCTCTCCTGTTAGATTTCGACGGAGTTGAACTGGCGAGTGCCAGCTTCCTTCGGGAATCAATCTTCCCTTTCAAAGCGTTCACGCGGACGGCGCGCTCGGCCTGGTATCCCGTTATCGCTAACTCGTCGCCGGATACGCTGGACGAGCTTGAGGTGGTCTGCTCGGCGCGCGCGGACTCGATACTAGTGTGTGTACTCAGTTCTAAAATGAAGCTGTCCAAGGTTTCTCTGATCGGCAGGCTCGACGGCAAGCAGCAGGACGCTTACAATTTTGTCGTCTCCTCAGGGGGGGCCACCGCAAAGACACTGATGGAGGCGACTGCGACGCCTGCTGATGCGTCAATCTCTCCTACGGCTTGGAACAACCGTCTGAGCGCACTCGTGGAAAAAGGGGTTGTCGCAGAGGTATCCGCAGGACGGCAGAAGTTCTATACGCCACTCGTGAGGTGCAGCTGATGGGCACTGAATTCTTAGCCAAGCAGAAGAAGTCTGCCAAAAAATATCTTGACCGCCGACGGGCAGAACTCTGCGCGCCGGGCCTGTTTAAGAGCGCACCGGAAACGACTGGACGTCAGTTCCTAGCTAATGCGGAAGGGAGGGCTGATCTCCACCCAGGGGACGCTCTCCAGATCGAAGCTGAGGGCTCAGGTATCATCCTGCGTCGCGGGGGTCGCGTAGTTGGCCGGAACGCCTCGCCAAATGCCGGACTCCAACGAGTCGTCGCCGAGGCAGGGGGTTACTTTCCAGGTGAGGTTAGCTGCGTCCACTCTTTGTCGTCGCGCTTTGAGTTCAAGGTGAAGGCTCCTGCGGGCGAAGGTCACTCTCATGCGTAGCACTGCGAGTACCGCTGCAGCCCTAATGGACGACTCATCTCGTTACCCGGCTGCGCTTTTCTGCTCTGTCTGCCCTTTGAGACAAGAATGCGGCGGCCTGCATTGCAAGGCTAGTCCCCTCGCATGCGATGAGTTTTGCTGTGGCCACCCGAACGGGTGCACGACAGTTTGCCCTCGGAACCACAGCTTTTTGCTTCAGATCGCTGAGGTGGGAGGGTTCGACCTTAAAAGCCTGCCGCATGTTGTCGGGCCACGTGTGGAGGTAAGCCGCGGTATCGCCCCTCTCATATATCATGGGTCGAAGCGGAGTGGCAGGCTAGCCAGCGATATGATCTCGTTGAGATTCTCAGATTTGGTGCACTACGGCAAAAGGTCGTCTCGTTTTCGCTCTCGGGCGGATTTGTGTTCAGCCTTCAGGATCGATGAGGGCTGTAAGATCATAGTCACAGGGGTTGACCACGACCCGGAAATTGAGCGCATCTGGGGGCTTCATGAACATCGGTCGAGCGTCTTTCGGCAGATTGCCTCATTAGGCGTCACTTGCGCAACAACCCCCAACTTTAGCATCATCTTGGATGTTCCGCGGGCTGACAATCTGCACGCAATGCAGCGAATAGGAATAGTCTATAACGAAATGAGTGAAGCGGGACTCCCGACCGCTTTGCATATTAATGGCAGAACCGATCACGATTTCGTTCGGTGGGGCGAGTTCTTGAAGGATAGGCCTTATATAGATGCAATCTCATACGAATTCATCACCGGCAGCGGTCTGATGAATCGGATACAAAAACACACCTTCTGGTTGAATAGTGTCTTAGAGGCAGCTGGCCGCCCCCTCAAGTGTATTGTCAGAGGGAACCCGAACAGCCTCGAGCTGCTGAGTGATGGCTATACGCCAGTGTACATCGAGACGACCTCCTTCGTTAAAGCCATCAAAAGGCAATCGTGCATTCGTTTAGGGAATTCTGGACTCCGCTGGAGCCGGGACTGGCGCACAGCGGGCCGTGACGTCTCCTTCGCGCTAGAGATGAACTCTGCTGAGGTTGCTCGTTCTCTTCGCCTGCGGCACCCGTCTCTCGCGAACGACATATAAGACTCGGTGTGCCGCGCTCCCTCACCTACGCCTTACTTGATGAGCTGGAAGTAGCCTGCGAAGGGGGGGCTCTCAGCTTAAAGGAGCCAGCACTTGAAATTCGTTCGCTGGGCCCTCTTATTCAACTGCAGCGCTCTCGTGAGGTTGCGGCAATCAATGCCGCTACACGTATCGAGTTTGGAGCCTTCGCTCCCGCGGCAGAGTTCCTGAAGGCCCCTGCCGGATTGTGGATCAACAAAACTGGGACATTCGGCCTCGCTGCCTCTTCAGCGGAGGGTGAAGCGGCTCTCGAACTCATGCAAAGAGCCCTTCTCTCTTTAAGCAAGACTTCCTTCCCAAAGGACGCGGCAGCTCAAGCGGTTTCGGCCCTGGGAGAACTCGACTCCAATATCCAGGAACATTCCGGCGACCGGGAGCGGGGTATCACCGCATTCGAACTCGGCGCCGGGTTTCTCGGTATCTATTCATCTGATCTAGGGGTCGGTGTGCTAAACAGCCTCCGTCGAAACCCCGCCTTCGAAGCGCTCGATGATTCAGGTGAAGCCCTCATGCTGGCAGTGCAAGAAGGCGTTTCAAGCTTCGAGGATCCGGGCCGCGGAAAGGGCTTTCGCCCGATCTTTGTTGGATTGGCGTCATTGTCGGCCCTCCTAAGGTTTAGGAGTGGCGACTCGGTCCTGGAGATAAATGGTTTCGGTGACGGCGTTCCGTGTCAGGATGTGAAGGAGAGATCCTCCATCCCTGGGTTCCATGCGTTCATTCATTGCGCCTTTGGCAAGTAGCCTCTGCCTTAGTCGCGATCCCACCCACGACCATCACAGAATTCGCAGCCGCGGTGAAAGCTGAACTCTAAATCGCCTCCGTTAATCTGGCCTTCGTTGCACCAATCGCAAGTCGGCATTTCGTCGGCATGCCCGAAGCACTGTAGGCACACATAGATTTCTTCGTGCTGGATAACTTTATGGTAACCCATGCATTCTGCGCAATTTTTAGACACCGTGTGAGGGTATTCGTCTTCACCCGTGTCCAAAATCTCGCTTAGCTCACTCTCCTCAAGCTGATGCTCACAAGCTTGGCAGGTGGGATACGAAGCTTCGTAGCCCGTTGCCTGCACTGCGGCACCACAATTGTCACATGGAACTTCAATGATGGAGTCGTGCTGCCCGCAAACTCGACAGATTACCTCGGAATAATATTGTGTAAGCCGCGACCGCTTGGCAGCCACGAAGGCGCAGCGGACGCACTGTCGGAACTCAGTTCCTCCAGCTTTTTCCAAGGCAAGCTCGTCTGCCAAGCCTTCGAATACGACAGCAAGGAATGCCCTGTGCCGTCCCATCGATTGATTAACCTGCCATAGTTTCCCAACAAAGTGGTCTTGGCTGCCGAACCATTGCCTCAGCAGATGTTTTATATGGAACCAGCCTTTCAGCTGCTCGAGAGCCACCTCCCGTTGAGCGGCGGCCTTCGCCTCCTCCGTATCATGGTGCAAGGCGAAGTGGACCACACGATTTCGATGACCGCCTATAGTGTGTATCACTCCCTCAGCGTCTTTTGTCACCGAGACCCCCGCGATAGCTTTCAAGCGGGTGAGTGTCTGGGCCACCGACACCGACACAAACTCCCCTCTTTCGAAAGCTTCAGCGGTCGCACGGTCAACGTCTTTGAAAAGCAGGGACCAATGCTCCTCGATGAGTCGAGCCTTCAAGAATAGCTCGGTTGCTATGGCAAAGTGAACTACCGAGAAGCGGTGATCTTGATCAAACTCGGAGATCGCCCGTTGCAGAAAAGCAAACGCGCTGTCTAGCAAGCTCCTCTGAATAGCCTCTATGTCCGCCATACGGCGTTTATTCCTCGCCCATCCTGAGCGCCGCGATAAACGCCTCCTGCGGAATACTCACGCTCCCATACTCCCGCATCCGCGCCTTGCCCGCCTTCTGCTTCTCGAGCAGCTTCTTCTTGCGCGAAATATCGCCGCCATAGCATTTCGCCGTCACGTCCTTCCTCAGCGCCGCGATCGTCTCGCGGGCGATGACCTTGCCGCCGATGGCGGCCTGGATGGGGATTTTGAAGAGGTGGCGGGGGATGAGATCCTTGAGGCGCTCGCACATGTGGCGGCCCCTCGCCTCGGCCGCCACGCGGTGGACGATCATGCTCAGGGCGTCCACCGGCTCGGCGTTGACGAGGATGTTCATCTTGACGAGGTCGCCCTCGCGGTGGCCGACCTGGTGGTAGTCGAAGCTCGCATAGCCGCGGCTGATCGATTTCAAGCGGTCGTAGAAGTCGAATACCACCTCGTTCAAGGGCAGCTCGTAGGTGAGCTGCGCGCGGCCGGCGACGTAGGTGAGGTTCTTCTGGATGCCGCGGCGGTCCTGGCAGAGCTTGAGGATGGGGCCGAGATATTCGTCGGGCACATAGATGGTGGCCGCGATCCACGGCTCCTCGATGACGGCGATGCGGCTGGGATCGGGCATGTCGGCCGGATTGTGCAGCTCCAGCATCTGCTGCCCCTGCGCGTCCTTGTGGGCGAGGTGGATCTTGTAGACCACCGATGGCGCGGTGGTGATGAGATCGAGATCATATTCGCGGGTCAGCCGCTCCTGGATGATCTCGAGGTGGAGGAGGCCGAGAAAGCCGCAGCGGAAGCCGAAGCCGAGCGCGGCCGAGCTTTCCATCTCGAAGGAGAAGCTGGCGTCGTTGAGGCGCAGCTTGCTGATGCTTTCGCGCAGCTTCTCGAAGTCGTTGGCGTCGACCGGGAACAGGCCGCAGAACACCACGGGCTGGACTTCCTTGAAGCCGGGCAGCGCAGCCAAGGCGGGGCGGCGGACATCCGTAATCGTGTCGCCGACGCGGGTTTCGGAGATGTCCTTGATCTGGGCGGTGATGAAGCCGACTTCGCCGGGGCCGAGCTCGGGGAGCTGCTCGATCTTGGGGCGGAAGGCGCCGACGCGGTCGACCAGATGCTGGGTGCCGCCGGCCATGAACTTGACATTCTGGCCCTTGCGGATCGCGCCGTCGATGACGCGGATCAGGATCACGACGCCCAGGTACGGGTCGTACCAGCTGTCGACCAGCATGGCCTTCAAGGGCGCGTCGCGGTCGCCTTTGGGGGGCGGGATGCGGGTGACGATGGCTTCCAGGACCTCGTCGATGCCGATGCCGGTCTTGGCCGAGGCCAGGACGGCGTCGTCGGCGGGGAGGCCGATGATATCCTCGATCTCCTTCTTGACCTTGTCCGGATCGGCGGCGGGGAGATCGACCTTGTTGATGACGGGGACGATCTCATGGTCGTGCTCGATCGACTGGTAGACATTGGCCAGCGTCTGGGCTTCCACGCCCTGGGCGGCGTCGACCACGAGGAGCGCGCCTTCGCAGGCGGCGAGGGAGCGGGAGACTTCGTAGGCGAAGTCGACGTGGCCGGGCGTGTCCATGAGGTTGAGGACATAGGTCTCGCCGTCATTGGCCTTGTAGTCGAGGCGGACGGTCTGGGCCTTGATGGTGATGCCGCGTTCCTGCTCGATCTCCATATTGTCGAGCATCTGGCCGCGCGTCATCTCGCGGTCGGTGAGGCCGCCGGTACGCTGGATCAGCCGGTCGGCGAGCGTCGACTTGCCATGGTCGATATGGGCAATGATGGAAAAATTCCGGATCTTCTTCAAATCAGTCATTCGGCGCTTTTTCTGGATGGTTTGGGCGCGCCCTAGCACCCCCTGCGGAGCAGGAGAAGGCTCAGGCGGCGGCGTGGCAGCGGCGGCGGGCGTTGGCCCCGCCGAGAGGCCGGCCTACTTGGCCATTGTCTTGTCGACGGTGCCGGTGGTTACGGCGTGGTAGGTCGGCCGCGCCTGGGCGTAGAGGCGCTGGGCAATGGGGCGGCCCCACGTGCCTTGCGCCATCAGGGTCTCGAACAAAGGCGCGACGAACTTGCGGCGGCCCATGCCGAGCAGGAAGCGCTCGGCGGCGGGGACGGCAGGCTCGTAGCGGTTGGCGAGCGCGAGCTGCAGCCAGGCGAACAGCGTTTCGGAATTGCTGCTCTGCGTCAGGTTCATCGCCCGGTCGAGCTCGGTCAGCCGCGACTGGGGGAGCTTGCGGGGAAGCGCGTCGAGGAAGCGCAGCCGTTCGGCGGTGGTCCAGCCGGCATAAGGCACGGCGGTCGCCCGGCCGCCGCCGTTGAAGGCGCGCACCGCCGCATCGACGGGCGCGAAGGCGGAGGCATCGGGCCGCGCGACATTGGAAGGAAGGCCCGGCTGGTAGACCCATTCGTCGAGCCGCAGCCGCCGCTCCAGCGCCGCGTCGTCCCGCACCAGATTGGCGCGCAGATCGGTGAGGAAGCGGGCCGAGGTCATCGGCTGAAAGGCGTGGCGGTCGAAATAGGAGCGAAGGTAAGTGTCGAAGCGCTCGCGGCCGACGGTGCGCTCGATGGTCCGCAGGAAAGCGGCGCCCTTGTCGTAGACGATGCCGCTGGAATCGGCGCCGCTGGGATCGTGGAGGCGGGTTCCCGGCGCGGTGGCGCCAAGCTCCTTGAGCGCCGTGTCGACGTCCGCGAAGGAGAGCGCCTCTTCCTGGCTGGCGCGGCGCTTGCCGTAAAGCGCCTCCATGATCCGGTTCTCGAAATAGGAGGTGAAGCCCTCGTTCAGCCAGCTGTCGGACCAAACCGCATTTGTGACGAGGTTCCCCGACCATGAGTGGGCCAGCTCGTGCGCGACGAGGCCGTTCAGGCTACGGTCGCCGGCAATAAAGGTGGGCGTGAGGAAGGTGAGCGTCGGGTTCTCCATCCCCCCATAAGGAAAGGCGGGCGGGAGCACGATCATATCGTAGCGGCCCCAGCGATAGGGGCCGTAGAGCGCCTCGGCGGCGTCGATCATCCGCTCCGTATCAATCAGTTCGGCGGCGGCCGCCTTGATGGTGGCGGGCTCGGCATAGACGCCGCTCCTCGGGCCCAGCGACTGGAAGGCGAGGTCGCCGGCGGCAATTGCGATGAGATAGGGCGCCACCGGCTTGTTCATGCGGAAGCGATAGGCGCGGCGGCCGTTGCCAGCTTTCTCGCCATCGGGCGTCACCCGTTCGCCGCTCATCACCACGTTGATCGTTTCGGGCGCGGTAATGCGGGCGTCCCATGTCTGGCGGATGCCGGGGCTGTCCTGGGTAGGAATCCAACTGCGGTTGAGGATTGCCTGGCCCTGGCTGAACAGAAAGGGCTGGCGCTTGCCGGCGGTCTGAGCCGGGGTCAGCCATTGCAGCGCTTCGGCATTGGGGGCGCTGAGATAGGAAAGGCGAATGCGCTTGGCGCCATTATGCTGGATGGTGAGCGGGGCGCCCTTGGCACCGTCGGCCGCGCCGATCGCGAAGGGCAGCGCCATCCCCCGCCCGTCTGTGACCGAGCGGATTTCGAGGCCGCGGCTGTCGAGCACGATCTCGCGCGCACCCGGCGCCGACTGGATGTCGAGTGCCGCGGTGCCGCCGAGGCGCTTCGCCTCGAAGTCTGCATCGAGATCGAGCGACACATGCGTGACCCGTGCTTCGGCGGGGCGCGCGTAGGTGGAGGTGTCGACGGCGTCGGCGCTCGTCAGCACCGGCGCGACCATCGCCGCGCGGCCGCTCTCGGCGGCGGGGGTGGAGGCGCAGGCGGTGGCCGCGAGGGCGAGAAGCGGGAGAAGGAAATGGCGCAAGGTTACAAGCTCCTGTCCGGGGCGAAATCAAGCGGCAGACCTAGCGGACTGAGCGCGTCGCCGCCACCCTCCGAGCCAGTACCCGGGAACAGCCGCATCGCGGCGCCCACCAGTGCCTCGGCGGCAACGCCGATGGCGATGCCGGCGCCGACATCGGTGGGATAATGCGCGCAGCGAGGGACCTGGGCGACCGCAAGCACGCTCGACACCGCATAAGCCGGAACGGCATATTCCGGCAGCTCGCGGGCGAGGGCCCGCCCGACCGCGGCGGCGCCGGCGGCGTGGCCGGAAGGGAAGCTGGTCTCCTCCTTGTCGCGGCTGCGGCCCGGCGCGGGGCGGTGGTCGGTGCGCGGGTCGCCCGCTGAGCGCGGACGGCGGCGGTCCACCCGATGCTTGACGAAATCCTTCGCCCAGGTGGCGAGCGTGTGGGCGGCGAGCATCCGCACGCCTGCACGCACGAAACGGCGGTCTCGGGCCAGCACCCCGGCTGCTATGGTCGACGCGCACAGAACGCGCAGCGGCGGCTGGTCGCCAAGGTCGGCGATCCTCTCGAGCAGCTTGCTGTCCTGATAGGGCTGAACCGCCTCGACGGTGCGGGCGTCCACCTCCAGCAGCTTTTCGGCGGCGTCCTCAGGCTTCGGCGTCGGCATGGAGTGGGGCTCCGAGCAGGGATTGATCATAGCGCGCGAGGAGATCCGCCGCGCCATCGTAGATTTCGGCGGCGCCGGCGCTCCGAAGCCAGGCTTCGTCGAACCCGCCGGAGCGAAAGGCGATGGTACGGAGCCCGGCCCGGGCGGCGGCTTCGATGTCCCACGGGGTGTCACCGATCACCACCGCCTCCTCGGCCGGGATCGGGGCCACCTTGGCGAGCGCTGCGGCAAAGATGTCCGGGCAAGGCTTGGAGCTTTCCACATCGTCCTTGCTGGTGGAGGCGCTGACCAGATCGGAGCAGGCGATGAGGTTCAGATGGTAATCGACCTCCTCGCCGCTGGCCGATGAGGCGAGCACGATCTTCACCTTGTTCTCCACCAGCCGCTCGAACAGCGCCCTGACTCCCGGGAACGGCGCGGCGCGCGGCAGATAGTCGCACTTGAACAGGTCGCCTCGGGCGGCGTCCATCTCCTGCTTCAGTGTATCGTCGATGCCGGGGAGCAGAGTGGGGAGGAGATTGTCTCCGCCCTTGCCGATCTGGTCGCGGATCGCCGCCAGCGGGATGTGGTGGCCGTAGCGGCGGAAGATTTCGGCCCAGGCGTGGGTGTGGAGGTCGTTGGTGTCGACCAGCGTGCCGTCGACGTCGAAAAGCGCCGCGCGCGGGCGCGGCAAGGCGGGGGATCGAAGAACATCGGACATGGCTCCCACAACGGGCGGGAGCGCATTGGTTTCCTTCGCGATTGCTCAGCTGGCCGTGCGGTAGCTCAGCAACGCACCGTCAGAGACGATGCCGGGCAAGCGCGGGTAATGGCCGATGAAGCGCTCGACGCCCGGCGCCACCCGCAACACCCACGGGCTGCCGTCGGGCTGACGAAGACAAAGCTCGCTGTGCGGCGCGCGAATGGTTGCATGTGGAATGAAGTGTTGCATGAGTTTGGGCATCGCACCGAAATCTTCATAAAAGCTTTCGGTTCCACCAATCTGGACAGTTTAATTCAAGATAAAGAAGTTCACCGCATAAAGACCGGGAGTGGAGAGGGTATTGACGAGCATCATCGCCAAGCTGAGGGGTTTCGGAAAAATCGACCGGACGGTGGCCGACGAGGTCCGCCGTTCGCTGGTCGAGACGCTGTTCGCTTCCACCACATCACTTGGCACCGGTGCGGTAGCCGGCGCAGTGCTGAGCACCGCCGTCGCAATCGACAGCGGCGATCCATGGCTGACGCTTACCGCCTGCGTGATTGCGACCACCGGTGCGCTACGCTGCTCCCACGCCGTTTTCTTCCATCGCTCGGCCGATCAGAGCGCGTCGTCCAGCGTCCGCTCCGAAACCGTCTATGAAGTAGGCGCCTGGTTCTACGCCCTGCTGCTCGGCCTGTTCACCATCCTGACTCTGCTTCGCTCGGGCGACGCGCTTCACCACCTCTTCGCGGCGGTGCTCACCACCGGATATGCCGCGGGCATTTGCGGCCGCAATGCCGGGCGGCCGCTGATCGCCATCGGCCAGCTCACCTTGTCGGCAGGCCCCCTTTCGCTCGGTCTGTTCATGAGCGGGGAGCTGCTGCGATCGGTGCTCGGCTTCATCTACCTGATCTTCATCGTCGGCATGATCGACATCACCCTGCAAACCTATTCCGCAGTGCTCAAGGCGATGTCCGCGACGCACGAGCAGAAGCGCCTCACCGCACGCTTCGAGCGCCTGGCACGCTACGACACGATGACCGGTCTTGAGAATCGCGGCGCGTTCCAGGAGCGGCTTCGCGCGGAGGTAGCGGACGCGGTTGCGAAGGGCGAGAAGCTGGCCGTGCTTTGGGTGGATCTCGATAAGTTCAAGGAGATCAATGACTCGCTCGGCCACCCCACCGGCGACCGGGTGCTGTGCATCGTCGCGCGCCAGCTAAGTTCGATCGTCGACGGCCGGGGTTCGGTGGCGCGGTTCGGCGGCGACGAATTCGTGCTGTTGGCGCGTGGCCAGAAAGAAGGGTTCGTCGACGAACTGGCGCAAGAAGTGATGCGCGGGCTCTCGCTGCCGATGAGCATCGATGGCGTGTCGCTCCAGGTCACCGGCTCGGTCGGCTGCGCGATCGCGCCCGATCATGGCGAGGACGGGGAACTCCTGCTGCAGCACGCCGATATGGCGCTGTACCACGCCAAGGCCAACGGCCGGAACGACTGGCGCCTGTTCGAAACGGCCATGGAGCAACAATTCCTCGAGCTGCGTGGCATGGAAGCGGCGCTCAAGAACGCGATCGAGAATGGCGAGCTCGAAGTCTACTACCAGCCGATCGTCGAGCTCGCGACGGGACAGATCACCTGCTGCGAGGCGCTGCTGCGCTGGCACCACCCCGAACTCGGCATGGTGAGCCCCTCCAAGTTCATCCCGATCGCGGAGAATACCGGGCTTATCTCCCCGATCAGCCACTGGGTGTTGGGTCAGGCTTGCGCCGAAGCGGCGAAATGGCCGGAAAGCGTCAGCATCGCGGTCAACACCTCGCCCGCGTTGCTCAAGGACCTGCACCTCAGCCACATGATCCTGTCCTCGCTCTACACGAGCGGTCTGGCGGCGCGGCGGCTGGAGCTGGAAATCACCGAAACGGTACTCTTGGAGGACAATGCCCAGGCCAACTCGCTGATCCGCGAATTCCAGAAGATTGGCCTCAAGCTCTCCATAGATGATTTCGGAACCGGCTACTCATCTCTGGTTTATTTGAAGAAATATCGTTTCGACAAGATCAAGATCGACACCAGCTTCATTGCGGATGTGACCCGTTCAAAGGAGGCGCGGGCGATCATCCACGCGCTGGTCGGCCTTGCCGCGGAGCTGGACATGGAGATTGTTGCCGAGGGTATCGAGACGGAGACTCAGCTCAGCTATGTCACCGGCGCCGGCTGCACGTCCGCCCAGGGCTTTTACCTGGGGCGTCCGGTGCCGGGCGAGGTGATCACTCGGCGGCTGGCCGCGCAGGCGCGGGGCGAACCCTGGACCGAAGCCGATCCGCTGCCGCCGGCAAAACTGCGGCGGATCGCCTGAGCGACCCGCCGGAAGCTCAAGCCGCAGCGAGGCGCGACTGAGCGTCGACCAGCCTCTTCATCAGCTTCAGGTCCGCGTCGGTGAGGCAGAGCGCGGAGTCGGCCCAGACTTCCACTACTGCTTCCAGCTCCCCCAGGCTGATCGGATCAACCAGCGCGGAGGCTTCGTAGATGCCGCGGTGCCCGCTTTGCTTGCGTCCGTTGCGGGCAATATAGGCCTTTACCGCATCCTCGCCGCAGCCAGGCTCGGCAAGTACATGGACGAGGCCGAGTTCGTACATCTCTTCAGCGCTGTAGAGGCGGTTGGACAACATCATCTGCTCCGCCTTGGCGAGGCCGACCTTGCGGGCCAGGAGGCAATGAGCACCCATGCCCGGGAACAGGCCGAAGGCGATTTCAGGAAGGCCGAAGCGTGCGCCTTTCTCCGCCACGATGACGTTGAACGACAGCGCCGCTTCGAAGCCGCCGCCCAAAGCGTCGCCTTGGACGAGGGCGATCGTGACGATCGGCAGGCCGAGGCGCTCCATATTGTTGTGAAGAATGGATACGCAGTCGCGTCCATAGCCGACCAGGCCCGCGCGGTTGCCGGCGCTGATGAAGCTGGCGAACAGATCGAGATCCCCACCGAGATTGAATATGCCGGGGAATTTCGACCCAAGCACGAGATACTTGAACCCTTCCGCCGATCCGACAAACTCTTGGCGGATCTCCGACTGCCAGCGTTGAAAGTCCCGAAGCATCGAGCGATTGAAATTCGGCCGGTCGACCGGCGTCATGTACGTCCAGAGCGCACCGCTCGATGCGTCCCACCGCACGTCGAGCTGCCCAAGGTCGAACAGGCGCGATCCCGCCGGAAGAATTCTGTGCTCCAGGGTCACCGTACGCGGCGGGCGCTCCGGCAGGAGCGACACGGACAACCCCTCCTCTGCCGGCTGTAAGCTGAAGTGCTGATTCATCGTTTGCCCCCAAGTAGATGGTATACGCAGAGGTAAGCATATCGACGCGCTTCCAACAATCACCCTTCCGAGCAGCCAGCACGATAGGTGGTTAACTGTTGCCGGCGAGGCGCGATTTCATTGCACGAGGAGAAAAGCGGAGGCGACGGATAGGATGTGACGAAAACGCTTGAGAAACAAAGATATCGTCAATAGCGTCTGAGCAAGCGGCAGGGCGCCGCTACAGTTCCGATGGGGGGAATGGATGTATCTTGAGCGTGGTTGCCGTGCGCGCGCGGCGGGTCTCGTGTTGCTTTTCGGGACGGCGGCGGGGTGCGCGTTACTGGCGTCTTCGCCTGCCATGGCGTCAGGCTTTTACCTTCAGGAACAATCCGTTAGGGGATGGGGTCGGGCCAATAGCGGGGAAGTTGCAGACCAGGGTTCCGCCTCCTTGTGGTGGAACCCGGCGGCGATCGGATGGGACAAGGGCCGCTCCGTGTCCTTCGGCGCCACCGGCATCCTGCCCAGCGGACGCGTCGAAGACCTCGGCACGCAAATCGACCGCCCAGGGGTGCCGCCGGCGCCTGTCGGGGGAGTGCCCGTGCAGCGCGATCCGGTTCAGAAAGGCGTGTTGCCCGGCAATGCGGGCTCGATGCGGCTCACCGATACGCTGGCGATCGGAGTCGCCATCACCTCTCCCTATAGCTTCACGACCGATTACGATCCCAACGGCTGGCAGCGTTATTCGGCAATTCGCACCCGCCTCATCACCTTGGATGTTCAGCCCTCCATCGCCTTCGCGCCAAGCGAGGCGATCAGCATCGGCGCCGCGCTCAACATCGAATATAGCGACGCCTTTCTGTCCAATGCCCTCCCCAACCTCGCTCCGGGCTCGCCCGACGCGCGGCTGCGGCTGACCGGAGACGGCATCGACCTCGGCTGGAGCGTCGGGGCGCAGGCGCGCCCCGCCCCGGGCGTCACGCTCGGCATCGCCTACAAATCCGCGATCGAGCACAAGCTGAGCGGGACGGTGTCGATCACCGGCCTCCTGGGCCCGCTCGCCACGCGCAATCTTGAATCCGACATCGTCGCCACCTTCTCGACCCCGTGGCAGCTGATCCTCGGCGGACGCTTCGGAGTCGGCGAGAAGCTGACCCTCAATGCTCAGGCGGTCCATTTCGGCTGGAGCAAGTTCGAGCGGATCGATCTTGACGCACCGCTCAACAGCTTCATCCCCCAAGGCTATAAGAACAGTTGGAGCTACGCGGTCGGCGCCGACGCGGCGCTGTCGCCGCGGCTGACGCTGCGCACCGGCATCCAGTTCGACAACACGCCGACTCGCGACGACCGGCGCGATCCGCGCGTGCCGGATTCGGACCGGGTGAACTACAATGTCGGCGGCAGCTTCCGCCTCAACGACCACATGACGCTGGACGGCGCGGCGTCCTACACCGATTTCAAGACGACGCCGATTACGCGCGACGAGCGCTTCTATGCGGGCACGCCGGCGCAGGTCGACATTCTCACGGAAGGTCAGGCTCGCAAGCAGCGTGCCCTCGTCCTGTCGCTCGGCGGCAGGCTGGCCTTCTAGGCGGGAGGTCGCCGCCGCAATTCGTCGCGTATCTCGCGCAACAACAGGATATCCTCGGGCGCGGCGGCGGGCCCGGCCGGAGTCTCCTCGGCCTGGAGCCGTCGCATCAGCCTCCCCGCCGCCTTGACCATGCGGAAGATGATAAAGGCCAGGATCAGGAAGTTGACCAGGACGGTGATGAACTGTCCGTAGCCGAGCATCGGCACGCCCGCAGCCTTGAGCGCCGCATAGCTCATCGGGCCCGAATGGCCTTCCGGCACGGGCCCGAGCAGCAGGAAGTAATCGGAAAAATCGAGTCCGCCAAAGATTGCGCCCACCACCGGCATGATGATGTCGTCGGTGAGGCTGGAGACGATGGTCGCGAACGCCGCGCCGATGATCACCGCCACCGCCAGATCGAGCACATTGCCGCGCGCGATGAACGCCTTAAATTCTCCCATACTGCCATTCCCCTCCTGCGCTGGACGCGGCCCAATTTGCATACAAAGCCGCGCCGCTTCAACGCTTCCGCCTTGGCAAGACCGTCAGGGTCCTTGCCGCGCGGCCCCCGCCTCGTCCAAAGCGGGCGCCATGTCTGCGTTGATTGAAATGGGTGCGGGCGCCGCGGGCGCACCGGTGACGATGGACCTGGAGGAGCTCCTCGCCACCCGCCTGCTTGTTCAAGGCAATTCCGGATCGGGCAAGTCGCACCTGCTGCGGCGCCTGCTCGAAGAGAGCGCCGGCCTGGTTCAACAGATCGTGATCGATCCGGAGGGGGATTTCGTCTCGCTGGGCGACGCTTACGGCCATACCGCGATCGAAGCGACCGGCTACAGTTCCGGTGAAATCGCGAAAATGGCCGCCCGGGTGCGCCAGCATCGCGCATCCGTCGTGCTGAGCCTCGAAGGTCTGGAGATGGACGCGCAGATGCGCTGCGCGGCGACCTTCCTGTCTGCCCTGTTCGATGCGCCGCGCGAGCATTGGTATCCCGCTTTGGTGGTGGTGGACGAAGCCCAGGTTTTCGCCCCGGCGGCGGCCGGCGAAGTCAGCGACGAGGCGCGGCGCGCGTCCCTCAGCGCGATGACCAACCTGATGTGCCGCGGCAGAAAGCGCGGGCTTGCCGGTATCATCGCCACCCAGCGCCTCGCCAAGCTTGCCAAGAACGTCGCTGCCGAAGCTTCGAACTTCCTGATGGGGCGCACCTTTCTCGACATCGACATGGCACGTGCCGCCGATCTGCTGGGGATGGAGCGGCGGCAGGCCGAAGCGATACGCGATCTCCAGCGCGGTGAGTTCCTGGCCCTGGGGCCGGCTTTGTCGCGCCGTCCCGTCAACATCCGCATCGGCCCGGTGAAGACCCAGGCCCGCAGCTCCAGCCCCAAGCTGGTGCCGCTGCCGAGCCAGGCGGCGGGGAGCGCGCCGCTCGACCTCTTCTCCGGCCTGGCCGACGCGCCGCCGCCCCCTCCTCCTCCGCCGCCGCCGCCCGCCGCGCCCACCGAGGCGATGCTGCGAGCGCTCGAGGCGGCATCCCCTCGCGCCGCCGCGCCGCAGCTCCCCACGCTCGACAGGGATGCGCAGGAGCGGGTGGTCGCCGAGGCGCTGGCGGGGATCGTCGCTGAGGCCGGCTCGTCCGCTCAGCCGCTCCCCGCCTTGTTCCAGGACTTCCTAACACGCTGCCGGATGCTCGGCCTCCCCCTCCCGCCGCTCGGCCTTCCCGTTTTCCGCACCCGCCTTGCAATGGCGCGCGCCGGCATAGAGGGCGACGGCTGGGACGAGGCGCTGGCGCTGGGCGCCACCCTTCCCGAAGACATGCTCCCGGTGTTCCTGCTCCTCGCCAAGGCGGCACGGCAGGGCGTGCCCTGCCCCTCCGACGAGACGCTGGCCGCAATCTACGGCACCGGCTCCCCCGCGCGGCTGCGCCGAGTCCTGGCCTTTATCGAGGAGCAGGGGATCGTCGCGGCGCGCACCGACCTTGGCGGCCGCCGCTCCCTCTCGATTCCGGCACTAGGCTGGACCACCGCCCCCGCCGAAGCGGAAGCCGCGCCCCCGCCCGGCCCCGCCCGCCGCGCATCCCGGCGCGGCTGACCAGCACCGCCAGGCGCCCCCCCCCCCGCTGGAGAGCGCCCCTTAAACACAGGGGGGCAATCACCGCACAGCCCCTCTCCCGCTTTCGTGGGAGAGGGAGGGGCCCGAGCCGCAAGGCTCGGGAGGGTGAGGGTCTTTGCTGAGTCCCCGGTACAGACCCTCACCCTCCCGCTTCGCGGGCCCCTCCCTCTCCCGTGAAGGACGGGAGAGGGGTCTGAGCGCGCCCCTCGTAAGTGAGGCGATGCGCCGCGGTTACCCCTCTCCCGCTTTTCGCGGGAGAGGGGCTGGAGGCCTTACATTGATGCCCGTGGAGGCGGAGGAGGGTGGGGAGGGGATGCAGAAGATTCGACTCCTGGGGAACTTTCCCCGTAGGGTGGCTTCGCAACCATTGCGGGGCACCCTTGAATATGGCCAAAATGTGGCTATCTAACTGATATGCAAAATTTAATCAGGATTGCTGCGCTGGCATTGGCTGCGCTTTCCGCCACGCCTGCGCTCGCGGCCAGCCTGCCCGAGGGGCAGAACAAGGCCGATTATCTTGCGTGGCTGGCGAAGGATCCGGGTGCGCGCGCCGAGGTGCTTTCCTTCAAATCCTATCTTCAGGCCGCCGGCGTACCCAATGTGGTGCCGACCTGGCAGCTGGTTCGCACCGCCAGCAAGTGGCGCGACTGCTCCGGCCCGCGCTTTGAAGTCGCGCCCACGGCCGAATGGACCAACATCGCCGACACGCTCCAGTTCGTGAAAGCACATGTTGAGCCGGTGATCGGCGACGTCGAGGCGGTTTCGGGGTTCCGCAATGCGGAGCTGAACCAGTGTTCCGGCGGCGCCAAGGCGAGCGCGCACCGCCATTTCTACGCGCTCGATCTCATCCCCGCCAATGATGACCTGTCCCGCACCGCCATGATCCGCAGCATCTGCAAGGTCCATGATCTGCGCGGCCGCGACTACGGCGTCGGCCTCGGCTTCTACGCCGGCAACCGGTTCCATGTGGACTCCAAGGGCTTCCGCCGCTGGGGCGCCGACGGCAAGGGCGCAACCAGCCCCTGCGCCACCGGCATCGCCTGAGCCAGGCTGCGCGGCGGCAGACGGCACAAGAAGGGGCGGCGCGAGCCGCCCCTTTTCGTATTCGCATCCCATCGAATTTCCGCGCCTCCTGCTTGGGCGCGCCGCGGTTCTGCAAACCTTATTGGCCGACGCGGCGCGAGGACACGATGCGGCCGGCCGTGTCCGTCACTACTTCCAGCAACTGACCCGCGCGATCCTGAACGCGGCGCACGGTCTGGCCGGTGCCGTTGACGCTGCGCGACACTTCCGTGAGCCCGGCGCGGGCGAGGTCGAGCACCTGCCCGCTGCGCAAAGCGGTTGAAGCGATGCCCCCAACGGTGCCGACCGCGTTGTTGGCGACGCCGCCCACAGTTCCCACCGTGTTGTCGACGGTGGACAGAAGCTGCGTGACCAGTTGCGGGTTGTTGTCCAGCGTCTGCAGCGTGCGCTCGATGATCGCGCGGACATTATCGAGGCGAACCACCAGGGTCGCCGTCGCCTGCACGCCCTTGATCTGAATCTTGACCTGATCGATGCTCGCCTGCGCCCCGGCGGTAAGCTTGAGGAGATTGGCGAGACGGGCGTCGAGCGAAATGTCGACCTTGAGGTTCTGTACGTCCACCGTCACCTCGTCGATCGACAGGTTCGGGATGTCGAGGATCACGTCCGGCTGATCGCTGCCCGACGAGACCTGCTGGGCAAGCGCAGTCGATTGCGGCGCCCCGCGCGGCTGCTCTCTGCGGTTCTGGGCATCGGCCGGAGCGGCGGCGAGCGAAAGGGCGGCCGCGACGGCGGCGACGCAAACGTAACGCATGTGAAATCCTCCCTGTTGGTGGAGGCGTAACGTCATTGCGGCCCGGCGGTTTCCACCTGCGCATCGATATCTGCGCCCTCGCCCACCCGGGCCTGGGCACGCAATTCCACGCGAACATCGCGCAGCTGCGTGCGGCCCTCCGGTGCCGGATCCACCCGCACTTCGACGCGGCTGCCGGCGTCCGGCTCGGCCCGCACCGCCAGCCTGGCTTCCCCCTTGCGCTCGATTTCCACCGACCGGGCGCGGGCGCGGATGTTGAGCTCGATGTCCGGGCGGATCGTCGGCGCCGCCTCGGGTGCGGCGGCCTGAATGAGGAGAACGAGCAGCATCAATGCACGAACCGCGCGACCACATCGCGATAGGAGCGCGACACCTTCACCTGGCTGCCGCTCTCCAGCACCAGGAAGCATTCGCCGTTGGTGTGCGGCTTGACCTGACGGACCTGATCGAGATTGACGATGCACGAGCGGTGGACGCGCTGGAAGCGGCGGGGATCGAGGCGCTTTTCGAGATCCTTCATGGTTTCCCTGAGGATCAGCGTGTTGTCGCCGGTATAGATGCACATATAGTCGCCGGCCGCGTCGATCTTCTCGATGGAATCCACATCCACCCGGAAGATCTGGCCGCGGTCCTTGATGTTGATGAGCTTCTCGTAGCGGTTCGAATTGTGGGTGTCGTCGGGGCCGCTCGCCGCATTGACCTGGTCGGCCGCATCGGGCGCGACCTCCGCCAGCACTTCCTTGAGCTTGCCCGCTTCCTCGGCGCCCCGCTTTTCGGCGAGGCGGTTCCTCACCCGCTCCAGCGTGTCGGCGAGGCGGTCTTCCTCCACCGGCTTCATCAGGTAATCGACAGCCTGCGCCTCGAACGCGCGGATCGCATGGTCGCTATAGGCGGTGACGAAGACGAACAACGGCGGCTCGACCTCCATCAGCCCCTGGATCACCGAGAAACCGTCGAACCCCGGCATCTGGATGTCGAGAAAGACGAGGTCGGGCTTGTTGGTCTTGATCGCCCGGATCGCCTCACGGCCGTTCGAGCAGGTCTCGACGATCTCGACATCGTCGAACCGCTCGAGGCGGAGCTGCAGGCCCTGAATGGCGAGCGGCTCGTCGTCCACGAGAATCGTGCGAATGGTCATTTCGGCTCCTCGGATGCTTCGATCTGATAGGGTATTTCGATGGTAACGCTAAAGCCCCCGCTTCCGTTCGACTCCGTATCGAATTTCTGGTCAGGCCCATAAGCCTGAATGAGCCGGTCGCGGATATTGGCGAGGCCGACGCCGGTCGATTCCTGCGCCTTGACCCAATGGTCCTCCGCCCCCGGCCCACTGTCCTTGACTCGGATCAGCACCCGCTCGCCGACGCGGCGCGCCGCCACTTCGATATCCGCCCCCTCCTCCTGGGGCGTCACCGCATATTTGATGGCATTTTCGACCAGAGGCTGGAGCAGCAGCGACGGCAGCCGCGCCTGCGACACCGACGGATCGATCTCGAAGCGCGGCCGCAGCCGGTCCTCGAAGCGCATCTTCTCGATTTCGAGATAGAGTTTCAGCGTCTCCACCTCCTGCGCCACCGTCACCGACCCCATCGGCTCGTTGACCAAAGTATAGCGCAGGAACGAGGACAGCCGCGACAGCATCGCATTGGCCCGCTCGGTCTGCTTCAGCAGCACCAAAGTCGAGATCGAGTTCAGCGTGTTGAACAGGAAATGCGGATTGAGCTGGTAGCGCAGCATGGCAAGCTGCGCCGAACTCGCCTGATGCTCGAGCCTCAAGAGCCGGTCCGCCTGCTCCTCCAGGATCAGGAAATAATTGATCAGATAGTAAAGCGCCGACCACGCCACCAGCAAGGAGGTGGTGAGCAGGATCGAGCTCAGGAACTGCACCCCCTCCGGCCGGAAGCCGGGCCGCACGAAGGTGCCGTGGCTCCACGCCCAGATGGCGGAAAAGGTGCCGGCCGCGACCACCACGATAGCGATCGAGATGCTCCAGGTGGCAAGCGGCCGCATCCGGATCAGGCGCTTGAAGATCGCGCCCATCAGCAAGGTGATCGAATAGCCGGTCGCGGTCAGCAAGGCGGTGTGGATCACGAAGCTCCACCCCATCGCGTTGACGATGCCCGACAGGGTGAGCAGCACGAAATAGCCCGCCCACCCCGCCGACTGGAGGATCCAGAAGGCGCGGTTCTTGTCTTCGAAGAAGGGCTGCTGCCGGAGCTTGAAAGGCTTCCAGCCGCCCGCCGCTTCGCCCTTCGCCGGGGCTGCTGCCTGGATTGCGTTAGTTGACACCGCTCATCAGTCTAGCGGGCAAAACCAGGATCGACCAGTCGCCCTCGTCTCTGACATGGCGCGCCACCGCCTGGCTGACCTCCGCCGCCGTCATCCCCTGATAATCGGAGACCAGGGTGCGCGTCTGCTCGATCAGCCGGGGCTCGCGCGACCAATTCTCCATCGCCGATATCCAGTAGCCGTTGGTCTTCAAGCGCCGCTCGAGCCCGCTCAGCACGGGATTGATGGCCCGTTCGAACTCGTCGGCGGCGGGCGGAGTGGCGGCAAGATCGGCCACCGTCTCGCGCGCCATGCGGAAGAACAGGTCGGCCCGCTCCGGCCGGATCTCGGCCGCCGTGTAGAAAATGCCCCAATCGGGGAACACTTCCGACGCGGTCGCTCCGGCGCTCGGCGAATAGGTCGCGCCTTCGATGTCGCGCAGTTTCTCGAACAGGCGGACCTGGACCATGTTGCCGGCCAGCGACAGCGCGCGCCGCTCGCGGGTGCGGTCGAGCCCGCCGAAGGTCGACCAGCCGGCCACCGCATAGGCCTGGTTGGCATCGCCGCGATGGTCGAACCGGACCGGCTGCGCCATCGGCTTGGGGGGCTGGACGCGCAGCGACGCTGCCGGCGCCGTCGCTTGCGCCCGCTTCGGCAAGGCCGCTACCGTGCCGAGCATCGCCTTCACCGCCGCGTCCAGCGTCACATCGCCGACGATCACCGCCTCCACCGGGCCGGTTGCGAGCAGCGGCTTGAAGAAGCGCTCGAAATCGGCCGGAGTCGCCGCCGCGATCTCCGCTTTCTCGACCGGCGCCCAGCGCAGGTCGCCGCCATGGGTGACGCCGCCGAATTCGCGCCCGGCCCGCGCCGCCGCGGAGGAGAAGCTCAATTCGTAATTCTCTAGTGCGCTGGTCTTGTAGCGCTGGAACATGATGGGGTCCCAGCGCGGGTCGGACAGCTTGGCCGCCAGCAGCCGCATCTGGTCGGGCAGCTCGGCCGCATTGGTGACTCCGCCAAGCTGGAAGCCGTCCTCGGCGACCGCGAAGCTCATCGACATGCGCCGCCCGGTCATCAGCCGCTCCAGCGCGTCGAGATCGAGGCTGGCGATTCCGCTCGATCCGACCAGTCCGCCCATCCAGGCCAGCGTCTTGCGGTCGGCCGGCAGGCCCGCCACGCCGTGTCCGAAGCGAAGCGAGACGGCGACTCGCCCCTTTTCGAAATCGGTCTGCTTGAACACCAGGCTGGAACCGTTGGCGAAGCGCACGATGGTGACGTCAAGGTCGGCGATCCGCTGGCGAGACACTTCGCGGCCCGGCCGCCCGGGCTTGGGCAAATCGTCGATCGTCACCCGCCGGTCGGCGGCCCGGATCGCCGGAGCCGCCTTCTGCGCCGCCGCCAGCGCTTGGCCGACGCCGGTGAGCGGCGCGGGCGAGAGCATCACCATGCGCGGCCCAAGCCCGGTGAACAATTCCTTCATCTCCGTTTCGATCAGGGCCGGAGTCATGGCCGGCGCCAGCGCTTCGAACAGCGCCAAAGTGCCCTCGGCGCTCGAGATCACGCTGTTGCCGTCCAGCGCCGAGAGCAGCCGCTGGGCGCGCTGCTGCGAGCGCTGGGTGGCATCGCCCTCCACAGCGGCGCGGCCGGCGCTGCGCAGATTGTCGAGCTCCCGGTCGATCTCGGCCTGGCTCGGCGGCGCCCCCAAGGCATCGGCGATAATGGCATAAGCCTCGCCCAGCGCCTCCTGCCAGCGCCCCTCCTTGGCCATCACCGACACCTGGGTGTAATCGGCGATGTCGACCGATCGGTCGCCACCGACCTGGGCATTCAGGAACGCCGCCTCCCCGCGCGCCTTGGCTTCGAGGCGGCGGTTGAGGATTCGCCGGGCCAGGGCGCGGGCCAGGTCGCCGCGCTCGCGGACCTTGGTGTGCGGCACGCTCTGATACGGCCGTACCCAGCTCAAGGTCGCGAAATGAGGGGATCCGGGATAGGCCAAAGCGGCGGTGCGCTCCTCGACTTCGCGGGGCGTCCCGTAATCGGGCTCGGACGGCGCCGGGCCGGTGCCCGTCCAGCCGCCGAAATGCCTGGCGGCGAGCTTTTCCAGCAGCGCGGGATCAGCATCGCCGACCAGGATCAGGGTGGCGCGTTCCGGCCGGTACCAGCGCTCGTAAAAGGCCTTGAGGCCGGCGGCGGTGGCGGCTTTCAGGGTTGCTTCGGTGCCGATCGTGTCGCGGTCCGCGATCTTGAGGCCGGAAAAGAACAGCGGCCGCATCACGTCGCCAAGCTTGGCCTGCAGCTCGGTGCGGCGGCCAAGTTCGGATAGGACGACGCCCTTCTCCACCTCGACCAGCTTGTGATCGAAATTCGCCTTGTCAGCCATCTCCGCGATCAGCTTGAGGCTGGTGTCGAGCGAGGCTTCGTCATTCTTGGGAAGGTCGAGCTGGTAGACGGTCTGGGTCGGCTCGGTGGAGGCATTGGTGTCGCTGCCGAAGCTTGCGCCCAGCCGCTGCCAGGTCTGCCGCGCCTCGCCGTCACCGAAGCCCGCTGTGCCGCGAAACGCCATATGCTCGACGAAATGCGCCCAGCCGCGCTCCTCGTCCGCCTCATGCAGCGAGCCTGCGTCGATCCTGAGGCGAATGGAGACCTGCCCCGCGGGAAGCGCGTTGCGCCGCACCGCATATTTCAACCCATTGGGCAAAGTGCCGAACCGCCACGCCGGATCGGGCGCGATATCGGTGCCGCGGTAGAACCAATTGGTGTCCCCCGCGGCCAAAGCCGGCGCGGCGACAAGGAGAAGCAGGGCGAAAAAGGCGCGGCGGATAAAAGGCATGCTGTTCCTTAGACTGATCCTCCCCGGGACGGGGAGGGGGACCATGCGAAGCATGGTGGAGGGGGCTTCGAGAAGGGATGGTGCGTTTCCGCATACCCCCCTCCACCGCACTTTGTGCGGTCCCCCTCCCCGTCCCGGGGAGGATCCTAGTCCCCCCACCCGCCTTGACTCTGGCTGAACACGGGCGGAACATAAGAGGAACAACCCCGTTCCGAGTCGCCTCATGAATCCGAGTCATGCCCAATCATGCCGTCTAGAAGCCTTGCGGGCAGAAGTGCGCGCGATCGAATCGACCGGCGCCGCCGTAGCCCGCCCCTGCCTGCCTTTTGGGGTGGAGGCAATCGATGCCCGCCTTGCCGGCGGCGGGCTGGCAGGCGGCGCCCTGCACGAGGCTGCGCCCGACCGCTCCGGCCTCAGCGACGACGCCGCCGCCACCCTGTTCCTCGCCGCCATCGCCGCCCGCACCGAGGGTCCGGTGCTGTGGGCGCTCGCCCGCCACGATCTCTTCGCCCCCGGCCTTGCCCTGGCCGGCCTCTCGCCGGACCGCGTGCTCTACGCCGAATGCGGCCGCGACGAGGATGTGCTGGCGGTGATGGAGGAAGGGCTTCGCCACGGCGGCCTCGGCGCCGTGGTCGGCGAGGCGGCGCGCGTGCCGATGGCCGCCACCCGCCGCCTCCAGCTTGCCGCGGAGGAGGGCGGCACGCTCGCCCTGATGCTCAAGCGCTGGCGCAGGAACGGCGCCGATCCGCTTGGCGAGCCTTCCGCCGCCGTCACCCGCTGGCGCATCGCCGCGGCGCCCTCGGCCCCGCTCCCCGCCCCCGGCGTCGGCCGCTCGCGCTGGCGCCTCCAGCTTGCCCGCCAGCGCGGCGGCGAGCCCCACCACTGGACCATGGAGAGCCCCGATGACCAGGGTCGCCTCGCTCTACCTGCCGACGCTCAGCACGGACAGGATCAGAGCCGCGCGGCGGCGTAGCGGCTCGGGCGCCAATGTCCCCTCTCCCGCTAACGCCCCCTCTCCCGCTTTTCGCGGGAGAGGGCAGGGTGAGGGTCTTACTGACTCCACGGCACAGACCCTCACCCTCCCGCTTCGCGGGCCCCTCCCTCTCCCGCGAAAAGCGGGAGAGGGGGATACCTCCCCCTGGCCCGCCGCCCGCACGCCGGAAAACACCAAGGAACGCTTGCAGCTCCTCGCCCTGCGCAAGGAACTCGGCCTCGACGACTCCCCGCCCGAGCCTCCCCCAGGCACCCGCATGGCTGACTGCTCCTGCCCGCGCGAAGGCCATTGGCGCCCCGGCGCCCGCTGGGCCCAGGACACCCCCGCCCACCAGCGCCCGACGATGCGCGAACTGGGCCGGCGCACGGAAGCGGCGGAGGTGGTGTTCAAGAAACCCCAATCCTCCCCGGGACGGGGAGGGGGACCGCTCGCGAAGCGAGTGGTGGAGGGGGGGCTGTGCCAGGTGGAGGCCCCCCTCCACCAGCCTACGGCTGGTCCCCCTCCCCGTGCCGGGGAGGATCAAGCCCCCCTCGTTACCGCCCTGCGCACCGGCAACCGCATCCTCATCGCCGCCGCCTGCCCCGAGGCGCAAGCGATCGGCCTTACGCCCGGCATGGCGCTCGCCCAGGCGCGCGCGCTCGTTCCCGGCCTCGACATCGTCGATGCCGACCCGGCCGGCGATCGCGCCCTGCTCCGCAGCCTTGCCCTGTTCGCCGCGCGCCGCTGGACGCCGCGCGCCGCCATGTCCGGCGAGGACGGGCTGTTCCTCGACCTGACCGGCGTTTCCCACCTGTTCGGCGGCGAGGAGCGGATGTGCCGCCGCATCCTCGCCTTCTGCGCCCGCGCCGGCTTTGCCGCACGCATCGCCGTCGCCGCCACCCCCGGCGCGGCGCACGCGCTCGCCCGCCACGGCGGCGGCCCCCTCCTCTTCTGCCCGGCCGGGGCGGAAGCGCAGGCGCTCGCCCCCCTCCCCCTGGCCGCACTGCGCCTCGAGACACGCGCGCTTGCCGCCGCCCGGCGCCTCGGCGTCGAGCGGATCGGCGAAGTGCTGGCCATGCCGCGCGGCCCGCTCGCCCGCCGCCTCGGCAAGCCGTTCCTCGCCCGCCTCGACCAGGCCTTGGGCGCGGCCGGCGAGGTTATCGTGCCGGTGGTGCCGGAAGACCCATTGGTCGCCGAACTGCGCTTCGCCGAGCCGATCGCCACCGCCGACGCCATCGCCGAAGCGCTCCGCCTGCTCATGGCCCGCCTGCTCGACACGTTGCGCAAAGCGGGCCTCGCCGCCCGCGCCTTCACCCTCTCCTGCGACCGGGTGGACGGCGATGTGCAGCGGATCGCCATCGGCACCGCCCGCCCCACCCGCGACGGCGCCCATCTGCTGCGCCTCCTTTCCATGCGCATCGAGACCATCGAGCCCGGCTTCGGTCTCGACGCGATGCGCCTCTTCGCCGGCCGCTGCGAGCCGCTCGGCGCCGAGGCGATCGAAGGCGAACTGGCGGGGGAGAAGCCCGCACTCGACCTGGCGCCGCTCGTCGACCGCCTCGCCGGCCGCTTGGGCTCCCGCTGCCTGTTCCGCGCCTCCGCGGTGGAAAGCGACGTGCCGGAGCGCAGCGTGCGCCGCGTCGGCCCGCTTGCCGCGCCCGCCGCCTGGCCCGCCTGGCCGCGGCCGGTGCGCCTGCTCGCCCGGCCCGAGCGGCTCGGCAAGGTCGTCGCCCTCCTCCCCGATCTGCCGCCGCGCCGCTTTACCTGGCGCGGCGACACCTACCGGGTGCGCGCCGCCGACGGGCCCGAGCGGATCCATGGCGAATGGTGGCGCCGCGCGTCCGAAGCCGAGGCGGTGCGCGATTATTTCCAGGTGGAGGACGAGGAAGGCCGCCGCTTCTGGCTCTACCGCCGCGGCGACGGCTTCGACCCCGGCACCGGCGATCTGAGCTGGTACCTCCACGGCATATTCGGATGAGGAATAATCCTCCCCGGGACGGGGAGGGGGACCGCACGAAGTGCGGTGGAGGGGGGTCTGTGCCACCCACCGGCCCCCCTCCACCAGCCTGCGGCTGGTCCCCCTCCCCGTTCCGGGGAGGAATTGAAGCTCCATGACCTACGCCGAACTCCACACCACCACCCATTTCAGCTTCCTGCGCGGAGCCTCGGGCGCGGACGAATTGTTCTCCGCCGCCGCCTTGCTCGGCCTCCCCGCACTCGGCATCGTCGACAGGAATTCGGTCGCCGGCATCGTCCGCGCCTGGGTCGCGGCCAAGGCCACGGGCGTGCGGCTCGTCGCCGGTTGCCGGCTTGATCTTGCCGACGGCACCAGCCTCCTCGTCTACCCCACCGACCGGCCAGCCTGGTCGCGCCTCACCCGCTTGCTCTCGATCGGCAAGGCGCGGGCAGGCAAAGGCGCGTGCCAACTTCACTGGGGCGATGTCGAGACGCATGCCGAGGGGCTCCTCGCCATCCACCTCCCCGACGCGCCCGACGAGATGAACCGCCAACTTTTGCAGCGCCTGGCCCGCACCTTCCCCAGGCGCGGCTGGCAGGCGCTGACCATCCGCCGCCGCCCCGGCGATGCGCTGCGCCTGCGCCGGCTCGACGCCCAGGCCGCGGCGGCGGGAATCCCCTCCGTCGCCACCGGGGATATCCTCTACCATTCGCCTGACCGCCGCATGCTCCAGGATATGATGACCGCGATCCGGGAGAAGTGCACGATCGACGAACTGGGCTTCCGCCGGGAGCGTTTCGCCGACCGGCACTTGAAGGCCCCGGACGAAATGGCGCGGCGCTTCGCCAACTTTCCGGACGCGCTCGCCGCCAGTGCCGAAATCGCCAGGCGCTGCACCTTCGACTTGTCCGAACTGCGCTACCAATATCCCGAAGAAGCGGTGATCCCCGGCATGACGCCGCAGGGCGCGCTGGAAAAGCTCAGCTGGGATGCGGCCCACGCCAAATATCCCGCAGGCGTGCCGGAGCGCACCGCCGCCCAGCTTCGCCACGAGCTCGGCATGATCGCCCAGCTCGCCTACGCGCCCTATTTCCTCACCGTCCATTCGATCGTCAACTTCGCCCGCTCGCGCGACATATTGTGCCAGGGGCGCGGCTCAGCGGCGAACAGCTGCGTCTGCTACCTGCTCGGCATCACCTCGATCGATCCCGTTCAGCACGAATTGCTGTTCGAGCGTTTCGTCTCGCCCGAACGGCCCGAGCCGCCCGACATCGATGTCGATTTCGAGCATGAGCGGCGCGAGGAAGTGATCCAGTGGATCTACGAAACCTACGGCCACCACCGCGCCGCCTTGACGGCGGTGGTCACCCGCTACCGCGCCCGCGGCGCGGTGCGCGAAGTTGGCAAGGCTCTGGGCCTGCCGGAGGACCTCACCGCCGCCTTGTCCGGCCAGGTCTGGGGCTGGTCCAACGAGGGCGTCGAGGATCGGCATGTCGAAGAACTTAACCTGGATCAGTCCGATCCCCGCCTCGCCCTCACCCTCAAGTTGTCACGCCAGCTGATCGGCACTCCGCGCCACCTTAGCCAACATCCGGGCGGCTTCGTCCTGACCCAGGACCGCCTCGACGACCTCGTCCCCATCGAACCCGCGGCGATGGAGAAGCGGCGCGTCATCGAATGGGACAAGGACGATATCGAGGCGCTGGGCTTCATGAAGGTCGACGTCCTCGGCCTCGGCATGCTCGGCTGCATGCGCCGCGCCTTCGAGCTGCTGAGGGGCGACAAGGGCCTCACCGTTGAGATGGCCGACCTCCAGGACGACGATCCGAAGGTTTTCGAAATGATCCAGAAGGCCGACACATTGGGCGTCTTCCAGATCGAAAGCCGTGCCCAGATGGCGATGCTGCCGCGCATGAAGCCAACCAAGTTCTACGACCTCGTCATCGAAGTCGCCATCGTCCGCCCCGGCCCGATCCAGGGCGACATGGTCCACCCCTATCTCCGCCGCCGCGAGGGCAAGGAGACGCCGGAATATCCGCGGCCCGAGCTTCGCGCCGTGCTGGAAAAGACGCTTGGCGTACCGCTCTTCCAGGAACAGGCGATGAAGGTCGCAATCGTCGGCGCCGGATTCACCCCCGGCGAGGCCGATCAGCTGCGCCGCGCCATGGCCACCTTCAAATATACCGGCGGCGTCACCCATTTCCGCGACAAGCTCATCGAAGGCATGGTCGCCCGCCACTACCCGCGCGAATTCGCCGAGCGCACCTTCAAGCAGATCGAGGGCTTCGGCAGCTACGGCTTTCCCGAAAGCCACGCGGCAAGCTTCGCCAAGATCGCCTACGCGTCGTCGTGGATGAAATGCCACCACCCGGACATCTTCTGCGCGGCTTTGCTCAACGCCCAGCCAATGGGGTTTTATGCGCCGGCGCAAATCGTGCGGGATGCGCGGGACCACGGGGTGGAGGTGCGGCCGGCCTGCATCAACGCGAGCCGGTGGGACTGCACCCTAGAACCCTCTCCCGCCTTCGCGGGAGAGGGAGGGGCCCAAGCGCAGCTTGGGAGGGTGAGGGTCTGTACCGTAGACTCAGCAAGACCCTCACCCTGCCCTCTCCCGCGAAAAGCGGGAGAGGGGACCGGCCTAATTCCCCTTCGCCTCGGGCTGCGCATGGTGCGGGGCCTCTCGAATAGGCACGCCGGACAGATCCTTGGCGCGCGCTCTGAGCGCCCTTTCACGTCCATCGAGGATGTCTGGCGCCGCTCGGGCGTGCCGCTGGCCGAGCTGGAGAAGCTTGCCGATGCCGACGCCTTCCGCAGCCTCGGCGTCGACCGGCGCCAGGCGCTGTGGCAGGTACGGGGCCTGGGGGAAGTGCCCCTCCCCCTCTTCGCCGCCGCGGAAGGGCGCGAGCCAGATGTGGCGCTCAAGCCGCTCACCGAAGGCCGCGAGGTGGTGGAGGATTATCGCGCGCTGCAGCTCAGCTTGCGCGCCCACCCCCTCGCCTTCCTGCGCCCCGAACTCGACCGGCGCGGCGTCACCCGCTGCGGCGACCTCGCCCATATCAAGGATGGCAAGCCGGTGACGGTGGCCGGCGTGGTGCTGATCCGCCAGCGGCCGGGCTCGGCCAAGGGCGTCTTGTTCATCACCATCGAGGACGAAACCGGCGTCGCCAACGCCATCCTCTGGCCCGACCGGTTCGAAGCGCAGCGACGGATCGTGCTCTCCGCCGCGATGATCGGCATCAGGGGCGTGGTGCAGCGCGAAGGCGAGATCATCCATGTCATCACCGCCCGCATGGAGGACATGACGCCCCTCCTCCACTCGGTGGGCGAGCGCGAATTCCCGCACCGCACCGGCCCCGCCGACGGAGCGAAGTTTTCCGGCCCCGACCCGCGCCACAAAGCGAAACGGCCGGCGGAGCTCCCCGTGAGCTTCGCCGGCCGCACCGTACAGGACCCGGCGGAGACGATCCGGGTCAAAAGCCGCGATTTTCATTGATCCCGCTCCACCCCCCGGTGGCGGGAGCGAACCCGTCAGAACTTCTGCTGGCGCTCGTAAAGGGATTTGTAATGCTGGATGCGGGTGACGCGCAGGCCCGGCATGCCGGAGCGGTCGACCGCGCGCTGCCAGCCGGCGAATTCCTCCAGCGTCAGGCTGTAACGATCGCATGCTTCGTCAACGCTGAGCAGGCCGCCGTTGACGGCCGATACGACTTCTGCCTTGCGCCGTACCACCCAGCGGGTGGTGCCCGGGGGCGGCAGTGAGGCGAGCGTAAGCGGCTCCCCCAAGGGCCCGATAACCTGTGCAGGCTTTATTTTTTGGTTTTCTATCATTCCCACCTCAAAACGCGCTCCCCGCGTGCCTTGCCTTGCCAAGGACAGCACATAGCCCCCGGCCATTGAAGGAAGGCTGAAACCGCAAGGTAAACGCCGTGGTCATTTCAATTGACGGTCCGTTGCCGAGCACAAGCGGGGCTGAAGCTCCCGCGCTGCAACGCCACCGCCGCCCGCCAACCGGGACCGGCCGAGAGGATTTCCGCGATCGGATCGCGCACCTCGCGAGGCGCAGCGGCATTGGCCGCCGCCCGCCCCGCCGGACTCGCCAGTGCCTGCGCACGCAGCATGGCCGACAGCATCCCGAAATCGGGATGCGCCGCCGTGCCGGTCGCGAAGCGCTGCTCCGCGCGACGAAGAAAGCTCAAGTCCATGAGGAGAGTGTCTAACCAAGAAGGTTGAAAAGCCGGTAAACACCTCGGAGGCTGGGCTTTGTCCCTCCCCTTCCCTATGTAGCGGCCCGTCATGCAGGTCGATTTCCAGCTCAGCCGCCCCCCATCGGAGGCCCGAATCGTTGTCGCAATGTCCGGCGGCGTCGACTCGTCGGTGGTGGCCGCGCTCGCCGCCCGCACCGGCGCGGAAGTGATCGGCGTCACCCTCCAGCTCTACGACCATGGCGAGGCGGTGGGCCGCACCAAGACGTGCTGTGCGGGGCAGGATATATATGATGCCAAAAGTGTCGCGGAGCGTTTAGGCTTTGCTCATTATGTGTTTGATTATGAAAGCAATTTTCGCGAGGGCGTAATCGAGCGTTTTGCCGACGAATATATGAAGGGCCGCACCCCGATTCCGTGCGTGTCGTGCAACCAGGGGGTGAAGTTCACCGATCTACTCGGCCTGGCGCGCGACCTCGGCGCTGACTGCCTCGCCACCGGCCATTATGTACGCCGCGTCGCCGGACCTGGAGGCGCCGAGCTGCACCGCGCCGCCGATCCGGCCCGCGACCAAAGCTATTTCCTGTTCGCCACGACGCGCGAACAGCTCGATTACCTGCGCTTTCCCTTGGGCGACCTCCCCAAGCCGCTGGTTCGCGCGCTTGCCCGCGACCTGGGCCTGCTGGTCGCCGACAAGCCGGACAGTCAGGACATCTGCTTCGTCCCCGGCGGCGACTATGCCGCGGTGGTCAAGAAGGTGCGGCCCGAAGCGGCGGAGGAAGGCGACCTCGTCGATCTCTCCGGCAACGTGCTCGGCCGCCATAGGGGCCTCATCCACTTCACCGTCGGCCAGCGTCGCGGCCTCGAAATCGGCGGGCAGCCCGAGCCGCTCTACGTCGTCCGCATCGAAGCGGAGGCCCGCCGGGTCGTCGTCGGCCCCAGGCGCGCGCTGGCGGTGCGCGCCGCGCATCTCGGCGCAATCAACTGGCTGGGCGAAGATCAGCGCGACGGGCTGAGCGCCAAGGTGCGCTCCATGGCGCGGCCGGCGCCGGTGCGCTTCGACGGCATCTCCATTCATTTCGAGGCGCCCGAATATGGCGTCTCCCCGGGCCAGGCGGCCGTGCTGTACGAGGGTGACCGGGTCCTCGGCGGCGGCTGGATCGAGGAGACGGTAGCGGCGGAGTTGGAGCCCGCCTGACCGGTTTTCCTCAGGCGGGCGGCGGAACTCCCCGGCGGGCGGCTACTCGTGCTGCCAGATAGAGGAGAGTTCCCGCCGCCATCAGCACAAGCAGCGCCCGCCACGCCTTCCAGTCCGACTGGAAGGCGGCCCAGGCGCAGACCGCCAGCGCCGCTGCGACCATCAACCACATCAGCGGGCGCAGCGCCTCGCCGCGGCTCGCCTTGGGCAGCGCGGCGATGGACAGCGAATAGACGATCATCCGCGCCAGCGTGCTCATCACGGCCAGCCAGACGAAGCTGCCGCTCAGCGCCAGCAACGCGATCAAGCCGCCCATGAACAGGACGGAATTGGCCGGTGTGGCATAGCGTTCGCTGACCTTGCCGAACCAGGCGGGCAGCAGCCCGTCACGGCCCATGGCATAAGTAGCCCGCGTGCTTCCGGTAATCCCGCCGCTGATGTTGCCGAGCAGCGAGAACACCGCCGCGGCGGTCAGCAGCACCGCGCCCGCCGGCCCCATCAACGCCGCTCCGAATGCGATCATCGGCGCGTCGCCGCCCGCCCCCGGCGCCATCACGGCGACATAAGAAAGCTGGACGAGGAAGTAGAGGATGGCGGTGGCGACGATGGTGGCGATCAGCGCACGCGGGATGGTGCGCTTGGCATCCGCAGTCTCGCCGGCGGGCACGACGCTGTTCTCGAAACCGACGAAGGCATAAAGGATCAGCAGCGCGGCAGCCTCGAGCTGGGTGAGCGGCGGAGGCGGCCCTGGCGGCTCGATCCCGCCGCCGGCCGTGGCAAGGCCGAGGATCGCCACCAGGATCAGCGGCGCCGCCTTGAGCAAGGTCAGGGCCTCGAGCACCCGTACCGCCCGCTTGACGCCGACGATATTCACCCACGTGAGCAGGCTGCACACGCCGAGGATCACCGCGGCGCGCGGCAGGGTTCCGGCAAGGTCAGGCCACCAGCGGGCGAGATAGGTGACGAGCACGGTGGTGTTGGCGGCAAGCGCGCTGGCGCGGGCCACATAGTAGATCCAGCCCGCCTGGAAGGAGGCGGTGGGGCCAAAGGCGGCGGCATAGACGACCGGGCCGCCCGACACAGGGTGGAGCGATGCCATGCGCGCGAATGGAATGGCGATGATCAGCACCAGCAGGCCGAACAGCGGAAACAGGAACGGGCTGAACGCGCCGAACTGGCTGTAGAGCTTCTCGGGCAGCGCGAAGATGCCTGCCCCCACCACGCCGTTGAACGACAGAAAGGCCGAGCCGAAGAAGCCGATGTCGCGGCGGAGAGGCTCCTCCTGGGGGCGATCCGTCACACACACTCCTGTTTGCAGCTCGGCGAAGCAGGTTGTGCCGGGGGCAAGGGAGGTGCGCAAACGAAAAAGGGGGCCCGCACCGCGGGCCCCCCTCCTCTTTAATGCGCCGGGCGGATCAGAATTTGATCGACATGCGCCCGTAGACGAAGCGGCCGTTGAAGCCGAACGGGGAGAAGGCCGAGAACGGCGTCACATAGCTGGTGGCCGGGAAGAAGACATTGGTGCCCGTGCCGGTTGTGCCGGCAAGGCCCACGGGTATGCCATCGGGATAGACATCGAAGATGTTGTTGGCGCCGAGCGCGAAGTCGACCAGTTCCCCGGCAGACGCGCGCAGCTCGAAATCGGTGATCCACTTGGGCCGCATCATCACATCGTTGAAGATGCCGCTACCCGCCGGCCCAAGCTCGCCGCCCGCGCCGAACACACGGCCGTAGCGGTTGGTCCGTACGTTGAAGCCGAGCCAATCGCGCTCATAATCCAGCGAAAGGTTGATCTTGTTGCGCGGCTGGCCGTCGGTGAGACGGAGCCGCTCCTGCCTTCCAAACAGCACCACGCCCGGCACGTTGGCGAGGGGGCCCGGCGCGGCGAGAATGCGCTCAAGCTTGGTCTTGTTGTAATTGTAGCCGGCGGTGAGCGACAGTTGTCCGCCAGCCAAGTCCATCCGGTAAGTGCCAACCAGGTCCAGGCCGCGGGTACGAGTGTCAAGGCCGTTGACGAAGAAGCGCGCCGCATTGGTGTTGTTGAAGCCGGCATTATTGAGGATCGTCGCGATGGACAGGCCGGGGTTGGGGCCCGTCGGCGCGCCGGCGGCGTTGCGGGTAGCGCTCAAGTTCTCCGTCACCACGATGCGATCGGCGATCGACACCTGGTAGACGTCGAGCGTCACGTTGAGCCGCGGCACGGCGGTGAAGACGATGCCGGCCGAGTAAGAGACGGAGGTTTCCGGCTTGAGCTGCGTCGCGCCGAGCGCGATGGCGATCGGATTGTCCACCGGCAGCGTCACCGTTTCGAGCAACTGGCCGTTGACGTTATTGGTCGCCTGCGCGGCGAAGAATTGCTGCTGAAGCGACGGCGCCCGGAAGCCGGTCGATGCCGAGCCGCGCACCGCAATGCCTTCAACCGGCTCGAAGCGGCCGGCGACCTTGCCGTTGAAGTCGGAGCCGAAATCCGAATAGTCTTCGTAACGGCCGGCAATCTGGATGTTGAACCTTTCGGTCAGGTCCACATCGAGTTCGGCATAAGCCGACTTGTTGTTGCGCGAGCGCTCCTGATCGACCTGCTGACCTCCGATCACTGGGGCGAAGCCGGGGAAACCCTGCGCGCCGGACGCGCCGCCGGCAGTGCCTCCGCGATAGCTGTCCGGCTCACCCGGACGGATGCGGAAGGTCTCGCGGCGATATTCGAGACCGCCCGACAGGGTCGCGCTCTTGGCGAAGCCCAAGCCAAGATCCCGGCTGACGTCCAGGTTCACTATCGTCTGGCCGTAGCGCAGGCCGCCGGAGTCGAAGCGGGTGCTCGACGCCGTACCGAGCGAGCGGTTAAGCGTGTTGGAGATCAGGAAGTCGAAGTCGTTCTCGGCATGGCCGCCCGACAGGTCGTAGCGGAAGCCGCCGCCGACTTCGCCGCGCACGCCGACCGTGCCGGAAATGTCGACCAGCTCGGTGTTGATCAGCGGCAGGAACCCGTTGGGATAGATTGCAGGAACGTTGCGGGCATCGCTGGCGAGGCGGTAGAAAGCCGCGCTTTGTCCGTCACGGTGGCCGTAGCTGCCGAACGCATAGATTTCGGCCGCATCTCCGAGCGGGAGGCCGGCGTTCAAGAACAGCAGGATATCCCGCGTATCGGGGTCGCCGTAGCGGTGGCTGAGACGGTTGAACGTCAACTCGCGCGGGTCGATCGACGTGCCGATCAGATTGAACTGGCGGCGCGGGTCATAGCCGGTGCGGTTGGTGGAGCGCCGATCCTGATATTGGGCGGAAAGGGTGATATGCCCTTCCGCCCCGAGCGGCACTCCGAAGATCGCGGCGGCAGTGACCGTTTCGCCGTCCTCGACATGGCGGTCCTTGCCGGTGGTGGCGAGATTGTACGTGCCGTCCAGCTTGGTGGTCGGCTGGCCGTTGGCACCCAGAGCGAGGCCGGTGACCTCTTCGATGCCCTGGACGTTGGAGATATAAGTGCCGAAATTGACCTGCACGCGTCCGCCCGAACGGCGGTCGGACAGCTGGAAGTTGAGGACGCCGGCAATTGCGTCCGAGCCATATTGGGCCGCCGCTCCATCGCGCAGCACTTCAACGCGGCTCAGCGCGATCGAGGGAATGAGGTTGATGTCGACGGCGGACGCACCGCGGCCCACTGAACCGTTGATGTTGAGCAGCGCGGTGGTGTGGCGGCGCTTGCCGTTGATCAGGACCAAAGTCTGGTCGGGGCTGAGGCCGCGCAGGGTCGCCGGGCGGACCACGTCCGTGCCATCGGTGATCGAGGGCTGCGGAAAGTTGAACGACGGAACCTGCTGATTGAGCAGCTTGTTCGTTTCGGTGAAGCCGCTGCGGCTCAGGGTCTCGGCGGAGAGCACGTCGATCGGCACCGGGCTGTCGGCGACGGTGCGGTCGGTGCGGCGGGTGCCGGTGACGATGATCTCACTGCCCGGCACAGCAGGCGCGGTTTCAACGGCATCCGATGGCGGATCCTGCGGTTCCTGCGCAAGCGCCGGTGAGGCGCTGAGCGCGAATGCGGAAAGCGAAGAAAAGAGAGCGGCGCGCGTGATGCGGTTCATGATGTCCCCCAAGATGTCGGGCAGCCCCCCAGGGCTCCTTGACGGAGAAGCTTACGCGCTTTGACCTGTCTGCCTACGGCCTAAATGCTGCACCGCAAGATTATCGTCGGAATATTGCAACACTGTGCTCGCCGCACCACATGCGCAGCCGTTATCCGAGGAGCGACCGCTTATGACCCAGCCCGTTATCGTCGATCTGCCGCACACGCTGGGCCGGGCCGAGGCCCGTCGCCGTATCGCCGGGGGCATCGGCCGCGTTACCGACCATCTGCCGCCCGGCTCCAAGGTCAAGCACGGCTGGACCGAAGACCGGATGGACCTGGGCATCCAGGCGCTGGGACAGGAGGTGTCGGCGCGGATCGATGTTCAGGAGAAGATCGTGCGGCTGGAAGTGCAGCTTCCCGCCTTTCTGTCCTTCTTCGGCGGCAAGATCGAAAGCCTGATCCGCAGCAAAGGCGGCGAGTTGCTCGAGGACCGCAGCGGCGACCGGAAAGGCTGAGGCTCAGGCCGACCGCTTGTTGCGCTTGCGCCGCTCCGGCGCGGTGCTGCGCGTGAGGGAGCCGAGTTGGCAGCGATCGCCCTCCACCAGGATCGCGCTGAACCTGTCGAAGCTGCTGCTGCCGCGGGTGTCGAGGCCGATCCCATGGGCAAAGCTCAGGCCCCGGCAAACTCCCAGGATCTCCGCACGATACCAATTGCGGCTTTGGTCCTGGATGTAGACCGTTCTGTCCGTCGGCGCATAAAAGCTCCGGATACGAAAGCCGGGAAAGGGAATGCGGGCCTGCTCATATCTGCAACCGCGGGCACAGGCGGTCCCGAGTCTGCGGCCGCGGGAGCGGCGAACGCTGCGGCGATCAGGAGTGGCAGAAAGATCTTCCTCATCGGCAATGGCTAGCGCAGCAACGCTGAACCGTGGCTGACGAAGCGGCTTGCCATGACGCGGCGGCGCGTTAGCATCCCGGACGCCATTGGGGAGAGGCGCTCATGCGGCATGTCGCGATCATCGGCTCAGGGCCGGCGGGCTTCTACACCGCCGAAGCGCTGCAAAAGCAGTTCGGCGACGGCGTGTGCATCGACATCATCGACCGCCTGCCCGTCCCCTACGGCCTGATCCGCTCAGGCGTCGCGCCTGACCATCAGTCGATCAAGGCGGTATACCGGCGCTACGAGAAAGTGGCCCTTTCCGACCGAATCCGCTTCCTGGGCAATGTCCTTGTCGGCCGCGATGTCGGCGTTGCGGAGCTTCAAGCGCTCTACGACGCGGTGGTGCTGGCCACCGGTGCTCCGAATGACCGGCCGCTCGGCCTGCCCGGGAGTGAACTTCCCGGCGTCATCGGGTCCGCGGCCTTTGTGGGCTGGTATAACGGACATCCCGACTTCGCCGATCTCGACCCGCCGCTGTGGGGACCTGTGGCGGCGGTGATCGGCAACGGCAATGTCGCCCTGGATGTTGCCCGGATCTTGTCAAAGACCACGGACGAATTCGCTGGTTCCGACATTACCGCTGGAGCCCTTGAAGCCCTCGCTGGCGCGGCGGTTGAGACCATTCACATCCTCGGCCGCCGCGGCCCGCACCAGATCGCCATGACGCCAAAGGAACTTGGGGAGCTTGGAGAGCTTCACGAAGCAGGACCGCGAGTCGACCCAGCCGACCTGCCGCCCGAGCTGGAGGATGCGCTTCTGGAGCCGGGTATCCGCAAATCGGTGATGCTCCTGCGGGCCTTTGCCTCCAGTCCGAAGCGCAAGCGCAAAACGATCGACTTCGACTTTTTCGCGATGCCGGTCGCGGTGGAGGGCAACGGCCGGGTCGAGCGCCTGATCGTTGAACGCACCCGGCTTTCAGAGGATCTGCGCTCGGTCGGCACCGGTGAGCATTATGCCGTCCCGTGCAATCTGGTGATAAGCTGTATCGGCTATCAAACCCCTCCGATCGACGGTGTCCCCTACGAGCACGGCCGCGGCCGCTTCGCCAACAGCGGGGGCGTAATCGGCGAGGGCCTTTATTGCGTCGGCTGGGCACGCCGCGGGCCCTCAGGAACCATTGGCACGAACCGTCCGGACGGCTTCGAAGTCGCAGAGAGGATCTTCCTGGCGCTCGGTGCCGGCGCAAGCGGCCGGGAGGGCGGCGCGGGGCTCGACATCCTGTTGCGTGCTCGCGGAGCCGAGCCGGTTGTGTTTGGCGACTGGCAAAAGATCGACGCGGCCGAAACCGGCCGGGCCCGGGCCGGCAGCCCGCGGGAAAAGTTCACAAGCATCACCGGAATGCTGCAGGCGCTCGGGCGCTAGAAGCTGCGCTTGCGCTTCCCAAAGGCCCTGCCTATAGACCCGCCACCTGTCTCCCGGTCGACGCCCGCGCGTCGTTATCCGGTCGGGGAGTAGCTCAGCCTGGTAGAGCACTGTCTTCGGGAGGCAGGGGCCGGAGGTTCGAATCCTCTCTCCCCGACCATTTTCGCCTAAGTCGTTGAAAACGCTGTGTTCAACCCGGCTCGGGTATGATCTGTACCCCAGATTGTACCCCTCGCTGGACACACGAGTGTTCAACTGATGGGTCTTCCCAACCTCGCCCTCAGGGGCAGCATATACTGGTGGCGCCGCCGGACTACCATCGGCGGCCACCGCATTCCCCTTGCGCCTTCCCTGCGGACGGGCATCTACCATTAGACGCGACTGAGGGCTGGCCACCTCTCCGCCGCCGTGGAACGGTGGCGTACGGCGAGCGCGACAGCTCGGTAGATCCGACTACGCTCCAGAAAATCTTCGGCGACGCCATGCGATGGCAGTCGGAACGGATCGTCGACAACCGTGTGAAGGAGGCGTTTTCATACCACCTCCTTGGCGTCTCTCCGGACGATGTCCTGCTCTCCTCTCTTTGCACACAATTCACTGGGAGCCGTGTCGACATGCAAAGTGAGTTGCGGATGCTGGCGCTTCAATGCGCTCGCCATCTGCTGAGCAACAACACGCAGCGTGGGGTGGACGGTCTGGCTCGATCTGAGCTCCGCCACATAGACCATCTGAGGGAGGCTGTAACGCAGGCGGCACAAGACGTTCATGCCTATCGGCAGAAAATACTGCGCTGCCGCGCGATCCAGCCCGTGTTCACTGCGGAGCAGGCGGAACTCGTCCAGCTGCGCTGCGATGAACGCTTCCGCCTCCGCGCAGCGGGAGCCGGGCAACTGCGCAATGTACCAAGGGTGGAAGCCGAGTTCGTCCGAAAGCAGCGGCATCCGGCAAACCCCGTTGCGATGGCGCTGCAAGTCCCGAAAGGAACCGAAATCGAGCAGGAAGGTGCAACGATAGGATCCCAACTCGGTCAACGAACGCGGCAGCTGGGCGCGCCTAGGGCGGCTGGCAAGCAGCGGGCCGGCGGCGCGTTCAAGCTCATCATTGTCGATATCGGTCTCGAAGCGGAAGTCCGGGACGATCGCGGCAACGCTGTTCGGATCGAGGTATGTTTCCATGTCGGCCAAGGATTCGTAATAATGATCCTCCTCGGGCCTCAACCGATGGCTGAAGCTGCTCGGATAGCGCTGACGCAGTTGCTCGCGCGCGGAACCGGCAATCTCCCGGACTTCCGCCAGGGGATGATGCGACAAGCGCGTGAGATGCTCATGCGCTTGTCGTAGCGATGTGATCCAGGAGGTCTGGGTGGTGGAGGCCGCCGGAAGAAAGCCGCGCCCGATATCGAATGCGCGGGCGGCGATGGCCTTGGACCAGACGCTCTCCTTCGCGCCGGGCGACGCTGGAAACTGCCGCCGCAATTCCTCCTGCACCTCGGGGAGGATGGCCTGATAGTAATCGATCCAACGGCGCAGATAGGCTTGCGACTGCGCCGACCCGATCGGATCGATCAGCGGCTGCATGGCAAAATCTATGTAGCGCGTCGACGTCTCTTGGCCGGAAAACAGGCTTGTGTCCTGAATGGCTTTCGCTGCCAAGATGGAGATCCCTTCGAAGAACATTGTGGTTGTTCCGCAGTCTCCAATCGAGTCATGTCCGTACCCGACGTAGTAGCTTTCCATGAACTTGGCCGAACCTCTACGCCGGACCAGATCGACATGAGTCTCCACACTTTCCGACGACCGGCTGTAGAGCGCCTGCAGCATCGCTGTGGTCTCCGGATCGAACTCGTCATGGATGAAAATTCGCATAGGTCCCCAGCAATCGATTGAAGGCGCTGTCCGAAAACTTGTGGCCCCGGTGCCCGCCCGACTGGCTTTGCGAATATGCCCGGCCCGCGTTCGGAGGTCACTATGTAAAGCGCGGGAACGCGGTCAATGACTCATTGGAGCCTGCCGGAGGATCGTGCGGTGGTGAAGAGGGACGTGCCGAGGATGTGGCCGAGGTGAGCATCGAGACCGGCGTTGAAGCCGAGATCAAGGAAGTTCTCGTTCCTGAGTGGCGTCACCTCGTGTGGGCCGAGACCGTCGATCCGGGCGCTTATCAGCCCCCGGTTGCCGCTAGCCCGACCAAGCGGAGTCCAGGTGATGCTTTCGGTCGCGCAAACCGACGCAAATTCGTCCAGCCGAGTCACCGGGACCGCGGCGGCGACTGACCAATCCCCCCAGGCGAAGTAGATGTTCCACGGAGAATAGCCGGACGCATCGGCTGCCTGCCGCACAGCCGGGGGCAGCATCGCCGCCGCAAGCTCCAGATCAAAGCCGCAGCGCGACGCCTTCGCCATGTTCATGATTGCGCCGATGAGGCCGTCCGAAGTGTCGGAGGCTGCGACGAGCAGCTTGCGCTCTGCGAGGAGCGGCATTGCGTGAACCTGCGGGCGCGGGAAACGGAGCAGCGTTTCAGTTGCCGGCGTGAGAAGACCCTCGCGCACCACATCAGGGGCACCGCACCTCGCCAGAAGGTAGTTGGCCATCACCTCGCCCGCGCGGCCGATCAGCACGAGATGATCGCCGGCCTTAGCTCCGGAGCGGCCGAGACGGGCTCCGCCGGGCGCGGAGCCGGCAGCGAATGTGCGCATCTCCAGCCGGGATCCCTGCCGCAGATCGCCGCCGCCGTTGGCGAAGCCGAACGCCGCACAGGCGCGAAATGCCCCCGTCAGGAATTTGCGCAGGTCTCCCACACGCAGATCGGCGGGTGCATCCACGCAGTTCGTCAGGAACAGCGGCTTCGCGCCGGCCGTGGCGATGTCGCTGGCGGTGGCAACCACCGCGAGCCACCCTGCCGCCTCGAAATCATTCTCGTAGCCGGGGATGCTCCGGACAAGCGGCCGCGGCCCCACGTCGGCTGAGACTGCGATTGTCCCCTGCGCTTCGACGAAGGCGCAGTCGTCGCCCCCCGTGTTGCCGAGGCCCAATGCTTCGGCGAGCGGCAGCACGACCTCATCGATCAGGCGAAACTCACCAACCTCAGCCAGGGTCAGGTCGTCATGTACCATCCCATGTGTCCTCGATCTCCTTCGCGGCGGCGAGAACGGTCGCGATCAGCGCATCCTGATTGCGGGCGGCGTCGAGATAGACGAGCAGCCCGTAGGCCACCAGAAAATAGGGGATCAGATATTCCTTGCGCCAATTCTCGACGATCTTCTCGCCATTGAGCGCGCGTTCCCAGATGGTGTCGCGGATCACCGCGGCCCTTGAAGCGACCGAGGCGGGCAGCGACTTCGGGTCATCCTCCGGCTTGAGGAACCCGGCGAGGGCCAGCACATCCGCCTCCGGGATGTGCGATGGCAGGGTGATGGCTCGCAGGTTCAGGTCGAGCAGAAGGTAGTCTACTACCACGTGACGATTATGATGGGACCAGCCGAAGTCGATGATGTGAACGGTGTCGTCGCGCCCCAACACTATGTTCTTCGGGTGAAGGTCCCCGTGGACGGGCCCGCATACACCTTGGAATTCTGACTCTGCGTCTAGGATCTTCGACAACACGACTGCTGGATTTGGCCACTCGCGGCCAAAGCGCCGGATGCTCTCTTCGCTGCCAAAGAGGCTGCTTATCATACCCCAGCGTAGGTCGCCCTCCCTCGCAGCTTTGCGAAGATACCTTTGATAGAGGTCATGGTAGGTCGCCTTCTCCCTTCGCAGGCTTGCCTGGTTCCTCCGGTGCACCACTGACATCAAATCGAGCGTGCCACGAACTAAGCGCGCGATCCGTCCATCGGCGAAACCATCTGCGGCACCGTCCGTCATTGGCGAGTTAAGCGGCTTCCAAAGGTCGATCAGCCCAATGCGTTGTCCGTGGCCGCTCGGGTCCGGACGATATTCCGACCTAAAGGGCGACCATAGGACACTCCTTTCCGGCGGGCCCGAATATGCGATCGGGAGTGCGAAACGTGGACTGACATCGTCAGGGAGACTCGGCCATTTTCCAATAAAGTCATGCTCGGCCTCAATCTCCTCGGCAGTTCCAAGCTTGATGATCAGCGGCGGCGAAGGAAGAAATTCGCACGTAGCCGGGGACTGAGGCCGGTGCTGGAAGTAGGCTGCGAAAACCTGTGCTCCGCTCGCACCCGCAGGCGCGCCGATCCGATCAAGATGCACAACGACGAGTTCGACCCCGCTTAAGTCGAGGGACATGCCTTTACGGAGCCGACCGTCGTACGCACCCGGCCACACCTGCCGAAGCGATTCCCGATCGCCGAGCAATTCCTGTGCCGCCTGCGCAATTGCCTGCCGATCGTCCTCGTCCATAAGGTCAAAGAAGAGGTTGGCCGCCTTCAATGACCCGACAACGGGCGGCGGCGTACTCGACGGCGGCTGAGGATCAGTCTCCTTAACAGGCACCTGCTTCCTCCCCCGCTTGTCCGTTCCATTCCTCGAAGAGCCGAGGTTCCACCAGCGGGTCGGCACCTTCGTAGACGCTGCGCGCGCGCGGGGCAGCAGCCGCGCCTTGCACCCGTCCCACACGAAAATGCGTGATCGGCATTCCGGCGCTAAGCGCGATCGGCGACGGGTTATGGTTGACCAGTTCGAGGGTGAGCACCGTCGGCATCTTTTCCCCGAAGCCGGGGTTGATGAAGTCCGCGCCGCAGTGGATGGCGAGGCCGAAACGCGCCACGTGCGAGAGGGGCGAGATCGATCCGTGGAGCGCACCGGAAAGCCCCACAGCCTCGGCGGTGCAGCCAAGGACGAACTCCCCCGGCTGGAGAACAAGCGTGTCGGCCGAGAAGGCGTCGTCGAGCCGCCCTGCCGCCGCGGCGGCCGACCAGAGCGCAACCGGCTCTGCGCCTCGGCGCCAGCGGCGAAAGCGGGCGCCGAGCGCAAGGACGTAGCTGGCGGGCTTCAGCCGGGCTTCATCGAAAGGCTCTATCGTCAGCCGGCCCTGTTCGCGCTCAAAGCGGATCTGGTCGGCGCTCAGGAGCATGTCGGCCATGGTGACGGGCAAGGGAGTGCATCAGATCGGGCTCGGGCGCCGAAACGGCGCGCCAGTCCCACGGCCGGTCCACGCCGAAGCGGGCAGCGAGCACGCGCCTGAAATATTGCGAAGGCGGATTGAAGCCCAGGTCACCGACGTCTCCGAAGCGGAACGCACCGCCGGCGCCGAAGAGAAGGTAGTTATCGCTGCGCGTGAGCGCCTCCAGCGCCTCCCTCAAACCGCCGGCCGAATGAGCGTGCGACGGGAGGAATTCAGCGGGGTCCACCGCCTCGGGAAGCGGCACCACGTGGATATGAGCGTGATAGATACCGCACGATCCACCAGTACAGCTGATCGCGCCATGCTCGAAGATGACGGGCTCGCCGAACTCGCGGCTCTCACTTGCCACCTGCTCAACGACATCGGAAAGTCCGTCGATCAGGTCTGGAACGAGCCGGGCGCTCGTTTCGACATGCCGCCGCGGGAGGACCAGCATGCTGCCGCGGAACAGCTGGCCGATCGTGGGCATGACGACAAAGTGCTCGGTTTCAAGCACGATACGCGAGCTCTCCAGACCCCGATAGAGGCTGGGGAAACGCGCGTCTGGATGGCCTTGCAGCTCGTCGCAGAATTCGCACCCCCTCATCTTAACCTCCTCACAGGCCGGTAGATCAAGCGGATATCGGCCTTTGCCGGGTAACCTGCAAGAGCTGCACGCCCACTTCGCCCGCGTCACGCCCGCTGGGTAGCAATTCCATGGATATCGCTGAGTAGAGCGACCGCGTCGAGCAAGGTCGCCTTCTTCGCGCTGTCGAGCCTCAAGCTCTGGATCGCGGTGCGGATCGATTCGCTCCGCCGCGCCTCGGCAATCGCCAGCGATCCCTCGCGACTACGGCTCTTCCAGCGCTCCTGCACTGCCGATGCGGCTTCGAGGCCGCTCTGCGTGGTCTCGGCGAACGAGACGAGTTCGCTGACGCCGGGTATCGAAGACGCGGCGTTGCGCGTCACGTCGGCGCCTGCCTTGTAAACGCGCTCCGCCGCATCCGTCTGCTGGCGCGTCTTGTACAGCTTGAGCTCCTTCAGGATCTCCGCCTGAAACTGATCGGCGAGATTGCGTGCCACACCCGCAATATGATCCGGCTTCAGCGCGTCGAGCGCTTGGCGCGCGTCCGGCTGCCCCGAGCTGCGGAGATACTGGCGGACGACGCCGTCGTACCGATCCTGAAACCCGCGGGCACGCAGAGCCTCGCTGACATCATGGGCGTTCTTGAAGCTCAGTGCATCGATCACCGCTTCCGGGATTGCCGCCGAATGGATGGCGTCGAGGGCATAGCCGAAGAAAGCCTTCAGGAAGACTGCCTCGTCGGACAGGACCAGGGCGTGGCCAGTGCGGGAGGCGAGCACCAGGTCGGCGGCTTTGAACTCTGAAAGCGGGTTGAGATCGGTTCCGGTCTCGCACCGCAGCAGGCCGGTGCCGACCATGTGGTAAGATGCCGTCGTGAACCGGCTGAGCGGCTGCCTCACGGGCTCGGAGAGGGTCGAAAGATAGGCGCGAAGGTGGACATTGCTCGAGAAATCGAGCCTCGCGATTGTCTGCGCGATGTTGTCGATGTTCGCATCGGGTGCGTTCATGCTTTTCAGCTCGCGGGCGATGAGCGCATTTGGATTCGCCAAGCCCTCAAGAAGGAGTGCGCGGAACCGCTCGCCGATGCCTCCAACTTCGAAGGGTATGACCCGATCGATCTTTTCCTCGAGCCTCGCGAGGTGATCCCGCCGGCGCCCGGGATCAGGGATTTGTTGATCCGCATCGGTCTGGGATGCGGCCAATTCGTTGAGGCTCTCCTTGTCGTTTCGAAAAGCCGGGAGGATCGCAGCTCCAAGCAAGTCCGGATGCGCATCGAACAAGGCGACGGCCAGTGGAGAGAGCAGGAAGGCCGTGTTGAGCGTTACGAGGCCCTTGCTGATGATTTTAATCTTGAGAGCACGGGCCGCGACCGAGACACTTTCGGTCGGTCCAAGGTTCCTCAGGAGCCCGGGCATCAGGTCCGTCGAGTACACCCGAGGACCTCGCAGATCTTCAGGCCGTACCAATGCACGACCTTGGAAGAACGAGTTGTTCGCTGCGCCGTTCATCGCTGCCAAATAGATCAGCGCAGGCACAAAGAGAACTACTACCAATCATCCACCGCAGTGAGGCTGCCGCTGCCTGCGGCTTCGCCTGAGTATGAGGCGCGCCCGGATCGCGGCCGCCCTAAAACCTCAAACTAAGAGCCGACGGAAATCGAGGCTTGAACGAATTGTTAACCTTACTCGCACATCGTTCGGGAACCACGGTTTGAGGGAAAGGCCAGGGGCATGAGCGCACACACCTACTCCAGCGACTTCTACGATTACATCGATTCAGGATCGAGCATCTCCGCCCAGGTCGTCAGCCGGATCATGCTGGACGCTGTGCGGATCGACAGCCTCCTGGACGTAGGCGGCGGACATGGTGCCTGGGCTCGCGAATGGATGGGTGCGGGTGTTCGAGACGTGCTTTGCTTGGACGGCGACTATGTCCGCCAGGAGCAGCTCGTGGTTCCGGCCGACACCTTCCAGTCGCGAGACTTGTCGAAGCCCTTCGACCTTTGCCGCCGCTACGACCTGGTGCAATCGCTGGAAGTAGCCGAGCACATCGCCAAGGAAGATGCCGATACCTTCGTCGACAATTTGACGCTGCACGGCGACGTCGTGCTGTTTTCCGCGGCGGTCCCCAACCAGGGCGGCGAGCATCATGTGAACGAGCAGCCTCCCGAATATTGGCGGCGCAAGTTCGCCGCACGCGGCTATGACGCTTATGACGCCCTTCGGCCCGCGCTCGAGCCGCATGTCGAGGTCAAGCCCTGGTACCGCTTCAACTCCTTCATCTACGCCAACCCGCAAGGCAGCGCTCGGCTTTCCGCGGTGGTTAAGGAAAAGCGCGTGCCGGACGATGTCGAGCTGACGATCGGTGGCGACCTGGCCTGGGCACTTCGCCGCGCGGCGGTGAGCTGGATCCCGACAGGCCTGGTGAAGCCGATCGCGATGCTCAAGGCTTCGGCAGAGGCGCGCCTCAAGAACCCGCTGGCGCAGGGCCGCACACAGGCGGGCGGAGACATCTTTTCGTGAACGCAGCCGCAGTCATCACGCCGGCGCTCGGCCATCCGGCAGGGACAGAGCCCCTCACGCCGTGGTGGGGTCGAACCTCCACGATGCTCGCGTTCATGGTCGTGTCGACGATCCCGCTGTGGTTTGTCAGCACGCCTCCGCTGATCGATTTCCTCGGACACCTGGCCCGTTATCATGTCGCACTCGACATCGGGCATAATCCCACGCTCGCCCGGGCCTGGGATTACGAATGGTCGGTAATCGCCAACCTAGGCGTCGATCTTCTCATCATGCCGCTTGCCCGACTGGTGGGGCTGGAAACGGCCGGCTGGATCATCGCGGCGCTGCTCCCGCCGCTCATGATATGGGGCATATTCCGCGCGGCACGGGCGATCCATGGGGAAATCCCGGCGTCTACCCTGGCGGCCTTGCCTTTTGTTCTCGCTTACCCGTACCAATACGGGTTCGTGAACTTCTGGCTTGCCGCGGGCCTCGCCTTCCATGCCTTCGCCTTGTGGGTCGCCCTTGAACGTCGCACCGGCTTGCGGTCGCTGCTCTTCGTCCCGATCGGCCTGATGATCTGGGTATGCCACGCCTACGGATGGGCCGTGCTTGGAGTTCTGGTCGGCGGCTATGAGCTTTCCAAATTCTCGCTGCTCGAGGTGCGAGGCATGCTGCGCAACCTCGTAAAGGCGGTTTCCCGCACCTGGCCGCTCCTGGTGACGCTTGGCGCAATGGCCGTCTGGAGATCCAACAGCTCCGGCGCGGAAACCCTGGGGTGGTTCGATTTTTCCTGGAAGCTTCACGCCGCGATCCTCACCTTGCGCGACCAGTCCAGGCTGCTCGACCTCGCCTCCCTCGGCGCCATCGTGCTGCTGATCTACTTCGCATGGCGGGATCCACGGGCAAGGATCGATCCGCGTTTCGGCCTGGCCGCCCTGATTTTCACCGCTGCCCTGATCCTGCTGCCGTTCCAGCTGTTTGGCTCGGCTTTCGCCGATGCGCGGGTTTACCCGTTCCTGTTCATCGCGGCCATTCTTGCGGTGAAACTGCACGCCACCCCCAAAAGCCAAAGCATCGCACGAAAAATGGCGATCGGCTTTGCCGCATTGTTTGCGGTCAGAGTGGCAGTCTCCGCCGTCGGCTATGTCGATTATGACGCTGCCTTTCAGCGGCACCTGACGGCGCTGGACCATGTTGAACGCGGGACCAGCGTAGCAGTGCTGGTTGCGCATCCCTGCAAAACCCCCTGGCGCTTGTCCCGCGTCGATCACCTCGGCTCCATGGCGCTGCTACGGCGCGACGCATTCGTGAATTCGCAATGGGACGTACCCGGTGCGGAGCTGTTGCGACCGAAGCATGCCCTGGGCACGCGGTTCAACGCCGATCCTTCGCAGTTCGTCCGGGACGCAACTTGCCCGTCCGACTTGCGGCCCGAACTGGCGGCCAAGATCGGCAGGCTTCCGGAAGGCTATTTCGATTACGTGTGGGTCCTCAACTTCGGTCGGCAGGCGCTCCCGACGCACCCGAGCTGGACACCCGTTTACGCGGACGACAATACAACGCTGTACCGACTGGCCAGGTAAACTGATCGAGCGGGGCCGTACGCACGCGTACGGAGGAGCAACATGTAGCGGGGATGACGATCAGGTAAGTTGAGGCGATTCCCTCGTGCGCCTTTCACCAGATGCCTTCTCCCTTGCGCGCGCCTGGCGTGCTAGGGGCGCGGCATGGGCTTCCAAACAATCAACTTCGGAGTGACAGACGGCATTGCCCGCCTGACCCTCAACCGTCCCGACCGACTCAACAGCTTCACCGTCCAGATGCACGAAGAGGTCGCCGCCGCACTGGCGCAGCTTGAGGGCGCGCGGGTGCTGGTGCTGACCGGCGCGGGGCGCGGCTTTTGCGCCGGTCAGGACTTGAGCGACCGGGCGGTAGCGCCCGGCGAAAGCGTCGATCTCGGCGAGTCGGTGGAGAAGAGGTACAATCCTTTGATCCGCACCCTCACCGCCCTCCCCTTCCCAGTCATCGCGCGGGTGAACGGCGTCGCGGCCGGCGCCGGCGCCAACATCGCCTTGGCGTGCGACATGGTGATCGCCGCCAAATCGGCCAAGTTCATCCAGAGCTTCGCCTCGATCGGCCTTATACCCGACAGCGGCGGCACCTGGGTGCTGCCGCGACTGGTGGGCCAGGCCCGGGCGCTCGGCCTTGCGCTTACGGCCGAGCCGCTGCCCGCCGAGAAGGCAGCCGAGTGGGGGCTGATCTGGAAGGCGGTGGACGACGAGGCACTCGACGTGGAGGTGGATGCGCTGGCGCGGAAATTCGCGGCCGCACCGACGCGGGGGCTTGCGAAGATCAAGCAGATGATCCGCGGAAGCTGGTCGCGCGGACTCGACGAGGAGTTGGAACTCCAGCGCGATACGATGCGGGAGCTGGGCTATTCGCACGATTATCGTGAGGGCGTCGCGGCGTTCATGGAAAAGCGCAAGCCGAACTTTTCGGGCAAATAGCCCCCTCCCTTGAGGAAGGGACCCAGGAGACGAACATGAAGACGCAGACCCTCCTCAACTACGCTCGGGATCGCTGGCACGAGGCGCCCTCCGGGCTGGCCGAGGTACAAAGCGCCATCACCGGAGAGACGATCGCGGTGACCGGTTCGGGCGGGCTCGATTTCGCGGCCATGATGCACCACGCGCGCACCGTCGGCGGGCCGGCGCTGCGGAAGCTCACCTTTCATGAGCGGGCGCATATGTTGAAAGCGCTCGGCCTTGCGATCATGGCGCGTAAGGAGGAGCTGTACGAGCTCAACTACGAAACCGGCGCGACCCGCACCGACGGCTGGATCGATATCGAGGGCGGCGCGGGGACGCTTTTCTCCTTTTCGTCAAAGGGGCGGCGCGAGCTGCCCAACAGCCGGGTGCTGATCGACGGGGCAATGGAGCCGCTGTCCAAAGGTGGTACCTTCGTCGGCCAGCATGTCTTCACGCCGCTGCAGGGCGTGGCGGTGCATATCAACGCCTTCAACTTCCCGGTGTGGGGGATGCTCGAGAAGCTCGGGCCGACCTTGCTGGCGGGGGTGCCGGCGATCGTCAAGCCGGCCTCGGCGACCGGATACCTTGCCGAAGCGGCCTTCCGGATCATGATCGAGGCGGACATCCTGCCGCCCGGATCGCTGCAGCTGATCATGGGCGGCGTCGGCGACTTGTTCGACCACCTGACCCTGCAGGATGTGGTGAGCTTCACCGGCTCGGCCCAGACCGCGATGAAGCTCCAGTCCCACCCGGTAATGGCCCGCGAGAGCGTGCGCTTCATTGCCGAGCGGGACAGCTTGAACGCGTCGGTGCTGGGGCCCGATGCCAGACCGGGCACTCCGGAATTCGATCTGTTCGTGAAGGAGATCGCGCGGGAGATGACGGTCAAGGCGGGGCAGAAATGCACCGCCATCCGCCGCGCAATGGCGCCGGCCGAGCATATCGATGCGGTCGAGGCGGCGCTGAAAGCGCGGCTCGGCAAGGTGCGGATCGGGAATCCTCGCGAGGAGGGCGTGACGATGGGGGCGTTGGCCAGCCACAATCAGCTGGTTGGCGTTCGTGCGGCGGTGGCGGAGTTGGCAAAGGTGGCGCGCATCGTGTCGGGCGACCCGGAGGTCTCGCCGGTGGCGGGGAAGGGGGCGTTCATGTCGCCTATCCTGCTTCGAACCGACGATCCCTGGGGGACCGATGCGGTGCATGACATAGAGGCGTTCGGGCCGGTTTCGACGATCATGCCGTACCGCGACCTGGACGATGCCGTAAAGTTGGCGAACAGGGGCATGGGAAGCCTCGCTTTGTCGCTTTTCACCTACGACAAAAAGGTGGCGGAGGAGTTCGTCATGGGCGCCGGCGCCTACCACGGAAGGATGCTGATCCTCGATCGCACGTCCGCGGGGGAATCGACCGGCCACGGCTCACCCCTCCCCGTCCTCGTCCACGGCGGCCCGGGGCGCGCCGGCGGCGGCGAGGAGATGGGGGGCGTGCGCGGCGTCGCCCATTACATGCAAAGAACGGCGCTCCAGGGCTCGCCCGCCTTGCTCAGCCACATCGCCCGGCAGTGGCTGCCGGGCGCCGAGAAGCCGACCGGCGATGTACACCCGTTCCGCAAGCGCATCTGCGAACTCGAGATCGGCTACACGCTCAAGACCGCGAGCCGCATTGTGACCCTGGAGGACATCGAGCATTTCGCCCACTTCACCGGCGACACCTTTTATGCCCACATGGACGAGGAAGCGGCCAAGGCGAGCCCGATCTTCGAAGGGCGGGTGGCGCACGGCTACCTGATCCTCTCCTTCGCCGCCGGGCTGTTCGTGGATCCGGCGCCGGGCCCGGTGCTCGCCAATACCGGCCTGGAGAACCTTCGCTTCCAGACTCCGCTCTACCCGGGCGATTCCATGCGGGTCGAGCTGACGGTGAAGACCAAGAGCGTGCGCGACGAGGAAAAGGGCGAAGTGCGCTGGGCGGTCTATGTCTTCAACCAGAAGGACGAGGTGGTCGCGACCTACGACCTTCTGACAATGAACACGCCCTGACGCTTCGTCTCCGGAACGAGCGGAACGGCGGAAGGCCTTTCCCGATCGGCGGCGCGCCACAAGGGAGAGTGAAGGCTGATCAGCCCTTTTTGTAGGCGGGCACCCCGTCGCCGAGGCGGGCATTGTTCGCCTCGCGGATTTCGGCGGCCGCCTCGTCGTACAGGAAGGGCAGGAAGGCGTAGCGCGTACCGCGTGCCACCGGCGTCGCCTCGTGCAATGTCGAGCAGGAGAAGACCACCGCCCCGCCCGGCGGCGCGCGATAAGTGCGCGGGCCGTATTCGGGGAAGCGCAGGTCGCCGCCTTCATAGTCGGAATTGAGGTTGATGGTGACGGCGAAGCGGCGATGGGCGGTGCCGCTGGTGGTATTGTCGCGATGCGGGCGGAAATGGCCGCCGGCCTCGGCATCGTAGCAGGCAACGATGTAGCGCTCCATCCGGGTGACCTCGAACTGGAAGGCGCGCTTGATCATCGGGTTGAGCCGCCGGCGCACCCGCAATGCAAGCTGCTGCTGCAGCGTCCGGTCCTCGATCAGATAATCGCGGCGGCGCTTGTGCCCCGGATCGGCGACCAGCACCGTCTTGCCGTCAATCTCCCGCATGAAGCCGGATTCCGTGCCGCCGTGGCTTTCGTAGAGGCCAACCAGGTGGCGGCACAATTCGGGCTCCAAGATGCCCGGCGTCACCAGAACAGGCGCGAAATCGGGCAAAGGCGGAGCCTTGGCCGCGGCTTCCAGCGCCGCCAGCGCCGCTTCTCCCGCTTCGATCGGGAAGATGCCGGTGATGCGCAACATCCGGTCGAGCAGCAGCCAGTGCGGGCGATAGCGACCCTCGCCAAGGTCTGCGCCGTAGAGCCGGCTGACATTGCGATCGTAATCAAGGAAATAGCGGATGCCCGGCAGTTGCTGGGCAATCCGGTGCTGCGAGGCGTCGGAAGGGTCGACGGTGACTCCGAAGAAGCAGGCGTTGGTGTCGTCGAACAGGTGCCGCCTGCCCTCCACCAGCTTCAGCGCAGCCGCACTTTCCGGCCTGCTTGCCGTCGCGAAGAAGAGGAGCAGGATCGGGCGGCCAGCCGCGCTGTCGAACACATAGGTCGCCGCCCCGTCGAGGGCCGGCGCGCGGAACCAGGGCGCCGCCTCCCCCGGCACGAGCGGAGTAGCGCTCGCGGCGGCGGCCTCGGGTGGGGCAGCGGACGGGCCGCCACCGGCATTTGGAGTGTCGGTCATTCCCGCTTATCGCCCGGCGGAGCGGAAGGATCAACGCGCCGATGCGGCCGCGCAAGCGGCGGCATCGGGTATCGATCAGTTGGCGCCGCGCGTCTGGACGGGGCGACCGACGCCGCGATCACCGTCATCGTCGGCGCGCCACTGGCTGGCGGTTTTGCAGATGCGCTTCGAACCGGTGCGCGATTCGCTGGCATCGAAGCGCTTGCAGATCCTGCGCTCTTCCTTGGGCGCGTTTGTCCCCCCGGCGCCCGCCTGGGGATCGGCTGCGAAGGACGGCACCGCAACGGCGGCAAGCAACAGAACAGCAAGTTTCATTTCAACCCCGAATTTTCCTTTGGAGAACAGCCACATGCCGCACTTGCGAAGATGACGCAAGCCGGGCATCGCGCCCTTTCGGAAACGCGCAAGGCCGGTTTAGTCGGCCGGCCAGGTCTCCAGCGTTTCGACGAAGCGGGTGAGCCAGGCGTTGGTCTGGTGACCGTCGACGACGCGGTGGTCGATGGTCAGCGATACATAGGCCATCGGGCGGATCAGGATCGCATCTTGGCCGCCGACCTCGCGCACCACCACCCGCTTTTCAAGCTTGCCGACGCCCAGGATGGCGGATTGCGGCTGGGCGATGATGATTGGCGAGGCGAACAGCGAGCCCGACACGCCGTGGTTGGAAATGGTGAAGGTGCCGCCCGAGACATCGCGCCCGGTCAGCGTCTCGGCCCGGGCGCGGTCGATCAGATCCTCGAGGCCGCGGGCGATGCCCTTGAGGTTCAACGCCTCGACATTGCGCAGCACGGGCACGATCAGGCCCTTCTCGCCCAGGGCGGTGCCGACCCCGACATTGACGTCGTCAAAGATTTCCAGCCGGTCCTCGTGCCAGCGGCTGTTGATCGCCGGCGCGACCTTCATCGCTTCCGCCGCCGCCGCGACGAGGTAGGCACTGTAGGTGAGCTTAACGCCCTGCTTCGCCCACGCCGCCTTATTGCGTTCGCGATGGGCGATGATGGCGCTGAAATCGGCTTCGAACATGGCGGTGACGTGCGGTGCGACGGTCACCGAGTTGAGCATGTTCTGCGCGATCCTGAGGCGCATGCGGTCGTGCGGGATCGAATGGGAGCGAAGGGAGCCGTCGGACCCGGGAGGCGGCGGTGCCGGGCGGGCCGCAGGCGGCGGCGGGGCACGGCGCGCTTCCTCGACCACCCGATCGACATCGGCACGGGTGACGCGGCCGCCGCGCCCGGTGCCGGCGATAGTGATTGGATCGATATCGTGCTGCAGGCAGGCGCGGCGGACCGACGGCGAGAGCCGCATTTCCGCCCCACCCGTTCGGCCCCGGATCGGGTCCGGGGCTGTCGAAGCCTTCTGTTCTTCCTCCTGCTCTTCCGGGGGAGATGTATTGGGCATCGGCAAGCTCGGCCCGGCCGGTATTTCCTGGTCCGCGGACGGTTCGTTTCCGATCACTTCGGCGACCGCCGCGATCCTCCCAAGGATGGCGCCCGGCTCCGCGTCGGCACCGCTGTCGAGCAGGATTTCGCGCAGCACGCCGGCCACCGGGGCAGGCACTTCCATCGCCACCTTGTCGGTTTCAAGCTCAACCAGCGGATCGTTCTCTTCGACGCGGTCGCCCGGCTTCTTCAGCCAGGCCCGCACCATCGCCTTGGTGCCTTCCTGTTCGAGCGGGACGAGGATGTCGATCATCAGAAGCCCACCAATTCTTCGATCCTGGCGCGGATCACATCCGGGCTCGGCACCGCCCAGTTGAGCAGCACCGGATTATGCGGGCTTGGAATGTCGGGCATGGTGACCCGGGCAACCGGCGCGTCGAGATCGAGAAATGCCTCGTCCGCCACCACCGCGGCGATCTCGGCGCCGAAGCCGCCGGTGCGCAGATCCTCATGCACGATCAGACAGCGCCGGGTGCGGCGGATGCTTTCCAGCACCATCTCCTTGTCCCAGGGGACCAGGGTGCGAAGGTCGATCACATCGGCCGAAAAGTCACGGGCCGCTTCCTCGCAGCGCGGCACCATGGCGCCCCAGGTGACGATCGTGATATCGTCCCCTTCGCGCGTCTTCCGCGCCCGTCCGAACGGCAAGACATAGTCGTCGCCGGGATAGGGCCGGCGCGCCCAGGCATCGTCGAGCATGGCGCGATGCTCGAAGAAGATCACCGGATCGTTGCCGCGCAGTCCGTAGCGCAGCAGGCCGACCGCGTCCTCGGCATTGGAGGGGACGGCGACCAGCCAGCCCGGATTGTGGACGAACTGCACTTCGTTGGTCTGGCTGTGCCAAGGATCGCCGCATTTGAAGAAGCCGCCCGGGATGCGCAGGACCATCGGCGCGGCGAAGCGATTGTTGGTGCGCCAGCGCATGGTGCCGCAATCGTTGATCTGCTCGGTGGCGGGCTCGGCATATTTGCGGAACTGGATTTCCGGCACCGGCATCAGCCCGGCCAGCGCCATGCCGACCGCGCGGCCGATAATCCCCTCTTCGTTCAAGCTGGTGTCGAAGACTCGGCTTTGGCCGTATTTGTCCTGCAGGCCCAAAGTCACCGCATGGACGCCGCCCTTGGGGCCGACATCCTCGCCGAAGACGAGAACCCGCGGGTTGATCTCCAGCTCATGTTCCAGCGTGCGGCGGATGGCGGTGACCATGTTGATGCGCTGGCCGTCGGGCTTGGGCTCCTCGTGGCTGCGGGGCGCCCGATAGCCTTGCGTCCACTGGCCGCCGAGTTGCTGCATCTCGCCTTCATAATAGACGTTGGCGAGAACGGTTTCGGGATCGGCGATGCCGCGGGCTTCCGCCTCGACGCGGGCCGCCTCCACGGCGGCTTGCGCCTCCGCCTCGATGGCGGACCAATCCTCCTCGCTCAGCAGCGGCCCGACGAGGAACGCCTTGAGCTTGGGCAACGGATCGCGCAGCCATTCCTCGCGCACCAGTTCGTCACCCTTGTAGGTCTGGGTGTCCTGGAAGCTGTGGCCCTGGAGGCGCGGCACGAGCAGGTGAAGAAGCGCGGGGCCCTTGCGCGCGCGGACATGCTCGGTCGCCGCCCTGACCAGGCGGGCGGCTTCGGCCGGATCGGTGCCGTCGCCCTTGAAGATGGCGAGGCCGCTGAAGCTCGCCAGGTTTGCCGAAATGTCCGCGCCCGGGGTCTGAAAGGTGGCGGGGACCGAGATGCCGAACTGATTGTCCTCGATGTAGAACAGCATCGGCAGCTGCTGGGTGGTGGCGATGGTCAGGGAGGCCCAGAAGCCGCCGGTGGCGCAGGAGGCATCGCCGCCCAGCACCACCGCCATCGCGCCTTCGTAGCGGCGGTCGCCCAGCACATTGCGGTGATATTCGATCGCCTGCGCCCAGCCCGCGGTCGGCGTGTACTGGGCGCCGACGCCTCCCGACATGGGAAGCGCCGGCGCGCCGCCCTGATTGGGGTAGTTGAAGACGACGCCGATGTCGCGACCGTCCGAATAGCCGCCTGCCCGGCCCATTCCCGAGCCCAGCGCGTCTTCCAGCGGAACGCCGAGCGCGAGCAGCAGCGGGCGCGAGCGGTAATAGCCGCAGGCGGCGTCCTTGGCATTGGTGAGGCGCGAGCCGAGCAGGACCTGCGCCATGTCGTGGCCGCGGGCGCTGAACTGGTAGAGGATCTTGCGTTCGGGGACGAGCCGCTCCTCCTCCAGCCGGTCCATCGCCCGGCTGACCAGAGTCAGGTAAGCGATCCGGCGCCAGTCGAAGTCCGGGTCCGGTGCGCCGGTGCCGATATCGCCCTCTGCCAGTGCCTGCTCAGCCATCCATCTTCTCCACCACCGCGGCGGCAAAGCGCTCCACGCTCTCGTCGGACAGGCCGACGACGTTGAAGCGGCCGTTGCCGGCCATGTAGATGCCTTTCTCCGCGCGCAGCGCCAGCACCTGGCTTTCGGCCAGCGGCAGCATGGAGAACATGCCGTTCTGGTCGTTGATATAGGCCAGGCGCTCGTCATAGCCGGACAGGCGTGCGCGCAGCGCGCGGATCCTGCCGCACATCTCGTCCAGCTCGCCCCGCCACTCGGCCCGCAGCGTGTCGTCGTCGAGCACGGTGCGGACGATGGCCGCGCCGTGATCGGGCGGCATCGACCACATGGTGCGGGCGAGCTGCAGAAGATTGCCCATGATCGTCTCGGCGTTGCGGCGGCTGGTGCCTTTTACGAACAGGCTGCCGGTCCGCTCCCGGTAGAGGCCGAAATTCTTGTCGCAGCTTTGCGCAACGATCGCCTGGTCCGCCGCCTCCACCACCAGGCGCGTGCCGGCCGCGTCGGCCCCGAGGCCGTTGCCGAGCCCCTGATAGGCAAGGTCCACGAAGGGGATGAGGCCGCTGTGCGAGACCAGTTCGGCGATCGCCCGCCATTGCTCGGGCGAAAGATCGGCGCCGGTGGGATTGTGGCAGCAGCCGTGGAGGAGGACGAGGTCGCCCGCCTCGGCGCCCTTCAGCGCGTCCATCATTTCGGCGAACTGCAAGGTGCGGCTGTCGCGGTCGTAATAAGGGTGCGCCACCCGCTCGACGCCCGCGCATTCGATCAGCGGGCCGTGATTGGGCCAGGTCGGCTGGCCGACGAAGATGCGCGCCTGGCGGTTGGCGGAGACGACCAGCTCGGCCCCGAGGCGAAGCGCGCCGCAGCCGCCCGGCGTCTGCACGCCGACGATGCGCTCGTCCTGCGCGCCCTGGTCGCCGAGCACGATCGGCTTGATGAGCTCCACGAAGCGGGTATCGCCGGCCGAGCCGAGGTAGGATTTGGTGTCCTGCGTCTCCCACAGGATCCGCTCCGCTTGCTTGACCGCGCGCAGGATCGGAGTGCCGCCGCCGGCATCGCGGTAGACGCCGACGCCGACATCGATCTTGTCGCTGCGCTTGTCCGCGTTGCAAAGCGAGATGAGGTTGAGGAGGCTGTCGGATTTCTGCTCCTTCAGCCGTTCGAACAGCCTGGTTCCGCTTGCGCCCGCGTCCGCCATTCTTCCTCCTGTTTCGCCTCCCACGCCCGGGAGGCACTGCCCTTAGGCCTAGGGCGGTCGAGGACAAAATGCCTTCCAATGTTCGCGCCAAAGCCGCTGGCGGTGAAACGCGGGTTCGGATATATGCCTATACATGAAAGGAGATGATCGTCTCGACTCCGTCGACCGGCGAATCGTCCGCGAGCTGCAGCGCGACGGCGGCCTCACCCACGCCGCTCTGGCGGAACGGGTCGGCGCGTCCGCCGCCTCGGTGTGGCGGCGGGTACGGGCGCTGGAGGCGGACGGGGTGCTCGGGCGCACCGTGCGCCTCGCCAGCGCACAGAAGCTCGGCCGCGCGGTCAATGTGCTGTGTCAGGTCCGGATGACCCGGCAGAGCATCGAGGCGCGGGCGGACTTCGAAGCGTTCATTTCGGCGCGCGAGGAGATCGTCGAATGCTACGCCATGTCGGGCGAGTGGGACTATCTGCTGCGCATCGCGGTCAGCGACGTCGCCGATTACGACCGGTTCGTGATGCGCGGCGTGCTGGCGCACCCGAGCGTCGCCAACGCAGCGTCGAACTTCGCGCTGCGCCAGGTCAAATATACGACGGAGATCCCGGTCTAGCCGGGCTCAGGCGGCGAGCAGGCCGTCCAGCTCGCCCTTGCGCTCCAGCTCGGCAAGATCGTCCGAGCCGCCGACATGGCGCCCGTCGATGAACACCTGCGGCACCGTGTGGCGGCCGCCCGAGCGCTCCATCATCTCGTCGCGCTTGCCCGGCGCCGAATTGATCTCGAATTCCTCATATTGGGTGCCCTTCTCGCCGAGCAACTGCTTGGCGCGGGCGCAATAAGGGCAGCCGAACTTGGTGTAGATCTCGACGCGGGCCATGTGTGTTCGCTCCTTGGGGGATGAGCCGCCAAGTGGGAGGCGGGCCATCCGGTGTCAATGCAGGCGCTGTCCTCAACACCCCCGGGGCCGATTGTCTCCCGCGGCGCGATCAGCTTTCCTCGCGAAGCACCCGCGCCCAGCACAGCACTTCGACTCGCGCCGCCCCGGCCCGCTTCAGGGCCTTGGCGCAGGCGCCGGCGGTGGCGCCGCTGGTGAAGACATCGTCGATCAGGAGGATGCGGCGGTCCTTCACCAGCGCTTTCGCCTCTTCGGCGACCCGAAACGCGCCGCGCACGATTGCCGCCCGCTCGCGCCGGCCCATGCCGCGCAGCGGCGGCGTGGCACGGATGCGAAGAAGGGCGCCGGGCGCCGCGGCAAGGCCGGTACGGCGCGACAAGGCGGCGGCGACCAGGGCGGCCTGGTTGTAGCCGCGGCGCCAGATGCGCCACCGGTGGAGCGGCACCGGAACCAGCAACGCGTCGGCCGGCGCCTCGTTCAGGCGGCGGACCATCAGGGCGGCGAGCGTCTCGGCGACGCCCGGCCGGCCGCTATATTTAAGCTTGAGCGCCACCCGCCGGGCGACCTCGCCATAGGCCACCGCCGCGCGCAGCCGGTCGAAGCGCGGCGGATCGGCAAGGCAGCGGCCGCAGCGGCCTTCGGTGCCGCTGTCATATTCGAACGGCAGGCCGCAGCAGCCGCAACAAGGCTCACCCAGGAAGGACAGGCTGCGCCAGCAATCGAGGCAGAAGCGGTGGGGATCGGCGGTGATCGTTCCGCAGGCTGGGCAACGCGGCGGCAAGGCGAAATCGAGCGCGAGGCGCAACGGTGCCGCCAGCACGGCGCGCAAGGGAAAAGCGTGCTCCACCTGCGCCTTTGTGCGCGCGATCGGGGGCTTTGCGCAACCCGCCCGATACAGGCCGAGTTCAGGCGCACCGTCACAGCGAACCCGGGCGTCCCCCTTCAAGCCATGCGTATCCGAGGTCCTGAGTGTCGGTAGAATTTCTGCTTCTGTCCCTTCTTTCCACCAATGCCGGGCAAGTAGCGAACCCGGCCCAGGCCGAGCCGGCCGAGACCCGCGCGGGCACTGCCCTTGCCGACATGGACGCGGCGCAAGGGGACGCTGAAGGGCAGGACGAAACCGGCGAGGAGATCATCGTAACCGGCCAGCGCCAGCGCGGCGCGGTGGACACGGACATCCCGCCCGAAAACCAGCTCAACGGCCGCGAGATCCGTGCGCTCGGCGCCTCGAACCTTGCCGAACTGCTGGAAGCAATCGCGCCGCAGACCCGCAGCAGCCGCGGCCGCGGCGGCGACGGTCCGGTGCTTTTGCTCAACGGGCGGCGCATCTCTGGCTTTTCCGAAATTCGCAACCTTCCCCCCGAAGCGATCGAACGCGTCGACATCATGCCGGAGGAAGTGGCGCTGCAATATGGCTACCGCGCCGACCAGCGGGTGGTGAACTTCGTCCTGCGCCGCCGCTTCCGCGCCATCACCGCCGAGATCGAGGGCGGCCTCGCCACCGCAGGCGGCCGTGCCACCGCCGAGGCCGACCTCAACGTGCTGCGCATCAACCGCCAGGGCCGCTGGAACATCGACACCGAATATCAAAAACAAGGCGGGCTGCTGGAGAGCGAGCGCGACATCATCGAGGCCGCCGGCGGCCTTCGCGATCCCGCCGTGCCGAGCCTTGCCCCGTTCCGCACCCTGCTGGCGCCGAGCGAGCAGTTCAGCGTCAACGGCACGGTCAACCGGGCGCTGTTCGGCGATGTCTCCACGACCCTAAACGCCCGCTACGATATCCGCCAGAGCGAGAGCCTGTTCGGCCTCCCCTCCTTCACCCTCGACAGGCCCGCCGGCGGCGAGGTGTTCCGCTTCGCGCCCGGCGTGGGGCCGCTCGCCCGCGACAACAACAGCCGCAACCTTCACCTCGGCCTTGCCATGAACGGCGACGTCCGCCCGTGGCGCTGGTCGCTGACCGGCAATTACGACCGCAACCGCTCGGAGAACCGGACCGGCACCGGCGTCGACGCCCTCCTGGCGCAGGAGCGGGTGAATACCGGCGCGCTCGATCCGTTCGGCCCGGTCGCGCCCGAACTGCTGGCCGCACGGGCGAGCGACCGTTCGCGCGCGTTGAATGAAAGCGCCGATGCGACATTGGTGCTGAACGGTCCGGTGATCGATCTTCCCGCCGGCAATGTCACGGCCAGCCTGCGCCTGGGCGCCGATACCCGCAGCCTCACCGGCGAGACCTTCCGGGCCGGCCAGATCACCGAGCGCGACCTCGGGCGGGACCGGGTGAACGCACAGGCCAATCTCAACGTGCCGATCGCCAGCCGCCGCCGCGATGTGCTGCGAGCGATCGGCGACCTGTCCTTCAACCTGAACGCCGAGGTGGAACACCTGTCCGATTTCGGCACCTTGCGCACCCTAGGCGCCGGGCTCAACTGGTCGCCGATCCAGCAGGTCAGCTTCATCGCCTCGGTGACGGACGAGGATGGCGCGCCCTCGATCGGGCAATTGGGCGACCCGGTGCTGCCGACCCCCAATGTCCGCGTGTTCGACTTCGTGCGCGGCGAGACGATGGACATCACCCGCATCGACGGCGGCAATCCGGCGGTGATCGCGGACAACCGGCGGGTGCTGAAGCTGGGCGCGAACATCCGGCCGCTCAAGGAGACCGACCTCAGCGTCAGCATCAACTATACCGACAATTCGATCCGCAACCCGATCGCCTCCTTTCCCACCGCGACGGCCGAAATCGAAGCGGCCTTCCCGGACCGGTTCGACCGCGATGCCGACGGGCGGCTGCTCAGGATCGATTCGCGGCCCGTCAACTTCGCCCGCTCCGATCGCCGCGACCTGCGCTGGGGGGTGAACTTTTCAAAGGCGCTCGGCCCCGAACCGACCGGAGGACCCGGCGGCCGGGGCGGACCGGGCGGGTGGCGCGGCCGGGACGGCGCGGGGGGCGGCGGCGCAACCCCGCCGCGACCGCGCCCGGCTGACGGCGCGGAGCCTGCGCAGCCGGGCGCAACCACCACTGCCCAGCCGCCCGCCGGCCAAACCGCCACGCCCCCTGCCCAGGGCGCCCGTCCCGAAGGGGCGCGCCCGGCCGGACCAGGCGGCGGCCAGGGCGCCCGCGGCTTCGGCGGCGGACGCGGTGGCTTCGGTGGCGGTGGCTTCGGCGGCGGCGGACGCGGCGGCCGGCTGCAGCTCAGCCTCTACCATAGCTGGCGGCTGGAGGATTCGGTGCTGATCCGCCCGGGCGTGCCGGAGCTGGATTTCCTCAACGGCTCGGCGGCCGGCAATCGCGGCGGGCGCCCGCGCCACGAAGTCGAGCTGCAGGCCGGCGTGTTCAAAAATGGCTTGGGGGCGCGGCTGACCGGCACCTGGCAGGAAGGCACATTCGTACGCGGCGGTTCGGCACCGGGCGGCGGCACCCGCAACGACCTGTTCTTTTCCGACACCGCCACGATCAACCTGCGGCTGTTCGCCAACCTGGGGCAGCAGGAGAAGCTGGTGCGCGACATGCCGTTCTTCCGCGGCAGCCGAGTGACGCTGTCGATCGACAATCTGTTCAACAGCGGCCCGCGCGTGCGCGACGGGGCGGGAATGACGCCGCTCAGCTATCAGGCCGCCTATCTCGATCCGCTAGGCCGTTCTGTGCGGATCGGCTTGCGCAAGATGTTCTTCTAGACATCATCATGTAACGAGAGGGGGTGCCGGCCGGGTTCTGAGACTCGCCGTCGTGTGCCGCCGCCCGGGCTGCTCTGCGGCTGTACGATCCGCGTCTTACCCAAGGCGCACTAACTTGCACGCCTCAGAAGCGTGTCCCCGTCGCGGCGCGACGCGCCCGGCGGCACTGCGCCCGGGGTTCCCGGAAGCGGCCGCGACTCGGGCGGTGCGCCACACGGGGGCGGCATGAGCAGCCCGGCCTGGGTGGCGAGCACCGCCGCTTCGGCCAGGCTCTTTACTCCAAGCTTGGCCATGATGTGGGAGCGGTGCATCTCCACGGTGCGCACGCTGATGCCGAGATCGTGGGCAACGCCCTTGTTGGCCCGCCCGGAAAGCAAGGCGAGCGCGATGTCGATCTCGCGCGGCGTGAGCCTCGACACCTTCTCGTGCGCCGCGCGCTGCGTTTCGGCGGCGGCCATCGACCGGGCCAGTCCGGCCCAGGCGAGGATCAGGGCCGCCGACAAGGCGGCGGGCGCGGCGGGCTTTTCGAGGAAGTCCTGCGCGCCCAGCTTCATCGCTTCCACCGCCAGCGCGACATCGCCTCGGCCGGAGATGGCGATCACCGGCCAGGGCGCCTGCCGGGTGGCGAGGAGGCGTAGCAGTTCCAGCCCCGAAGGCTCCTCCATGTCCATATCGAGGAGGATGCAGGCGGGCATCAGATGGTCGAAGATTTCGAGGAACTCGGCTCCGCTTGGAAACGGCCAGGCCTCGGCGCCGATGGCCGCCAGGTGCCGCGCGGTTGTGCGGCGGCTCTCATGCCCCGGGTCTATCAGATAGACCGTTCGTTGGTGCGACATACGCTCGCTCCCCCCGGTGAAGGCCCGAAAAACACGCGGACCTCGCCAGCCAAGTGTCTGAGGCGACTGGTTAACGCGCAACCTAGGGAAAATACCGTAACCGACAAGCGCTTATTCGGCCGCCCACCTGAGCACCGAAGCGTGTTCACCCTAAGCCGTCTCATTGAGGGACACACCTCGTACACGCGCCGGGGAACGCCTCCTCAGTGCTCGGCAGGCCTACGGCACATTTTCCACCCCGTCGCAGGTATAATCCACACACCTTCGCCGTAGAATCACTTACGAAGAAAACCGATCATGCGCCGGCATTGCTTTGTCTCCATTCTCCATCTGGCAAGGGCCATTTTCCAGCCTTTGCCTGTAGCGTATCGGGGGGCGGCGGACCGTGGCGTTCGAGCATATCTTCAGCGGCAGTGCCGCGGGCGCGGTGGGCGCCGATGGAACGGTCCCCCTCCCCCCCTTCATCCGGCGGGTGATCGATGGCGGCAGGGGCACCGGCCGGCTGATGGTCGGTGCGCACGAGGCCGATCCCTGCCTCACCGCCTGGGAGCCGCGCCGGGCGCCGGCACTTCAGGCCGAAATTGAGCGCCGCCGCCTTCACGATGAGACAGCAGGCATGGCGGCTTCAGGGCACTTCCATCGTGCCCGCCGCGCGTTTGGCCTGGTGGAGGACGCGGCGGTGGACGCCGGATGCCTGACCCTGCCGCCCATGATGCGCCGCAAGGGCCGGATCGGCGCGCGCGTGCTGTTCGTCGGCACCGGCAACGGCTTTGAAATCTGGAACGACGAGGAGGCGCTCGCCTCCGAGGACCCGACGATGCGCGAGATTGCGCAATTCCGGCTGCAGGACGATGGGGAGAGTGAGCAATGAGCATAGTGTGCGCATTCGGCGGCCACGAGGCGGCGGCCAGCGAGACCTACAATAGCGGCTATTATTTCAGTCGCTGCCGGCGCTGCCGGACCGACATGATCCGCTCCGGCGCGGCTTGGCGCGCAGTGCCGAGGGGCCACAAGGTGGTGTGGAAAGCGGGCGCCCGCAGCCATTCGATGGCGCCTGTTTACGCCTGGGTCCCTCCCGCCCTCCACCGCGAGACCAATCTTCCGGCGGCCGCCTCCCCCTTCGCCTCGTGGAGCCGAACCCTGGCCGAGGTGGCGACGCCTGGCCTGCCGCGCAGCAATGGCGGCGCCCGGGCCGTGGCGGCGGAGGCGGAGAATGAGGAAGGCGGCTACCCCTATCTCCTGGCGTTCGCCGCCATGCTGGGCGCGGGCCTGCACCTGGTGATGAGCTTGAGGGGCATGCGCGGCGCCTTTTGAGGCCGTCCCTGACCTTCTCGGACAGCCGCCGCTTCCGCTTGGTGCCGCCGCAGCCTAGAGCGGCGCGGGTGAGCCAGGACCTGCCATTCGACCGCGCCTTGCGCCGCCTCCGCCGCGACCGTGCCGCGGCCCGCTTCGTTGAGGCCGATTATCTCCATCGCATGGTCGCCGACGACCTGCTCGAGCGGCTCGACACGGTCATGCGCCCGTTTGCGCGCGCGCTCGATCTTGGCTGCGCGGGCGCGTACCTGACGCAAAAGCTCGTGGAGCGCGGCATCGAGGTGGTCCCCGCCGATGCCGGCTTTCGCTTCGCCGCCGCGGCCCGGGGCATCCAGTGCGATGAGGACCGTCTGCCGTTCGTCGAGGCGGGCTTCGATCTCGTCGTGTCGGTGGGCGTGCTCGACAGCGTCAACGATCTGCCCGGCGCACTGATCCTGATCCGCCGCGCCTTAAAGCCCGACGGCCTGTTCCTCGGCGCCTTCGCCGGGGCGGGCAGCCTGCCGCGGCTGCGCAGCGCCATGCTCGCCGCCGACGCCGCCACGGGCGGCGCGGCGCCGCGCATCCACCCGCAGATCGACGTCCGCGCGGCCGGGGATCTCCTGACCCGCGCGGGCTTCGCCCTGCCGGTGGTCGATGCGCACGGCGTCGATGTGCGCTTTTCCAGCCTTGCCGGGCTGGTCGCGGACTTGCGGGCGATGGGGGCCACCAATGCGCTTGTCGGACGGTCGCGTACGCCGCTGGGGCGGGTCGGCTACGGCGCGGCCCTGGCCGATTTCGGCGACGCGGCCGATCCGGACGGCAAGACGGCCGAGCGCTTCGAGATCGTGCACATGCTCGGCTGGGCGCCGGCGCCCTCGCAGCCCCAGCCGGCGCGGCGGGGCAGCGGCACTGTCTCGCTCGCGCAGGCGCTGAAGCCGCCGCCCAATAGCCGCTCGCCTAAACCCTGACCTGATCCTATAGCGGCAGCCGTGGCAGGCGCTCTCTACACACGCGACATCTTGCGGCTCGCCGCCGAGATCCCCCACCAGCGGCGGCTGGCGCGGCCGCAGGGCAGCGCCGAGAAAAGCTCAACCGTCTGCGGCAGCCGCGTCGCCGTCGATGTCGCGCTTGGGCCGGATGGGCGGGTCGCAGAACTTGGCCAGGAGGTCAGGGCCTGCGCGCTCGGCCAGGCGTCGGCGGCGCTGATGGGGGCCCATGCGCTCGGCGCCTCGCCGGCGGAACTTGCCGCGGCGCGCGACGAGCTCGCCGGCTTCCTCAAGGGCGACCGCTCCGATCCGGGGCAATGGCCGGGCCTGGAGACGCTCGCGCCGGCACAGCCCTTCGCCGCGCGCCATGCCTCGATCCTGCTTCCCTTCGAGGCCGCCGCCGAGGCCGCGGCTCGGGCCGCCCGCTGATGGACAGCGGGGGCGCCCACGCCACCGCCTTTCTGCTGCGCGACGGCGTCATCATGCTCGGCGCGGCGATGGTCTTCGTGATGCTGTTCCGGCGCTTCGGCCTCGGCGCGGTGCTCGGCTATTTGCTCGCCGGCGCGCTGATCGGGCCGGACGGCCTCGGCCTCATCAACGCGGCCGACGACATCCTCCATATCGCCGATTTCGGCATCGTCCTGCTGCTGTTCCTGGTCGGCCTCGAGCTCAGCCCCAGCCGCCTGGTTCGGCTGCGAAGGGACATATTCGGCCTTGGCCTCGCCCAGGTGGTGCTGTGCGGGCTGGCGGTGACGGGGCTCATCTACCTCGCCACCGATTTCTCGCTGGCCGCCGCGCTCGCCATCGGGCTGCCGCTTGGCCTGTCCTCGACCGCGCAGGTGCTGCCCAGCCTCAGGAGTTCGGGCGACATCAACACGCAGGGCGGCGAGCGCGCCTTCTCCGTCCTGCTCTTCCAGGACCTGTCGGTGGTGCCGCTCCTCACCATCGTCGCCGCGCTCTCGCGTGCCCCCGCCGATCCCGGCACGCCGCCCGGCTGGCAGCTCGCGCTCTACACGATAGGCGCGATCGCCGGACTGGTGCTGGCGGGGCGCTTCCTGATCAATCCCCTGTTCCGCCTCGTCGGGCGGATCGCGGAGCGCGAATTGTTCGTGGTCGCGGGCCTGTTCGTGGTGCTCGCCGCCGCCGCGATCATGCAGGCGCTGAACCTTTCGCCGGCGCTTGGCGCCTTTGTCGCAGGCGTGATGCTGGCCGATTCGCCTTACCGGCACGAAATCGAGGCCGACATCGACCCGTTCCGCTCGATCCTGCTCGGCCTGTTCTTTATCGCCATCGGCATGCTGCTCGATCTCGACGCGGTGGCCGACAACCCCGGCTTCGTGATCGGCATGGCGGCGGCTTTGGTGGCGCTCAAGGCGAGCATCATCTTCGGCCTCGCCCGCGCCTTCGGCATGGAGAACCGCCGGGCGCTGAAACTCGGCCTGCTGCTCAGCCAGGGCGGCGAGTTCGGCTTCGTGCTGTTCACCGCCGCCGAACGCGCCTTGCTGGTCGAGCCGGCGGCGGCGACCCTGTTCGGCGCCATCGTCACCCTTTCCATGGCGACCACGCCGTTCCTGATGAAGCTTAACGACTGGATCGACCGCCGAACCTCGATACGCGATTCGAGCCACCTCGACGGGCCGGAATTGTCGAAGGTGTCGAGCGTGGTGGTGGTCGGCTACGGCCGCTTCGGCCAGACGGTGGCCCAGATGCTGATGGCCAAGGGCGTCGCCACCACCCTGATCGATTCGAAGCCCAGCCAGATCGAGATGTCGGGCACCTTCGACACCAAGGTCTATTATGGCGACGGCACCCGGCTCGATCTGCTGCGGCTGGCGGGGGCGGAAGATGCTCAGGCGATCCTGTTCTGCATCGACGACGAGCAGCTTACCGCCGCCAAGCTCAAGCCGATCCTGGAGGCGTTTCCGCAGGCGGCGGTGCTGGTGCGTGCGTTCGACCGGCGGCACCTGATCGATGTCGCCGGGAGCGATCTCCACTTCGTGGTCCGCGAAGTGTTCGAGTCGGCGGTGCTGATGGGGCGCGAGGCGCTGACGGCGCTCGGGATCGAGCGGGCCGAGGTGGACAGGGTGGAGGAGGAATATCGCAGCCGCGATGCCGAGCGGCTCGAGCGGCAGACGCATACGGGCGATCTCCATGCGCTCAAGCACCGCATCTTCGGCCCGGAAAACAGCATGGCCGCGCCCTCGGCCGCGGATCAGGCGAGCTCGGCGGCCAGGAACGCCTCCACCTCGGCAAGCTCTACCGACTGATCCACGAACGCGGCGCCGATGCCGCGAGCGAGGATGAAGGGCACGCGGCCGCGGCTGGCTTTCTTGTCCTGCGCAATGTGGGCGACGAGGGCGGGGGCGGTGCCGATATCCGGTCGCACCGGCAGCCCAACGCTTTGAAGATGCGCCGCCACCCGCGCCGCCTCGGCGGGCGTGCACAACCCGCGCGCCGCCGAGAAGCGGAACGCCAGCGCCATGCCCAGCGCCACCGCCTCGCCGTGCAGCAATCGGTCGGAAAAACCCGCTTCCGCCTCGAAAGCGTGGCCGAATGTGTGGCCGAGGTTGAGGAGGGCGCGTCGGCCGCTGGTCTCGCGCTCGTCCTCGCCGACGATCGCCGCCTTGGCGCGCACCGAAGTCTCGATGGCGTGAGCCGCCGCCGAAGCATCTCCCGCGAGAAGGGCGGCGCCATGGCTTTCGCACCAGGCAAAGAAGCCCGGGTCGCCGATCAGGCCGTATTTCACGACTTCGGCATAGCCGGCGCGCAACTGGCGCGGGTCCAGCGTCGCCAGCACATCGGGATCGATCAGCACCGCCGCCGGCTGGTGAAAGGCACCCACCATGTTCTTGCCGTGGCCGGCGTTGATCGCGGTCTTGCCGCCGACGGAACTATCGACCTGGGCGAGCAGGCTGGTCGGCACCTGCACATACGGACAGCCGCGTTTCAGGATCGAGGCGGCGAAACCGGCAAGGTCGCCGACCACGCCGCCGCCGAAGGCGACGATATGGTCCGACCGCTCGACCCCCAGCGCAAGCAGGCGGTCCACCAGCCGCGCAAGCTCATTCCAGCTCTTGCTCCCCTCCCCCGGCGGCACTTCGACAAGCGCGATGTCGAGGCCGCTCGCGGCGAGCTTGTGCCCCTGCGCCGCCCACACCCGGGCGTCCGCCACGACGACGAGCCGCCCGCCGCGGGCGAACGGTGCCAGCGCCTCCCCGGCCCGCGCGAGCAGGCCGTGCTCGATCAGGACCGGATAGCTTCGTGCCCCAAGGGCCACCTCCACCCGCGTCATTGCGCGCCCTCCCGCTCGGCCAGGGCCGTGACGATCATGTCGACCGCCCGCTCGTGCGGCATCGCCTGGCTGCGGATGTGGATGTGGGCCTGGGCGTAGAAAGGCCGCCGCGCCTCGGCCAGCCGCGCCAGCACCGGTACCGGATCCCCCTCCCGCAGCAGCGGGCGTGTGTCGCGGCGCGAGACCCGCTCGGCAAGCGTGGCGATATCGGCATCGAGCCACACGGCGACGCAGCGTTCCAGGATCAGGGTGCGGGTGCGCTCGTCCATGAAGGCGCCGCCGCCGGTGGCGATCACCTTGCGCGGGCCGCCAAGCAGGCGTGCGATCACCCGGCGCTCCCCGTCGCGAAAGCTGGCTTCGCCGAACCGGTCGAAGATTTCGGGAATGGTGCGATCCGCCGCTTTCTCGATCTCCTCGTCGCTGTCGATGAACGGCAGGCCGAGGCGCCGCGCCAGGCGCCGGCCGACCGTGGACTTGCCCGCGCCCATCAGGCCGACGAGGACAATGCAGCGGTCAAGGTGGGGAAGCGCATCATCCATGGCGACGGGGGCTATACATAAGGCGGGATGGTGGGGCAAAAGGCCGGCCATGCGCAGATCCTCATTCGCACCGGCCCGGCGCCGCAAATCGCCGCTTCCGATGATTCTCCTCGCCATCCTCGTCCTGCTGATCGGCGCGCTGGTCTGGCTGAGCACCGTCGACACCGAGGTGCCGACCCAGCGTATCGAGCAGGATGTGACGAATGAAGCCCTGGCGAGCTAAGGTCCTCCTGCTCGCCGGCGCCGCCGGCCTCGCCTTCGCCATACCGGCGGCGGGACAGCGCGACCGCGCACCCGAATCGCTCCTGCCGCCCGGCTTCGGCGAGCCCGCCCCCCAGCCGCCGCCGCCAACCGAGACGGAGCCTCCGGCGACGCCCGAGAACGAGGTCGAGGCCGCGCCGCCGCCGCCTCGAGTGAGCGGGGAAGGCCGCGGCATCTCGGTGAGCGATGCGCCGGTGGTGGAGAATAGCGCCCGCGAGGACCTGGAGGCGCTCGCCGTCCAGAACCTTCCGCCGCCCGTAGAAATACCCGATGCGTCGCGCCGGCCGACTGGATCGGTGGGCGTGCTGCTCGCCGACAATGGCGGGCTCGGCGAAGACGCTTGGGGCAATGCGCATGGCCGCCTGCTGAGCGTGCTGATGGGCCGCCTCGATGCTCCGCTTCCCTCGCGCTGGACCTCCATGCTGCTGCGCCGCGCGCTGCTCACCCGCGCGCCCGCGCCGCGAATGGTCAACCAGGTGGACTGGGTGGCGGAGCGCGCCTGGCTGCTGCTGCGCATGGGAGAGGCGGATGGTGCGCGCCTGCTGGTCCAGTCGGTGGATGTCGACCAATACACGCCGCGCATGTTCACGGTGGCGGTGCAGACCGGCCTCGCCACGGCCGACCCGGCCGCTTTGTGCCCGCTGGTCGGCCCCGGCAAGGAGGCCAGCCCGCAGCCTTATTGGCCGCTTGCCGAGGCGATGTGCGCGGCGCTGCAGGGCAATGCCTCGCAGGCCAGCCAATTGATCGACCAGTCCCGCCGCAGGCTCGGCGCCGACAATATCGATCTGCTGCTCGCTGAAAAGGTGGTCGGCGCCGGCACCAACACCCGCCGCGCCGTTACCATCCAGTGGGAAGGGGTCAACGATCTCAGCACCTGGCGCTTCGGCCTTGCCAGCGCCACCGGCCTGGAAGTGCCCGACGCGCTGATGAACCGCACCGGCAGCCACGTCTGGGCGTGGCAGGCGCGAGCGCCGATGGTGCCGCTGCAGGAGCGCACCGGCGCGGCGATGCGCGCGGCCGGGCTCGGCGTCTTCTCCCACGCCAATCTGATCGAGATATTCAGCCTGCTGCTGGACGCCACCGATCCTTCGGAAGCCGCGGACACGGTGGGCGGGCGGCTGCGCCCTGCTTATGTCGCTCCCGGCGCCAACGCCCGGGTCGATGCCATGGAAGCGCTGTGGCGCGATCAGGATCTCGGCAACGATCGTTACGGCCGCCTGATCCTGACCGCCACCGCCGCCGCGCGCATTCCGCCCGACGAAGCGCACGCAAAGGAAGCGGGCGACCTTGTTGCATCGATGATGGCCGCCGGCCTCGATCGCTATGCCGCCCGCTGGGGGACGCTGGTCGACGGCCTTGGCGACGATGGCGACCGCGCCTGGTCGATCCTCGCCGTCGGCACGCCGCGCCCGTCCGTCGACATGAGCACCGGCCAGGTCGAAGCGGTGGCCGGCCGGCTGGGTGGCCACAAGGGCCGGATGCTGGCGGCGGCGCTGGCCGGGCTGGGCCGCTACGGCGACCCCACGGAGCTGGGCGTCAATCCCACCCCGCGCAGCCGCTGGAGCCAGATGCTGGCGCTGGCCGCCGAGCGTGGGCAGACCGGCACCGTGGCGCTGCTGGCCGGCGCCGGCATGCAGACCGGATCGTGGCGCGGCGTTCCTCCCCACCATCTCTACCATGCGTTGAAGGCGCTGCGGCAGGTGGGTCTCGACTATGAAGCGCGGATGATCGCGGCCGAGGCGATGAGCCGGCTGTGACAAGCGCTGGCGAGGACCGGCGGCTGATCGGCGCGTTTCTCGAAATGATGGCGGCGGAAGCGGGGGCGGCGCGCAACACGCTGCTCGCTTACCAGCGCGACCTGGCCGGCGCCTCCGAGCTGCTCGACGGCCGCCTCGCCGCGGCGGCGCCGAACGAGCTCAAGCGACTTTCCGAGGCGTGGCTGCCGCTCAAGCGCGCCACCGTAGCCCGCAAGGCGGCTTCGTTGCGCCGCTTCTTCGGCTTTCTCCATGACGAGAAGATGCGCCCGGACGATCCGTCCGCGGCCTTGCCGCGACCGTCCGCGGAGCGGCCGCTTCCCAAGATCCTCGGCCACCAGGCGGTGGACGCGTTGTTCGCGGAGCTGGAGCGGCGGCGCGGCGACGATCCCGGCCCGGCGCCGCTTCGCCTCGCGGCCCTGGTCGAACTCCTCTACGGCTCGGGCCTTCGCGCCACCGAGCTGGTGTCGCTGCCCCGGCATGCGGTGCGGCCGGACCAGCCTTTTCTGATCCTCAAGGGCAAGGGCGGCAAGGAAAGGCTGGTGCCGATCTCCGACCGCGCGCGCGCCGCGGTCGCCGACTGGGGTGCCCTGGTGCCGCGCGACGCTTTGTGGCTGTTTCCCTCCGGCAAGAGCCATTTGAGCCGCGTGCGCCTCTACCAGCTCGTCAAGGAACTCGCCGCCGCCGCCGGCATCCCGCCCGAGCGGATCAGCCCGCACGTGCTGCGCCACGCCTTTGCCACCCACCTCCTTGAAGGCGGCGCGGACCTGCGCGCCCTCCAGCTGCTGCTCGGCCACGCCGATATCGCCACCACCCAGATCTACACCCATGTCGACAGCCGGCGGCTGGTGGAGCTGGTCAACAGCCGCCATCCGCTCGTTGACGCGCGCCCGCGCCGCGCCTAGCACCCGGCCGCTTATGGCCAGCTATCTCGACTTCGAAAAACCCATCGCCGAACTGGAGGCCCGCATCGAGGAGCTGCGGGAAACCGCCAGCGGCAGCGACCTCAATATCGACGGGGATATCGACCGGCTGCAGGCCAAGTCGGACAAGATGCTGCGCGACATCTATGCCCGCCTCACCCCCTGGCAGAAGACGCAGGTCGCCCGCCATCCGGACCGGCCGCATTTCAAGGATTATGTCGGCGCGCTGATCAAGGACTTCATGCCGCTGGCGGGCGACCGCAATTTCGGCGAGGACCTTGCGATCCTGGGCGGCCTGGGAAGGCTCGACGGCCGCCGGGTGGTGGTGATCGGGCATGAGAAGGGCGACGATACCGCCAGCCGGCTGCGCCACAATTTCGGAATGGCCAAGCCCGAAGGCTACCGCAAGTCCATCCGCCTGATGGACCTGGCCGACCGCTTCGGCCTGCCGGTCGTCACGCTCGTCGACACCGCCGGTGCGTTTCCCGGAGTGCAGGCCGAGGAGCGCGGCCAGGCGGAGGCGATCGCCCGCTCCACCGAACGTTGCCTCGCCCTCAAGGTGCCCCTGGTGGCGGTGATCGTGGGCGAAGGCGGATCGGGCGGCGCCGTTGCCATTGCCGCTGCCAATCGGGTGCTGATGCTGGAACATGCGGTGTATTCAGTGATCTCGCCGGAGGGCTGCGCCTCGATCCTGTGGCGCACCGCAGAAAAGGCTCCCGACGCGGCTGAGGCGATGCGGATCACCGCGGCCGACCTCAAGGCCCTCGGCGTTGCCGACCGCATCGTTCCGGAACCGATGGGCGGCGCCCACCGGCGGCCCGAAGAGGCGATCGCGGCGCTTGGCCGCGCGATCGGCGAAGAGCTTGACGGTCTCGCGAAGCTGACTCGCGAACAGCTTCTCGCCGACCGGCGCGCCAAATATCTCGCGATCGGCTGAGCGGGCCGACCGGCACGTTCAGGAACCAGCCTGCTCCTCCCGTGTTCAAAGACGTGACGATTCGTCCGTGTAACCAGGAGTACCCCCCATGGCTTCCAAAACGCTCTTAGCGTTCACAGCATCGCTGCTCGCAATTGGCTGCGCCACCTCGAGCGACGCGCAGCAGGCGCAGCGCTCACGTGCCATTTCGCAGGGCAGCAGCTCCACCGCCGCCCAGCAGCATCCCCAGATCGTGGAACAGTTCGGCGGCGAGGAAGGCGGCGCGCGCGGCGCTTATGTCCAATCGATCGGCGCCAAGGTTACCGCCCGCACCAACATCCAGGGCGGCGCCAACGCCTTCCGGATCACCACCCTCAACTCGCCGGTGATGAACGCCTTCGCCGTGCCCGGCGGATATCTTTATATCACCCGCCAGCTGCTCGGCCTGATGAACGACGAGGCGGAACTCGCCTCCGTCCTGGGCCACGAGGCCGGCCATATCGCCGCCCGCCACAGCAGCGAGCGCCAGCGTGCCGGGCTGCTGAGTCAGATCCTGGCGGTCGGGGCTGCGGTTGTCACCGGTTCGGGCCAGCTCGGCCAGCTTGCCGGCCAGGTCAGCCAGGGCCTGTTCCTCAGCTACTCGCGCAACCAGGAGTTCGAGGCGGACGATCTTGGCGTGCGCTACATTTCCGCGGCGGGCTACGATCCGACGGCGTCGGCGACATTCCTTGCCTCGCTGGGCGCGGCGACGTCGCTCGAGTCGCGCGCCGCAGGGCGCAATGACGAGCGCTCGACGCCGAGCTGGGCGCGCACCCACCCGCTCAGCGAGGACCGTGTCCGCCGCGCAACCCAGAAGGCACAGGCGACCGGCACCGTCGGCCGCGGCGTGCGCAACCGCGACGCCTTTCTCGCGCAGGTCAACGGCATGATGGTCGACGACGATCCCAAGCAGGGCGTCATCGAGGGCCGCGCCTTTCTTCATCCCGACTTGCGGCTGCGCTTCGAGGTGCCGAACGGTTACGGCATGCAGAACGGTGCCCGCGCCGTCAGCATCGTCGGCCAGCAGGGCCAGGCGATGTTCAGCACCGGCGCCTTCAACGGCGACATGAACGCCTATATCGCCCAGGCCTTCCGCACGGTCGCCGGTCAGCAAACCCAGGTCGATTACAGCCAGCCGCGCTCAACCACCGTCAACGGCATCCCCGCTTTTTATTCGACGGCCCGAGTCGCGACTCAGAAGGGGCAGGTGGACCTGACGATCTTCGCCTACCGCTTCGAGGCGAACAGCGCCTACCATTTCGCGATGGTGACGCCGGCGGGCTCCGGCCTCGGCCCCTTCTCCTCGATGGTCCAGTCGGTCGGTCGGTTGAGCGCGGCGGAAGCTTCGGCGATCCGGCCGCGCGTGATCAATGTGGTGACTGCGAACCGCGGCGACACGGTGCAGACCCTCGCCAACCGGATGGCCTATAACGACCTCAAGGTGGAGCGCTTCCGGGTGTTGAACGGGCTTGCCGCCAATCAGGAACCGACGGTCGGCCAGCGCGTCAAGCTGGTCGTGTACGCAAGCCGCTAGGCGCAAACGCCAAAGGGCGGCGGAACCTTGAGAGTTCCGCCGCCCCGGCTGGCTGCTTGATGAGGCGCGGCTTAGCCGGCCATGCCCGTCGCAGCGGTGTTGAATGCGTTGCCCACGCCCTTGCCGACGCTGCGGACGGCGGTAATGGCGGCAACCGCGATGAGGGCCGCGATCAGGCCATATTCAATGGCGGTCGCACCCTTGTTGTTCTTTACGAATTTGCGAATGAAATACATATCCGGTCTCCTGTTCCAAAGCGCTGGAAGTCCACACTTCCAAGCCTCCCACCTGGTACTGGGCGGCGCACTTTGTTTACTGGCGAGGCGTTGCCAAAAGGTTAGCGCCCCGCCTGCTCACCATGACCTACATGTTGGCGACGACATTGGTGGTGACGATGTTCCAGGTTCCGATCACGCCGTTGGAAAAGCGCATGATCGCGGCCATCGCGAACACCACGATCAACGCGACGATCAGTCCATATTCCACCGCAGTCGCCCCGCGCTCGTCGCGGCGGAGCTTTTCAAATATGCGCATTGATCCTATCCCTCGACAGCAGGAGGGCAGCCAGCCGAGACATGGGCTAGCGCCGACCCGTTAAGGAACCGTTAGGAGCCGAAAAAGCCGTGGGGGAGAGCCTGATCGTCGTCGCCGCGGCACTGGCCGACGCCAACGGAGCGATCCTCCTGCAGCAGCGCGCTGCGGGCCGGGCAATGGCCGGGCTGTGGGAATTTCCCGGCGGCAAGGTCGAGCCGGGCGAAGGGCCGGAAGCCGCTTTGGCGCGCGAGCTTCGCGAGGAACTGGGTATCGAGGTGGATGAGGCCGCGCTGATCCCAGGCCCGTTCGCCAGCGCCGACAACCAGGGCCGGCATATGCTCCTCCTCCTTTATCTGTGCCGGGATTGGCACGGGCAGCCGCAAGCGCTTGACGCGGCGCAGCTGCGCTGGGTGCGGGTGGAGGATATGGCGGCGCTGCCGATGCCGCCGGCCGACGTGCCGCTGGTCGAGATGCTGGCACGCCTGCTTTAGGCGCGCCGCCAGATCGTACCTTGCGGTCCGTCCTCCAATGCTATGCCCTGGGCGGCGAGTTCGGCCCTGATCCGGTCCGCTTCGGCAAAGTCGCGATTCTTCTTGGCAGCGGTGCGCGCGGCGACCAGCGCATCGATCCGCGCATCCCCCTCCCCCTGGAACCAGGCGGCATGGCCCTCTTCGAGCAGCCCCATAAGCCGGGCGGAGGCCTTGAGCACGGCCGGCTCCTCGATCGCGCACAGGCGCGATACGGCCAGCGGCGTGTTGAGATCGTCGGCCAGCGCGTCGAGCACGCCCGGATCCACCGCCCCTGCCGGGGTATCGCCGGCGATGCGGTAGAACCGGTCCAGCGTCGCCTTCGACTGGGCGATGAGCCCTGCCGACCATTCAAGCGGCTGGCGGTAATGCGCCGACAGGAGGCCGAGGCGCAGCGTCTCACCGTGATGCCCCTCCTCCAGCAAGTCGCCGACCGAGACGACATTGCCCAGGCTCTTGGACATCTTTTCGGAGCCGGCCATGGAAAGGAAGCCATTGTGCAACCAGTAACGGGCCAGTGGCGCGCCGCCGTGGGCGCAGCGGCTCTGGGCGATCTCGTTTTCGTGGTGGGGGAAGATAAGGTCGAGCCCTCCGCCATGGATGTCGATCGTCTCGCCCAGATGCTTGGCGATCATCGCCGAGCATTCGATGTGCCAGCCCGGCCGGCCGCGGCCCCAGGGGCTGTTCCAGCCGATCATGTCGGGCGGCGACGGTTTCCACAGCACGAAATCGGCCGGGTCCTTCTTGTAGGATGCGACTTCAACGCGAGCCCCCGCGATCATGGCGTCGCGGTCGCGGCGGCCGAGCGCACCGTAATCGGGGTCGGACGGGACATGAAACAGAACATGCCCGTCCGCCGCATAAGCGAAGCCGGCCTCGATCAGCCGTGCGATCATCGCCACCATCTCGGCCACTGTCTCGGTCGCCTTGGGGGCGATATCCGGCGCGCGGGCACCAAGCGCGCCCATGTCGGCAAGGTAGAAATCCTCGTAGCGGCGGGTAATCACCGAAGGATCGACGCCTTCCGCCTGGGCGGCCTCGATGATCTTGTCGTCTACGTCGGTGACATTGCGGGCGTAGATCACGCTGCCTTCGCCGTAGATATGCCGGAGCAGGCGCGCGAGGACGTCGAACACCACGGCCGGACGCGCATTGCCGATATGCGCGCGATTGTAGACGGTCGGCCCGCAGACATAGAGCGTCACCCGTTCCGGATCGGCAGGTGTGAAGGGGCGCTTTTCACGCGCCATCGTGTCGTGGAGGCGAAGCTGGGTCATGGCGTGTTCGAAGCCTCTGGTGGCGCGGGGCGATAGGTCGGATCGGCGGGAGTGCCGCTGCGCCATGCGACGAAATCGACGATAGCCCGGCCGCTGGCGTAGAGCAGCGGATAGGTGCGTGAGGTGGCGATCCATTCCGGACGGGGGGCCGCGCGGCCCCAGATCGTGTCGTAGACGAGATTGGCGCCGAGATAGAGGAGGGTGGCGAGGACCAAGCCCTTGAGCGCGCCGAAGCCCGAACCGAGGATACGGTCGACCGGCCCGATCACCGAGCGCTTCACGCCGCCGCCGATCCGGCGCGCAACGAACTTGCCGATGAGAAAGACAACGCCGAATACCAGCACGAACGCGAGTATGGCGGCCCCGGACAGGGTGCCGACCGGCGCTTCGAGGGCGGCGCTGACCGGCGCGTGCAGGAACTTCAGGAATACGATCGCGACGATCCAGGCGGCAAGGCTCAGCACTTCGCCGACAAAGCCCTTGAACCAGCCCTGGACAAGGCCGCCGAGGACGAGAAGCAGGACGATGATGTCGAGCGCGGTCATGCTGCAGGTGCTAATGGGACTTTGCGGCGAGGGGAAGGCGGGCGCTGCTGCATCCAAGAACTCCCGTCATTCCCGCGAAAGCGGGAACCCCGCTTCTTTCTTCTTTCTTTGGACGGAAGGAAGAGGAGGAAGAAGCGGGACCCCCGCCTTCGCGGGGGTGACGGTTTGGGTTGACGTGCGGTGCCCCCTCACCTCCCCAGCACATGGTCGACCAGTTCGCGCAGGGTACGGAAGCCGGTGAGGGCCAGGGTGCCCCGTTCGCCCTTCAAAGAAGAAGGAACAAGGGCGCGCTCGAAGCCGAGCTTGGCGGATTCCTTGAGGCGCAGGCCGCCATGGGCGACGGGGCGCAGCTCGCCTGATAACGCGACTTCGCCGAACGCCACCGCTTCGGCCGGCACCGGCCGCTCCGACAACGCCGAAACCAGGGCTGCCGCCACGGCGAGATCGGCGGCGGGATCGTTCACCCGGTAGCCGCCGGCTATGTTGAGATAGACTTCGGCGGTGGAGAAACTGAGGCCGCAGCGTGCTTCCAAGACGGCCAGGATCATCGCCAGCCGGCCGCTGTCCCAGCCCACCACCGCGCGGCGCGGCGTGGCGCCGCTGGCAAGGCGGACGGTGAGCGCCTGGATCTCCACCAGTACCGGCCGGGTGCCTTCCAGCGCCGGAAACACCACGGCGCCGGGCACCGCCTCGCCGCGATGGGTGAGGAAAAGGGCCGAAGGGTTGCCGACTTCGGACAGGCCCGCCTCCTCCATGGCGAAGACGCCGATCTCGTCGGTGCCGCCAAAGCGGTTCTTGGCGGCGCGCAGAATGCGATATTGGTGGCTGCGCTCGCCTTCGAAGCTCAGCACGGTGTCGACCATATGTTCAAGCACGCGCGGGCCGGCGATCGCCCCGTCCTTGGTGACATGGCCGACCAGGATCAGGGCCGCGCCGGTTTCCTTGGCGTAGCGAATCAGCTCGCCCGCCGAGGCGCGGACCTGGCTGACCGTGCCGGGCGCACCCTCGATCAGATCGGAATGCATGGTCTGGATGGAATCGATGATCAGCAAAGCGGGCGCCGCCCCCTCCCCCAACGTCGTCAGAATGTCCCGCACCGACGTGGCGGCGGCGAGCCTGACGGGCGCCGAGCCGAGGCCCAGGCGGCGGGCGCGCAGCCGTACCTGGTTGGTCGCTTCCTCGCCCGACACATAAGCAACGGAAAGGCCCCGCCCCGCGATCCGCGCCGCCGCCTGGAGGAGCAAGGTGGACTTGCCGATCCCGGGATCGCCGCCGATCAGGGTCGCCGAGCCCGCCACCACGCCGCCGCCCATCGCCCGGTCGAACTCGGCGATGCCGGTCGACATGCGCTCGGGAAGCGTGACTTCGTCGTCGAGGCCGACCAGTTCGATCGCCCTGCCCCCGCCGCGCAGATTGTGTCGCGCCGAAAAAGCGGTGGCGGGTGCCCCCGCCTCCTCCACAAGCGTGTTCCATTCGGCGCAATCGGGGCATTGCCCCTGCCAGCGGGTCTGCGCCGATCCGCAGGCCTGGCAGACATATTTCTTCTTGGGCTTGGCCATCAGCGCGGGCACCGAGCGGGTCCGACGGCGGGAGCCGCGGCGCGGAAGCCGACCAGCTTTGGACCTGCCCATGGAGAAAAAGCCGAACCGTGACGCCCGGCGCGAGCGCTCGGCATGGGATCGGGGGCTAAGTACCGGGGCAAGGCAGGTTCAGGCGGGCTCATCGGCGGGAACATAGAATGAACGAGGCCCCCAGGAAAGCCTTGCTTCGCCCAAGAAAGCGACGGGCGCCGTCAGAAAGCTGGGAACGCCTCAGCGCGGCCCGCATTCTCCCAGTGCCAGCAATGGAGAGTGTCTTGTTTATTCAAATCCATACCGACAATCAGATCGACAGCGACAATGAGCGCGATACCCGCCTGGAGGAGCAGATCCGCCAGCGGCTCGCCCGCTTCGAAGACCGCGTCACCCATGTCGAGGTCCATGTGTCCGACATCAACGGTCCGCGCGGCGGCAATGCCGATCTTCGCGCGTCGCTGGAGGCTCGGATGAACGGCATGCAGCCGCTTGCCGTGATCGACAACGGCCCCGATGTCGATCGCGCGGTGATGGGCGCGGCCAAGAAGGCGGCGACCGCGCTCGACCGGCAGATCGGCAAGCTTACTGATCGCAAGGGTCACTAAGACCGGCGTGGCGGTTGCGCGGATGCCGCGGCGCGGCCAAGGACGCGCCCGATGATCCGCGTCGCCAGCTACAATATGCGCAAGGCCATCGGCACCGACCGGCGCCGCCAGCCCGGGCGAACGATCGACGTGTTGAACGAGCTCGGCGCCGATGTCATTGCGCTGCAGGAAGCCGACCGGCGCTTCGGGACGCGGACCAGCGCGATCCCCCTGGCGTTGCTCGATGCGCATAGCGACTACAAACCGGTGCCGTTCCAGGGGCGTGCCGGCAGCATCGGCTGGCACGGCAACGCCGTTCTGGTGCGCAAAGCGGCCAAGATCGTCGATCAGGCGCTGATCGAAATCCCCTCGCTGGAGCCGCGTGGCGCGGTGCGGGCCGACATCCGCCTGGATGGCGAGATGGTGCGGGTGGTGGGCATGCACCTCGATCTGTCGGGCCTGTGGCGGCGGCGGCAGGCAGCGGCGATACTCGATCATGTCAACGACGGACGCGGTGAGATGCCCGCCGTGCTGATGGGCGACCTCAACGAATGGAGCAGCCGCGGCGGCTGCCTCAAGGACTTTGCCGGCCTTTGCCGCTTCGCCGAGTGCGGCAAGAGCTTCCATGTCCGGCGTCCGGTGGCCCGGCTCGACCGGATCATGGTGACGGAGGGCCTGGAAGTGGAAGATTGCGGCGTCCACCAGAGCGTGAAAGCCAAGACGGCGAGCGATCATTTCCCGGTGTGGGCGGTGCTGCGGCGGGGGTGAGCGGGCGGGTTCGTGCGCTGTGCCCCTCCCCGTCACCCCCGCGAAAGCGGGGGTCCCGCTTGGGCAGGGCGCGAGAAAAAAGAAGCGGGATCCCCGCTTTCGCGGGGGATGACGATAAAAAGCCACAGAGTGGCGGGAAACGATAGGGGGTGCGGCGCCTACCGGCGCCGCTTACCGCGTTACGTTGCCGCTCTCGGGTTCAATGGTGGTGTTGCCGGTCGGGCCGGCTTCCGGCTCGGCCGGGGCAGGGGCGGCGGCGTTTCTGTCGAGCTCCAGCCAGTCGCGCGGAGGCAGGCCGTAGAGCATGTCCATGACCTCGATCTCAAGGCCGTTGGGCTGCCCGGTGCCGTTGTTCCACATCGCGACGACCCCGCTCCTGCGCTCGGGATCGAACATGATCAGCGCGCGGTAGCCGCGCACGCCGCCATGGTGGCCGATGACGCGGTGGCCGGCATAATCGTAGATCCGCCAGCCCATGCCGTAGGCGGCCGTGTTTACCCGTTCGCGAAATTTGCGCATCCGCCTGAGTTCGCCTGGTGTCGAGGCGCGCGGCGCCTGGGCAAGCTCCAGCGCCTTGGGCGACAATACGGTCGGCTCCAGCCCCATTTGCGCCTGCAGCCAGGCGGCCAGGTCCTTGATCGAGCTGTTGACCCCGCCGGCGGCCGGTACGCGGTAATAAGGCTCGGTCACTTCGACCGGCTTGCCGTTCTTGCCGGCGGTGTGGGGCCGCGCCCAGCTTTGCGCGGTGATCAGCCCCTCCCGCGTCATGCTTGCCGAGGTCATGCCGAGCGGTCCGAACAATCGCTCGCGCACCGCCTCGGCATAAGGCTTGCCGGTGACCTTTTCGACGATCTCGGACGCCGCGTCATAGGCGACGTTCTGATACGCGTGACACTGGCCCGGCGGGCAGATCGCGTTCACGGTGTTGAGCTGCGAACGCAGCAGCCGCGGGTCCATGCCGTCCTCCAGCTTGGAGTCATTGGCATGGCCGAACAGGCCCAGGCGGTGGGACATCAGGTCCGAGACGGTGGCCTTTTCCTCGCTGCCGCCGGGCAGGCGCAGGGTGGTCGCGTATTTGGTAATGGGCTCGTAGAGGCCGATCTTTCCCTCAGCAGCGAGCAAGGCGATCATGTCGCCGGCGACGCCCTTGGACACAGAGGCCCAACGGAAGATCGTGTCGATGCGCACCGGGTCGCCTGATCCGGCCACCGTTTCGCCATAGCCCTTGAGGAAGCGGATCTCGCCGTCTTCGACGATGCCGACGGCGAGGCCGACCATGCTCTTCTCGGCGATCAGGCGCTGGAGCCGCTGGTCGAGCCGGGCATAATCGATGACGCTGCCGGGCTTGCGCTGGCGATCCTCGATGTCGGCGATCTGCTGGTCGGAGATACCGACGGTGGCGGAAGCCTCGTCGGCGGCCGGACCGCGCACCGAGACATGGGTCGCGGCCCAGCCGACGACCGCGATCAGGAACAGGGCGAGAAGGATCCAGGGAAGCGCGAAACGGCGCGCCTTCTTACTCGAGGTCGTCAGCTGAGCGCTCCAGGGATTCGTGAATGCGCCCGGGCCGGCGCTTGCGTGGAAGGCGCCGGCCCGGTTCGCATCGGCGTTTACCAGATCCTGATACGCTCTTCCGGCTTCAGGTAAAGCTTTCCGTCATTGACCTTGAACGCCTGGTACCAGGGATCGAAGTTGCGCACGACCAGCGGCCGGATGTGGCTGGGCGAATGCGTGTCGACGGTGAGCAGCTGCTGAAGGAGCTGATCGCGATATTTGGTGCGCCATACCTGGCCAAAGCCCAGGAAGAAGCGCTGGTCGCCGGTATAGCCATCGATCACCGGCGCCGGCTTGCCACCGAGCGACATCTTGTAGGCGTCGTGGGCGATGGCGAGGCCGGCGAGATCGGCGATATTCTCGCCCAGCGTCAGCTCGCCGTTGACCTTGGCGCCCGGCAGCGGCTCGTAAGCGGCATATTGGGCGACCAGCTGATCGGTGAGCTTCTTGAACGCGGCCTTGTCGGCGTCGCTCCACCATTCGACCAGGTTGCCGGTGGCGTCGAACTTGCGGCCCTGATCGTCAAAATGATGGCTGATCTCGTGGCCGATGACGGCGCCGATGCCGCCGTAATTCACCGCATCGTCGGCATTGGGATCGAAAAAGGGCGGCTGCAGGATCGCGGCCGGGAACACGATCTCGTTGCGCAGCGGATTGGCATAAGCATTCACGGTTTGCGGGAACATGCCCCACTCGCCCTTGTCGATCGGCTTGCCGAGCTTCTGGATGTTGTCGTTATAGTCGAATTGCGCCGCACGCAGCGCGTTGCCGAAGGCGTCGCCCTCCCGGACCTCGAGGGTGGAATAATCCTTCCACTTGTCGGGATAGCCGATCTTGGGCGTGAAGGCGGCGAGCTTGACGCGCGCCTTGGCCTTGGTCGCCGGCGCCATCCAGGCGAGATTCTGGAGGCGGACGTCCATCGCCTTGATGAGGTTTTGCACCAGCTCGTCGGCCTTGGCCTTGGCCTCGGGCGGGAAGTGCTTGGCGACGTAGAGCTGGCCGACGGCCTCGCCCATCGAGTTGCCGACCATGTCCGAGCCGCGCTTCCAGCGCTCGCGAAGCTGCGGCGTGCCGGAAAGGACCTTGCCGTTGAAGGCGAAGCTTTCATCCACGAACGCCTTGGGCAGCACGGCCGAGCCGCGGGCGACCGTGCGGAAGGTGAGGTAATCCTTCCAGGTCTCGAGCGGCTCCGACGCGATCAGCTTGGCGGTGCCGGTGAGCGCGCTCGGGTGCATGACGATCACGGAAGGCTGCCTGCCGAGGTTCGCGGCGGCGAGGAACGCGTTCCAGTCGAGGCCCGGCATCCGCGACGCCATCTCGGCGGCCGTCATCGGGTTGTAGAGCTTTTCGATCTGGCGCTGCTCGACGCGGCTCCAGTGGGTGGCGGCGATCTTGGTCTCGAGATCGAGGATGCGCTGGGCCTTGCCTTGCGGATCGGCGACCCCGGCGAGGCGGAGCATGTTGCCGATGTGCGTCTTGTATTTGGCCTTGGCGTCGACGAACTTGGGGTTCTTGTCATCCAGATAATAATCGCGGTCGGGCAGGCCGAGGCCGCTCTGGCCGACATAGACGCCGTATTGCGTGTTGTTCTTTAGGTCCTGCTCGACGCCCGCCGAGACCGGGGAGGAGATGCCGACCTGCGCGAACTCGCCGAAGGTGCGGGCAAGATCGGTGGTGGAGCGGATGGCGGAGACCTTGTCGAGCCATGGCTTGAGGGGCGCGGTGCCCTTCGCCTCTATCGCGGCTTCGTCCATGTAGGCGGCGTAGAAATCGCCGACCTTGCGCGCGTTGGTGCCAGAGGCGCCCTTGGAGGCGGCGGCCTCTTCGATGATCGCCCGGGTGCGCTTGGTGGACAGGTCGTCAAGCTCGACAAAGCCGCCCCACACCGGCTTGTCGGCCGGGATCTGCGTGGTCCTGGCCCAGGTGCCGCTGGTGTAATCGAAGAAATTGTCGCCCGGCTTGACGCTCTTGTCCATGCCGGCGGCATCGAAGCCCCAGGTACCCAGTTGCGGCTTGCGCTTGGGCGCGGCGGCGGCGGCCTTGGGGGACTTGGCGGCAGCGGCCTTAGCCGGAGCCTTGCCCTGACCGGCGGCGATCGCCGGAACGGCAACAGCGGCGAGGGCAAAGGCGCCCGCGCCGCACATCATGATGTGCTTGATCATCTTGGAAGAGTCCCCACCCGAATAAAGGTGAGCGCTGAATACCGGCCGCCGCGTGCGAATGAAAGCGCCAAGCTGGAGCGCGGGTCATATTCGCAAGAATGAACAAAGCCCCGGCGGGAGCGCGCCGCACCTTCAGGCGGTGCGCAGAACTTCGAGCTTCACGCGGGCGGTGCCGGCGCGGACCATGCCGATGTCGCGGGCGGCGCCCAGCGAAAGGTCGATGATGCGGCTCTTGGCGAAGGGGCCGCGATCGTTGACGCGGACGATCACATCTTCGCCGTTGTTGAGGTTGGTGACGCGCAGCTTGGTGCCGAGCGGCAGCGAGCGGTGGGCAGCGGTCATGGCATGCGGGTTGAAGCGCTCGCCGCTGGCGGTGCGGTTGCCGGCAAGCTCGTTTCCGTAGAAGCTGGCGACGCCTTCGCCGGCGGCTTCGTAGCGCGGCGCAACTTCGGGAAGCGCGGGCGCGAAGATCGGGGCGGTCTGGGCGGGAAGATCGGCAACGATCTCGGCAAGAGTTTCGGCGGGGGCATCCTCGGCGCTGGTCACCGCATGGGCCGGGCCGGAGGCCGTGAGGGCCATCAATGCCACGGCGACGAGTCCGTGCGTGGCGCTCTTGCGCATCGTTGCGATCATATAAGAAGCCCCTGGCCGTTCCCGATGAGAAGGGGCTAGCCGCAATGTTCCTTACGAGTCCCACTCGTTTCGGCGGCGGGTTGTGAATCCACGGTGAGTTGAAGTTGTTCCGGAGCGTCTCGACAACTCGTCGTGCCGGTGGCACGCTTCACCGGTGCGTGAGAAAGAAATTCGACTGGCTTTGATCTGCTACGGCGGAATCAGCCTCGCCGTTTACATGCACGGGATCACCAAGGAGGTCTGGCGAGTCGCCCGCGCCAGCCGTGCTTTTCATGCCGGTGAAGCGCCGGAAGAGGGCAGCGAAGCGGTTTACCACGCGCTGCTCAAGACGATCGCCGCCGAGGCGGGGGTGGAGCTGCGGGTACTGGTCGATATCCTCACCGGCGCCAGCGCGGGCGGGATCAACGCCATCTTCCTGGCCCAAGCCATCTCCACCGGCCGCTCGCTCGAACCGCTCACCGAATTGTGGCTGGAGACGGCGGACATCGACCGGCTGGTCGATCCCAAGGTCAACCCCGTCTCGCGCTTCGCCAAGGGGGCGGCGGTGCCCTTTGCCTGGGCGCTGTCGGCACGGCGCGGCGGCACGGTCGACCAGACGGTGGAGGCGGCGCATCGCGGCGAGGTGCGCACCAAGCTGGCCCATTTCGTGCGCGCACGCTGGTTCTCGCCGCCGTTCAGCGGGCCGGGTTTCACCCGCCTGCTCCTCGGCGCGCTGGATGCGATGGGCAAGAGCGGCGGCGGCCCTCCCCTGCTGCCGGACTACCAGCCGCTCGACCTGTTCGTCACCGTCACCGATTTCCACGGCTTTCCGGAGCGGCTGCGACTCAACTCGCCCGCCGAGGTGACGGAGCGCGAGCATCGCCTCACCGTCTCCTTCCAGGATCCGGGCGGGCCGACGCGCCACCTCGCCGAAGCGCCCGGCCTCGCCTTTGCGGCGCGGGCGACGGCAAGCTTCCCCGGTGCCTTTCCGCCCTTCCAGGTCGGCGAACTCGACGGAGTGCTGGAGGAAGAGGGGCTGGTGTGGTCAGGCCGCAGCGACTTCCTCGCCCGCGCTCTCCCCCGTTATGCCTCGATCGGAGAGGCGGAAGCAGCGGTGCTGATCGACGGCTCGGTACTCGCCAACGCGCCGTTCCGTCCCGCTATCCAGGCGCTGCGCAACCGCCCCGCGCGGCGCGAGGTGGACCGGCGCTTCGTCTATATCGACCCCAAGCCCGGCTCCCGCTCGGTGCGGCTGACCGGCAGCGGCAACGCCGCGCCCGGCTTCTTCGCGACCATCTTCGGCGCCTTGTCGGACATCCCGCGCGAGCAGCCGATCCGCGACAATCTGGAGGCGATCGAGGGGCGCACCGCGCGCATCCGGCGGCTGCGGAGGATCGTGGAAGCAATGCGGCCCGAAGTGGAGGCGGCGATCGACCGCGCCTTCGGCTCCAACATCCTGCTGCTGCGCCCGACGCGCAAGCGCATTGCCGGCTGGCGGGTCAAGGCCCAGACGCTGGCGGCACGCAATGCGGGCTATGCCTATGCCGCTTATGCGCACCTCAAGCTCGCCGGCGTGGCCGAGGAGATTGCCGACAGCCTGCTGCGCCTGTCGGACAGCGGCCAAGGTGCGGGGCGCGAGGCGGTGCGGCAGGCGGTGTGGAGCGAGATAGGCAGCCGCGGCCTAATCGACCCCGGGGCCGCCACCGCGGCGGGCGCCAGGCCGGAGGTGGTGCTGTTCCTGCGCAGCTTCGATCTTTCCTTCCGAGTCCGCCGGCTGCGCTTCCTGGCCCGCCGCATCGGCGAGATCGCCACCGGCCAGCAGGGGCCGAGGCCCGATGTCGATGTGGCTCGGGAGACGATCTACCGCCTGCTCGGCCGCTACCTCGGGGCCGGCGAGGCGACGGCAGCGCGCTTTCCGGCGGTTGAGGGTAACGCCGCCGAGGCGATGGCCGCGCTCGCCGACCTGCTCGGCCTCAAGGCGCTGGACGAGGAGGCGGACGAAGCGCTGACGCAGGTCCTCGCCGCGCTTCCCAGGGAGGAACGGCGCGTCCTGATCCTCACCTATCTGGGCTTTCCCTTCTACGACATCGCCACCCTCCCCCTCCTCCAGGGCGAGGGCCTCGACGAATTCGATCCGGTGAAGGTGGACCGCATCTCGCCGGACGATTGCACCGCGATCCGGGCGGGCGGCGCGGCGGCGACCTTGAAGGGCATCCAGTTCAACAGCTTCGGCGCTTTTTTCAGCCGCGCCTATCGGGAGAACGACTATCTGTGGGGCCGCCTCCACGGCGCCGAGCGGCTGATCGACATCGTCGTCTCCACCCTGCCCGAAGGCAGGCATTTGCCGCCGGGCGCGGTCGCCGCGCTGAAGCGTGACGCCTTCCGCGCCATCCTTGCCACCGAGCGGCCGCGTCTCACCTCCATCCCCCGCCTGTTCGACGAACTTGAACGGGAAATCGGGTGACGGTTGCGCCCGCGCCCCTCGCGCCATAAGCAAGGGCGATGCAGTTTTTGAAGACCCTCTTCTGGATCGTCCTGACGGTGATCGTGGTGCTCTTCGCCCGCGCCAATTGGAAGGCCGTGGAGGTGAAGATGTGGGGCGGCCTGATCGCCGACGCCAAGCTGCCGGTGGTGCTGCTGCTCTTCTTCCTGCTCGGCTTCCTGCCCACCCTTATCTACTATCGCGCGAAGCTGTGGTCGCTGAAGCGGCGATACGAGCCGCTGGAGCGCGGCGCCCAGGCGGCCGGTACGCCGCCGGGGACGACGATCGTTCCCTCCGCTCCGGCCGCTGTCGCGGTCTCGAATTCCCCCGATGCCGCCTCACCGCCGCTGCCCGGCGATGCCGAGCGGATCGCCACCGACACCAAGGTGTGGCCGCCGGCATGAGCAGCCCGATCTATGTCGCCATCGACACGCCCGACATGGAGCGTGCGAAATCGATTGCGGCGCGGGTTCGCGGCCATGTCGGGGGTTTGAAGCTCGGCCTTGAATTCTTCTGCGCCAATGGCCGCCACGGCATCCGCGAAATGGCCGACCTCGGCCTGCCGATCTTTCTCGACCTCAAGCTCCACGACATTCCCAACACGGTCGGCAAGGCGGTGCAGGCGCTCCACGCTTTGGAGCCCGCAATCCTCACCGTCCACGCCGCCGGCGGCCGCGCGATGATGGAGGATGCCAAGGCGGCCGCGCCGGCCGGAACCAAGGTGGTGGCGGTGACGGTGCTGACCAGTTTGGACCGGGGCGATCTCGTCAGCATCGGCGTCCCTGCCGATCCGCACGAACAGGTGGAGCGGCTGACCGAGCTCGCCCGCGCTGCGGGCGTGGACGGGGTGGTCTGTTCGGGCAACGAGGTGGCGGCGGCCAAGCGGATTTGGCCGGACGGCTTCTTCGTCGTTCCCGGGGTGCGCCCCGCCGCCAGCCATGCCGGCGACCAGAAGCGGGTGATGACGCCGCGCGCCGCTTTGGATGCGGGCGCCTCCATCCTCGTCATCGGCCGCCCGATCACCCAGGCGGCGGACCCGAACCTCGCAGCAAGGTCGATCGAAGCGACGCTTTAGATCAACCCTCTCTCTTGGGATCGAGGTGAAGCGCCGTGGTACCCCCTCTCCCGCTCTTCGCGGTAGAGGGTTGGGGTGAGGGTCCGTACCGGGGACTCAGCCAAGACCCTCACCCTCCCACCCGCTGCGCGGGCGGGCCCCTCCCTCTCCCGCGAAAAGCGGGAGAGGGGGTTGAGTGCCGCGCTCCGTGATTGAGGTGAACCGCCGTGGTACCCCCCTCCCGCTTTTCGCGGGAGAGGGTTGGGGTGAGGGTCTGTACCGAGGACTCAGCCAGTACCCTCACCCCCCCACCCGCTGCGCGGGCGGGCCCCTCCCTCTCCCGCGAAAAGCGGGAGAGGGGTGATTTGGGCGTCTCCCCTGTCGAAAGGTGGACAAGCCGCAAGCTCCGGTCCTATCGGCTCCCCCAAGGAGACCTGCCCCCGATGACCTGGCTGAACCGCGTCCGCAATTCGATCCCGTTCCTGCCCAAAAGGGAGACGCCGGACAATCTGTGGCACAAATGCCGGCAGTGCAGCGCGATGGTGTTCACCAAGGAGTGGGAGGACAATGACAGCGTCTGCCCGCGCTGCGACCATCACGGCCGCATCGGGCCTCGGGCACGTTTCGAGCGCCTGTTCGACCCCGGCTATTCGATGCTGGCGCCGCCCCAGGTGCGCGAGGACCCGCTCAAGTTCCGTGACTCCAAACGCTACCAGGACCGGATCAAGGCGGCGCGCCAGCAGACCGGCGAGCCCGACGCGCTGATCAACGCGCGCGGCACCATCGACGGCCAGAAGGCGGTGATCGGCGTCCAGGATTTCGCCTTCATGGGGGGGTCGATGGGCCTCGCCGTCGGCGCCGCCTTCGTGGAGGGCGTGCGCGCCGCGATCCGCGACCGCGCGCCCTACATCATCGTCACAGCAGCGGGCGGCGCCAGGATGCAGGAAGGCATCCTCTCGCTGATGCAGATGCCGAAGACCACCGTGGCCATCGCCGAACTGAAGGAAGCGGGGCTGCCCTACATCGTGCTGCTCACCGACCCCACCACCGGCGGCGTCACTGCATCCTATGCGATGCTGGGCGACATCCAGATCGCCGAGCCGGGCGCGCTGATCGGGTTTGCCGGCCAGCGGGTGATCGAATCCACCATCCGCGAGAAGCTTCCCGAAGGCTTCCAGCGCGCCGAATATCTGCTGGAGCATGGGATGATCGATATGGTCGTCCACCGCAAGGACCTGCGGGCAACGCTGGCCCAGCTGATCGGCTTTCTGGTGCCGGAGAGAGCGGCGGCGTGACCCTTCTCCCCTCCCCTCAGGGGAGGGGCTGGGGGTGGGGGTTGTCATAAGGCCGCTCCGTCCGACATGCCCCACCCTAACCCATGGCGCGCGCCCAAGGCCCTTCCCGGGGAAGGGCCAGCGCGCCATCCTGAAGGGGAGGGGCTAGTGGACTTTGCGATTTCAAATGATCCGGCGGTGCAGCGCCAGCTTCATCGCCTTGGCGCGCTTTCGCCGGGTGCTGACGTGTTGGGGCTGGAGCGAATATCGGCGCTGCTCAACCGGCTCGGCAACCCGGAGCGGGCGCTGCCGCCGGTCTTCCATGTGGCCGGCACCAACGGCAAGGGCTCGACCTGCGCGTTCCTGCGCGCGGCGGTCGAGGCGTCCGGCCTCAGCGCCCATGTCTACACCAGCCCTCACCTCGTCCGCTTCAACGAACGCATTCGGCTGGCAGGGTCCCTGATCGCCGACCCCTTGCTCGCCGTTCTGCTCGAAGAAGTGCTCGACGCCGCCGATGACATCGGACCCAGCTTTTTCGAAGCAACCACCGCGGCCGCCTTTCTCGGCTTTTCGCGCACGCCCGCCGACGCCTGCATCGTCGAGGTCGGCCTCGGCGGAAGGCTCGACGCCACCAACGTCCTCCCCGCGCCCGCGGCGTGCGGCATTGCTCAGCTCGGGCTCGACCACCAGCAGTTTCTGGGGAGCAGCCTCCCCGGCATCGCCGCCGAGAAAGCGGGCATCGCCAAGCCGGGCGTGCCGCTCGTCACTGACCGCTACCCGAATTCGCTGGCCGAGCGGGTGCAGGGCGCCGCCGCCGCGGCCGGCGCTCTTTGGCTGCCGCGCGGCGGTGCGTGGGACGCCGCAACCTATCGCGGTCGGCTTCATTATCGAGACGCGCAGGGGCGCCTCGACTTTCCCTTGCCCCGCCTCCCCGGCGCGCACCAATCAACCAACGCGGCCCTGGCGGTGGCGATGATCCGCCACCAGACGGCGGTGCCGGTGGGCGAGGCGGGGCTGCGCGCCGCCATGGGCTGGGCGGAATGGCCGGCGCGGCTGCAAAGGCTTGGGGACGGGCCGCTCCACGCGCTGCTGCAGGGAGGGGCCGAGCTGTGGCTGGATGGCGGGCACAATCCCGCCGCGGCGCGCGCGGTGGCCGATTTCTTTCGTGCCCGCGTGCCGGGCGGGCGGCCGTTTCACATCGTCTTCGGCCTGCTGGCCAACAAGGACGCGCCAGGCGTGCTCAAACCCTTCGGCGGCCGCTGCGCCACGCTGCATGCGGTGCCGGTACCCGGCCACGCCTGCCACGCACCGGAGGAGCTTGCCGCCGCCGCGCGGAATGCCGGGCTCAACGCCGTGGCCGCGGCCGATGTCGGGGATGCATTGGGCTGGATCGCCCGCCATGCCGACCGCGCGCAGCCGCCGATCGTGCTGATCCTGGGCTCGCTCTATCTTGCCGGCGAGGTTCTCCGGGCGAACGGTCAGCCGCCCGTTTAGGCGGCCGCGCCGCCGCCGCTGCGAAGCTCGGCCAGGGTGCGCGCTGCCCAATCGTACATGTCGCGGTCCTTGGCGCGCTCGAAGCGGTCCATCCGTGTCGCCCGCCGCTCGGCTTCTTCCAGCAGCGGCACGGCTTCGGCGGTGCGGTTGAGGCGGATCAGCAGGGCCGCCTGCCGGCACTGCGCCTCCCCGCCCGACAGCCGGTCGCCGACACCGGCGTAAAGCGCCAGCGCCGGCTCCGGCTCGCCGGCCTCGTCATGGCTGCGGGCGAGAAGCAGGGCGGTGCGGTCATTCTCGGAGCCGGAGCGCGACGGCGGCAGTTCGAGCAAGAGGTCGCGCGCGGTGGCGGCATTCCCGCTTTCCAGCTCGGCACGCGCGAGTTTTACCCCGACCGCGCGGTCCTCGCCCCCGGGCAGCCGCCCCAGCGCATCCCGGTATTGGCGCGCCGCCTCGCGCCATTGCTCGCGCTCCGCAAAGGCATCACCAAGCTTGATGTGGTTGGCGGCGGTGTCGGCGATCTCCAGCGCGTCGCGCGCCTCCCGCACCTCGCGGTCAGGGTCGATCCGGTTCGCCGCCGCCGCCGTCACCGCCCGCACCTCGCGCCGGCCGCGATAGGCCGGCAGGATCTCGAACCAGCCGTAGGCGAGCGAGCCGAGCAGCGGGAAGGCGATGACCGCCATGATCCACAAGCCGCTGCGCCCCTGCCGCACGCAATGGACGACGCAGGCGACCTGGAGGAGAACGATCAGGCCGACAAAGGGCATCAGCCGGTGCCGTCCGTCGTCCGCGCGTCCCCCTCCCCTACGGTGCCCGCCGTACCCATCGACGCGTCGATCAACCCCGCGCGCATCATCAGCCAGAAGAGGATGATGCCGGGCAAGGCGACGATCGTGGTGAAGAGGTAGAAGTTGAAATAGCCGAACGACTCCACCATCGCTCCGGCCGTGGTGCCGGTAAGGAAGCGGCCGACGATGCTCGCCGCTGCCGAGATCAAGGCATATTGGGACGCGGTGAAGCGCAGGTCGCACAGGGCCGAGAAATAGGCCACCACGGTGACGCCGCCGATGCCGCTGGCGATATTCTCGAACAGCATCGCCCCGGCCAGGCCGATATTGGTGTGGCCCGCCTCGGCCAGGAGGGCAAAGGTGAAGTTCGACACCGCCATCAGCACGAGGCTGATCAGCACCGAACGCTTCATGCCGAGCTTGGAATAGAGCACGCCGCCGATGAAGATGCCGACCAGATAGGCCCAGAAGCCGACGCCGACATCGTAGATGGCGATCTCGTCATTGGAATAGCCAAGGTCGTCGAGCAGCAGCCGGAGGGTGAGCTGGCCGAGCGTGTCGCCGATCTTGTGGAGCAGGATGAAGAGCAGAACGAGAAAGGCGCCGCGGCGCATGAAGAATTCGGCGAACGGGCCCCAGACGGCGCGCAGCGAGTCGCCGATGCCGCGCCGCTCCACCGCCTCACGGTGGCGGGCGGGCTCGCCCATCACTAGGCCGGTGATCATGGCCGGAAGGGCAAAGGCGGCGCAGGCCATATAGGCAACTTGCCAACCGACCCGCGCCGCCAGGATCAGCGCCAGCGCGCCGGCGAGGACGGAGCCGAGCCGCCAGCCATATTGCGACATGCCCGCGCCGACGCCGAGCTGGCGCGGTTCGAGCAGCTCGATGCGATAGGCGTCGATGACGATGTCGTAGGTGGCGCCGGCAACGCCGACCAGCACGGCCGCATAAGCGGTGTAGAGCAGGCTGGCGGACGGATCGACGAGCGCCAGGTTGATCACCGCGGCAATCACGAACATGCCGGAAAGGATCAGCCAGGACACGCGCTGGCCGAGCCGGCCCAGCACCGGGATCCGCACTCCGTCCACCACCCAGGCCCAAAGCCATTTGAGATTGTAGACCAGGAAGGCGAGGCTGAAGGCGGTGACGCTTTTCTTGTCGATCCCGTCCTGGGCAAGGCGCGTGGTCAGCGTCGCCCCGATCATCGCGAAGGGAAAGCCCGAGGAGATGCCCACGAACAACGCGGCCACCGGGGCGGCCTCGGTATAAGGGCGGACGCCTGCGGGAAGAAAGGCGCGCCAGCCGGCGGGGGTGGTTTCAGTCGCTTGTGTCATTGCCCCCTTGTAGCGCCTCCGCCTGCGGCTGCCAGAGCTTGATTGAGGCTCCGGGCCAATGGGCGCTCGTTCATGCCGCGAGAGATAGGTCCCGTTCCGACATCAATCGTTGGCGTCAAACGGTGTCGTAGATTTTCAGGCCCGGCGGCACGCGCTTCACCGTCTTGCCCTGCAGCGTGCGGTCCAGCGCTTCGAGGGCGCTTTTGAGAACCTTGGCGGCGTAAGGCTTGGCGAGGCAGCCGATGCCGAGCGTCTGCGCTTCCACCGGGCAATTGCCGGTGACGAACAGCACGGGCACGCCCTTGGCAGCCGCGGCGCGCGCAACATCCATGCCGTCCCCCTCTCCGGACAGCTGGATGTCGGACAAGACGAGGTCCACCTCCTCCTCGCCCAGCACACGCACCGCGTCGGCGAGCGTGTCCACGGTTCCCACCACCTCGTAGCCCGCATCGCTAAGGGAATGTTCGGTGTCGAAAGCCACCAGCGGCTCGTCCTCGACGATCAGGATGCGGCGGATGGCTCTTTCGCGTTTGCTGAACAACATCTATGCGCTTTGGCCTCCGGTGGCGGTTCGGTGTGCTTGCGTAACGAGGCAGATGGGCATCGGTGCCCGCCGCCGCCAGCGCCCCGGCGCATATTTCCGCCCGTCCGGCTCCACGAGGAGAGAAAAGCTGCCCCCGCGCCCGCCCAGAACCCCCGGACCTCCCAAGGGACCCCGTCCGCCCGCCCCGAGAGGCCGCGCCCGCCCGCCCGGCACCCGCAGCGATGCGCCGGCACGCGGTGGTCGCAGCGACCGCCCGGTCCCCGGCGACCGCGGCGAGGGTATGCCCCGTGGCGGCCGGAGCGATGTGCCGGCACGAGGCGGTCGCAGCGAAGGGCCCGCTCGTGGCGGCCGCAGCGATGCACCCGCGCGCGGCGGCCGCAGCGATGCGCCTGCGCGCGGTGGCCGCGGCGCTGAGCGTGCTGTGGCAAGGCGAGGCGAATCCGCCTCGCCCGCCCGCGAAAGGCCGGCGCGCGGTGCCGAGCGTCCCTCCGCACGCGACGAGGGCAAGGTTTCCGCGCGCGGCCGTGCACCCGCCGGTCAGCGTGAGCGGCCGGTGCGCGACACCCAGCGCCCCCCGCGGCCTGGAGCACGGCGCCCGTCCGCCGAGCGGCACGGCGAGTCGCAGGGTCCGCTGCGCCCGGGCGACGGGAAGCGCACGGCCCGCTCCGCCGCCGGGCGGCCGTCCGAAGGGGCACCAACACAGCGGGCAAGGCCGCCGGGCACTAGCGAGCGTCCGGCGCGCGCTGCCGCCAGGCGGCCGTCCGAAGGTGCGCCGGCGCAACCGGCAAAGCCGCCGCGCGACGGCAAACGCCCGGCCCGCGCCGCCGAGCCCCGCTCGGCCGCGCCCGCCACTCCGGAAGCGGCGCCCCTGCCGCATACGCCGTCGCGCGAGCCGCAGCGCATTGCCAAGCTGCTCGCCCGCGCCGGCATCGCCTCGCGCCGGGAGATCGAGCGGATGATCGAGGAGCGCCGCATCGCGTTGAACGGCGTCGCGCTGGAAACGCCGGCCACCCTGCTCACCTCGCTGAGCGGCGTCACCGTCGACGGCAAGCAGGTCGGCGCGCCCGCCCCGGCCCGCCTGTTCCTGTACCACAAGCCCGCCGGCGTGCTGACCGCGGAACGCGATTTCTCCGGTCGCCCGACCATCTACGACCGGCTGCCGCCGGAGCTGCCGCGGGTTATCCCGGTCGGACGGCTCGATCTCAACACGGAAGGGCTCCTGCTCCTCACCACCGACGGAGAGCTCAAGCGCCAGCTCGAACTCCCCTCCTCGAAGGTGGAGCGCACCTATCGCGCCCGCGCTTTTGGCGATGTCACTCAGGACCAGCTCGAGGCGCTGATCACCGGCGTCGAGATCGACGGCATCCGCTACGGGCAGATCGATGCCAATATGGAGCGCCGCACCGGCCGCAATGTGTGGATCGAAATGCGTCTCACCGAAGGCAAGAACCGGGAGGTGCGCCGGGTGCTGGAACATCTGGAGCTTCAGGTCTCGCGCCTGATCCGCACCGCTTATGGCCCCTTCCTTCTTGCCGATCTGCCGGCCGGCGCCGTGGTGGAAGTGCCGCGCGACGAGCTTGGGCTGTTCAGGAAGACGTTGAAGTAATGCGGGTCATCGCGGGCAAGTGGCGCGGGCGAATGCTGGCGGCGCCAACGGGCCTCGCCACCCGCCCCACGTCCGACCGCACCCGCGAGGCTTTGTTCTCGATGCTGGCGAGCCGGGTCGGCAGTTTCGAGGGGCTGGAGGCGGCGGACATCTTCGCCGGCTCGGGCGCTCTCGGCCTCGAAGCGCTGTCGCGCGGGGCCGCCTCGTGCATCTTCGTCGACAACGATCGTGCCGCACTTGACGCGATCCGCGCCAACCTGGCCGCGCTGGGGGCCGACGGCGCGGAGGTCCGGCCAGGCGCTGCCGAACATGCCCGCTTCCCCCGCCCGCTCGACCTCGTCTTCCTCGATCCGCCCTATGGCAGCGGCCTTGCCGACAAGGTCCTGCCCAACCTCCTGCTTGCGCCGGGCGCCTTTGTCAGCGTCGAGACCGGGCGCGGCGAAACCGTCACCGCCCGCGGCCTGACGCTCGAGGCGGAGCGCACCCACGGCAAAGCCAAGATCACCCTGCTGCGAGCCGGTTAAACCCGACGCTACCCGCGGCGGCGAACCTCAGCCCGGATAGCGATCGAAGGCGGGTAGCGCGTGCGCCTGCTCCATCCAGCCGATCCGCTCGGCAACCTGGATCTGCGCTCCGGGCGGCATGGCCTCGGGATCGTCGAGCGTGCAGACCTGCACATCCACCGCGCCCGGGAATATCTGCTCGTTGGTGTAGAAGAGCGAGGTTCCGCAGGCGGGGCAGAATTGGCGGCGGCCATGTTCCGACGAGGCATATTCCTTCAACTCCCCCTCGACGGTGAGCTGGTCCTGCCGCACCAGCGCCCAGGCAACGGCGGGCGCGCCGGAATGGCGGCGGCAATCGGTGCAGTGGCAGAGCGCCTGGTGGACGCCTTCGTCCGGCATCTCGTAGCGCACGGCGCCGCAATGGCATTGGCCCTTGGGCATGGCTGCTCTCCCTCTGATTTCGACGATGGTCTGCCACCCCGCCCGAGCGTCGGCAAGGCTGCATGCACCGCTTGCCGCGCGGCCCCTCGTTCCCTACCTGTTCAGCCGTGAACCAGCCCGTCTCCGCCTCGCCCGAGCCCTTCTACCTCCAGGGCCTGAACCCGCCCCAGCGCGAGGCGGTGCTGACCACCGAGGGTCCCGTGCTGGTCCTCGCTGGCGCGGGCACCGGCAAGACCGCCGCGCTGACCGCGCGGCTCGCCCACCTCATCGCCACCCGCCGCGCCTGGCCGTCGGAGATCCTCGCCGTCACCTTCACCAACAAGGCGGCGCGGGAGATGAAGGAACGGGTCGGCCGCATCGTCGGCGATGCCGTGGAAGGCATGCCATGGCTCGGCACCTTTCACTCGGTCGCCGCCAAGATGCTCAGGCGCCATGCCGAGCTGGTCGGGCTGCAGGCCAATTTCAGCATCCTCGACACCGACGACCAGCTCAGGCTCCTCAAGCAGCTGATCGCCGCTGCCGACCTCGACGAGAAACGCTGGCCTGCCCGCCTGCTCGCCGGCCTGATCGATCGGTGGAAGAACAGGGGCTGGACGCCCGGGGAGGTCGATGCCGGGGAGAGCGAGGCCTATGCCAACGGCAAGGGCTCCGAGCTCTACGCCCGCTATCAGGAGCGGCTGAAGACGCTCAACGCCTGCGATTTCGGCGACCTCCTCCTCCACATGCTGGTGATCCTCAAGACTCACCGCGATGTGCTGGAGCTGTACCAGGCCCGCTTTAAATATATCCTGGTCGACGAATATCAGGACACCAATCAGAGCCAGTATCTGTGGCTCCGCCTGCTCGCCCGGGAGCGCAAGAACATCTGCTGCGTCGGCGACGACGACCAGTCGATCTATTCCTGGCGGGGCGCGGAAGTGGCCAACATCCTGCGCTTCGAAAAGGATTTCCCCGGCGCCAAGACGGTGCGGCTGGAGCAGAATTACCGCTCCACCCCGAACATCCTCGCCGCCGCCTCGGGCCTCATCGCCCAGAATAGCGGCCGGCTCGGCAAGACCTTGTGGACCGAGCATGACGAGGGCGAAAAGGTCCAGGTGATCGGCGTCTGGGACGGCCCGGAGGAAGCGCGCCGCGTCGGCGAGGAGATCGAGGCGGTGCAGCGCGGCGGCGGGCACCTGGATGACGTGGCGATCCTGGTGCGCGCCCAGTTCCAAACCCGCGAGTTCGAGGACCGGTTCATCGCGATCGGCCTGCCCTACCGCATCGTCGGCGGCTTCCGCTTCTACGAGCGGGCCGAGATAAGGGACGCGCTCGCTTACCTGCGGGTCATCGCCCAGCCGGCCGACGACCTCGCCTTCGAGCGAATCGTCAACACCCCCAAGCGCGGGCTGGGGGACAAGGCGGTGCAGAAGGTCCACAGCCTGGCGCGGGCGCAGGGCGTGCCGTTGTTCGCCGCCGCCGCCCAGATCCTCGACGCGGACGAGCTCACCCCCCAGGCCCGCCGCGCGCTCGGCAACCTGGTCGGCGACTTCGCCCGCTGGCGCGGCCAGCTCACTGCACTCCCGCATGGCGAACTCGCCCGCCTCGTGCTGGACGAAAGCGGCTACACCGCCATGCTGCAGGCCGACCGCTCCGCAGAAAGCGCCGGCCGCCTGGAGAACCTCGCCGAGTTGACCCGCGCGATGGAGGAATATGAGACGCTCGGCGCCTTTCTCGAACATGTCAGCCTGGTGATGGAGAATGACGCGGCGCGGGACGAGGAGAAGGTCACCATCATGACCATCCACGCCGCCAAGGGCCTGGAATTCGGCACCGTCTTTCTCGCTGGCTGGGAGGAAGGCGTGTTCCCCTCGCAGCGCTCGCTGGACGAAGGCGGCAATGCCAGCCTCGAGGAGGAGCGGCGCCTGGCCTATGTCGCGATCACTCGGGCGCGGCGCAAATGCTTCATCTTCCACGCTGCCAACCGCCGCATCTACGGCCAGTGGACCAGCTCCATCCCCAGCCGCTTCGTTGGCGAGCTTCCCCCCGCCAACATCGCCCAGGAACAGACCATGAGCGGCGGCGAAAGCCTGTGGCGCGCCAACTGGAGCGAACACGCCGATCCCTTCGCGGACGTATCCCGAGGCCAGACCCGCGGGCCGGGGTGGCGGCGGGCGGTGACGGGAGGCTTCGAACGCAACCCCGCCCGGGTGGTGGAGGCGAGGGCGTCGGCGGTGAGCCTCGGCAACCCCGGCCGCGGCGATGTGTCAGTGGGCCAGCGCGTGTTCCACTCGAAATTCGGCTACGGACAGGTGGCGCAGATCGAGGGCAACAAGCTCGAGATCGACTTCGAGCATGCCGGGCGCAAGCGGGTGCTCGACAGCTTCGTCGATCTGGCATGAGCCGTATTGGGCATGAAGAGCACCCCCACCCTGGCGCTGCTCGGCGCGACAATTACTCTCGTCGGCGCAGCCGCATTTTTCGTCGCTCCTGCACCCATACCCTATCCCGCACCTAGCCCGGCACCTGCACCCGCGCCGCCCCCGCGACCCGCTGGCGCGGTGGCATTGCGGATCGAGACTTTGCAGGCAAACGAGATCGGCGACATTCTGGACACCGCCCGCCGCTGCATCCTCTGGCGAGACGGCGGCATCCTGCTTGTCGCCACCGAAGCGGATCGCGTGGCACGCGTGAAGCTTCGCGGACGGGCGCTTCCGCTGCGTTATCAGGAGCGCACTCCGATGCGCAACGGGGGGCGCTTCATCGGCCCCGGGGACGCGTTCGACGTCTGGGTAGCGGTAGATCCCGTCGAAGACATGCACCTTCCCAAGGGGGTACCCCGGGATGTCACGGTGATGGTTAACGACCTCGGCATAGGCGGCAACGATGTGTCTTCAGCGACGTGGGAGTGTAATTATTAGCGGGTGCCAGCGAACTCAGGCGGCGGTGCGGAAGAACAGATGGACGCCGATCTGAGTCACCGGCGTCACGCCTCGCGACCAGACTGGGTGCACGGCGGTGGTGTGGTAGAAGAGCGCGCCGCCTGTCGGGTCGGCTGAGCGGCCGGCGAGGACTTCGGCGGCGATGCGTTTCGCGGCCAGCCACTGGCGGTGGGCGGCTCCGCCCTCGGGCAAATCCTCGATCGCCAGCATCAGCGCGCGGTTGGGGTCGTTCTTGTTCCAGCAGCTGAATTGCCAGGCGGCGCTGACCGTGTCGGTGACATAAGTGCCGTGGGTCTTGGCGCGGCGGCGGTTGGCGATGACGTGGCCGACGGCGCGCATGCCGAGCTCGCCCTGGTTGCGGGCCTCGCCCCACATGGTGAGCGCCATCCAGTGGGCGTCGACGACGTCATAGTCTTCGTCAGAAACCGGACCCTGGTCCGCCTCGGCGGGCGCGTCGTCGGCGGAAGCTGCGGCGGGGCGGGTCGAGGGGTTGGTGCCGGGTGGCTGGAGGGGGCGAGTCCATTCGCTCCAGTCGGGGCCGGCGGCTGCCGCGGCGGGCGGGGGCGGAGGCGCAGCAGGCCGGGCGCCTTCGCGAGCTTGCGCCGCGAGGACCAGGACGCCGCAGATTGCGGCGGCTGCAAGCCACTTCTTCATCGAAATCGCGCTGCCCTTGCCCGCTCAGGAGGCGAATTCCGCCCGTGCCGCCGTGCTTTAGCCTATTTGGGCGGCGGCGTCACCCTGGACGCCGGCGGAAGCGCGGCCCGCATATCTTTTGCATTGTAGAAACGGCTCCGAAACAGGCGTATCATGCCGCCACGCGCCTTTGCGCGAGCAACAGGAGGTCCACGATGAAGCCCGCCTATCTGCTTCTCATTCCCGCGGCGCTGCTGGCCGCGCCCGCCGCCGCCGCCCCCGACAACCGCACCGCCGAGGCCAATGCCGCCTTCACCGTCTACCCCGCGGAATCCGTGCGCAACAACGAGCAGGGGATCGTCCATTACCGCGTCAGGATCGACCGGATGGGCCGGGTCAACCGCTGCGAGGTGCTGCAGAGCAGCGGCCACAGGCGGCTCGATTACGCCACCTGCGGTCTGCTGCTCGACCAGGCCCGGTTCACGCCGATGCGCGATGAAAAGGGACGCGCCACGCGCTCCACTTTCGACGGCCGGGTCCACTGGCGGCTGAGCTGAGCGGCGGCTGACGGCGCAGGCCCCAAGCGGCCCTCGTCTTTACCGGTTCTTGTGCCGGATATTGCCCGGGCGGCCGCGGCGGCCCTGCACCTTTTTGGCCGGGCCTTTTGCCCCCCCTTTGCCCTCGCTCCTGCCGTCGCGGCGCACCCGCCGCCCGCCCGGGGGCGCGTAGCCGGGCGCCGCGTCGGGCAGTTCGAACCGCAGGCCGCCCGAGACCGGATTGGCCTCCACCAATCGCAGCTTGAGGCGCTGGCCCGAGGCGAAGGCGGTGTCGCTGTCCTCGCCGACCAAAGTGTGGCTTGCCTCGTCATAGCGGAAATATTCGCTGCCCAGCGTCGAGACCGGCACGAGGCCGTCACCCCCCAGGCCCTCCACGGTGGCGAAGAAGCCGAAGGGCTGGACGCCGGTGATGCGGCAGTCGACCAGCTCACCGACCCGCTCGGACAGATAGGCGGCGACATAGCGGTCGAGCGTCTCGCGCTCCGCCTCCATCGCGCGTCGTTCGAGCTGGGAGATGAGCTCGCCGGTCACCTCCATCGCTTCGGCTTCCGTATCGCTGAGGCCGCTTTCGCGGGCGTCGGGGCCGAGCCCGTAGGCGCGGACCAGCGAGCGGTGGACGATAAGGTCGGCGTAGCGGCGGATCGGGCTGGTGAAATGCGCGTAAGAGCCGAGCGCGAGGCCGAAATGGCCGTGATTTCCCGGGCCGTAATAGGCCTGGGTCTGGCTGCGCAGGATCTGCTCCATGATCTGCGGCTTGAAATCGGCCTCGCCGACCAGTTCGATGATCCGGTTGAAGGTGGCGGGGCGCACCACCTGGCCAAGCGCGAACTCGATCTCGAACGTCTTGAGATAGTCCTTGAGCGCGACCAGCTTCTCGCGGCTGGGGGGCTCGTGGTCGCGATACATGACCGGCGCCTTCTTCGCCTCCAGTGCCTTAGCGGCGGCGACGTTGGCGGCGATCATATAGTCTTCGATGAGCTTGTGCGCGTCGAGGCGCTCGCGCGGGGCGACCGACATGATGCGGCCCTTCTCGTCCAGCACCACGCGGCGTTCGGGCAAGTCGAGGTCGAGCGGCGCGCGCTTCTGCCGGGCGGCGTACATCGCCGTCCAGCACGCCCAGAGCGGCTTCAGGGTCGATTCCACCAGCTCCGGCGCGACGAGTGGCCCCGCGGGCTCGATCTCCGGCATCGCGCAAGGCGAGGAGGCGAGTTCGACGGGCTCTTGATCCTCCCCGGCACGGGGAGGGGGACCGCTCGCGCCAGCGAGGGGTGGAGGGGGTTCGTCACCCGCACTGCCGGTCCCAGAGGCCCCTCCACCATGCTGCGCATGGTCCCCCTCCCCTTCCAGGGGAGGATCAAGGGCATCGATCGCCGCCTGAGCGTCTTCGTAGGCGATGTTGGCGGCGATGCGGACTCGCGCGCGTGTGAAGCGCCAGCTTTTGAGTTCGCCCGCCTTCGTCACCTGGAGGTGGCAGACCAGGGCGGCGCGGTCCTCGCTTTCCTTCAAGGAGCAGACGTGGGCGGAGAGGGTCTCGGGCAGCATCGGCACCACCCTGTCCGGGAAGTAGACGCTGTTGCCGCGCTTCCTGGCCTCCTTGTCCAGGGCGGAGCCGGGACGGACGTAGAAGCTGACATCGGCGATGGCGACCAGCGCCTTCCAGCCGCCGGCATTGGCCGGATCGTCGTCGCGCGCGGCCCAGACGGCGTCGTCATGGTCGCGGGCGTCGGCGGGGTCGATGGCGACGATGGGGATGTGAGTGAGGTCCTCGCGCTCGCCGAGCTTCTGCTCGGCGACGCGCTCGGCTTCCTCCAGCACATGGTCGGGGAATTCGTGGGGGATGCCGTGCTTGTGGATGGCGATCAGGCTGAAGCTGCGCGGCGCGAACGGATCGCCGAGGATTTCGGAAACCCGGGCGGTGAGCCGCGGCGGGCGGCCGGCTTTCTCGGCCAGGACGAGATCGCCGGCCTGGGCCTTGCCCATGTCGGAAATGGGCAGCTCGCGCCGCTCCTTCTTCTCCACCGGGCGCAGCCAGAAGGTCTCGCCTTCCTGGTGAACCACGCCCAGGAGCAGTTCGCTGCCCTTGGCGAGCTTCTTCATCGGGTGGGCGGCCCAGCCATTGCCGCGCTGCTCGGTGCGGGCGAGCACCCGATCGCCGACGCCGAGCGCGGAGCCGCCCTTGCCCTTCCTTTCCAGCACGCGGATGCGCGGCTCCGGCATGTCCGATTCCCAGCGCTCGGGCGCGCCCCAGATCGTGCCGCTCTCGTCGGCATCGACGATGCGCAGCACGGTCACCTTGGGCACGCCGCCGGCCTGGTGGAATGCGCGGCCCGGCGAGCCTTCGATGAGGCCCTCGTCGGCCATGTCCTGGAGCAGGATCTTGAGCGCCTGCTTGTCGGCGCCGCCGAGCCCGAAGGCGCGGGCAAGCTCGCGCTTACCGGCGGGGGCGTCGCTCGATGCGATGAAATCGAGGATCTGCTGGCGGCTGGGAAGGCCGGCGCGGTGTGTCTTAGGCATTGACCTCACAACCCCCGTCACCCCGGACTTGATCCGGGGTCCACCTTTTCTTGCGTCCAGGCAGAAAAAAAGGTGGATGGCGGATCAAGTCCGGCATGACGATAAAGGTCACGGCTGCGCCGGTGGGGCCGGCGGGGTGTAGGGTGCGAACGCACCACCCGGCACGGCGGATGCAACCGGCGATTCGAAGCCGCCGCGCACCGACGAGACGCCGAAGACATAATCGTCGACGCGGACGCCTGGGAGGATGGTTTCGCATCGTCCCTGCGCCACGGCGCCCTTGGGAAGCTTGACTGCCGGGAACAGGCAGCCCCCATATGCCTGTCGCACGCTATGCTGCCAATTCGACGCATCCGTCCGCCGCCAGCGCACGATATAGGCTTCCGCGCCCGGCACCGATGGCCAGAAGATCTTGGTGTCGGTGGAGACGGCGCCTTCCACCACCGGCGCGGGCGGCGGCGGCGCGCTGGCCAAGGCCGCGAGGGCTGCGACGTTGAGCTGCACGACCTTGCTGAGATACGGGAAATCCATCTTGTCGACCGTGTCGCCATATTCGACGCCGTTGTCGACGCGCAGGTCCTGGTGCTGGTGGTGGTAATTCTCCACCGCAACCGAGAAGCGCACCGCCGGATAGCCCGCGTTCAAGAGCTCGGTATGGTCGCCGCCGCGGCCGAAGCGGTCGTTGCGCCAGATCGGGCGGACATCGAGGCCGAGGCTCACGTCGCCGGCAAAGTCTTCGATCCAGCGCGACAGGTTGCGCGAGGGCGAGTCGTTCTCGCCGCCAAGGCTGCGCTGGCGGGCGGCGAGGTCTTCCCTCCCCTGCCAGCGAGGGCCCTCGGAGAAGACGCGGACATGGGCGGCGTCGCAGACACCGTCGGAGCCGCAGCTGTTGCCGATGATGTCGTTGTTCAGATTGGCGAGCACTTCCCAGCCCTGCGCCTTGGCATGGTCGGCGAGGACCTTGCCGCCGTACAACCCCTGCTCCTCGCCGGAGAGGACGGCGTAGACGATGGTGTACGGAAACTTGTGCTTCGACAGCACCCGCGCCGCCTCGATCACGGCGGCGGTGCCGGAGCCGTCGTCATTGGCGCCCGGCGCATCCTTGGTGAAGTCCATGACATCGGTGCCGCGGCTGTCGATGTGGCCGGAGATGATCACCACGCGGTCGGGATCGACGGTGCCGCGCTGGATGGCGAGCACATTGGTGATCCTGGTCGGCACCGGAATGCGGCGGCCGGTGACGACTTGCGACGGGGTGGCGATGGTGAGGCAGCCACGGCAGTCGCGCGAGTAGCGGCGGAATTCCTCCTCCGTCCACTTCAGCGAGGCGCCAATGCCGCGCTTGGGATCGGTCTGCGAGGAAAGCGTGTGCCGGGTGCCGAAGCTCACCAGCTTCTCGACGATGGCGCGCAGGCGCGCTTCCTGGACGGTTTCGGCGATCTCCCGCGGCGTGGCCGCGGAGGCGGCGGCCGGGAGGAGGACAGCGGCGGCGAGGAGGGGGAGCATCTTCATGGCTCCGCCTCTGCGCCCCGCGAGGGCGACTCGCAAGGGCTTGCTAGGTGGGCGCTTTGGCGACCGCGGCGAAAAGCGACAGTTCGCGCCGGAAGGTCCGTAAAGTCCAGGCCCCATGGGACGTGGAAACGCGCCGAACTTTTGTCGCTGTTGTCGCTCTTCGGGCGGGCGGCGAAGCGGGGCGGCGGTGGCGACGCGCGGGAGCGGAGGATCAACGGGTTCAAAGAGCGGTGGGAACAATAGCAGAACGGACACTGTGGTTCCACCCTTTGCCCAATCCCGGGAAAGGCTCCGCAGACTCATTCATCACCCCCGCGAGAACGGGGGTCCCGCTTCTTGTTCTGTCGGAAGTAAGAAGCGGGATTCCCGCTTTCGCGGGAATGACGGTGGGGGCTGCGCCTCCCCCTCCCTCGCCGAATGAGGAGGGGGGAGAGCGCGCTCAGGCCGCTTCGACCACTTGCTCGATGGTGCCGAAGATCGGGTGACCGTGTTCGTCGTCCATCCAGATGCGGACGCTGTCGCCCGACTTGAGGAACGGCGTCGCCGCCGCGCCGGACAGGATCGTCTCCACCGTGCGCACTTCGGCGATGCAGGAATAGCCGACGCCGCCCGCGGCGATCGGCTTGCCGGGGCCGCCTCCCCCGTCGCGGTTGGAGACGGTGCCGGAGCCGATAATGGTGCCGGCGCCGAGGTTGCGGGTTTTCGCCAGGTGGGCGACGAGGGTGCCGAAATCGAAGGTCATGTCGACGCCGGCATCGGCCCGGCCGAAGGGCTGGCCGTTCAGATCGACCTTGAGCGGCCCGTGGAGCTTGCCGTTCTGCCAGCGTGTCCCAAGTTCGGCGGGGGTGACGAAGACCGGGGACAGCGCCGAGGCGGGCTTGGACTGAACAAAGCCGAAGCCCTTGGCGAGTTCGCCGGGAATAAGGTTGCGCAACGAGACGTCGTTGACCAGGCCGACGAGCACGATGTGCTCCAGCGCTTCCTCGCGGGAAACGCCGCGGGGGACGTCGCCGGTGACGACCACCACTTCGGCCTCGAGGTCGCAGCCCCAGCTTTCGTCGGCGAGCGGGATCGGGCTGCGCGGCGGCAGCATCTCGTCGGACGCGCCCTGGTACATCAACGGATCGGTCCAGAAGCTCTCTGGCATTTCGGCGCCGCGCGCCTGCCGGACGAGCTGGACGTGGTTCACATAAGCCGAGCCGTCGGCCCATTGATAGGCGCGCGGCAGGGGCGCCAGCGCGTCGCGCTCATGGAAGCGCATCATCGGGATCACTTCGTGGGCAAGATCGGTGGCGAGCAGCTCGAGCTGCGGCCCGGCATGCGCCCAATCGTCGAGCGCGGCCTGCAGCGTCGGTGCGATATGGGCGGCGTCCGCGCACCAGGCGAGATCGTGGCTCACCACCACCAACCGGCCGTCGCGGCCTCCCTTGAGCGATCCCAGTTTCATTCTTGTTCCTCCTATCCTCCCCGGGACGGGGAGGGGGACCGCACGCAGTGCGGTGGAGGGGGGTCGATGCAGCGCACTGCACGGCACCCCCTCCACCAGCCGGGTTCCGGCTGGTCCCCCTCCCCGTCCCGGGGAGGATTGGCTCACTGGCATTTGCCGGAAGGCTTGGCTAGTGGCCTCCCCAACCTCCTATCCCGAGCCAAGGACAGTCCATGCGGAACATCGATCATTTCATCGGCGGCGCGGCCCATGCGTCCGGCGAGCGGCACGGCGACGTGTTCGATCCCAACAAAGGGGAGATACAGGCGCGGGTGCGCCTCGGCACCAGCGCCGATCTGGAGCGCGCGGTCGGCGCGGCCAACGCGGCGCTGCCCGGCTGGGCGGCGACCAATCCGCAGCGCCGGGCCCGGGTGATGTTCAACTTCAAGGCGCTGATCGAGAAGCATATGGACGAGCTCGCGCTCCTTCTCTCGTCCGAGCACGGCAAGGTGATCGCCGATTCGAAGGGCGATGTGCAGCGCGGCCTGGAAGTGATCGAATTCGCCTGCGGCATCCCGCACGCGCTCAAGGGCGAATATACCCAGGGCGCCGGCCCCGGCATCGACGTCTATTCGATGCGGCAGCCGCTCGGCATTGTCGCTGGCATCACGCCGTTCAACTTCCCGGCGATGATCCCGATGTGGATGTTCGGCATCGCAATTGCGGTCGGCAACGCCTTCATCCTCAAGCCCTCTGAGCGGGACCCGAGCGTGCCGGTGCGCCTGGCCGAGCTGATGAAGGAAGCGGGGCTGCCCGACGGCATTCTCCAGGTCGTGCACGGCGACAAGGAGATGGTGGACGCGATCCTCGACCATCCCGAGATCAAGGCGGTGAGCTTCGTCGGATCGTCCGACATCGCGCACTATGTCTACCGCCGCGGAGTCGAGGCCGGCAAGCGCGTGCAGGCAATGGGCGGAGCCAAGAACCATGGCATCGTCATGCCGGACGCGGATCTCGACCAGGTGGTGAACGACCTGACCGGCGCCGCCTTCGGCTCCGCCGGCGAGCGCTGCATGGCGCTGCCGGTGGTGGTGCCGGTCGGCGAGAAGACCGCCGTGAACCTCCGCGAAAAGCTCATCCCGGCGATTGAGGGCCTGCGGGTCGGCGTGTCGACCGATCCGGACGCCCATTACGGGCCGGTGGTGAATGCGGCCCACCGCGCCCGCATCGAGAACTACATCCAGATGTGCGCGGACGAAGGCGGCGAGCTTGTGGTCGACGGGCGCGGCTTCACCTTGCAGGGGCATGAGGAGGGCTTCTTCATCGGTCCAACCCTGTTCGATCATGTCAAGCCGCACTTCCAAAGCTACCAGGAAGAGATTTTCGGGCCGGTGCTGCAGGTGGTCCGTGCCGACAGCTTCGAGGAGGCTTTGCGCCTGCCGAGCGAGCATCAGTACGGCAACGGCGTCGCCATCTTCACCCGCAACGGCCATGCGGCGCGGGAGTTCGCGGCGCGGGTGAATGTGGGGATGGTGGGCATCAATGTGCCCATTCCGGTGCCGGTTGCCTACCACAGCTTCGGCGGCTGGAAGCGCTCGGCCTTCGGCGACATCAACCAGCACGGCATGGAAGGCATCCGCTTCTACACCAAGACGAAGACCATCACCCAGCGCTGGCCCGACGGCTCGGTGACGGGCGAGAACGCCTTCGTCATCCCGACGATGGGGTGATCGAGGGCGTGCTGCGGCTCTTCCTTTCGGCCCTTTTTCTGGTCCTGCTGGGCGCCTGCTCCACCGTGCCGATGGCGGCGCCGGCGCCCGGCAAGCGCATCGCGCTGACCTTTGACGACATTCCGCGTCAGCCCGGCGCCTTTCTGTCGCAGGAGGAGCGTGCCGTTCGGCTGATCGCGGCGCTCAAGGCGGCGCGGGTCCGGCAAGCGGCGTTCTTCGTCAATCCGGGCTTCCTCGACAACCCTGAGCGGGTGGGCGGCGAGGCGCGGATCGCGGCCTATGCAAAAGCAGGCCATGTGCTGGCGAACCATTCGTTCAGCCATCGGGCGCTCACCGCCGTGACCGCCGACGAATATCTGGCCGACATCGACAAGGCGGAAGCCTGGCTGGAGCGCCGGGAGAACCGCCGGCCCTGGTTCCGCTTCCCCTACCTGATCGAAGGCGGCCGCGACATGGAGCGGCGCAACGCGGTGCGCGCGGGCCTCAAGGCTCGCGGCCTGATGAACGGCTATGTCACGGTTGATGCGTCCGACTGGCACATGGAGCAGCTCGCCATCGACGCGAAGAAGGCTGGCAAGCGGATCGACATGGACGCGCTGCGCGACCTCTATGTCGAAAGCCATGTCGAGGCGGCTGAGTTTTACGATGGGCTCGCACGGCAGACGCTTGGGCGCTCGCCGGCGCATGTCCTGCTGCTCCACGAAACCGATCTCGCCGCACTCTTCATCGACGATCTGGTCGCCGCCCTGCGCCGCGCCGGCTGGGAGATCGTGACCGCGGACCGGGCCTTTGCCGATCCGATCAACGCCCTCCTGCCCGATGTCCCCGTTGCCCGCGGCACGCTCACCGAGGCTTTGGCGTGGGAAAAAGGCCTGCCCGCGCCGCGTTGGTATGCGCGCAACGACACCAAGCTTGCGAGTCGCCTGTTCGCGGAACGGGTGCTGGGCGAGCGGCCGGAGTGAGGGTGCGGCCTCTTTCAGGGGGCGCCTTGCTGTTTCTCGCGGCCTGCGGCGGGCCCGCGCCTGAACAGCAGCCTGCGGCCGCCCCGAATGCGGTCGATCCGAAGCCGCTGCCCGCGAGGGCCGAGTTTCCGGCCGCCCTGCGCGGCCGCTGGGGCGGGAGCCTCGAGGATTGCGCCGCCGGGCACGGCGCTACGGACGGCCTGTTGGACGTGGGCGCGATCGAGCTGCGCTTTCACGAAAGCCGGGCGCGGCTCGCGCATGTGGTGGAAAGCGGTCCGCGTCACATCCTTGCCGACCTGGACTATGACGGAGAGGGCGAGACCCGGACCCACCGCGAGCGGTTCGAGCTGATGCCGGACGGCGCACTGGTCCGCCGCGACGCCGGCGGCGCGCCGCGCACCGAATCCTTTCTCTACCGCCGCTGCCCCGCCTGAGCGAGGGAACGGGCAAGATCGGGGCTGTATCGCCCGCCGCGAGACGCTAAGGGACCGGCAACCTTCCCCTCAAGAGAGCCCCATGAGCCAGTTCGACCTTACCGACGAGCAGCGCCAGATCCAGGAAATGGCGCAGGCCTTCACCGCCGACGCGATCACGCCCCACGCCGCCGAATGGGACGAAAAGCACATCTTCCCGCGCGACACGATCAAGGCGGCGGCGGAGCTTGGCTTCGGCGCCATCTATGTGTCGGAGGAGAGCGGCGGCATCGGCCTCGGGCGGCTGGAATCGGCGCTGATCATGGAGGCGATGGCCTATGGCGATCCTTCCACCAGCGCCTTCATCTCCATCCACAACATGGCGGCGTGGATGATCGACCGCTTCGGATCGGACGCGGTGAAGGCGAAGTACCTGCCGTCGATGGTGACGATGGATCAGCTCGGCTCCTATTGCCTGACCGAGCCGGGCTCGGGTTCGGATGCGGCGTCGCTCAAGACCAAGGCGGTCAGGGACGGCGACCATTATGTCGTCACCGGCTCCAAGGCGTTCATTTCGGGCGGCGGCGAGAATGAGATCTATGTGACGATGGCGCGCACCGGGCAGGACGGGCCCAAGGGGATCAGCGCGCTGGTGATCGAGAAGGATATGCCGGGCGTCAGCTTCGGCGCGCAGGAGAAGAAGCTCGGGTGGCACAGCCAGCCCACCTGCCAGGTCAATTTCGACGAAGTGCGGGTGCCGGCCGAGAACCTCGTCGGCGCGGAGGGCGAAGGTTTTCGCATCGCGATGATGGGACTTGACGGCGGACGGCTCAACATCGGCGCCTGCTCGCTCGGCGGCGCGCAGCGCTGCCTGGACGAGGCGGTGCGCTACACCAAGGAGCGGAAAGCGTTCGGCCAGGCGATCGCCGACTTCCAGGCGACCCAGTTCACGCTCGCCGACATGGAGACCGAGCTGCAGGCGGCGCGTATCCTCCTTTACGCCGCGGCGGTGAAGGTGACGGAGAACGCGGCCGACAAGACCCGCTTCGCCGCCATGGCCAAGCGCCTCGCCACCGACACCGGATCGTCGGTGGTCGACCGGGCGCTGCAGCTTCACGGCGGCTACGGCTATCTGCAGGATTATCCGATCGAGCGCTTCTGGCGCGACCTGCGCGTCCACTCGATCCTGGAAGGCACCAACCAGATCATGCGGGTGATCGTCGGGCGGGACATGCTGAGGCAGTGACCGGCGATGTTCTGACGGCCAAGGAGGGCAAGGTCGGCCGCATCCGGCTCGCGCGGCCCAAGGCGATCCATGCGCTGACCCGGGAGATGTGCGCGGCGATGACCGAGGCGCTGCTCGACTGGCGCGACGATCTGGAGGTCGAGGCGGTGATGCTCGACCATGCCGAAGGGCGCGGCTTCTGCGCGGGCGGCGATGTGGTGATGCTGGCCAAGAGCGGCGCCGGGGACGGCGCGCAGGCGCGGGACTTCTTCTTCACCGAGTATCGGCTGAACCACCTGCTCTTCACCTACGCCAAGCCGGTGGTGGCATTCATGGACGGCATCGTGATGGGCGGCGGCGTCGGCATCTCGCAGCCGTGCAAATATCGCATCGCCACCGAGAACACCCGCTTCGCCATGCCGGAAACGGCGATCGGCCTGTTCCCGGACGTGGGCGGCGGCTGGTATTTGTCGCGGCTGCCGGGGCGTACCGGGCAGTTCCTGGCGCTGACCGGAGCGCGGCTGGACGGTGCCGAATGCGCCGCTTTGGGCCTCGCCACCCACTATATTCCCTCCTTTGCGCTGGACGATGTCAAGGCGCGCATCCTCGCCGATCCGCAGGCGCTGGACGCGATCCTGGACGACGCGCGCGCCTCCCCTCCCGCGGCGCGGATCGAGGCCAATCGCGAGGCGATCGACCGCCTGTTCGCCTCCGAAGATTACGAGGAGATCCTCGCCGCGCTGGAGGCGGACGGATCGGACTGGGCGCAAGGGGAGCTGGCCTGCTTGCGCACCAAGAGCCCGCAGGCCTGCAAGGTGTCGCTGCGGATCGTCTATGACGGCGGATACATGCACGATTTCGCGCACGAGATGCGGCAGGAATATACGGTCGCCTGCAAGGTCGTGCAGCGTCACGATTTCGTCGAGGGCGTGCGGGCGCTGCTGATCGACAAGGACAGCCAGCCGCGCTGGGAACCGCAGACGCCCGAAGGCGTCACCGACCACATGCTCGACACCATCTTCGCGCCGATGCCGGAGGGGGAAGAATGGACGCCCTTGTGAGGTGGAAGCGTGGGGCTCTCCCTCCCCGTCACCCCCGCGAAAGCGGGGGTCCCGCTTCTTACCTTTCGGCTCAAGAACAAGAAGCGGGATTCCCGCTTTCGCGGGAATGACGGAGAAGTGACATGACCTACGAGAATATCCTGGTGGAACAGCGCGGGGCGGTGACGCTGGTCACCCTGAACCGGCCCAAGGCGCTCAATGCGCTGAACAGCTCGGTGCTGGCCGAGCTGATCGCCGCGTTCCAGGCCTACGACGCCGACGAAACGCAGCGCTGCGCTGTCCTCACCGGCTCGGAACGCGCCTTTGCGGCGGGCGCCGACATCAAGGAGATGGAAGCCCAGGGCTTTGCTAGCATGTACGGCTCCAACTTCTTCGCCGGCTGGGAAAAGGTGACCGCCACCCGCAAGCCGTGGATCGCCGCGGTCGCCGGTTACGCGCTGGGGGGCGGCTGCGAAGTGGCGATGATGGCCGACTTCATCATCGCCGCCGACACGGCCCAGTTCGGCCAGCCCGAGATCAAGCTTGGCGTGACTCCCGGCATGGGCGGCTCGCAGCGCCTTACCCATGCGGTCGGCAAGGCCAAGGCGATGGAGATGTGCCTCACCGGCCGGATGATGGGCGCCCAGGAAGCCGAGCGCGCCGGTTTGGTGGCGCGGGTGGTGCCGGCCGACCAACTGCTCGACGAGGCGCTGAAGACGGCAGAGGCGATTGCCGGCATGGCCCCGCTCGCCGCCATCGCCACCAAGGAGCAGATCAATGCGGCCTTCGAAATGGGCTTGGCGCAGGGCATCGTCTTCGAACGCCGCCTGTTCCACGGCCTGTTCGGCACCGAGGACCAGAAGGAAGGCATGAGCGCCTTCGTCGCCAAGCGTAAGGCTGAGTGGACTGGGAAGTAGCATCAAACCCTCTCCCCTTGCGGGAGAGGGATACGAAGTCTTAGTGAGCGAAGCGAACTTAGACGCAGTTGGGAGAGGGGGTGCGCTGCGCAGCAGCGCGCGGAGCAAAGCTCCGCTCACCCTCTTCCAAGCTCCGCTAGGCAGCGAGGCTGCTAAGCTTCGCTATCCTTCTCCCCTCAAGGGAGAAGGTGGTTAAATCCGGAGAACTCGACATGGCACGCGTAGCATTTATCGGGCTTGGCAATATGGGCGGCGGAATGGCCGCGAACCTCGCCAAGGCGGGGCATCAGGTCCGCGCCTTCGATCTTTCGGAAAGCGCGCTGGCCAAGGCAGAGGCCAATGGCTGCAGCCGGGCGGGGTCGGCGGCCGAGGCGGTGGGCGATGCCGAGGCGGTCGTGACCATGCTGCCGGCGGGCAAGCATGTGCGGCAGGTGTATGAGGAGAGCGTAATCGGCTCGGCGCCGACCAGCGCCATCCTGATGGATTGCTCTACCATCGATGTGGACAGCGCCCGCGAGGTGATCGGCAAGGCGGACGCCGCCGGCTACCGCATGGCCGACGCGCCGGTCTCCGGCGGCATCGCCGCGGCGGAGGGCGGTACGCTGACCTTCATGGTCGGCGGATCAGGCGAGGCCTTCGAAGCGGCGCGGCCGTTCCTGGAGCAGATGGGCAAGGCGGTGATCCACGCCGGCGGGCCGGGCGCGGGCCAGGCGGCGAAGATCTGCAACAACATGCTGCTCGGCGCTTCGATGGTCGCGACTTGCGAGACGTTCGTGATGGCGCAGAAGCTCGGGCTCGATCCGCAGACCTTTTTCGACATCTCGTCCAAGGCGTCCGGCCAATGCTGGTCGATGACGAGCTACTCCCCCCTGCCCGGCGTCGGTCCGGTGACTCCGGCCGACCGGGACTATGAGGGCGGCTTCGCGGCGGCCTTGATGCTCAAGGACCTCAGGTTGGCGATGGAAGCGGCGCAGAGCGTCGATGCCTACACGCCGATGGGCGCCCATGCCGAGGAGCTTTACACCCGCTTCGCGGAAGGCCTGGGCGGCGGGGGGAAGGATTTTTCCGGCATCATCAAGATGATCGACGATAGCTGGAAAGGCCGCTGACCCGGCGCTCCTCGCTGGCATAGCGGCGGGCAAGTTCGGCCACCAGTTCGGCGGGGCTCTGGCGCGCGGCGGGCAGCAAGGCCGGCCCGCTGCGGCGGCGCAGATCGGCAAGGCAGCGCGCGGCCGTCTCCCCGTCCCAATATTCGGGCCGCGGCCGCACCGCGCGCGGCGTGGAGATCGCGCTGGTGAGTTCGATCAGCAACGTCTCGGGCGTTACCAGCCGGTTGGTGCCTTGGGTAACGGTGATCGGCCGCTCGGTATTCTCGCGCAGCGTTAGGCAGGGGATGCCGAGATAGGTCGTCTCCTCCTGCAGCCCGCCCGAATCGGTGATCGCCGCCGCAGCGCCGGTGACCAGGCTCATGAAGCGCACATAGGGCATCGGCTCGATCAGCTTGACGCCGGCGCGCAGCAGCCGCGTGTCGAGGCCGCCGCGCTTGAGCTGGGCCGCGGTACGCGGGTGGACCGGAAATACCAGCTTCAAGTCGCGCTGAACTTCGATCAGCGCATCGACCAGGCGGATGAGCTGGGCCGGCTCGTCCACATTGGAGGGCCGGTGCAGCGTCACCACGCCGTAGCCGCCGCGGGCGAGGCCGAGTTCGCCCGGCAGGTCCGCCGCTTCGATGGCGGGGCGCACCAGCTCGAAACTGTCGAGCATGATGTTGCCGACCCGGGCGATGCGAGCTGCGGCGACGCCCTCGGCGGCGAGGTTCTCGTCGGCATCGGGAGACGGAGTCCACAGCACATCGGCGAGCACATCGGTGACGAGGCGATTCACCTCCTCCGGCATTGCCCGGTCGCGGCTCCTGAGGCCCGCCTCCAGATGCACCACCGGGAAGCAGCATTTGGCGGCGACCATCGCGCAGGCGGCGGTGGAATTCACATCGCCGACCACCACCAGCCAGTCCGGCCGGTCGGCGAGCGCGATCTTCTCGTAAGCGATCATCACGCCACCGGTCTGCTCGGCATGGCTGCCCGAACCGACGCCGAGATGGTGGTCGGGCTCCGGCAATTGCAGGTCGGTGAAGAAGGCGTCCGACATGTTCACATCGTAATGCTGCCCGGTATGGATCAGCACCGGCGTGAAATCGGGCGCGGCTGCAAGGGCGTGCCAGAGCGGCGCCACCTTCATGAAATTGGGACGCGCGGCGGCGACGAGGTGAATGCGCTGGACCATGGCCAGATGCCTAAAGCCGCAGCGGTTAAGATTGGGTTTGGGGGGACGGCGTCTGGGGGAGGATGCACGCTTCAAGCCCCTCCCCTTTAGGGGAGGGGTTGGGGGTGGGGCTTGTTAGCGGGTATCCTCAACCTCTGGCGGGATCTAATATCCCCCACCCCAACCCCTCCCCTGAAGGGGAGGGGCTTTTTATCCCCTACCCCTCCGTCTTCCCGTGCCGCGCCTGCCACTCCGTCTTCATGATCTGCTTGAAGTCCATGAAGTCCGCGTCGGAATTCGGGTCGAAATGGCCGACCGAGGATTTCTCCAGATAATCGAAATAGGGCCAGTGGGTGAGGTTGGTCTCGGCATACATATAGCATTGGATGGTGACGCAAGGTTCGGCCGGATCCTCGTTCTTGAGCATGTGGATCTGGTTGAGCTGCGGCGAGATCCAGGTGACGTCGCCGGCCGCGAATTCCTCCTTCGCGAACGGCACTTCGTGGAGCGGCGACAGCATCGGGTAGAGGCTGACATTGATCCGCCCGTGCAGCACCCGGATCACCGCGTCGGCCCAGCCGTGATTGTGGATCGGCGAATAATGGCCGGCAGGCCAGATCTCCATCACATAGGGAATTCCCGGCGATTCGCCCTGGTTCTGGCCCAGGGTGATGCGCAGGTAGGTCTTGTTCTCGTCCTTGCTGCCGAACTCGCTCGCTTTGGCCTCGAGCACCTTGCGGCACCAGCCGTCCTCGCTGTCGATGCTCTCGCGGATGGCCGTGGAGAATTGAGGAAAGTCCCCCTCGTCGAGCACGAAGTCCCTGCCCGCGATGGTGCCGTAGAGGATCTGGGAGGTGGGCGTGAGGTTGGCCGGAACGGTGACCGCGCCGCACGAAACTTTTTCCAGGGTCATCGCGTCCATGGGAATGACCCGCATCGGCGGTTCAACCGTGACCGGATCGCGCCACACATTGACGTTGCCGCGGATCGGCGCCGAAACCTCCACGCATTCGGCCTGCGCCAGCCAGGCATATGGATCGGGCGCATCCTCGGGCCGCGGCGAGAGTGGGTAGCGCAGCAGGCCGCAGCCGAGCCGCATCTCGCCCTTGCCGTAGATCAGCGCGCGGTTGGCGGGATCGAAGCTGAACCAATAAGGGCAGGTCGGCTCCGGATCGAGCGCGGGCCCCGGATCGGCGGCGCGGGCAATCGGCTCGGCTTTGAGTGCCCACCACTCGCCTTCCACCCGTTCCTCCAGCACCGCCCCCTTAAAGCCGATCGTCCAGCGAAAGGCCGGCTCACCCCAGCTCGCCGCGCCGATCGAGACGCTGAACGGCGCCATCCGCTCGATTGCGAAGCCGATTGTCCCCTGCCCCTTCACCATCAGCCGGACCTTTTGGGGCACATCGTCGCCGTCGTCAGCCGGATCGAGCCGAAGATGCGACGGCATGCGCAGGAAGTTTTCGTCCACGTGAGTCATTGGAAAGCCCCTTTCCCTTGAAGAGGGAAAAGGAGCCGAGCCGGCAGCGCCAGTCAATCCCCGGCGCACATTCTCCAATGCGGCGCCAGGGAGCGGCATTGCAAATTACCGCCCGTTCGTGCCGCTCGCTACAGTGTGGCTTTACGGCCCCTCGTGGAGCGGATCGGTGCCGGGTTCCGGTATTTCGTCCAAAGCCTCGCGGTTCTTCTCCGCTTCGAGTTCGATTTCCTCCTCGTTCGAGGGCAGGTCCTGCGGCTGGCGCGGTTCGGTCATGTTTTCAAACTCCTTCGAAAGCGCAACGCCTCCGGGGGGAACCGGCTCCCGCTTCGAGGCTTTGGGACGATCATGGCGCCAAGATCAGACACCACCACCATCGGCTGGAAGGTCGACCGCGAGCAGCGCAAGGAGCTGCTGCAGCAATTCCCGCCGCAATATTCCAATCCCGTCGCCGACCATGTCACCTTGCGCTCGCGGGTGCCGCGCACCGACGCCTTGCCCGGCCCGGTCCATGGCGAGATCGTCGGCAAGGTCGACGATGGCCGCGGCGTGGAGGCGATGGTGGTGCGGATCGACGGCACCACCGACCGGCCCGACGGGAGCACCTACCACATCACCTGGTCGCTGGGCGCCGGCCGCCGCGCGGTCGAATCGAACGATGCCTTGCGGTCCGAACCCTGGACCATGTTCGACCTTCCGATGCCGGTGAAGCTTGCTCCCGCGCGGTTCCGCTGAGCCGATGAAGCGCCAGCTCTTTCTCGACTGCGACGGCGTGCTCGCCGATTTCGATACCGGGGCGACCGCGATCCTCGGTATGGCGCCCAGGGCGTTCGAGAAGCGCCACGGGCTGGGGCGCTTCTGGGCGAAGCTCGCAAGCGCGCCCGATTTCTACTTCAGCCTGCCGCTGCTCCCGGGCGCCACCGACCTGTTCGAGGCGGTGAAGCATCTCGATCCGGTCATCCTAACCGGCCTGCCGCAGGGCAATTGGGCGGCCGACCAGAAGGTGCGCTGGGCGGCGCAGCATTTCCCCGGCACCCGCATCATCACCACCATGGCCCGCAACAAGCGCAACCATGGCAAGCCGGGCGATGTGCTGGTCGACGACATGCTCAAACATGCCGGACTGTGGGAAGAGATGGGCGGCATCTTCGTGCATCACGATAGCGTGGACGAAACGCTGCAAAAGCTGCGCGAGATTTTCACGCTCTAGCCGACTTCCTTCCGTCATTCCCGCGAAAGCGGGAATCCCGCGGTTTCTTCTCCTTAGGTCGCAGGGAAGAAGCGGGACCCCCGCTTTCGCGGGGGTGACGGCTTGGGGCAGGATCAGCTGGGATGGGCCTCCACTTCCTCGGCAGTGCTGACCTCGCCCTGGGCGCCGCGGCTGCGGCTCCACAGGAAGAGGCCGGTGCCGGCCGCCGCCGCGACTCCCGCCACCGCCGCGGTGACGGCGCGGTTGCGGGCGGCCGCGGTATAGAGGCTGGGACGGATCATGCTGCCCTGATGGTCGCCGTAAACCTCACCCTCGGCCTTGCCTTTGTAGAGGTTGTTGCCGGGCGTGGACGGCCGGTCGCCAATCTGCGCGGGCGCCAGGAACGTCTCGCTGATCCAGTCCATCAGCCGCGGCGCGCGGTGGCCCAGCGCGCTCATCGCCCGGCCGGCACCACCGACGAAGGCATCGCGAGTCGGCACTTGCGCGGCGCGCAGGATGGTCGCGGCCACCTCGCCCGGATCGTAGACCGGCGGCGGAAAGCGGGGTTCGCTGCCGGTCAGGTCCATGGCGTGCTGCGGCATCGGCGTGCCGATCGAGGCGGGCTTGATCAGGGTTACCGACACCGGCGCGCCGTCGGCCTCAAGCTCGGTGCGCAGCGCGTCGGTAAAGCCCTTCACCGCATGCTTGCTCGCCGCGTAGAAGCCCTGCAGCGGAAAGGCCCGGTCGGATTCGACGCTGCCGATGTTGATCAGTGCGCCGCCGCTTTGCCGGAGCCGCCGCACGGCGGCGAGCGAGCCGTGCACCATGCCCCAGAAATTGGTGTCGAACAGGCGGCGCGCGTCGGCCTCCTCGACCTGCTCCATCGGTCCGAAGATCATCACCCCGGCATCGTTGACCCAGGTGTCGATCGCGCCGTAGCGTGCCTCGGCCTGGGCGGCGATCCGCTCCACCGCGTCGCGGTCGCCGACATCGGCTTCCACGAACATCGCCTCGCCGCCGGCCTGCTTGATCTCGTCCACCGCCTGGGCGAGCGCCTCGCGGGTTCGGGCCGCCAGCACCACCTTGGCGCCGCGCTCCGCCGCCAGCTTCGCGGTGGCCAGGCCGATGCCGCTCGAAGCGCCGGTGATGACGATGATCTGTTCGTTCAACGGCTTGAGCTTCACGGCCACGGGTGCATCTCCATCGGTTGAGGTTTGGCGGTTCGAACGCACGAGCGGCGCGCACGTGCCATTGCCCGCGCACCGCCCGCCTTTATAGTTGCACGATCTGGAGACCCGTGTGACTCGCTTACGCCTCGCCGCCCTCGCCGCCGCCGCTGTGTTCGCCGTCGCCGCCAAGGCGCCCGAGGAGCGCACCATCCACTACAAGCTCACCCCGCTGGCCCCGGGCGGCTACGGCAACGCGCTACGGGTCGAAATGCGCTTTCGCGGCGATGCGGATGGGGAGACGAGGCTTCTTCTGCCGAGCGAATGGGCCGGCTCAGACCGGCTGTGGCGCCACGCCCTGGACCTTGAGATACGCGGCGGACAGCGCCTGTCGGGCTATTACGACGCGCCGGTGATCCACCACCGCCCGGGCGCCAGCCTCACGGTGCGCTACGAGGTGGTCTCCGCCTGGCACGGCGAGCCGGGCTTCGACTATGAAAAAGCCCGCCCGCTGGTCCGCCCCGATTTCTTCTTTGTCCATGGCGAAGGCCTGTTCGCCGCGCCCGACGGGCGGCAGGCGGCGGACGCCCGCTTCCGCTGGGGCCGCCTGCCCCGCGGCTGGACCGTCGCCTCCGACCTCGATCACCTGCGCGGCGGCAAGACCGATGTCGCCAACCTCATCAACAGCGCGCTGATCGGCGGCAAGCGCCTCACCGTGATCGAGCGCAAGATCGGCGACGCTCCCCTGCGCGTCGCGGTGGCGGGCAAGTGGAAGTTCCAGCCCGAGGAACTGGCTGACGTGGTCGAAAAGGTGGTGGTGGCCGAGAACAAATTCTGGGGCGATCCGCCCAGCCCCTATCTCGTCACCATGGCGCCGCTCGGCGATGTGCCGACCGGCCTTACCTATACCGGCACCGGCCGCACCGATGCCTTTACCATTGCATCGACGGGCGCCTTCGAGCTTGCCCACGCCACCCGCTTCCTGGCGCACGAGAACATGCACTCCTGGGTGCCGAACGAGCTTGGCAACATGCCGGACGACGACTCGGTGGATTACTGGTTTTCCGAGGGCTTCAACGATTACCTCGCCTCAAAGGTGCTGCTCGCAGCGGGCCTGTGGACGCTCGACCAGTGGGCGGCGGACAAGAACGAGACCCTGCTGCGCTACGGCACTTCGCCGGCCAAAACCATCGCGGCGGCCGACATCGGCGCCCGCTTCTGGTCCGACCAGGCGGTGCAGCAGGTCAGCTACGATCGCGGCCACCTGCTCGCCGCCATGCTGGACGCCGAGATCGCCGAGCGGACCGAGGGCAAGGAAAGCATCGAAAGCGTGATGCGCGCCCAGCGCACGGCGGCCAAAGGCAGCAGCGAGCTTGCCCGCAATCTGTTCCGCACCACCCTCCTCGAGCGTACCGGCATTGACGCCGCCCCGCTGATCGAACGCCATGCCCGTGCCGGCGAGACGATCGTGCTGCCCGAAGCGATGCTGGGCGCGTGCGGCCGCATCGAGACGAGCTCCCGCCGCGCCTTCGCTTACGGCTTCGATCCGCGCGCCACCCGCATTGCCGAAGGCGTCATCGCCGGTGTCGACCCGGCCGGCGCGGCCCATGCGGCGGGGCTTCGCAACGGCATGAAGCTCATTCGCCGCGAGACCGGGGTGATCGGCGATGCCACCCAGACGCTGTCCTACCGAGTCACCGCCGCGGGCGAGGAGAAGATCATCGCCTACCTTCCCGAAGGCACTGAAACCCATCGGGTGCAGCAGGTCGCCCTCTTGCCGGACGGCGCCGCCGCCGCCACCTGCCAGGCTCGGCTCGGCGGCACCGGCGCGGCTCGATAGGCTCGACCGCACGGGCGCGCCCGCTTGCGCGGCCGCCGGCTAGGTCCGGGTCACGGGCACCCCCGCCGCGGCCGCAACACTTTGTCGCACCCCGACCGACGCTTTGGCGGGAACCCTGCCGCACCGTTAACGTTACGACCGCGTCCCCTTTTTACCGGAGTAACAGTACGATGTCGCACATCCCCAATTCCGCCATGCCCCATGCGGGCCCCACCGAAAAAAGCGAGAAGCAGAGCCAGGGTCAGCAAAGCGGCGTCGGCAGCACCATCTCCGCCCAGGCCGGAAAGATCGCCGACCTTGCACGCGAGAACCCGAAAACGGCGGTTGCCGCCGGCGTGGCCGTGGTCGGCGCAATTGCCGCGGCCGCCATTCCGCTGGTTCGCGGCCTCGGCAGCAGCGACGAGACGTCTTCCGACACCAAGAACAAGGGCAAGCAGAGCTCCTAAACCCTTGCCGTAAAGTCCGGCCGGCGGCGACTAGATCGCCGCCGGCCGCTTCATGTCCAGCGTGCGTAACGAACTGCCGCACCGTCTCGGGTTTTCGGTGTTTGCACGCCTTGGCAATGTGTCGATTGTGACTGCCAGACCCCCAGATTGTCTCAAAGGTTACTCTCGTTGACGACCCTGTTCCCGGCCGCCAAATGCCCCGCCTGACGCCCCCGGATCGGCCGGCGCGGCGCGGTTCGGGAGCGATATTCAAGTGGCGACGATCAACGGGACGCTGGGTGCCGACACCCTTCACGACACGGCCGAGAACGACCAGGTCAACGGCGGCGACGGCAACGACACCCTGATCTTCAGCCAGGGCGGCACCGACACCGCCGCCGGCGGCTGGGGCCGCGACACGCTGGTGATCGACTGGTCCGCCCTCACCTCCGCCATCACCACCGTTGCCGCCCCCACCGCCAACGGCAGCACCGGCGGCTTCGACGGCCAGTTCAGCGGCGGCGGCCGCTCCGTCTCCTATTCCTCGATCGAGCGCTTCACGATCACCGGCGGCTCGGGCAACGACACCATCACCACCGGCAGCGGCGACGACCACATCTCCGGCGGCGCGGGCGACGACATCCTCAATTCGGGCGCGGGCGACGACCGCCTCGACGGCGGCCTCGGCTGGGACCGGATGAGCGGCGGCTTCGGCAACGACGTCTACATCGTCGACAATGGCGATCTTGCCACCGAAGCCGTGGATCAGGGAATCGACCGGGTCGAAACCAATCTCGGCGCCTATTTCCTCGCCGCCAATGTCGAGAACCTGGTTGGCACGGGCTTCCAGCAGACGCTGAACGGCAACGCCCTTTGGAACCGCATTTCGGGCGGCACCGGCAACGACACCCTGCGCGGCCACGACGGCTATGATCTGCTGATCGGCGGCGCCGGCGCCGACACGCTGGAGGGCGGCGACGGCGACGACGTCGTCATCGCCGGTCAGCTCACCGGTCCCGATCTGATCGTCAACGGCAGCTTCGAAACCCAGGACGGCACCAACAACAGCCGCGAGTGGATCGGCGGCTTCGCCGAGGGGATCGCCCAGCGGACCACCTCCACCCTCCACGGCTGGCAAAGCAGCGCCCCCGGCGTCGCCTTCCAGCTCGTCACCGCGCCGAGCGGCTACGGCAGTTTCAACACCGGCCAGGGCTCGGTGGTGCTGGATCTGGAAGCGGGCGCCGGACAGCTGAATTCCATCTACCAGGATATCTCCGGGGTCGCGGCCGGGACCAACCTCCTCCTCTCCTTCACCGCCGGCAGTTCGGCTGTTGCCGACGGCACGGCCGTGATGGGTGTCTATTGGAACGGCGAACTGGTCGCGTCGCTGGGCGCCGATTCGGCGGCGATGCTGCAGTTCAGCTTCGTAGTCACCGCCGCCGCCACGGGCACCGGCGTGAACGGCGCCAACCGCCTCGAATTCCGTGAATTCGGCCCGGGCGTGGACGCCAGCGGCATGCAGCTCGACGCCGTCTCCCTCCATGTCATCGCGGAGACGTCCGACCAGGGCACCAACCGCCTGATGGGCGATGCCGGCGACGATGTGCTGGTCGGCACCGGCAGCGCCGACGAGTTCATCGGCGGCACAGGCGCCGACCGGCTGATCGGCGGCGGCGGCGACGACAAATATTTCGTCGACGACACGCTCGACACGATCGTGGAAAAGGCAGGCGGCGGCACCGACCAGGTGGTTACCTCCCTCGCCTCCTACACGCTGGGGGAGCATCTTGAGGATCTGGGCGGCACCGCCTCCACCGGTCAAACCCTGACCGGCAATGGCGCCTTCAACCGGATCTACGGCGGCACCGGCAACGACCGCATCGACGGCGGCGGCGGCAACGATTTCCTGGCCGGCGGCGCGGGCAACGATGTCTACCTGAATGTCGAAGCGGGCGATCTGGTCTACGAATTCGCCGGCCAGGGCGTGGACGAAGTCCAGACCGCGCAAGGCAGCCGTTCCGACTTCAGCCAGATGTACAGGCTGCCCGCCAATGTCGAGAACCTCACCGGCATCTCGGCCACGGCGCAGGGCGTCTACGGCAACGCGCTCGACAACCACATCAAGATGGGCGCGGGGGGTGATCTCATCGTCCTCGACGACGGCGGCAACGATCGCGTGGAGAGCGGCGGCGGCAACGATTTCATCTATTACGGCGCCACCTTCACCAATGCCGACAGCAACAATGGCGGCACCGGCAACGACACGGTCGGCCTGCTCGGCAATTATACGCTGACCTTCGATGCGGACGACCTCGTCTCGATCGAGGCGCTTGCCGCCTACAGCTCCGGCAATCCGGCCGCGCCCAACAGCTATAATCTGACCACGGTCGACGCCAATGTGGCGGCGGGCGGGCACCTCACGGTCACCGGCATGTCGCTCTCGACGATCGAGACATTGGTGTTCAACGGCGCGGCCGAGACGGACGGGCGCTTCACCATCAATGGCGGCAAGGGCGACGACACCATCACCGGCGGTGCCGGCAACGACCTCATCTGGGGCAATCTCGGCGCCGATATCCTGAAGGGCGGCGGCGGCAGGGACAGTTTCGAATATTACAACGCTGCCGAGTCCACCGCCGCCGCCCGCGACATGATCCTCGACTTCTCCGCCGGCGACAAGATCAACCTGTGGAACATCGACGCCGATGGCAGCGCGGTCGCGGGCAATGGCCAATTCGCCTGGATCGGCGGCAACGCCTTTACCGGCACCCCCGGCCAGTTGCGCGCAGCGCAAACGCAGAATGGCTGGCTGGTCGAAGGCGATACCAACGGCGATGGCGCCGCCGATCTCGCCATCTTCGTCCAGACACTGAACGGCCACCAGCTCGGCCAAGGCGACTTCATCTTCTGACGCCGTCCGCCCGGGGCAGGAGCGGGCGTTCAGCCGATCTTCTGCCCCGTCTTCTCCCAGTCGGCCAGAAAATTCTCCAGGCCCTTGTCGGTCAGCGGGTGCTTGAAGAGCTGGCGGATCACCGCCGGCGGCGCGGTCATCACATCGGCGCCGATCATGGCCGACTGCAGCACATGCACCGGGTGCCGGACGCTCGCGACCAGGATCTCGGCGCGGAAATCGTAATTGTCGTAGATGGTGCGGATCTCCGAGATGATCTGCATGCCGTCGAAGCCGATATCGTCGTGCCGGCCGACGAAGGGGGAAATGAAGGTCGCGCCGGCCTTGGCCGCCAGCAGCGCCTGGTTGGCGGTGAAACAGAGCGTGACGTTGACCATCGTCCCCTCGGACGTCAGCGCCTTGCAGGTCTTGAGGCCGTCCAGGGTGAGCGGCACCTTGACCGCGATATTGTCGGCGATCTTCCGAAGCACCTCCGCCTCGCGCATCATCTCGGCATGGTCCAGCGCCACCACTTCAGCCGAGACCGGACCCGGCACGATTCCGCAAATCTCCTTCACCACTTCCAGGAAGTTGCGCCCGGACTTGTTGATCAAGGAGGGATTGGTGGTGACGCCGTCGAGCAGGCCGGTCTCTGCCAACTCGCGGATGTCGTTGATGTCGGCGGTATCGACGAAGAATTTCATGGATCGGAGGCTCCGGCTGGAAGGGTTGCCGGTCTCTTAGCCAGAGCGCCCCCGCCCGTCACCCCAAAGCGCCGAACACGCCGATCAGCACCGGATCGCCGGTTTCGCGCGGATTGGCGCGGATCGCGGCTTCCTCGCGCCCGATCGCGCGGTAGATGCCGAGCGCCGCCTTGCGCGCGACATCCGCCTGCAGCCCGGCAAAATCGATCCCGGTCGCGACTCGCAGCGTCCGCGTGACGAGGCCGTTGTCGGCGGTGCGTAATGCCTGCCCGATCGGGGGGAACATGGCGTTGACGATGGCATCGCCCATGCTGCGCTGCAGGTAGGAGGTGCCGGCGCTGGGGCCGCCGCGTACGATCCCGATCGCGTCCGCAATGCTCATGCTGCGGATGGAATCGTACACCAAGGGCGCGGCCGCCTGGGCCGCTTCGCCGGCCGCGCGGTTGACGATCCGCAGCAGCTGATCCTGCACCGCCCGGCTGCCGAGCGCCACCGCCAGCGTGGACGCAATGGAGCTGCCGCCGATCTGCGAGGGCAGGCTCACCCGCGCAAGGTCGTCTCGAAAGAAGCCCTCGTCCTGGAGCAGCTGGGCAAAGGCACGCTGCGAGGAGATGGTGAGCATACGCCGCACCGCGTCCTCGAAGTTGAACAGGTCGCCAAGCCGCGTCGCGCAGCCCGGCAAGGCGAGCAGCGGCAGGGTGCAGCCGGCAACAAGCAGGCTGCGGCGAGTAAGCGACTGATCCGTCATTCGTGAAGCTCCGGCAAGTTCGGGACGGAGAAGTAACGGCCCCGCCCCCGGCTTGTTGCACGCGACGCGCGGGAGGCAAACCCCCTCTCCCCCTCTCCCCCTCTCCCGTCCTTCACGGGAGAGGGGGGTGGAGTGCCGCGCTCCGTGATTGAGGTGAACCGCCGTGGTGCCCCCTCTCCCGCTCTTCGCGGGAGAGGGTTGGGGTGAGGGTCTGTACCGTGGACTCAGCCAAGACCCTCACCCTCCCACCCGCTGCGCGGGCGGGCCCCTCCCTCTCCCGCACAAAGCGGGAGAGGGGTCGAAGGGCTTCCCTCTCCCAACCCCCAACGCCGCCCCCGCTCGCAGGGTAAACTCCCCTCTCCCGTCCTTCACGGGAGAGGGTTGAAGGCCCTCCCTCCGCGCCTCGCTCGAATACTGCTAAGGCTGCCCGCCGCTCACCCTCATCAGACTGGCATATTCCCGACGCGTGCGGGGGCCGTACGTCGCAAAGCTCGGATTGGGCCGCTCGGCATAAGCCTCCCGCTCTCGCGCAACCTTGTCCACCGCGGCCGAGCGCTTCATCTCCTCGGGCTTCAGCCCATAAGCCCGCGCCCCGTTCAGCCCGAACACCTTGGCGCGAAGCTCCGGCGTCATACGCGGGTAGCCGTGCTTCTCGCGCAGGCTTTCGGCGATCTGGAAGGTGCGGAAGGCCTGGATCTGGTCCTGCGGCGATCCATACCAAATCGAGTCGGTGCCCCACAGCACATTGTCCTCGCCGACATATTTGAAAAGCTTGCCGAGCAGGTGGGCGGCGCTGTCCGGATCGCGCGTCGAGACGAACCGCCAGGTCGAGCCGAGTTCGGCATAGACGTTGGAATTGCGCCCCACGCCGGCCTCGAGGAGCGAGGTGATCAGCGAATCCGCGCCGTCCTCCCGCTTGGGATCGTACGGCCCCTCTTTTTCCCCGGCGACGTAGCCTGAATGATAGATCAGGAAGTTCATGTCCGGGAAGCGCCTGGCGATCGGCCCGATGTCGCGGCAGGTCGAATGCTCGTAGCTTCGTGGGCCGAACGGCAGGCCTTTGTGTATCGCGATGTTGCGCACGCCCAGCTTCCGCGCTTTTTCGACAAAGGCGATGCCGACATCGTCCGTCATCCAGAAGCCCGCCCCGCTCGGGCCCCATTGCGTATAGGTCTTGAACGCGCTGACGCCGAAGCCGGCCAGCCGCTCCATATCCTCCAGGTCGCCCGGCTGGTTTGGATTGACCCGGCCGTGCAGCATCAGCCGCTTGGACCCTTCCATCTTGTCGACGATTTCGCGAGTCGCCGCCGCTTCCTCGATGGTCAGCGGCTCGCCCTCGCGAGTCGATGGGACGAAGGAGAGGACCATGAGATCGGTGTCGGAATCCAGGAACACATCCTTGATGAATTCCGAAGGCCCGATGCACTGGAGGTAGGCGCGGTCGCCGGTGAAGCCGGAGAGGCCGCAACTGGTCTTCTCGACGCCCTTCAACGGTTGCGCGTTGGCCGGAACCCTGCCGAGCCATGCGCCGGTGGGGTTCACGAAATGGCCTTGTACGTCGAAGATCCATTCCGTCTTGCCGAGCGCGGCAGCGGCAAGCTCCCCGTCCAGCGCGGCGTCGGCGCCGAGTTCGAAATAGCCGCCCGCGCCGCCCGCCAGCGCATGGGCGGCGTTGAAGGCGAGCAGGGTGGAGGCCGCGCCGGTCGCGGAGGTGAGAAGGGCACGGCGGCCGATGCCGAGCCGCCTGGCATTCTCGCTTGCCCGCTCGCAGGCCAGCGCATTGGCGTGGCGCAGCTTGGGCTCCAGCGGGATGGGCACGAACTCGCCGTTGGAGGTCGCGTCGAGCTTGATCGGCAGCCGCCTGCCGTCGGGGTCGAAATCCACGTCCATCAGGCTCCTCTATCAGACAACCAGCCCCTCTCCCGCTTCCCGCGGGAGAGGGAAGGGCCCAAGCGCAGCTTGGGAGGGTAAGGGTCTGGGGCACTGGCTCAGCAAGACCCTCACCTCCCACCGCTGCACGGCGGGCCCCTCCTCTCCCGCGAAGAGCGGGAGTGGAGTTATGAAGGCACATTCCCCCGACTCTCCCGGCTACGCAAGCCGAACCCGCCTTTCCGGCAAGCAGCGTCAATGCGGTGGCACCACGCTCGCGTCCGCCTATATGCTCCGAGCCAATGTCCCGCGTCCGCGTCCTCCTGCTCAACGCCGCCCTCGGGCCGCTCGACTACCGCGTGCCGCACGGCATGCGCGTGGAGCCCGGCTCGGTCGTGCTCGCCCCGCTCGGTCCGCGGCAGATGACCGGCGTCGTCTGGGAGGAGGACCGGCTGGCGGCGGAAAGCGTCGGCGACAATCGCCTTCGCCCGCTGCTCCACGCCTACGACCTGCCGCCGCTGCCAGCCCCGCTGCGCCGCCTGATCGAATGGACTGCCGATTACTACCTCGCGCCCCAGGCCTCCGTCCTGCGCATGGCCCTCGCCTCCGCCTCCGCGCTGGATGGCGGCCGCACCGTCACCGAATATCGCGCCACCGGCTTGGTGCCCGAGCGCCTCACCCCGCAGCGCGCCCAGGCGCTGGAGCGGATCGGCGAGCGCCAGGGCCTGATGCGCGAACTGGCGCTGGCCGCCGACGTCTCCGACGGCGTGATCCGCGGCCTGTGCAAGGCGGGTGCCATTGAGGCGGTGGAAGTCTCTGTGGACGATCCATATCCCCTGCCCGATACCGCTTTCGCACCGCCGAGCCTCGAAGACGCGCAAGCCGAAGCTTCTGCTATTTTCGTAGACGCCGTCGCCACCCCCGATTTCGCCCCCTTCCTGCTCCACGGCGTCACCGGCTCCGGCAAGACCGAAGTCTATTTCGAAGCCATCGCCGAAGCGCTGCGCCAGGATCGCCAGACCCTGATCCTGCTACCCGAAATCGCGCTCACCGAACCGTTCCTGCGCCGCTTCGCCGCGCGCTTCGGCTGCGAGCCGGTCGCCTGGCATTCGGGCCTTCGCCAATCGCAGCGCCGCCGCGCCTGGCGCGCGCTCGCCACCGGCGAGGCCAAGGTGGTGGTCGGCGCCCGCTCCGCCCTGTTCCTCCCCTACCCCAATCTCGGCCTGATCGTCGTCGACGAGGCCCATGAATCGAGCTTCAAGCAGGAAGACGGCGTCTCCTACCACGCCCGCGACGTCGCGGTGATGCGCGCCAAGCTCGAGAAGATCCCGATCGTGCTCGCCTCCGCCACCCCGGCGATCGAGACTCGCCACATGGCCGAGATCGGCCTCTACCGCGAAGTGCGCCTGCCGGACCGCTACGGCGCCGCCGAAATGCCCGACATCTTCGCGCTCGATCTCCTCGCCGATCCGCCGCCGCGGGGCCGCTGGCTGGCGCCGACCCTGGTCAAGGCGCTGGAGGAGACGCTGGAGCGAGACGAGCAGGCTTTGCTGTTCCTCAACCGCCGCGGCTACGCCCCGCTGACCCTGTGCCGCCACTGCGGCCACCGCTTCCAATGCCCCAATTGCACCGCCTGGATGGTGGAGCACCGCCTCGTCCACCGCCTCGCCTGCCACCATTGCGGCCATGTCATGCCGCCGCCGCGCCTCTGCCCCGAGTGCAAGGAGGAAGACAGCCTCGTGCCCGTGGGCCCCGGCGTGGAGCGCATCGCCGACGAAGTCCGCGCCCTCTTCCCCGACGCCCGCGTCGCAATCGTTACTTCCGACACCATCTGGTCGCCCGCCAAGGCCGCCGAGTTCGTCGCGCGCATGGAGGCGGGCGCGATCGATATCGTCGTCGGCACCCAGCTCGTTACCAAGGGCTATCATTTCCCCAACCTCACGCTCGTGGGCGTGGTCGACGCCGATCTCGGCCTGTCCGGCGGCGACCTTCGCGCGGCGGAACGCAGCTTCCAGCAGATCGCCCAGGTCGCCGGCCGCGCCGGCCGCGGCGAAAAGCCCGGCCGGGTCCTCGTCCAGACCCATGAAACCGGCGCACCCGTGATCAGCGCCCTGGTCTCGGGCGACGCCGAAAGCTTCTACGAGGCGGAGACGGACGCCCGCCGCGAAGCCGCCATGCCGCCCTTCGGCCGCCTAGCGGGCATCATTGTCTCCTCCGAAAGCCTCGATGAAGCGACCGAGACCGCCCGCCTGATCGGCCGCACCGCGCCGCGCGTCGAGAACATGGCCGTGTTCGGCCCCGCCCCCGCCCCGCTGGCCATGCTGCGCGGCCGCCACCGTCAGCGCCTCCTCGTCCACGCCGCCCGCAGCCTCGATGTTCAGGACATCATCCGCGAGTGGCTCGGCAAGCTCGAATGGCCGCGCGGCGTGCGCGTCGCCGTGGATGTGGACCCTTATTCTTTCCTCTAAGGCCGATCGCTAGGCGCGAGCGGCGGAAACAGGCTACAGCAGCAGTGCGCCGCCGCCTTCCTTGTCGAGGAGCGCCGCCTTCCGCTCCAGCCCCCAGGCATAGCCGCCGGCGGAGCCGTCGCCGCGCCGCGCCCGGTGGCACGGGATGAGCACGGCGACGCTGTTGACCCCGCAGGCGGTGCCCGCCGCCCGCGCCGCGCCCGGCTTGCCCGCCCGCGCCGCCAGCGCGGCGTAGGAGAGGCTCTCGCCGGGCGGGATTCGCGAAAGCTCGCGCCACACCGCCTCCTGGAAGGCGGTGCCACGCACATCGAGCGGGAGGTTGTGCGGCCGCTCCGGCGCTTCCACCGCCACCACCGTTCGCGCCACGAGGTCAGCCAGCGCCGCCCCGCCTTCTTCGATCGCGGCATGGGGAAAGCGCAAACGAAGCTCCGGCTCCCCCTCTCCAAACGAGAGCCGGCAAATGCCCTTGTCCGTTGCCGCGACCAGCATCAGCCCGAGCGTCGTTTGCGCCACGGCCCAGCGGATCGTCTCGCCGCGCCCGCCGTCGCGCCAGGCGGACGGCGTCATGCCCAGCCGCCCCTTGGCCTCGGCATAGAAGCGCCCCGGCCCCGAATAGCCCGCCTCGTAGATCGCCTCGGTCACGCTCCCGCTCTCCTGCAAGGTCCGCCCCATCGCCTCCGCCCGCTTCGCCCGTACATAAGCCGCGGGCGTCACGCCCGTGGCACGCCGGAACAGGCGGTGGAAATGGTGCGGCGAATAGCCGGCCGCCGCCGCCAGCCGCTCCAGCGATGGCGCCTCCTCCGCCTCTGCGATCAGCCGCAGTGCCGCCGCCATCGCCGCCGCATCGCGGGCCACCTCGTCCGGCCGGCACCTCAGGCACGCCCGCAGCCCCGCCGCCGCCGCCTCCCCGCCGTCCGCGAAGAAGCGCACGTTCTCCCGCCTGGGATGCCGCGCGGCGCACGAGGGCCGGCAATAGATGCCGGTGGTCAGCACGCCCGTGACGAACCGCCCGTCCGCCGCCCGGTCGCGCCGCATCACCGCCGCCCAGGCAGCATCTTTATCGATCCCGTCAGGCTGGAAAAGAGCTGCCATGGCTCAGTCTCGCACGATCCTGGCCGAGAAGCAGCCCGCCGCGGCATTGTGGGCGTGGATCGTCGCGACCTCGCGGCGCTCCCGGAAAAAGTCCCGAATAGCCGCGTCCGCATCCCCCGGCGCGGCCAGCACGGCCGCCCGCAACATGCCGTCGTCATCGAAGCCACGCAGGCTCAGCGTGCGGGTTTCGAACACCGGCGGCACCGCATCGACATAGCATGCCGCCGCGCTCGCCAGCTCCCGTATGTAGATCGCATAAGCCGACCGGAACGGCGTCTCGACATCGTGCGAGAGACGGTTGACTAGGATCAACAATTCGCCGGGCTGTGCATCCTCGAGCGTAGCGCGGCAGGGAAAGCCGGGACGCAGATCCGCAACCACCCGGCGCGCGCGCCGCTCCCCAAGCTCCGCGTCCGACAGGCCGAAGAACGGGCGCCACGGGGCCGGGTCCAGCCCCTCGACTCGATAAACCATGGTCAGTGCCTCCTGCTGCGCCGCCGCTCTGCCACCCTTCCGGGTGCCTCACATCCCGCGCCTTGCTTTCAAAGCCAGGAGGGCCGCCACAGCGGTTGCATCCGATTTCCCCCCCTGCTAGGGGGCCGCAACCCGTCGGGGGCGCTCGCTCGCCCCCTTTTCGCATGGGCATATCCGATCTGGGAGTAGAGGCGCGCGTGGAGAATTCCAGCGGCATTCAGGCAAGTCTGGCGGGGCGCTACGCAACCGCTTTGTTCGAACTGGCCCGTGACGAGCGGCAGCTCGACACCGTCGGCGCAAGCCTCCTCACGGTGCGCGACGCCTTGCGCGATTCGCCCGAGCTTCGCGAGCTCACCACCAGCCCGCTGGTCGGCCGCGACGAGGCGCTGGGCGCCATCCGCGCCGCCGCCACGGCGATGCGGGTCGATCCCATCACCGCCAATTTCCTCGGCGTGCTCGCCCAGAACCGGCGCCTTGCCCAGCTCGGCAATGTGATCCGCTTCTTCGGCCTGCTCGCCGCCCAACACCGCGGCGAAATCACCGCCGAAGTCACCTCGGCCCACCCGCTCGACGACGACCAGGTCGGCGCGCTCAAGGCCAATCTGAAATCCCGTCTCGGCCGCGATGTCGCGGTTGATCTCACCGTCGATCCCACCATCTTGGGCGGGCTTGTCGTCAAGGTCGGCAGCCAGATGATTGACGGCTCCATCCGCACAAAACTCAATGGTCTCGCGCAGGCGATGAAAGGCTAATCATGGACATCCGCGCCGCTGAAATCTCGAAGGTCATCCGCGATCAGATCGCCAGCTTCGGCACTGAGGCCGAAGTGTCCGAAGTCGGCACCGTGCTGTCGGTCGGCGACGGCATCGCCCGCATTTACGGCCTCGACAATGTCCAGGCCGGCGAAATGATCGCCTTCCCGGGCGGCATCCAGGGCATGGCCTTGAACCTCGAGGCCGACAATGTCGGCGCCGTGATCTTCGGCAACGACAGCGCCATCAAGGAAGGCGACACCGTCCGCCGCACCGGCACCATCGTCGACGTCCCCGTCGGCAAGGCGCTGCTCGGCCGCGTGGTGGACGGCCTCGGCAACCCGATCGACGGCAAGGGCCCCATTGAAACCACCGAGCGCCGCCGCGTCGAAACCAAGGCGCCCGGCATCATTCCGCGGAAATCGGTGCACGAGCCGGTCCAGACCGGCCTCAAGGCCTTGGACGCCCTCGTGCCCGTCGGCCGCGGCCAGCGCGAGCTGATCATCGGCGATCGCCAGACCGGCAAGTCGGCCGTCGCGCTCGACACCTTCATCAACCAGCGCACCGCAAACGCCGGCGACGACGAGAGCCAGAAGCTCTATTGCATCTACGTCGCCATCGGCCAGAAGCGCTCCACCGTCGCCCAGATCGTCCGCGCGCTGGAGGAGAATGGCGCGATGGAATATTCCATCGTCGTCGCCGCCACCGCGTCCGAGCCGGCGCCGCTGCAGTTCCTGGCGCCGTACACCGGCTGCACGATGGGCGAATATTTCCGCGACAACGGCATGCACGCCGTGATCGTCTATGACGATCTGTCCAAGCAGGCGGTCGCCTACCGCCAGATGTCGCTGCTGCTGCGCCGCCCGCCGGGCCGCGAAGCCTATCCGGGCGACGTCTTCTACCTCCACTCGCGCCTCCTCGAGCGCGCCGCCAAGATGAACGAGGACAACGGCTCGGGTTCCTTGACCGCGCTGCCGATCATCGAGACGCAGGCGGGCGACGTATCCGCCTACATCCCGACCAACGTCATTTCGATCACCGACGGCCAGATCTTCCTGGAGACGGAATTGTTCTACCAGGGCATCCGTCCGGCCATCAACGTCGGCCTCTCGGTCAGCCGCGTCGGTTCCGCCGCGCAGACCAAGGCGATGAAGAAGGTCGCCGGCTCGATCAAGCTGGAGCTCGCCCAGTATCGCGAAATGGCCGCCTTCGCGCAGTTCGGCTCCGATCTCGACGCCTCCACCCAGAAGCTCCTCAATCGCGGCGCGCGCCTGACGGAGCTCCTGAAGCAGCCGCAATTCTCGCCGATGCCGGTGGAAGAGCAGGTCGTCTCGATCTTCGCAGGCGTGAACGGCTATCTCGACACGATCCCGGTCAATGCCGTGACCCGCTTTGAGAGTGCACTGCTCGCCCATATGCGCTCGGATCACGCGCAAGTGCTCGGCAAGATCCGCGACACCAAGGCGCTGGACGACGAAACCACCGCCACGCTCAAGAGCGTGCTCGGCGATTTCGCCAAGTCCTTCGCCTGATGTCCCTCGCCGCCTCGATCCTGCTTGCACTGCTCGCCCCGGCCTCGGCCCGGGCGGTGACCGCCCCTGCCCTTGGCGGCGAATGGGTCGTGGACCTCTCCGGCAAACCTGACCAGCTTTATACCAAGCCGATGGCGCTGGTTCTGGCGGCGGACGGCACCGTTACCGGCTCCTTCTACGACAGCCCGATTCAGGCTGGGCGCTGGAAGACGGACCGCGGCCGCACCTGTGCGAGCTTCAGCACGTCGGACGGCCTGGGGCCGTATCATACGTCCGCCTGCCTGGTCGGCGATTCCGTGCAGGGCCAGACCTGGGCCGAACACCGCAAGTTCGTCTTCAATTGGAATGCTGTGAGGAAATAGGACGATGGCAAGCCTCAAGGCACTCAAAGGGCGGATCGCGTCGGTTAAATCGACGCAGAAGATCACCAAGGCGATGAAGATGGTCGCCGCCGCCAAGCTGCGCCGTGCCCAGATGGCGGCGGAGGCCGGCCGTCCCTATTCCCAGCGGATGGAGACGGTGATGGCGAGCCTTGCCTCCAAGGTCACCATCGGCCCGGAAAGCCCCAGGCTGATCGCCGGCACCGGCGCCGAGCAGACTCATCTCCTGGTCGTCTGCACCTCCGATCGCGGCCTGGCCGGCGCGTTCAACACCAACATCGTGCGCGCCGCCCGCAAGGCCGCCGACGATCTCATGCGCCAGGGCAAGACCGTCCACTTCTACCTGGTCGGCCGCAAGGGCCGCGCCGTGCTCGGCCGCCTGTTCCCGCGCCAGATCGTCCACCAGCACGACACCGGCGCGATCAAATATGTCGCTTTCGCCGATGCCCAGGAAATCGCCAACGACGTCGTCCGCCGCTTCCACGCCGGCGATTTCGACGTCGCCCACCTCTTCTACGCCCGGTTCCAGTCGGCGCTGGTGCAGGAACCTACCTCGCAGCAGATCATCCCCGTCTCGCTGCCCGCTGCCGCCCCGGGCGCGGCGACGGGCGGCGCCGATGCCGCGGTGGAATACGAGCCGGAGGAAGAAGAAATCCTCGCCGAGCTGCTGCCCCGCAACATCGCCGTGCAGGTCTTCCGCGCCCTTCTCGAGAACGCCGCGTCGGAGCAGGGCAGCCGCATGACCGCGATGGACAACGCCACCCGCAATGCCGGCGACATGATCCAGCGCCTGTCGATCATGTACAACCGCCAGCGCCAGGCCGCGATCACCACCGAACTCGTTGAAATCATCTCGGGGGCGGAAGCGCTGTAAGTGACCGCCGCCGCTTCCTTTTCCGTCATTCCCGCGAAAGCGGGAATCCCGCTTCTTCTTCGGCAGGTGCAGGAGAATAGCGGGACCCCCGCTTTCGCGGGGGTGACGACTACAAAACCAACCTGCTTCAGATCATTCGCAGAATCGAGGTAAGACAATGGCCACCGCCGCAACCCCCGCTTTGAATACCGGCCGCATCAGCCAGGTGATCGGCGCCGTCGTCGACGTGACGTTCGACGGCACCCTGCCGGAAATCCTGTCGGCGCTCACCACCGACAATAACGGCAACAAGCTCGTCCTCGAGGTCGCTCAGCATCTCGGCGAGTCCACGGTGCGCACTATCGCCATGGACTCCACCGACGGCCTCACCCGCGGCCAGCGGGTCACCGACACGGGCGGCCAGATCCGCGTGCCGGTCGGTCCGATGACGCTCGGCCGCATCATGAATGTGGTCGGCGATCCGATCGACGAGCGCGGCCCGATCGGCCACACCGACACCGCCCCGATCCACCGCGACGCCCCGCTGTTCGTCGACCAGTCGACCGAGACCGCCATCCTCGTCACCGGCATCAAGGTCATCGATCTCCTCGCGCCCTACGCCAAGGGCGGCAAGATCGGCCTGTTCGGCGGCGCCGGCGTCGGCAAGACCGTGCTCATCCAGGAGCTGATCAACAACATCGCCAAGGGCCATGGCGGCACTTCGGTGTTCGCCGGCGTCGGCGAGCGCACCCGCGAGGGCAACGATCTTTACCACGAGTTCCTCGAAGCCGGCGTCATCGCCAAGGATGCCGACGGCAACCCGACGCCCGAAGGCTCCAAGGTCGCGCTCGTGTTCGGCCAGATGAACGAGCCGCCGGGCGCCCGCGCCCGCGTCGCCCTGTCCGGCCTCACCCAGGCCGAGTACTTCCGCGACGTCGAAGGCCAGGACGTGCTGTTCTTCGTCGACAACATCTTCCGCTTCACCCAGGCGGGTTCGGAAGTGTCGGCGCTCTTGGGCCGCATCCCCTCGGCGGTGGGCTACCAGCCTACCTTGTCGACCGACATGGGCGCGCTGCAGGAGCGGATCACCTCCACCAACAAGGGCTCGATCACCTCGGTGCAGGCGATCTATGTGCCCGCCGACGATCTTACCGATCCGGCGCCGGCCACTTCCTTCGCCCACCTCGACGCGACCACCGTGCTGTCGCGCGCCATTTCGGAGCTCGGCATCTACCCGGCGGTCGATCCGCTCGACTCGACCTCGCGCGTGCTGACCGCCCGCACCGTCGGCCAGGAGCATTACGAAACCGCCCGCGCCGTCCAGGAAATCCTCCAGCGCTACAAGAGCTTGCAGGACATCATCGCCATTCTCGGCATGGACGAGCTTTCGGAAGAGGATAAGCTCACCGTCAGCCGCGCCCGCAAGATCCAGCGCTTCCTTTCCCAGCCCTTCCACGTCGCCGAAGTCTTCACCGGCATCCCCGGCAAGTTCGTGCCGATCGAGGACACGGTCCGCTCGTTCAAGGCGGTGGTGAACGGCGAATATGATCACCTGCCGGAAAGCGCCTTCTATATGGTCGGCGGCATCGAAGAAGCCGTCGAAAAGGCCCAGCGCATGGCGGCTGAAGCAGCGTAACGAGAACTCCCTCTCCCCTTCAGGGGAGAGGGTTGGGGAGAGGGGCAGTCCGGCCAAACCGACCGCTTCCACTCCCCCTCTCCTAACCTCTCCCCTGAAGGGGAGAGGGACTTGAGGACAAAAGCATGCCCGATCTCCACTTCGAACTCGTCACGCCCGAGCGCCTGATCCGCTCCGAAGAGGTCACCATGGTGGTGGTGCCCGGCACCGAGGGCGATTTCGGCGTGCTCGCCGGCCACGCGCCCTTCATGTCGACGCTCAGGAACGGCGACATCGCCATCTACCGCGGCGGCATGAATGTGGAGCCGGAGCGTATTCCAGTCGAAGGCGGCTTCGCCGAAGTCTCCGCCCGCGGCCTCACCATCCTCGCCGAACGCGCCGGCACCGCCGCCTGAACCACCAGCTGCGCAGCGGAATAAACCCCTCTCCCGCTTTCCGCGGGAGAGGGAGGGGCCCAAGCGCAGCTTGGGAGGGTGAGGGTTTGGGGCACTGACTCGACAAACCCGGCGACCGCATCAACCTCACCACCATCGCCCGCAACGCCCCGGCAACCCCCATGCCGCCGCCCCGCGGGGCTCGCGCTTCAGGACGATTTCCAGCTAGCCCGGCGTCTGCGCCACCCGCGGCCGGCGCTGCGCCCGCCACAAGAGCAGTCCGCCGGCGATGATCAGCGCCGCGCCGCCCAGCGTCGCCAGGTCCGGCCGGTCGCCGAACCAGACCCAGCCGATGCCGGCCGCGACCAGCAATTGCACATAGGTCATCGGTGCCACCACCGATGCGTCCGCCCGCTTCACCGCCGCGAAGATCAGGTAATGGCCGAGCGTCGCGAAACAGGCCACCGCCGCGCATTTCGCCACCACCAGTGCGCTCGGCGGCGGGATCGGCTCCACCAGCGCCCCGTAGGCAAAGGCCGCGCCGATCAGCAGCGGCGCTGCGAACACGGCCATCAGGAATTGCATCACCAGCACCGGAGCGTCGCCCGCCGCCATGCGGTTGAACATCATCAGCCAGCTCATTCCGAACGCGGCGCCGAGCGGAAACAGGGCCACCGCGCCCAGCTCCACCACATTGGGCCGGAGCACGATCAGCACCCCGGCGAAGGCCAGCAGGGTCGCCGCCCAGGTCGCCGGAGTGGTCCGTTCGCGCAGCACCATCGGCGCGAGCAATGCGGTCAGGATCGGACTGCTGAACTGGATGGCGGTCGCGTCGGCGAGCGGCATGGCATAAACGCCGGCGAAGAAGCACAAGGTGGCAAACGCCGCCGCCGCGCCCCGGCCGGCCTGCAGCCCCGGGCGCGGCAGCACGAAGCCCGCCCGCCCGAGCCGCAATGCGACGATCGCAGCGAGCCCGACCGCGCCGATGGCGTAGCGCAGCCCCGACACGGCCGGCGCGGGCCATTGGCCGGAAAGCGACTTCACCACCGCATCGCCGATCGACAGGCTGAAGAAGCCGGCCAGCGCGATGGCGAGCGCGGCGCGCGCCGAATGGTTGGGGGAGCTCACCGCCCGCGATTGGCCGCGCGGTTAGGCAATTGTCAAAGTTTCCGTTCTATTCACCACCTGACACGGGTTCAGACATCTACAAATCAAGGGTTCGCGCGACATGAGTGCATTTGGACGGCGTGGCGGCAGTAGCGGATCCGGCGGGGGCCGTCCCGCTTTCGGTGTGGCCCGGCCGATGAAGGGCAATGGCCCTGTTTCCTTCTCGCCGGCCGGCGATGCATCGGGCGGCGACCAGTTCCCGCCGATCGACGCGGTCGACTTCGGCAGCGGAGTGGAGGAGAACCTTTCCGCCGGAACCAGCGGCGATGCCATGGCCCGCCTGGCCGACCGCATGGCCGCGTCGGCCGAAGCACCGGTCTCGCGCAACGAAGGCTTCGAAGCCTCCATCCACCGCATCAAGGAGCAGGTCCTCCCCCGCCTCCTCGAGCGTGTCGATCCCGAAGCCGCGGCCACGCTTTCCAAGGACGAACTCGCCGAGGAATTCCGCCCGATCATCGGCGAGGTGCTCGCCGAGCTCAAGATCAACCTCAACCGCCGCGAACAGTTCGCGCTCGAAAAGGTGCTGGTCGACGAGCTGCTCGGCCTCGGGCCCTTGGAGGAGCTCCTCAACGACCCCGAAATCTCCGACATCATGGTCAACGGCCCCAACCAGACCTTCGTCGAAAAGCGCGGCAAGCTGCAGGTCGCCAACATCCAGTTCCGCGACGAGGAGCACCTCTTCCAGATCGCCCAGCGCATCGTCAACAAGGTCGGCCGCCGCATCGATCAGACCACGCCGCTGGCCGACGCCCGCCTCCAGGACGGCAGCCGCGTCAACGTCATCGTGCCGCCGCTCTCGCTTCGCGGCACCGCCATCTCGATTCGTAAGTTCTCGGAAAAGCCGATCACCGTCGACATGATGAAGAATTTCGGTTCGATGTCGGACAAGATGGCGACCGTGCTCAAGATCGCCGGCGCCTGCCGCTTCAACATCATCATCTCGGGCGGCACCGGCTCGGGCAAGACGACGATGCTCAATGCCTTGTCCAAGCTCATCGACCCGGGCGAGCGCGTGCTGACCATCGAGGACGCGGCCGAGCTTCGCCTTCAGCAGCCGCACTGGCTCCCGCTCGAAACCCGCCCGCCCAACCTCGAAGGCCAGGGCGCGATCACCATCCGCGATCTCGTCATCAACGCGCTGCGTATGCGCCCGGACCGCATCATCCTGGGCGAAATCCGCGGCCCCGAATGCTTCGATCTCCTCGCCGCCATGAACACCGGCCACGACGGCTCGATGGCCACGCTCCACGCCAACTCCCCGCGCGAGTGCCTGGCGCGTATGGAGAACATGGTGATGATGTCGGACATCAAGGTGCCGAAGGAAGCCATCTCGCGCCAGATCGCCGACTCGGTCGATCTCATCGTCCAGGTCAAGCGCCTGCGCGACGGCTCGCGCCGCACCACCAACGTGACCGAAGTGATCGGCATGGAAGGCGACGTCATCGTCACCCAGGAACTGTTCAAGTTCGAATATCTCGACGAAACCGCCGACGGCAAGATCATCGGCGAATACCGCTCCATGGGCCTTCGCCCCTACACGCTGGAAAAGGCCAAGATGTTCGGCTTCGACCAGCCGTATCTGGAAGCGTGCTTGTAGCGCCGAGCGTAGCGAAAGCGATTGCGCAGCAATTGCTGAGCTAAGCGAGAGACGCGAAAAGCCGGACGGCCTGCGCGAAAGCGGCCTCAGCCGCGCACCGCGACAGGACCGACGGCGCGGATTCACTCCGCGCCGGCTCCCACGCCCGGGCGGAGGGGCATCTAGCCCAGTCCGGAACACACGCCTCAGCCCTTTGGCCTTTCTCCCCGCGCCCCCAGCGGCTATCCCGGCCCCAATGATCCGCCTCCTGCTCCCCCTCGCCCTGCTCGCGGCCGCCGCCGCGCCCGCCGCCCCCGCCGCCGCCGAATCGAAGCGTGCGCGATCGGTCGGCAGTCTTGCCGACCTCATTTCCAACCGCGATTACCCCGCGGCCGCCCTCCGGGCGCATGAACAGGGCTCCACCCGCTTCAGGCTGGACGTCGCCAAGGACGGCCGCGTCGCCGCCTGCACCGTCACCGCCTCCAGCGGCTCGGCAAGTCTCGATGAGGCCACCTGCCGCATCATGCGCGAGCGCGCGCTTTTCAAGCCGGCGCGCAACGCACGAAACCGCCCGGTGGAGGACCAGGTCAATCAAACCATCACCTGGCGGATCGAGGAAGTCGAGACGCCGCCCGAGGTCGACGCCGCGACCGAAGCCTGGCTGCGCTGCCTCGATCCCCATGTGATGGCCAGCCTCGCCGACGCCGCCAGGCCGGCCCGGGCGATCGCCGAGCAAGCCATCTCCGCCTGCCGCGCCGAGGAGGACCGCTTGCTCGCCCTTGTCGCGGACACCATGGGCGAGCCCGCACCGGGCGAGCAGCAGCGCGCCGACCTTCGCGCGGAGTTCATCGAGGCGATCGAGGCCGCCCGAAGCGCTCCACGGCCCTGAGCTTGCGTTTCCAAGCCGTATTTCCCTGCATCGCGGCCTCACAAGCGGGACGAACCGAATCGTGCTGAGACAGACGGAGGAACATGGCTGCTCCTGATCCAGTTTAGTCAGCGGGCCGTGAATGGTCCTCACCCGAACGAGTAGGAGTTCTCATGAATCAGTCCATCGTCTCTGCTGTCTTCGACAGCCATTCCGAAGCCGAAACTGCGGTTCGCGAGCTGCGCCAGGCCGGCGTGCGCGACAGCGCCCTGTCGATCATCGCCAAGCATGACGGCGGCGGCGGCGGTGGCGGCGATTATGGCGACGCCAGCACTCATGAGGCGAAGGAAAAAGGCGAGGGCCTGATCAAGGGCGCGCTCGCCGGCGGCGGCGTCGGCGCCCTGCTCGGCATCGCCGCGCTTGCCATTCCCGGCGTCGGCCCGCTTGCCGCGGCCGGCGCGATCGCTGCCGGCGCGGTTCCTGAAGCGGCCGCGATCGGCGCTGGCGCGGGCGCCCTTGCCGGCGGCCTCAGCGGCATGCTCAAGAAGCACGGCGTGTCCGACGAGGATGCCGGCTATTATGAAGAGCGCATCCACGGCGGCGGCGTGTTCGTCTCGGTGGACACCGGCGAAGGCGGCATCGGCCGCGAGCGCGCCGAGGACATCCTCCACCGCTACGGCGGCCACAGCTCGTCCCGCGCCCGGACCTCGGCAACCATCTGATTTTCCGAGGTTCGTGCTTCGGCACGGCACGAAGCAGGCCCGCTTCCCGCAAGGGTGGCGGGCCTGTTCTTGTTGAGGGGCCAGACTGCCGCACCCACCGGCCCCGACAGCCTCGACAGCTTTAGCCTCTCAGCGCCAGCGCCGCCGCCGCGATCGCGCCCAGGAAGGCGAGGATCTGGATAAGGGTCCACGGCATCAGGCCGGGCCGGTCGAGGTCGCGGCGCTTCGAGCGGCGATGCTCCGCCCACGCCGCCCAGATGGCGAGCGCCAGCAGCGCGCCGCTCACCGCCCACAGCCGGGTAGCGGGCCCCGCCTCGGCTGCAGCGTCTATCAGATTTTGCGAGTCCATGGCGCGCGACTTAGTCGCTGCGCCGGTTCCGTCCAGCCGTTTGCGCGCCCTTGCTCACAAGCCCGCGCTCACACGCCCGGCCCACGCCCGGCACCCTCCCCGCCGGCGACGCGCTTCAGCGCGCGATTCGGAAATTCTTCTCATGGCCGGGTACTTCGCCCAGCTCCTCGCCGGCCAGCGCCGCGACGATGGCGCGGAACGGCCCTTCCACCGAGATGCGGTGGGCGCCGAACCAGACGTCGGTAAAAGGCCCGGCCGCCGAGCGGATATGAGTCACCTGCCCGGGGTTGATCGCGATCTCGCCCGGTTCACCGCCTTTTTTGAAAACAACCAGTCTCACGAGCGCGTCTCCCCTTTCGCCGTCCGGTCTAGGCCAGGATGGGTTAAGCCATGGTAACGCACCCTTTCCCGCGCCGCTAAAAAACCGCCACCGCCACCGCCGCGCCGACGGCAAGCAGCAGGCCGAGCCGCATCCACCGGCCTGAGCGCCGCTGCACCGGTCAATTAGGCGCGTGCTGCCGAGCCCAGGCCGGCACCTCGTCCGGGCCGCACAACCGCATCTCCTCCCGCCCATAGGCATCCACGCTGACCAAACCGGAGGGCTCGGGGACTATGGAAACACGGACACTGCGACGGTCGCGGGCGCCATGCACCCCTGGTCCCGGAGCCGAGATGGTGGCCACCCAGCGTCCGTCCTCCTGGCGCACGCTCATGATCGGGTATGCAGCCGTCGACGAATGTCCCGGAGATATCCACGCCATCGACTCACCGTCATAGTGAAACAGGCTCGAGGCTTCGGCGCACATGTGCGGCCGGGCGACGTAAAGGCCGCGCGCGACGGGCAGGTGCCCGCGCGGCGCGGTCGGAGCCTCCGCGGCGCGGAAGCCGCTATTCACCATCGCCAGCCACCCTTCATATCCGGGCCAGCGCGCGCACTCCATCGGCGTTTCGCCAAGCTGAAACGCCGTGCCCCGCGGCACCGGCCCACCCGTGAACACCATGTCGTCGCCCAGCCGCACCCGCCCGCCGCCGCGCCTGTCAACAACCACCAGCCCACGCGCATCGACCTCCATCCGCGCGGACGCCGGCCAGTACAAAGTCGCAAACCGCCCGTCGCTCCCGACGATGCCGAGGCACTGTCCTCGACGAGTCAGTACACCGCCGGCATGCGCAGTCAGCCTCACCGGCGCCCGCTGCCTTTTGGGAAAGTATAGAAAGACCGGCGCGTCGCCGTCACCGGCCGGCATCTGCCTTGGTCCGTCGAGCGGGCCAGGGCCTGTGGCACAGGCAACAAGGAGCAGGGCGGCCGCAAGGGGAAAGCAACGTTTCATCCCATCTCTATACCTCAGTGCCCAAGCTCGGCCATGCCGGCCGTGACCCACCGGCCATTCTGCTTTTCGCCTTCGCGCCTTTGCCTGAACCGATCGGGCGGCAGAGCGAGTGCACGCGGTTTGGGTCTGGCACGCAGCCGACTCGAGCCTTGTACCTATTGCAGCGGCAAGCCTCGAAGCGGCGGCGGCGTGACGCTCCCCGCATGAGCGCCTTCGTCCACGAACCGCACCCCCGCCGCCTCGTAAGCCCGCCGCAGCATTTCGATCAGCTCCGGCCGCACGTCCCGGTGATAGCGCTCGAACCGCAGCACCGTTCGCCGGCTCACGCCCGCCGCCGCCGCCGCATCCTCCAGCGACTATAAAAGCGCCGCCCGCGCCATTCGCGACTGGGCGCGCAGAAGCACGGCAGCGTCCAGATCAACCCCCTGGCCGCTTGTGCGCGGTCCTCGCCGCGACCGCGCAATCCCACCCCTCTCCCCTTCGGGGGAGAGGCCGGGAGAGGGGGAGTCGAAGCGCCACGAGGCGGGCACCGGAACCACGAAGTTCCTAACCCATGGTCCTCTTTAGGGACCGCCAGACTCTTGCGGCTCGGGAGCCGCCACCGAATTCGTCTCTGGGAAGCGGACTCCCGCAGCTTCATAGCCAGCGCGAATGGCAGCCACATTGCGCGCCTGCAGCGACTCGCCCTGCTCCAGCCGAAGCACCGTGCGCCGGCTGACGCCCGTGGCGGCGGCCGCCTGATCCAGCGACCATTCGAGCGCCGCGCGCGCCATCCGGGCCTGAGCTGCTGTTATTCTGTCACCCAGGTTGCCAATCCCCTTGACTGGTCGCTAAAGTTTCACCTCCAGTGACAAAAAGAAGGAGACCCTCGGGCATGGCGTCCAAGAGGCATAACCTGTCGCGCCGGGCGGTGCTAGGCGCGGCCGCCGGCGCTTGCGTGGCTGGTCAGCGTAGCGCGCCGCTGACCGCCGGAGGTCCGCTCATCCAATTGACCACTGCCTACCCTGCCCCACCCCACGCCCCGCCAAGGTGGGAGAGGGCAACAGGGATGCAAAGCAGGACTGTAGGCTGATGCAGCATCACGTATCGCGGCGGATCGGAAGCGTCGGCCTCGTGAGTATTGTTGGGCTTAGCGCGAATTTGCTCGCACAATCCTTTGCGGCTCCGGATACCATTCGCGGAAGCCTCCTACGCTTTTCGAGCGCCTCCCAAACAACGTGGAATTTCGCACAAGGTTCAGCAATCCACAGATTGGAGTCGCGCATCGTCTGCTCTGCGTCGATCAAGCTGGCCTCAGAGCTGATGAGGTAGAAGGAGAAAATGCCTGTAGGGTCCCTTTCGACGTCTTGGGCCCAATACTTCACCTGCTCAGCGTACGTAGAACCCCATTCGTCCTGCTCCTCTTTTGCCTGAGAAAGCTGAAACCACGATTCCTCCACGTAGAAAATCACAAAGGACCATGACTTCTCGTCTTTCGCGAACGAGGTGAGGCATCCCCCTGTGTCCTCAAATCCGTAGTTTGAATACACGCATCGGATACCTGGATTGCTCATCTCCAGGCTGTAGAGCTGGGACCCGCTTTCCGAAAGCGAGGCTTCCGACAAGAGGCGACCCTGATTCCTGAAAGATGAGTATCCGGCGAAGAAGGTGAGCAAGAGAAGAAGAGCACCACCAAAACGCAGCGCATGTTGTCGGTACCGACGACGATTTGCCATTGAAATCAACGGGATCGAAGAAAATACTAAAATAATGGAGAGCACAGCCAAAGCGACCAGACCCGCCCGGACCACAAAGTCGAGCGTCCTCACGGACCATAAGCCCTCCCCTTTCGCTAGCAACAAAGCCAGACCGAGCACCGAGAGGCCAAGCACGACCATGACCGCTGTTAGGAAGCCAATCGTCTGGAGCCCGGACAACTCTCTCCACGTCATAGGAGTCGAAGGTGTTGTCGCTTGCCGCTCTTCCATGTTCGCCCCCGAAACCTAGCAGAGTGGACCAATATAGCAGGTTGGCCGCGGCCGACGATAGTGTCGTGTGGAAATTAATCGTCTGAGCACACCTAGAACCTCGCGCGCAATTCGCCCGGAACTCCCACGACTCACGCCGGGCGCCTCAGCGAGGACTTCCATGTTGAAAAGGCTGACGCGTGCCTCCCCGCTTTTGATACCGCCGGGTTAGGGTACGCGGGGGACACTCACCAATGACCGTGTCCGTTCCGCTGACGGCGCCGCCTGAAACGGCGCCTTGCCGCAGTGCGTGCCGGGGCCCCTCGCGCTATTCAAACTGCCAACACGCGCCGGCTCGGTCTCGCCGAGTCGCCACCGAAACCTGCTCACATGCGGCGGTCCGATTCCTGGCAATCACCATTGGCATGGCTTCCCGACCTGAAGCGCCGCCTGGGTTTCCGCGAAGGATGTCTCCCACCCGATCTTCTCGCGCCTCTCATCGACACGTTCCGGTTCTTCAAGGTCGGAGATTGCAAGCACTTCTCCCTTGCCCGGCCGGCACATCGCCTGGCTTCCGTAGCGCTGCTTGCCTCCCTTACGCCGGCTCACCCTGTCGTAGAGAAGCGCATAATCGTGGGGAGAAACCTCACGCTTGCGCACCAACCGGCTCATTTTGCCAAGCACGCGCTCCATGAACTCCGTGTCCCGGCTGTGCTGAAGGAGCAGCCAGGCGCCGTGGGTAACCTGGACGCCATCGCGGCTGTTGCGAAACCAGCCGTCCTTCGGCAGCAGGGTTCGCAGCCGCTGGGCGTGGCCGAGATCGATCGCCTCCATGCGCGCGAAAAGCACCTCCCTGACGCGCAGCCGCTCGGCTTCGCTGAGCTCGGGATCGTCCGCAACCCACAGGTAGCGCCGTGCGGCCTGATCTGCCTCCGCCATGGCGAGAATGGCGGCTCCGGCGTCGCTCTGTGCGCCGGCACTCCCTTCCAGCACGGGATGGACCGCCTCCTCCCATCGCTGCACGGCCGCAGCCGCTCGCCCGGAAACGACTTCCGCTGCGCCGGCGGACCCCGCGCAAAGGCCAAGAGCAATCGCAGCAGACGCGCGGACCCAGAGCTTACTCGCGGTAAACGAAGGCGGTTTGCGGCTCAATTGAACCTGCTCAGCCCCCACCCTCGCGCACCGCTTGTTCGATCATCCTGCGGATCGCCTCCGGCCGTGCCGGGATATCGGGTTGCCGCCGCCGCCACTCATCGAGCTTCGACAGAAGCTCCGGCTGCAGCCGGGTTCCCACCAGCAGGCCGGTTTGAGCAGGCCGCTTTCTGCGCGTTGTCATGTTGTCATCTGTTGATTTCACCATGGCAGGATGCTACCGCCGAGGCGAGCCGAGAGGAAGCTGCAACTTCCCCCCGGCTCTGACCACAAACCACCTGACTAGAGGTGACCCATGGCTATCGAGCCGCTTAGCACCACCCGCCGTGCGCTCCTAGGCGCGGCGGCGTCTCTCCCCGTTGCCGCGATCGTTCCCAAACCCGCCATAGCGAACCCGAACCTATCCCGCGCCCGCTGGACCCGCACCCTCGCCGCCTACCGCCGAGCGGAAGCGCGCGTGGCGGCCTTCAAGGCGGAAGAAGCGCTGCTGCCGCCGGAGCGGCGCGAATGGCCGGCGGTGCAGCCGCTCGAGGAAAGGTTCGGCGACCTCGACTCCCGCCGCCTCACCGCCCTCCGCCGCCTGTTCCGCATTCCCGCGCCGGACCTCGCGGCCTTGACGGTGAAGCTGGAGCTTGCTCTGGCCGATCAGGCTTGGGAGCTTGAGGGGTGTGAGGGTTGCCTGGCGGTGATGGCGGAGGATGGGCGGCGGCTTGCCCGGGCGGACCGTTCATGACCCGCCGCCATAGAAGATGCTGTGACAGGAAGGTACGCGTCACCGGAACCCTCTCTTCACCCCTGGGGCGCGCGGGAGCCGCTGCCTAATCGCAGCCGAGCCGATACTTGCCGGCCTCGAGCGTGACGAGCCCGGCGGTGGGCCGGATCCAGAGATCCGTCTTCCCGGTTCGGCCGGCGACGATCAGATCGCCTTTGCGCAACTCGGCGATCGCGCGATCGGAGTCGGCGTCCGACCACAAGGGGCCGCCGGGCGGCTGGTAGAAGATGATGTTGGAATCGCGGCTGGCGGGCACATAATGCTTGGGGCGCTGGGCGGGATCGCGTTCCTTGAACGCGCATTTGGAGCCTTTTTCCGGCTCGTCCTTGTCGGCGGAAGGAGCGTTGGCGGAAGGAGCGTCGGCGGCCGGAACCGCTTTGGCCGCATCGGCGCGCGCCGGTGCCGACGCGCCCGGTCGGCCCGGTCCGGCCGCGCGGTCCGACGCCGCTTCCTGCGCGGTGGCCTCGGCCGGCGCCCCCGGCGGGCCGGAGCAGGCGACGGCCAGTGCCCCCGCGCCGGCCCAAAGCAAGGCAAGCGTCCTCGTCATCGGGTATGTTTCAGTCGGGCTATCATTGCTCGCTTGTACACCGACGCAGCCATCGGACGACCTTCAAAACGAACGGTGGCGCGCTTTAGAAAGTCCTCACCGGCACCCAGCCGGTGGCGCTTCTACCCTTGAGGCAAACCCAGCAGCGGCGGCGGCGTAACGCTGCCCGCATGAGGACCCTCATCGAGGAAGCGCACCCCCGCAGCCTCATACGCCCGCCGCAGCGCCTCGATCAGCTCCGCCCGCACATCCCGATGGTTTCGCTCGAACCGCAGCACCGTGCGCCGGCTCACGCCCGCCGCCGCCGCCGCATCCTCCAGCGACCACTCAAGCGCCGCCCGCGCCATGCGCGACTGGGCGGGCAGAAGCACGGCAGTGTCCAGATCAACCCCCTTGACGTGGTCCTTCGCGGTCCCTAAACGGGACCATCAACAAGAGGACCCTCGGGCATGGCGTCCAAGAGGCATAACCTGTCGCGCCGGGCAGTGCTAGGCGCGGCCGCCGGCGCTTGCGTGGCTGCGTCTGCCAAGGGGACAGTTGCCGGCAGCTGTCCCCATTCCCCATTCCCCATCCACCGCCGCCTTGCAACGCCGCTGGACCCGCACCCTCGCCGCCTACCGCCGAGCGGAAGCGCGGGTGGCGGCCTTCAAGGCCGAGGAGGCGGTGCTGCCGCCGGAGCGGCGCGAATGGCCCGCGGTGCAGGCGCTCGAGGAAAGGTTCGGCGACCTCGACTCCCACCGCCTCGCCGCCCTCCGCCGCCTGCTTCGCGTGCCGGCCCCGGTCCTCGCAGCCCTCTCGCTGAAGCTGGATTTCGCCGTCGCCGATCAGGCGTGGGAGCTTGAGGGCTGCGACACCTGCCTCGTAAACATCGCCCATGATGCGCAGCGGCTCTCCGGCAATATTGTTTCGAGCAACTGCCGGTATCGGAACTTTGCGCCCTGTGAGAGACGAGTCCTCCGCAACGTGCCCTTGCCTTCAACACCTGAACAAGAGAAATGATCTTTGGATTTCTCGTGGAGACGGCAGCATGCGCTCGATGATTTTGATCGCAGCTTTCACCTTCCTGGTGAACCTCGGCGGCATTGCCGCGGCGTCATGGTCGCCGCAGCCGGCCGATCCTTTCGACCCGGACGGCCTTGGGCGCCTCGCCCGCGGCGACATACTTCTCATCGGTGAGGTGCACGGCACCAGGGAGACGCCCGCCGCCTTCTTGGCGCTGGTCGACCGCGCGACGGCGGCGCATGGCATCGCCGGCGTCGGCCTCGAAATGCCGATCACCGCCGGTGCCGCGGGATGCGACGGCGGCGACGCACCGCTTGGCGCTTTCTGGCGGCGGCCGGTGCAGGACGGGCGAAGCAGCGCGGCGATGCGGGAGCTGGTCTGCGACCTCAAGGCGAGAGCCGCGCGCGGCAAGGTGCGCCTGCTATACTTGGGCGGCGCCGGGATCGGCGACTATCCCGCCAGGACGGCTGCGCGGCTCGGCATTGAGGCCGATGCGGGGCGCCCAATCCTGGTGCTGGTTGGAAATTTCCACGCCCGCAACACGCCCGGATCGATCGCCGCCGTGCTCGCAGGCCAGGGCCGCAAGGTCACCGCCCTCACCGCGAGCGCGCGCACTGCCGAGACCTGGAGCTGCACCGCCGAAGGCTGTGGCCCGCGTCCGATGGGCATGGGCTTCTGCCAGGTCGAGCCCACCGGCCCCTATCTTCTCACCAAGGCGATCCGCGACTCGCGCTGGGACGGCTGCCTCGCCCTGCCCCGCGCGACGAGTTCCCCGCCGGCTTTCGCCGCCGCGCTGGGTGACACGAGCAAGGGCAAGACAAAGCCTTGACCTTGGCACCAGGAGATTGACTCCTCGCGGCGACTATGTTGCACTGTCGATGTCAAGCTGCTTTGATCATTTAATCGGAGAACGATAATGCAGAAAGAAACACGGGTTTTTGCACGCCGGGTTGCTGTTCAGCTTCTGACTGAAGCGGAAATTACAGCCGTGGCCGGTGGAATGCCAATCTTCGCGAACTGCCCGGACACCTGGTCCTCCGCAGGCGGTGATGCCGGCCAGAACACACAGACGACGGACGACTGCGGAATTGACGGGTAAGCTTTATCAAGCCTGCCTCTACCCTTTGTAGGCACACCAGCAATGCGCACGATCACCGTGCGTGGCGCCAACACAGGAGCGGGCGATGACGCGCACGATCCTGCCGACGCTCCTCATCTGCGGTATCCCCAAAGACTACCACGCTGAAGCCGTGCGGTGGGGGTTGGCGACCTTTGGAATAGAGAGTCGGCTATGGGTTGGCGCCGATCTGCCGGATTTTGCCCAACTGTCGGTGTCATTCGAGGAGCAAGGCGCCGCTGTCCGACTGCATGATGGCCACGGGACGGTCCGACTAGACGACGTGCAACTCGTCTGGAATCGTCGGAATCAGCTCCCGCAAGCGCCCGAATTTGCCGCTGCGGTCGATGCCAGCTTTATCGAGGCGGAGTGCCGAGAGCATGTGCTCGGAGCGCGCCATCTCCTCAGTCAGCGTGTCCGCACAATAAACTCTCTGTCCGCACAGAGGGTCGCTGCCCGTAAGACGGTGCAGATCGAGCATGCCCGCCGTGTTGGCTTCGCAGTGCCGACGACGCTGATTTCGAATCATCCGGAAACGATCCGTGCCTTTTGGGAATGGCACGCGCCGTTGGTGGTGAAACCCTTCAGGACCACTGCTTGGTCAAATGACGGTACGATATTCGCTGCCTTCACGGCGGTGATGCCGGAGCCGCTTCCTGAGCACGAGGCGGAGCTTGAACTTTGCCCGCAGATTTTTCAGGCACTGGTGCCCGACAAGAGGGACGTCCGGGTGATCGCGTTCGATGGCCAGTGCTTCGCAGCGGAACTGGACGACAGCGATCACAGAAGCATCGTCGATGTACGAGACGCCATCCGCAGCCGCACGATCCGCTATCATCCGATCGATGTTCCTCAGATTATCCAGCAAAGGATCATGGCTTACCTGCGTGGCCTTGAGCTTGAATACGGCGCCTTTGACTTCGCTATCGACGCAGCCGGCGAGTGGGTCTTCCTGGAGTGCAATGAAGCGGGGCAGTTCCTCTTCCTTGAGGTGGCGCTGCCGGATCTTACGATCCTTGACTCCTTCTGCAGGTGGTTCTGCAAGTTGATGGGAGTGGACACGGCACCAGCGGCAGAGCCACTGCGGCTAAGCGATTTTGAGGCAAGCGCGCACTGGACCGAGATCAAGTCCCAGGTGAACGACGGTCACAAGCACTTCGTCCCGGAAGAGAATGCTTATCGCCGCGAAGGACAGGGGTAGCCGGGGAATAGAGCGCCCGGTCATCCATATTCGCGTCTTGGAGCTCTCCAAAGCGTGGCTCAGCCACCGCTGCTTCACTGCCCCTCCGCGGCGTCTTCGCGCACCGCTTTGCCCGAAACCGGCAGGTTGCGGGTTATCGAACGCGCGATCAGCATCGGTCCGCCGGGGCAGGACTGTGCCGGGGTGGCCCATTGGCCGGTCAGGGATTCGCTGCTTACCTCCCACGCCTCGATGGTGATCCACTCACCCGGCCGATAGATGATGTCCTTGCCGCCGGCGCTCCCGTGCGACGTCACCAGGCCTTTCTTGCGCGGGTCCCACCGCACATCCATCGCGAAGCCTACCGGCTGCCGGTTTCGTGCGATGTCCTCGAAGAAAAGGCACGGCTCGGCGGCCTTGAAGGTGCCCTTGAGCGGCTTGGTGGGCCCCGGCGGGGGCGTGCGCAGGCGCGCGACGGCAAGCTCCACCGGTCCGGGATCGCGGCGCGCAGCGGCGTCCTGCCCCCCGCCCTGCTCTTCCCCCCACGAACAGGCGCCAAGGGCAAGAGCCATCACAGCCGCTGAAATCGTTTTCATTGTCATCGATGCCAAACTAGTCCGCGGCAAGACCTTCGGCAACACGGGCGCCGGCACGAACATGGGCGACCGAGAGCGGCAGCGGGACCATCCGGCGCGCCGCAACTATCCCTTGCGAAACCGGACCTCCCCCGAGTATATGGCCTGCGTCCCGGCGGGCGCTTTGGCGCCCTCGTGAAGGGCTCAAGGCTTAGATCAAGCGTGCGGGGTGGAGGCGAACGGCCTGCCCGGCGCGCTCTTTTTGCTTATTCGCCCCCGCGCGCGTTTGCGCCCGCTACGGACAGCCGCGAACGGCATGGGGTCGCCGCGGCAGTCGGGTGCACAAGACCGGGGGAAACAACCCGCGGCCGGCAAAACAGTCAATAAGGATCAAATTTTTATGGCAACTTCGGCAATGCCGACCCGCGACGATTTCGCGGCAATGCTCAACGAATCCCTCGGCGGCGAGAATGAAAGCTTCGAGGGCCGGGTCGTCACCGGCACGGTGACCGCGATCGAGAACGATCTCGCCGTCATCGATGTCGGCTTGAAATCCGAAGGCCGCGTGCCGCTCAGGGAATTCGCGGCGCCGGGCCAGAAGGCCGAACTCAACGTCGGCGACAAGGTCGAAGTCTATGTCGACCGGGTCGAAAACCACCAGGGCGAAGCGATGCTGTCGCGCGACCGCGCACGCCACGAAGCCGCCTGGGACAAGCTTGAAACCGAATTCACCGCCGGCAACCGGGTCGAGGGCGTGATCTTCGGCCGGGTCAAGGGCGGCTTCACCGTCGATCTGGGCGGCGCCGTCGCCTTTCTTCCGGGTAGCCAAGTCGATATCCGCCCGGTGCGCGATGTCACGCCGCTGATGGATGTCGCCACGCCCTTCCAGATCCTCAAGATGGACCGCCGCCGCGGCAACATCGTCGTGTCGCGCCGCGCCATCCTGGAAGAGACTCGGGCCGAGCAGCGTTCGGGCCTGATCCTCAGCCTCGCCGAAGGCCAGGTGGTCGACGGCATCGTCAAGAACATCACCGATTACGGCGCCTTCGTCGATCTGGGCGGCATCGACGGCCTGCTCCATGTCACCGACATCTCCTACAAAAGGGTCAACCACCCGTCCGAAGTGATCGGCATCGGCGACACGGTGCGCGTGCAGATCGTCCGCATCAATCGCGAGACGCAGCGCATCAGCCTCGGCATGAAGCAGCTCGAGGCCGATCCGTGGGCCGGCGCCGCCGCCAAATATCCGGTCGACGGCGTGTTCAAGGGCCGCGTCACCAACATCACCGAATATGGTGCGTTCGTCGAGCTTGAGGCCGGCATCGAGGGCCTGGTCCATGTCTCCGAGATGAGCTGGACCAAGAAGAACGTGCACCCGGGCAAGATCGTGTCGACTTCGCAGGAAGTGGAAGTCTCCGTGCTCGAGGTCGACGAGGAGAAGCGCCGCATTTCGCTGGGCTTGAAGCAGGCGCAGGCCAATCCGTGGCATGCCTTTGCCGATTCGCATCCGGTCGGCACCGAGGTCGAGGGCGAGGTCAAGAACGCCACCGAATTCGGCCTGTTCATCGGCCTGGACGGCGATGTCGACGGCATGGTCCATATGTCGGACATCGCCTGGGGCATCACCGGCGAGGAGGCCTTGAACCTGCATCGCAAGGGCGAGAGCGTGAAGGCGGTCGTGCTCGATGTCGATGTCGAAAAGGAGCGCATCTCGCTCGGCATGAAGCAGCTTGAGCGCGGCGGCGTTGCCGTGGGCGGCGCGGGCGCGGGCGGCGGCGTCAACAAGAACGAGACGGTCACAGTGACGGTGCTCGAGGTTCGCGACGGCGGGCTTGAAGTGCAGGTCGGCGACGATGGCGCGTCGGGCTTCATCAAGCGCACCGATCTTGGCCGCGACCGCGACGAGCAGCGCCCCGAGCGCTTCCAGGTCGGCCAGAAGTTCGACGCGCTGGTGATCGGCTTCGACCGGTCCAAGAAGCCGAACTTCTCGATCAAGGCGCTGCAGATCTCCGAGGAGAAGCAGGCCGTGGCGCAATACGGCTCCTCCGATTCGGGCGCGTCGCTGGGCGACATCCTCGGCGAAGCCCTCAAAGCCAAACAAGACCGCTAACCAAACGGATCGGGTGGGTGCTTTCGGGCGCCCGCCCGGCCTTTGGCGGGAGAACCAAGCGTCCGGAAACGGGCGCTTTTTTCTTGTCAGGAACAATCTGTGATATTGCGTTTCCTGAAAACATGCTGTTTAACCTAGTTTAGCAGGCGCGGACGGGGGTGCGCGCCGGCTCAAGAAGCGCAAAAGGTCGTCCAAGGGTGGGGGGCCGATACACACAGGGGGGAAGCCCGTGATCCGTTCCGAGCTGGTCCAGAAACTCTGCGACGACCATCCAGATCTCACCGGCAAGGAGATCGAGCGCGTCGTTTCCGCCTTTTATGACTCGATCATCGATCAGCTCCAAAAAGGCGGCCGCATAGAGTTGCGCGGCTTCGGTGCGTTCTCCACGCGCGGCCGCGAAGCGCGAAAGGGCCGCAATCCGCGCACCGGCGACGCGGTGGAAGTGGACGCCAAGCGTGTTCCATACTTCAAGCCCGGCAAGGAAATGCGCGAACGCCTGAACCTCAGCCAGGTTACCGCAGAGTAAGTCGCTGTCCGGTTCGTCGGATCGGGCTTCTCCTTAAAGTTCTTGCGTCGTGCGCACGGCTCGCGGCACAGCTTCGCGTTGATGCGGACGTGGCGGAACAGGTAGACGCCGGAGACTTAAAATCTTCTGCCCCACGGGGCGTGCGGGTTCGAGTCCCGCCGTCCGCACCACCGGCAACCAGTGGGCGTTCAGATGCGGAGCGCGCGCCGCAGACGGTTGAGCAGCTGCGGCCGCAGCGGGCCGCGATGCTTGCTGATCTTATGCTCCTTTGCGTCAAAATGATCAAAGGTGCTGGCGTTCCTGGCGCCGAGCACTTCCATCCGGCTCCACCCGTTTGAAGTGGGCCAATTGAGACGCACCCTGCTATGTGGAAATCCGCACCAGGCGAGAACGGCTTGCACCGTTTCCGGCCCGGTCGGCAGCCACGCCAGCCGGTCGACACCGCTCATGACATGGACGTCGTCCTCCATCGACAGCATCAACCCGGGCTCCGGCCGCGGCTTGCCGCTCGTGTTGACGATGAGCAGCTCCTTGGTGCGATCAGCCGCCAGCTTCAGACCGGCCATCGGATCGGGCAAGTGGTAGAAGATGCCCCGAAACAGGGTGACATCGAACTCTTCGGCGGTCTTGAGCGCCGCAAGCTCCATCACCTCGAACCGCACGTCCTCGCTGGGAAGGTGCCGCGCCAGAAAACGAGCCTGCTCGATCCAATGCTCGCGCACATCGAAACCAAATACCCGCCCAGCGCCGAGCGCCTTTGCCGCAAATGAGTGACCGCCGGCGTTGCACGCACAATCCAGGAAAGAGCGGTTATCGAACCCACGCGGCCAGAGATCCTCGGCAAGCATCTGCATGTCCCGGAACGGATCGGTGATGCTCGGCCTGCCGAGTTCCGGCGCATGCCCCTCGGAGAACTCAGCCGCGCCGGTGCGCACCCCCGGAGCGATCTCGACGTCGTAATGCCAGGGGCCGCGGCGCCTTATTTCGTCCTTCAAGGCGTCGATGCTCATGCCGCTGCCATTTTCCATAGTCGGCGCTTTAAGGCGGGAGAATTCCAAGGTCCAGACCGCGATCAAAGGAGGGGCCGGCGGTTGCCTGCGCGGGTGTAACGAGCGGGTGGTGCCGCCGCTAGGCGTCGTTTCGGCTATGTAGCCGAGTCAATCGCGGCGGCTGGTGAGGAGGAGGGACGTCAATCTTCAACCCCGACCCGATTTCTCCGTTCGCGCCATGCCCGCGGGCACACACCCCCTAACCAAGTGCGTGCGGCTGGGCTATCGCTGGCGCATGAGAGCCGGCACGTCCCTCATCCCGCTGCTCGCGCTGGCCGTCGCGCTCGCGGGCTGCCGTCAGCGTGAGACCGGTCCCGTCGAGGTCGTAGCGATCGGCAAGGACCCCGCCTTCGTCAATCCCAACCTCCAGCCGCTCGATCCCCCTTCGGCCTTTCTCCTCCAGGCGGCGGCGCAAGGGCTAGTACGCTTCGACGCCAACGGGGAGATCGAACCGGCTCTGGCCGAGCGCTGGATCGTTTCGGACGAAGGGCTGCGTTACACCTTCCGCCTAGCGGGCGCCGAGTGGCGCGGCGGCGGGCGGATCACTGCCGAGCAGGTTGCGCAGCGCCTGCGTGCGGCGGCAAGCCCGGCCAGCCGCAATCCGTTGAAGCCCGTGCTCGGCGCGATCGATGAAATCATCGCGATGACAGACGATGTGATCGAGATCAGCCTCAAGTCACCGCGACCCAATTTCCTCCAGCTCCTCGCCCAGCCCGAGCTTGCCGTGCTGCGCCGCGGTGAGGGTTCGGGGCCTTACCAAGCGGAGCCCAAGGCGCACGGCGCAGTGCAACTGATCCTGCCGCGCCCCAATCGCGGGGGTGATGGAGATGGCATGGCAGGAGAAAACGCGCCGGACTGGCCAATCATCCTGCGCGGGGGGTCGGCTGCCCTGGGCGTTGCGCGTTTTGGAGCAGGTGCGGCGGACCTGGTGCTCGGCGGCGGGATTGGCGACCTTCCCCTTGCCCGTGCCATCCGGCCGCCCGCGGCGCGGCTGGTGTTTGATCCGGTTGCAGGGCTCCTTGGCCTGTCCTTCGCCAGCAACGAAGGTCCGCTGGGATCGGTGCCGGTGCGGCAGGCGCTCAGCATGGCGATCGACCGGGGCGCACTGGCGGCTACGCTGGGCGTGCCAGGGCTGCCGATGCGCGAAACCATCCTGCCCCCCGGGGTGGAAGGACTGGCGCAGCCCGCCGCCCCTCCCTGGGCCGCCTTGCCGCTTGCCCAGCGCCGTGCCGCCGCCGCCGCCGCGATGCGCGACGCCGTAGGGGAGACTCGGCTGCAGCTGCGCATTGCCCTTCCGGAAGGCCCGGGCTGGCGCCTCCTTTTTGCCCACCTCCGCCGCGATTGGGCGGCCATCGGCGTCGACGCGGAGCGGGTAAGGCCCCAGGATCAGGCGGAGCTGCGACTGATCGACGACGTGGCACCGGTAACCCTTGCGAGCTGGTACCTGCGCCATTTCACCTGCGCAGCCAGCTTGATTTGCGCTCCGGCTGCCGACGACATGCTCGCCGCTGCCCGCATTGCACCGGGTCCCGCCAACCGTCGCGGTCTGCTCGCCAACGCCGACCGGATTCTTGCGGACACGGCTCCGTTCATTCCGCTTGCGGCACCGGTGCGCTGGTCGCTGGTGGCGCCGCGCCTGACCGGCTTTCGCCCTAATTCCTTCGCCGTCCATCCGGCCGACGAACTCATCCGACCTGCCCCGTAGGAGGGACCATGCCGACTCGGGACCAGTTCGAGCAGATCGCCAGCCAGCTCCCCATCGGGCGCGATCCCGCCTCCGTGCGCCGCCGGCTGGAAGCGATGGAGGGGCTGCTGGAGCGGGCCTTCGTGCTGCCCGGAACCAACTACCGGGTCGGGCTCGATGCCGCGATCGGCCTCGTACCGGTGATTGGCGACTTGATCGCCGCGGCCATGGGCGCCTGGATCGTCTGGGAAGCCCGCAACCTTGGCATGGGCAAGTTCCAGCTGCTGCGAATGGGATCGAATATAGCGTTCGACACCGCGCTGGGCGCCATCCCCCTGATCGGCGATGCCTTTGATATCGCGTTTCGTTCAAGCACGCGCAACCTGAGGATCATCAGGCGCTGGCTCGACAAACACCATCCCGAGACTCGGGTGATCGAGGGCGAGGTGCTGGGGCCGCGCTAGGCCTGGGCGAAGTCGAGCCCGATGTCGGCAGCCGGTGCCGACTGAGTGATCCGGCCCACAGAGATATAAGTCACCCCGGTCTGCGCTCTGGAGCGGATCGTCTCCAAGGTAACGCCCCCGCTCGCCTCGGTCGGCACTCGCCCGCGAACCAGCGCCACCGCCTCTCTCAAGGCCTCGGGCGCCATGTTGTCGAGCAGCAGGTGATGCGCGCCCGCGGCGATCGCCGGCTCGATCTGATCGAGCCGGTCGACCTCCACGATGATGCGGGCGATCCCGGCGGCCGCGGCGCGGCGGACCGCTTCGCCGACGCCCCCCGCCACTGCGACATGATTGTCCTTGATCATCGCCGCGTCCCAAAGCCCCATGCGGTGGTTCTGCGCGCCCCCCATCCGCGTAGCGTATTTCTCCACCAGGCGGAGTCCGGGGATGGTCTTTCGGGTGTCGAGCAGCACGGCGCCGGTGCCGGTAATGGCATCGACATAGGCCCGGGTCAGCGTCGCGACGCCGGAAAGATGCTGGACGACGTTGAGAGCCGAGCGCTCCGCCGTCAGCATCGGCCGAGCCCGGCCTGAAAGGCGCAGCAACTCGCTTCCTGCCGGCACTCGGGCGCCGTCCTCCACGAGCCGCTCGATCACCACCTCCGGATCGAGTGCGCGGAAGAAAGCCTCGGCCACCGGCAGACCCGCGACGACAATGGCATCGCGGCTGTCCATCACCGCGCAGAAGCGCGCCGCCGCCGGAATCACCGCCTGCGAGGTGACATCTCCGCCAGGCCCGAGGTCCTCGGCCAAGGTGGCGCGAACGAACCCCTCCAGGTCGAAGCCGGGCAGCGCGAAGGGCATCAGGCCGTTCTGAATACCGGCCGCCCGACATCGCCCTGACCGACCGTGCTGCCAGCCATGTCGAGCATACGGTCGAGCGACTTCTTCGCCGCGAGCCGCAGGCTCTCCTCGATCCGCACCTGCGGCTCCAGGTCGCGAAGTGCGATGTAGAGCTTCTCCATCGTGTTGAGCGCCATGTACGGACACATGTTGCAGTTGCAGTTCCCGTCCGCGCCCGGCGCTCCGATGAAGTGCTTGCCCGGCGCCGCTTTTTCCATCTGGTGCATGATATGCGGCTCGGTGGCGACGATCATCGTCTCGGACGGGCTCGACAGCGCATATTCCAGGATCGCCTTGGTCGAGCCGACGAGATCGGCATGATCAAGGATCTGCGGCGGGCATTCCGGGTGGGCGAGTACCGGCGCGCCGGGATGCTGCGCCTTGAGCTTGAGGAGCTCCGTTTCCGAAAACGCCTCGTGGACGATGCACACGCCCGGCCAGAGCAGCATGTCGCGCCCGGTCTTGCGCTTGAGATAGCCGCCGAGGTTCTTGTCGGGGCCGAAGATGATCTTCTGGTCGAGCGGGATCTGCGACAGGATCGCGTCCGCGGACGAGCTGGTGACGATGATGTCGCTGAGCGCCTTCACCTGGGTCGAGCAGTTGATGTAGGTGAGCGCCATATGGTCCGGATGGGCCTCGCGAAACGCCTTGAACTGGTCGGGCGGGCAGCTGTCCTCAAGGGAGCAGCCGGCGTCCATGTCAGGCAGGATCACGATCTTGTCGGGCGACAGGATCTTGGCAGTTTCGGCCATGAACCGGACGCCGCAAAAGGCGATCACGTCGGCGTCGGTCGCCGCGGCCTTGCGCGACAGATCGAGGCTGTCGCCGATGAAGTCGGCAATGTCCTGGATTTCGGGCGCCTGGTAATAATGGGCGAGTATGACGGCGTTGCGCTCCTTGCGCAGCCGGTCGATCTCGGTGCGCAGGTCGAGCCCGCGCAGGCTGGCATTGGGTGCGTTCATGCGGCTGTCGATCCCCGGTGAACGGCCGCCAGGAAGAGCGCGGCCCTCGTGATAGAGCTAGGAATTCGGCCGGTTTTTTCAAGGAGAAGGGATGGGTTCACGCCGCGCCTCACTTCTGCGCTCCGCGCCGCTCCTCCAGCACCTCCTCCGGCCGCCGCGACTGGTCCCAGCGCTCGCCGGCCGTCGACTTGTCGCCCGTCTCCCAAGGAAACTTGACCACCACTTTCACTTCCCCCAGCCCCGCCGCCTGGAGGGGGGGCTGCGCCATTCGTGAGACCACGGTGCGGGCATTGGCCCGCGCCTGGTCGAGCCGCTGCGGTTCGCGCGCCGCCTGCATCGAACGCGCCGAGGCGTGGCGCGAAGTCTGTTGCGCGAGTTCCTGCGCGGCGCGACGCGAGATGTAGACGCCCTTTTGCCGGCTGCTCGCCGCCGTCTCATCGATATTGGGTTTGCTCACGGTCACATCCGGGATCGCGACGTTGAGCGTCTTGGTAGCTTCGTCCCAGCGGTAATCGCCCTGGCCGATGCGGTTCAGGTCGATGAAATAGTCGACGCTGAAGGGAAGCGCACTGGTCTGTTCGGAAGGAACCACGCCGAGAAAGCCGCGATCCTCGCCGCGTGAGACGATGCGTCCGCTGAGTGTCCCGACCTTGACCTGCGCGGCGTTGGAAAAGCTTTCCGCAACCACGCGCGAGGCGTCGAGGCCCAGCCTGCGCTCTGCCTCCATCCGCTCCGAGCGCTGCCACCAGGCGAACAGCGCCAGCACGCCCAGTACCACCGCCACGAGGAGAAAGCCCGGCTTTCTCATTCGGCCAAAGCCCAGGCATCTGCGCGCCGGATCGCCAGCCCGCGCGCTTCCAGGTCGATGAGGTGGGCGAGCACCGACCGCTCGGCCGCGCCGTGCAGCTTCGGGTCGAGGCCGGTATACATGCGTGTCACCATCACGGATATACGCCCCTCGCCCGCTTCGAGTTGCGCAAGAACCTGCTTCTCGCGCATCCGGCGGTGGCCGATCAGCCCGCGCACATGGGCATGCGGCCGCTCGATCGCCGGTCCGTGGGTCGGGTAGTATACCGCCTCGCCGCGCGTCAGCAGCGCGTCCAGGCTGGCCATATAGGCGCTCATGTCGCCGTCGGGCGGGGCGACGATGCTGGTCGACCACCCCATCACGTGATCGCCGCTGAACAGGGCGTTCGCCTCCCGCAGCGCAAAACACAGGTGGTTCGACGTGTGTCCGGGCGTTGCTACGGCTTCGAGGGTCCAGCCGGGGCCGGAGACGGTTTCGCCGTGAGCCAGCACCCGGTCGGGCCGGTAGTCGCGGTCGAAGGATTCGTCGTCCTGACTGTCAGCATGATCGGGCATCAGCGCGGCGCAGCCGACGATCGGGGCGCCGGTGGCAGCCTGCAGCGTGCGGCTCGCCGGGCTGTGGTCGCGGTGGGTGTGGGTGCACAGGATCGCGCTGACCCGCTCGCCCTGGAGCGCGCGCAGCAGCGCGTCGAGATGGGCAGGATCGTCCGGCCCGGGATCGATCACTGCGACCTCCCCTTCCCCGACCAGGAAGGTTTGGGTGCCGCTATAGGTGAAAGGCGAGGGATTTGGCGCAAGCAGGCTGCGAATAAGCGGCGCGACGTGCTCCAGCTTGCCGGTGGGCCATTCCTCCATGGGCTGCCATGTGAGCGCTTGAACTTGGAAAGGAAAGAAAAAGGCGCCGGCCCCTTCGAGCCGGCGCCTTCCCTCCGCCGCGTAGCTTTATTGCGTCGCGCGCAGCCGCTCAATGGCCTGCGTCAGCGCCGCTTCGACCTTGGCCTTGTGGGCGGCGCCGAAATGATCCTCCGAGCGAATCCTGGCCAGCATCTCCTCGAGCTTGTTGGCGCGCTCGGCATCGCTGAGCTTGTCGTTGCCGCAAATCAAAACCTTGGTGCGCTCGGAGGCGGCGGTCTCTTCCACCTTGGTCGGCGCTCCGTCGGGGCAGCGGAATTCGCCGTTGGCGCCGCGCAATATGCGAAGTTCCCGCATGCGTTCCGACGCGTCCTTGCCCTCAGCGAGCATAATGACCTTGTGGATCACCTCCTTGTCGCCACCTTCCTTGGTTTGGGACAAGGCGGCGCCGGCGGCTAGCACGGATGCCCCGGCTGCTAACTTAACGAGGCTGCTGGTGAGGATGTTCATGGTCAATCTCCCTGGCGATTGGCGTTGAGGATGATTCGGAACTGGCGAATGGCGGCTCCCGCATCGGCGATCCGGCTCTCGCCTCCGAGCGCCGCTTGAAGCGCGCGGGCGATCTCGTCCGCCTGGGGCGCAATGGACCTGCGCACCACCAGCACGCGGGCGCTACCGGGCGCGAGCGCCGCCGACGCGTCTTGCCGCCGCTCCACCCGGATGAAGTGGACTTGCCGGCGCGGGTTCGGAGCGGCGATCGCCTCGTCGGGAACGCCGACCAGTTCGAGCCGCTCGGCGGCGGGCGCCGCAGCGGCGCGCTTCGGCGCGCGCCGCAAAGGCTGAACACGTGGGCGCGGCTTCGCCCTGGCGGCGGGCGCTGGCTGCGGATCGGGAAGGGCAACGGGCTGTACGGCGGCGGCTGGCGCCATTGTCCTGGCGACGCCGGCGAGTTGTGCGAGGCGAGGCGACTCCTGCGCGGCCTCCGTTGCCGCGGGGCTGCCGACTGCAAACCCCGCCGCCGCCACGGCGCACAGCGCGACCATCCCGCCGGCGCGCCGGACAGGGCTGACACGGTGGCCGCGCATCATCCGCAGGCGCTGCTTGAGCTGCGCGGCGCTGTTGAGTGCGCAGGCGGCGATCAAGCCGGGGCGGCTGGCCGACTTGACCAGGGCGCGGGCGTAGGCGCAGCGCTCGTCCGCCGAAGCGCGGGCTGCGACGGCGGCATCGCAGGCGAGCTCCTGGTCGGTGCGAAAGGCGCGGTGGGCGATCCAGGCGACCGGGTTGAACCAGTTGAGCGCGAGCACGACCGTCGCCGCCAGATTCCACCAGATGTCGCCGCGGCGATGGTGGGTGACTTCGTGGGCCAGCGCCAGGCGACGCTCGCCGGCGCTGTAGCGGCGCTCGAAATCGATGGGCAGGACGATGCGCGGGCGCAGCAGGCCGAGCGCCAGAGGCCCGTCGACCTCCTCGCTCACCACCGCCTCGATGCCCCCCTGGGCGGAAGGGCATGCGGGCCGTGCGCTTGCATCCAGCCGGTGCAGGAAGGCGCGGTAGGACAGCCATTGCAGGGTCAGGAACAGGATCGCCCCGCCGGCCCAGACGGCCAGAATGAGCGGACCCCACAGCCCGGAGCCGGCAACGGCCGGCAGCGGCGCGGCACCTCCCGCCATCGCCGCCGGAAGGGCGGCGATGGCGGCGGGAAGCTCAATCGAGGGTGTCAGCTGCGGCAGCGGTGGCAGGACCAGCCGCAGTGCCGGCACCGCCCACAGCGCATAGGCCCAACCGGCGCCGAACAAGCGGGCGACCGGACGGCGCAAAGCAAGCACCAGCAGCAGCAGGATGGTCGTGGTGACAAAGGTTTCGGCGAGCCAGGAGGTCATGACTTGAGCTCCTTCAACAGCTGTTCGATCTCGGCGATGTCGGCCTGGGTCAAGCGATCCCGTTCGGCGAGGTGGGCGACCAGGGGCGTCAGACGGCCGCCGAACATCCGATCGAGCAGCCGACCCGATTCCTCGGCAACATAATCCTCTCGGCGAATGGCGGGGCGGTAGAGGTAACGCCGACCGTCTTGCTCATGGGCAAGGACGCCCTTGGCGAGCAGCCGCGAGAGCATGGTCTTGACGGTGGCAAGGCTCCAGCAGCGCTCGGCGGGCACCCGTTCGGCAACTTCGGCGGCAGTCAGCGGAGCTTGCTCCCACAGCACCTCCATGACCGCATATTCGCCTTCGGCGATCCGCTCCATTTCGTCCTCCCCAAGAGCGACTACAGATGTAATCTAAAGGGTGAACCGCAGGTGAATGGTCCGGGAGTGCAAGAGGTGCTGCGCCGGGTCCTGAAGTGTCGGTCTGCTTTACGAACACCGCATATGGTTAACGACCGTATACCATCTTGCGCGGCAGATTTCCGCTAAACGGCACATCTGGCATGGGTCGTGTATCGTTTCCCATGTCCACACTATTCCCAAAGCGAAGGGGCGGACGGCGCTTTTCTGGTCGCGCCGTCCGCCCCATCTTTTTTGGGCTCTGGTAGGAACGAGCTCCCGCGGCTCAGCCGGCCCTTGCGACCTGCTTCTCGGTAAAGAGCTGCTCGAGCTCACCCGCCTCGTACATCTCCATCATGATGTCCGATCCGCCGACGAACTCGCCCTTTACATAAAGCTGCGGGATGGTCGGCCAGTCGGAATAAGCCTTGATACCGTGGCGGATCTCCGGATCCTGAAGGACGTCCACCGTTTCATAGCCTGCGCCGAGATGGTCGAGGATGGCGATGGCGCGGCTCGAAAAACCGCATTGCGGAAACAATGCGGTGCCCTTCATGAACAGCACCACATCGTGCTTGCGGACGATCTCGTCGATGCGGATGGCGGCGTCGGACATGGCTTGGTTCCTGATCAATCGGGGGTTGCGGTGGTAAGCTGGAGAGCGTGGAGGATACCGCCCATGCGACCGCCGAGCGCCTGGTAGACGCGCTGGTGCTGGTGCACGCGGGGCATGCCCCGGAAGCTTTCGGAAACGACCCGCGCGGCATAATGGTCCCCGTCGCCGGCCAGGTCGGTGATCTCCACGCGGGCATCGGGGATGCCCTCGCGGATCAGCCTTTCGATCTCGTCGGCGGCCATCGGCATCGGCTCAGCCCTGCGATTCCATCAGCTGGCGGCGGGCCTCGACCGTCTTGTGCTCCAGCGCTTCTCGGATCTTGACCTCGTCGGTCTCGACGCCGGCCGAAGTCAGGTCGCCGATCAGCTTGCGGATCACATCCTCGTCGCCCGCTTCCTCAAAATCGGCGCGCACCACATCCTTGGCATAGGCGTCCGACTCCGCCTCCGTGAGGCCCATCAGCCCGGCGGCCCATTGGCCGAGCAGTCGATTGCGGCGCGCAGTGATCTTGAACTGCATTTCCTGGTCGCGGGCATATCTGGTCTCGAATGCCCGTTCGCGCTCGTCGAAGGTCGTCATGCAAGCTCCCTTGCTCCTGTCAGATGTTCAGATAGGCGTGCGGCGCAGAGCGCGCAACCGATAGCCCCTCCCCCGAAAGGAAGGGACGTCAGGCAGTGACGACCAATTTCCCGATCGCTTGGCGCGCCGCCATGTGCGCGATCGCGTCGCCGCCCTGCGCAAGTGGCCAGGTGCGGCTGATCTTCGGCGAAATCCTGCCTTCCGACCACAGTTGGAACAGCGTCTCGATATGCGCGGCATTGGCCTTGGGATCGCGCGCCGCGAAGGCGCCCCAGAATACCCCGCAGACATCGCAGCTCTTGAGCAAGGTCAGGTTGAGCGGCAGCCGGGGAATGCCGGCCGGAAATCCGACCACGAGGTAACGCCCCTCCCAAGCGATCGCCCGCAGCGCCGGCTCGGCATAGTCGCCGCCGACAGGATCGTAGATCAGGTCGGCACCCGCGGGGCCCACCGCGTCCTTGAACTGCTGTGAGAGCGACTTCGAGCCCTCCTTGTCGAATGGCCCGCGCGGGTAGATCACCACCGCTTCCGCCCCCGCTTCGCGAGCGGCCTGCGCCTTTTCCTCCGACGACACGGCTGCGACTACGCGGGCGCCGAACGCCTTGCCGAGTTCCACTGCTGCCAGGCCGACGCCGCCCGCCGCGCCCAGCACGAGCAGGGTCTGCCCCTCCTTCAGCCTGCCGCGGTCCAGCAACGCGTGGATCGATGTCGCATAAGTAAGGATCAGCGCCGAGCCTTCCTCGAAGCTGCGCTGCGCCGGCAGCGGCAAGGCCATCGCGGCGAGAACCACCACCTTCTCGGCCAAGCCGCCATGGCCGATCATTGCGATCAGCCGGTCGCCTGCGCGCCAGCCGGAGACGCCTTCCCCCACCGCTTCGACGGTACCGGCAACCTCGCCGCCTGGGGCAAACGGCCTGGGCGGCTTGAACTGATATTTGTCCTCGATGATCAGAACATCAGGATAGTTGATGGCGCAGGCCTTCACTCGGACCAGAAGTTGTCCCGGTCCGGCGACCGGGTCGGGCAGATCGGTCAGCGCCAGCGTCTCCGGCCCGCCGGGCGCGGCAGAAAGGAGCGCCTTCACTGCGCCGCCTGCGGGAAGCGCGGCAATTTACCGACATCGGCGGGCTCGTGCTGGACGATGACACGCGCCTTCGTGGCGCGCGCGATTGCATCGAAGCGGTCCATGGAGGCAAGGGTATCGGCGCGGTCGGCGTTGAAGCTTGGGACGCCGCGATTCTTCACATTCTCCTGGAAATGGTAGAGGTCGCCGGTCAGCAGGATGTTGCCGGTTTTCGGCAGTTTGACGAGCAAGGCCTGGTGGCCGTCGGTATGTCCGGGCATGTCGAGGATGGTGACGCTTCCGTCGCCGAACACATCATGGTCGCGGGCGATCGGCACGACCTTGGCCCCGCCCTTGACCCAGGGCGCGAACCGTGCCGCCGAGTCGCCCTTCTTGGTCGCCTCCCAATCCTCCGCCCCGATCAGCAGCGTCGCCTTTGGAAAGTCGGAAGCCTGGCCGATATGGTCGAAATGGTTGTGGCTGATCCCCACGAAGTTGATCCGATCGGGACTGATCCCGATTTGACGGAGCTGGTCGACGATGCGGGTGCGCACGGAGGTGGTGAAGGGGCCGCTGGTGGCACTGGTGCCGGCCAGTTCGCCCGGGAGGCCGGTGTCCCACAGCAGGTAATTCTCCCCGCGGCGGATGAGGTAGCAGCTGTCGGCCAGCGTCTTCTTCTGTCCGACATAGAGAAAGGCATCGGAGAAGACATCGAGGTTCGAGACATCCACCGTGCCGCAATCGAGCCGCCACATCTGCATCGGCGCCGCGGCGGGCGCGGGCGCCTGCATGCCGGTGAGCGCGAGAAAGGCCGCCGCGGCCGCGATCACTGTCTTCATTGCCGATCCCCTTAAGCGTGCGAAGTGCTTCAGCTCTCGTAGCGCGCCGTGGTCTTGGCCGCCACTTCCTCGGCGCTCACATCCGGCGCCAGCTCGATGAGCCGGAACGGGCTCATGTGGTTGGGGCGATGAAACACCGCGAGATCGGTAATGATCATGTCTACGACATTCTTGCCGGTGAGCGGCAGCGAGCATTCCGGGATGAACTTGGCATCGCCGTTCTTGGAGGTGTGCTCCATCACCACGATGATCTTCTTGACGCCTGCGACAAGGTCCATCGCGCCGCCCATGCCCTTGATCATCTTGCCCGGGATCATCCAGTTGGCAATGTCGCCGCCTTCCGAGACCTCCATCGCGCCAAGCACGGTCAAATCGATATGCCCGCCGCGGATCATCGCGAAGCTGTCGGACGAGGAGAAGTAGCTCGACGAGGCAAGCTGGCTGATCGTCTGCTTGCCAGCATTTATCAGGTCCGGATCCTCCTCCCCTTCATAGGGAAACGGCCCGATGCCGAGCATGCCGTTCTCCGACTGCAGCGTCACCTCCATCCCCTCGGGGATGTTGTTCGCCACCAAGGTCGGAATGCCGATGCCCAGATTAACATAGTAGCCGTCGCGCAGCTCTTTCGCGGCGCGCGCCGCCATCTGATTGCGATCCCATGCCATCAAGGGGCTCCTGCTTTGAGCCCCTCCCCTTCAGGGGAGGGGTTGGGGTGGGGAATGTTCGGATGGCGGGCTGCATGTAACAAGCCCCACCCCCACCCCTCCCCTGAAGAGGAGGGGTGACGAAGACCATTATGCCGCCTCCCACGTCCGCACCGTGCGAAACTCGATTTTCTTGTCGTAGGGCGCGCCGAGGATCATGCGTTTCACGTAGATGCTTGGGAGGTGGATTCCGTCGGCGTCGAGGCTGCCGACCGGCACGATCTCCTCCACTTCGGCGACGCAGATGCGGCCGGCAGTCGCCATCGGCTGGTTGAAGTTGCGGGCGGTCTTGCGGAAAACGAGGTTGCCCGCTTCGTCCGCCTTCCAGCCCTTGATGATCGACAGGTCGGCACGGATCCCGCGCTCCAGGATGTAGGTCTCCCCGTCGAAATCCTTGTGCTCCTTGCCTTCCGCGACGATCGTGCCGACGCCGGTCTTGGTGTAGAAGCCGGGAATTCCAGCGCCGCCGGCGCGGCAGCGCTCGGCAAGCGTGCCTTGCGGGCAGAATTCCACCTCGAGTTCGCCGGCCAGATATTGCCGCTCGAACTCCTTGTTCTCGCCCACATATGACGAGATCATCTTCTTGACCTGGCGCGAGCGGAGCAGCTTGCCCAGCCCCTCATTGTCGATGCCGGCATTGTTGGAGGCGATGGTGAGGTCCTTGACGCCGCTCGCCTGAATCGCGTCGATCAGCCGCTCGGGAATGCCGCACAGGCCAAAGCCGCCGGCGCAGATCGTCATGCCGTCGAACAGCAGTCCATCGAGCGCCGCGGCCGCATCGGAATAGATTTTTCGCATGCACCGCTCCTGAAAAGACGACGCTGCGATAGAGGCCGAAGCCGAGTCCGGTCAAGGAAAGCTGAACGGACCCTCAACTCCGGTCGACGTTACGCCAGCTTGGCGAGGACGCCCTGGAGCTGCATCGCGGTCGACATGTCGCCCTCGACCTTGAGCTTGCCCTGCATGAAGGCGGTCATCGGATCGAGCTCCTTGCGCTGCATCGCCTCGAAGTCGCTCCACTCGATCTTGATCGTCGTGTCCGCCGTCCCGTCCTCTTCGGTCGCCTGCTGGGCGACGCCATCTAGCATCACCACGCCTTCGCTGCCGAAGTCGAACTTGACGCGCTTGCCGGGCAGCCAGGCACCGGCCTGAGTCATCTTGGCGGCCATTTCGCTCTTGGTCATGTCGTATCGCTCCGTCTCTGATCTCGCGGGCGAACCTAGTTTGCGCCAGAGGCAGGTCAAGCGCGTTTACACGCGTGTAAGCAACGGCTCGGCTTTCCAATCCTCTCATTCAGAGTTAGGCGCGGGTCCATGACCACTTCACGGACCGGCGGCCGCATCCTTGTCGACAATCTCCTGGCGCAGGGCTGCGACCGGATCTTCACAGTGCCCGGAGAGAGCTTTCTTGCCGTGCTCGACGCGCTGCACGACAGCCCCGAGATCGACTTGGTGGTTTGCCGACAGGAGGGCGGCGTCGCCTATATGGCGGAGGCCGACGGCAAGCTTGCGGGCCGACCCGGAGTCGCCTTCGTCACTCGGGGCCCCGGCGCCACCAATGCCAGCGTCGGCGTCCATGTCGCCTTTCAGGATTCGACCCCGATGATCCTGTTCATCGGCGACGTCGCCCGCGGCGACCGCGACCGCGAGGGCTTCCAGGAAGTCGATTTCGCGGCGATGTTCCGCCCGCTCGCCAAGTGGACCGCGCGGATCGACGATGCCGCGCGGCTCCCCGAATATGTCGCTCGTGCCTATGCCGTGGCGATGTCGGGCCGTCCGGGGCCGGTGGTGCTTGCGCTCCCCGAAGACATGCTGCGCGACGCGGTTGAAGCGGTCGATCGTCCCCGGGTCGCGCCGCCGGTGCAGGCCGCGGATCCGATGGCCGTCTCGACGCTGATGAGCCTGCTCCAGGATTCTTGCGCACCGCTCGCCATCGTCGGCGGCGCCGGCTGGGACTCGGCCGCGTCCCACCATTTCACCGCTTGGGCCGAAAGCGTCGGCATTCCCGTCGCCTGCGCCTTCCGGCGTCAGGATGCGGTGCCGAACGGCAGCGCTGTTTATGCCGGCAATTTGGGCTACGGGCCCAATCCCAGGCTGCTTGAGCGCGTCCGGGAGGCCGACCTGCTGCTCGTCGTCGGACCACGTCTCGGCGAGGCGACCACCGACGGCTATACCCTGATCACCCCGGACCATCCGGGGCAGACACTGGTCCATGTTCACCCCGATCCGGGCGAGCTCAACAGCGTCTACAAGACCTGCCTGCCGATCTGCGCCGATATGCGCGAATTCGCCGAGCTGCTCGCGGCGTGGCAGGAGGATGAGGTGATCTCGTTCGACGCCGGTACCGAAGCACACACCGAATGGCAGGAATGGTCCACGCCCCAGCCGCGCGAGGCGCCGCTCGATCTCGGCCGGTGCGTCGCCGCACTGCGCGAGGCGCTGCCCGCCGACACGATAGTGTGCAACGGGGCCGGCAATTTCTCCAGCTGGTTCCACCGCTTCTGGCACTACGGCCCCTTCCCCTCGCAGCTCGCGCCTACCAACGGTTCGATGGGCTACGGCCTCCCCGCCGCGGTCGCCGCCTCCTTACGCTTCCCGGAGCGCCAGGTGCTGGTCGCCGCCGGCGATGGCGACTTCCTGATGAACGGGCAGGAGCTTGCCACCGCAATGCGCTACCGTGCTTCCATGCTGATCCTGGTGATCGACAATGGCAGCTACGGCACGATCCGAATGCATCAGGAGCGCGATTATCCGGAACGGGTGAGCGGCACCGACCTCCTCAACCCGGATTTCGTCGCCCTCGCCCGCGCATATGGCGCCTGGGCCGAGACCGTGGAGCGCACCGAGGATTTTGCGCCGGCTCTTGATCGCGCGACGCGGGAGAGCGGCGTCAAGCTTCTCCACCTCAAGACCGACGTGGAGCAGATCACCGCGGCAACCACCATTTCTAAGCTGCGCACCCGCGAACGCGCATGATGGAGGGCGGGCGGTAATGACGCGGTGAAGCGCGAGGTTGCCCTCACCATCCTCCGCGTCGCCGTGCTCGCATCCCTCGGCGGCGCCGCCGCCTGGCTGGTGATCGGCCCACCCGCCACACTTTTCGTTGTGGTCGTCGCCGTGCTTTGGCTGGTCTGGCGCTTCGACAATTGGACCGGCTCGTGCCTCATGCTCGCGGTGCTGCTGCTGCTCGTGATCGGCATCCTCACCTTCCTCGTTGGCATGGTCGCATTGCCGCGCTGACCGGCGGGTCAGAGCGTGTCGACGATGCGCTTGAGCCTGCCGGCCTCTTTGCCCGCATCCTTGAGGTGGGAGATCCTCGACCGCTCCGCCCTACCGCTACTTCTTCTTTTTCGCAGGAACGGGTTTGGTTTGTCCCGAGCCGGGTCCGGCGCCAAGATCGGTTCCCGTGGTCGGATTGAGGCTCGCGTCGGATGCCGTCCGCGCTGCCGCCGCGGCGACATCCTTGCGCTCGCGGGAGGAAAGCTTGACGCTCGCTGTGCCGTCGCCGCCGTCCACCGCAGACGCCGCCTCCATGACATCCATGCGCTGCCACTCCTCACCGCTGTTCCACGGCCCGAGCATGTCGCCTTCCCCTTGCGAGGCGTTGACATAGAGGCTCGAATATTCCGGCTCCCCCGGCAGCTTACCAGGCGGGAAATTGTTCTCAATCGAGTAAAGCGCTTTCTCAAAGGACTTCTGGTGGGCCACCTCGCGTGTCATCAGGAACTTCAAGGCATCCTTGACGCCAGGATCGTCGGTGACATTGATCAGCCGTTCGTAGACGATCTTGGCGCGCGCTTCGGCGGCGATGTTGGAGCGCAGGTCCACTGTCGGCTCGCCGCGGCTGTCGACATAATGGCCGTTGAAGGGCACGCCCGACGAGTTCACCAGCGCTGGGCCACCCCCGTAGAGGATGGACTCGGTATGGCTGATTCCGCCCTGGTTGATGTCGCGGTAAAGCTCCGCTTCTGAAAGGCTCCCTTCCGCCATTTTCGCCTTGGCGCCCTTGTTGAGCATGACAACGATGGAGCCGATGATCTCGAGGTGGCTCAATTCCTCGGTGGCGATGTCGAGCAACAGGTCCTTGCGGCCCGGATCATCCTCGGCGAGCCCCTGCGTGAAATAGCGCATCGCTGCGGCCAGTTCGCCATCGGGACCGCCGAACTGCTCGAGCATGAAGGTGCCGAGCACCGGGTTCGGCTCGGAGACGCGGACGGTATATTGCAGCTTCTTGTTGTGGACGAACATCGACGCGCCTCCGTTTGGTTGTACTTAAACGAACGGCAGTGTTGGGCTTCTGTTCCTGTCCTTTACTGGGCCGCGAAGATGCGGGCCGGTTGCCGGTTGCCGGTTGCCGGTTGCCGGTTGCCGGTTGTCGGCTTGGAGAACGACGCCACGCGCCGAGGCGTTCCGCCGCTACAACCCGAAGGGAAAGGTCTCCTCCTCCTGGGCGGGAAGGTCTCGGACCGGGAGCGGGGTAACGGCGCTGGTTTTGTCGAACCACACCCAGGCATCGAATTGGCCGGGGAGGCTTGCCTCGGCGTAATGGCTCCAGCGTTCCGTCTGGGGGCGGTAGATGACGCCGATGAACCGCTCGAGGCGCGGCTCGATCAGCGCTTCCACGGCCTTCCCATTTGAGCCCGGGCACAAGTCGAGCAAGAAGCGACCGACCCCGCTGTCGTGGCATAGCCGCTCATAACTGCCGGCAAGCGAGGGGCGAACCTCCATCACCCGCATCGGCTCGTCCCAATCGTCGGCCGCGGCCACCGTGCCGGCGTGGGTCCCGAAGCCGATCAGCCGAGCCTTATCGCCGAACCTTTCCTTGACCAGTTGGCCGACATTCAGCTCCTCGCGCACCTGACCCATTTCGGTATGGGCCGCGTTGCCGATGTGGCTGTTGTGGGCCCAGACCACCGCCTTGGAGTCCGGCCCCCTGGCGTCAAGCAGCTGACAGAGCGTTTCGAACATGTGGGTGTCGCGCAAATTCCAGCTCTCGGCGGCGCCGTGGTACATCACGCGGTAATATTGCTCGGCATTGCGGATCAGCCGGGCATTGGCGGCGGCGTCGAGCCATTCCTCGCACTCCTCGCCAAAGCAATCCAAGCGACGCTGGAGGAGATCGCGAAGCATCTGAACGGCGCCCGCCTCGCAGCGGCCATAGCCTTCGGACAGTGCCATCCGGCCATAGGCGGCAGGATCGCGGCTCCAGGGAAGGAGGCAGGCATAGCGTTCGCGCGCCGCCCGCGCCGCATCCGGATCGGCGTCTTCGAGGAATTCGATGACCGCTCGGATCGACCCTGAAAGGTTGTAAAGATCGAGGCCGTAGAAGCCGGCCATGCTCCCAAGCTCGCGGCCCCGATTGTAACGGCGCAGCCAGCGCACGAACCCGTCCACTTCGGCATTGCGCCACATCCAGGCGGGGAAGCGCTGGAAGGCCGCCTCCTCTCCGGCGCGGTGCGGACGGTGGCGGACAAAGCGATCCACGGCGGACGCGTCCGGCCAATCCGCTTCCACCGCGACGATATTGAAGCCGTGGCGTTCGATCAGGCGCTGCGTGATCGCGGCGCGGGCGCGATAATATTCGGAGGTGCCGTGGCTTGCCTCGCCTAGCAGGACGACGCGCGCGTCGGCGAAGCGATCGAACATCTCGGCGAAGGCCGGATCGTCGATGTCGGGAAGCGGCTCGGCGGCGTCCCGGATCAGCTCGGCCGGCGTGCGCGGATCGGAGCGTTCGCCCGCTCCGGTCCACCCTTGGGCGCCGATCAGCGGAACGAAGCGAACATCGCCTATCTCCTCCTGCTCATATTCGTCGCCGCCGGTGCGGGTGATCTTGTAGAGCTTCTGGACCTCGTCCTTCTCTCCCAAAGGGATGACCAGACGACCTCCGATTTCCAGCTGGGCGAGCAGGGCATCGGGCACCTGGCTGCCGGCGGCGGAGACGATGATGACATCGAACGGCCCCTTCTCCTCGAAGCCGCGCGTGCCGTCGCCTTCGTAGATCGAGACATTGTCGTAGCCGAGCCGCTCCATCCGGGCGCCGGCGAGCTTGGCAAGATCGAGATGCCGCTCAATGGCGATCACCTCGTCGGCGAGCTGGGCGAGCACCGCCGCGGCGTAGCCGGAGCCTGCGCCCACCTCGAGTACCACATCGAGCGGCTCGATCTCCGCCGCCTCCATCATCAGGGCGACGATATAGGGCTGTGAAATGGTCTGCTCCGCTTCGATGGGCAGCGGATTGTCCTGGTAGGCGCGTTCGCGAAGGTCTTCGGGCAGAAACTCCTCGCGCGGCACGGCACGAAAGGCGGCGTGGATGCGCGGATCGGCGATCCCGCGCGCGGCGATCTGCCGCTCGACCATGGTTTCGCGAAGGGCGGGATAGTCCGGCATGCCTGTCACCTCCTGACGCGGCAAACCGCCGGGCGGAACGGGCGTTCCGAAGCGCCGGGAAGGAAGGATGGGCGAAGCGGGAGGCTCAGCCTCCAACCTACCCCCCGGTGTCGATCGGCCCAGCCGGGCCGCGCGCACCAGAAGAACTGATCCCGATCCCTAGATCAAGCCGGCAAGCGGGCTGGACGGGTCGGCATAGCGGCGCTTTCCCATGCGGCCGGCGCGGTAGGCGAGGCGGCCGGATTCCACCGCCATCCGCATTGCCCGCGCCATCATCACGGGATCCTTGGCCTCCGCGATTGCGGTGTTCATGAGGACGCCGTCGCAGCCCAGCTCCATCGCCACGGCGGCGTCCGACGCGGTACCGACGCCGGCATCGACGAGCACCGGCACCTTCGACTGCTCCACCATGATGCGGATCATGACCTCGTTCTGGAGTCCCAAACCGGAGCCGATCGGCGCCCCCAAGGGCATGATCGCCACCGCGCCCGCATTTTCGAGCCGCTTCGACGCAATCGGATCGTCCGCGCAATAAACCATCGGTTCAAAACCCTCATTGGCCAGTATTTCGCAGGCACGCAGCGTCTCGATCATGTCCGGATAGAGCGTCTTGGCTTCACCGAGCACTTCAAGCTTCACCAGCGTCCAGCCGCCCGCCTCGCGCGCCAGCCGCAGCGTGCGGATCGCATCCTCGGCGGTGAAGCACCCGGCGGTGTTGGGGAGGTAGACGACCTTTTTGGGGTCGATAAAATCGGTGAGCATCGGCTGGCCGGGATCGGCGACATTCACGCGCCGCACCGCCACCGTGACGATCTCCGCCCCCGAAGCTTCCACCGCTGCGGCATTCTGCTCGAAGCTCTTATACTTGCCGGTGCCGACGATCAGCCGCGAGGTGAAGGTACGGCCGGCGACGGTCCAGCTGTCGGCATCTGCTGCGGTGGTTAAAATTCGGCCTGGAGCGTTCACGTCATCTTTACCCGCTGATCGAGTGGCTGGACTCGGGATATAGGCCGGATCGCGAAGAAGGTAAGCCGTGGCTTTCGCGCGCCTTGTCCCGCTGTTAGGCTGCGCCAGGTTTACGGAGAAACGAATGCGGCTCGCCCGGCTCGCTTTGCTGACCATTCTGGCCTGGCAGATACCGGCGCTGGCGGCCGCGGCGCAGGCGCCCGAGATCATCGTGCGGGGCGACGCAGCCCGCATCGAGATCGAACGCATCGTCGGCGCGGACAATCTCGATACCGCCCGGCTCAGCCCGCGCGAGGTCGCCGAAGCGATCGAGCGGATCCCGCGCCGCCGCGCGCCGCTGGATTTCTGGACAGCCTACCGCGCCCACGTTCAAGCTTGGCATAACCTCGCCGATCTGACGGACGCCGCTCGGGGCAGTCGGGAACGGTCGCGGATTGACGCGGTGGCGGCGGCGGAGGAGGCGATCGACACCACGTTCGACGAGGTGGAGCGGATTGCACGCCGCTACGGCGCCCGCCTTCCGGCACCGGCCTGGCAGAGGCTACCAACGGTCTGAGCGGGCTCAACCGCCGCCGACAAAGGTGACGATTTCGAAATCGTCGCCGTCCTCGACCTTTACATCGCCAAGCGTGGAGCGCGGCACGATCTCCAGATTGCGTTCCACCGCTACCCGGGTCGGCTCCAGCCCGAGTTCCAGTGCGAGATCGGCGACGCTGATCCCCGCCGCCACCCGCCGGTGCTGGCCGTTGACCGAAATCGAGAGCGTATCGTTCATCTGCCGCCTTTGCCTGACTGGCTTCGCGCCATATAGGGTGCGGCCATGGCGACGCTACCCACCATCTACGTGCTGAACGGCCCAAACCTCAACCTGCTCGGCACCCGCGAGCCGGAGATTTACGGCACCGACACCCTCGACGAGATTGCCGGCGCCCTGGAGGACCAGGCCCGGGAACTCGGCGTCGCGGTGGAGGTGCGCCAATCGAATCATGAAGGCCACTTGATCGACTGGCTGCACGAGGCGCAGGCGGAAGGAGCCCGGGCGGTGATCCTCAATGCCGGCGGTTTCACCCACACGTCGGTGGCGCTGCATGACGCGATCAAGGCGGTCGCGACGCCGGTGATCGAAGTCCACCTGTCCAACCCGCAGGCTCGCGAAAGCTTTCGCCGCCGCAGCCTGATCGCCCCGGCGGCGCGAGGAACAATCTCCGGCTTCGGCGCGCTCAGCTATACGCTGGCTCTGGACGCGGCGGCGCGACTCTGACATTTCGCGCCCCAACAGGGAAAGAGAGTTTTCACATGAGCGACGAAGATCGCGCCCCCGACGGGGGCATGCGCATCGATGCCGAGCTGGTTCGCCAGCTTGCCGAGCTTCTCAACACCAACCAGCTGACCGAGATCGAGGTCGAGGACGGCGGGCGCCGGATCGCGGTGAAGCGGCAGGTAACGGTTGCGGCCGCCACCCACGCCGTGGCGGCCCCTGCCCTGGCGCCGGCCGCGCCGGCCGCCGCCGCCGCCGCCCCGCCCGAGCTGCCGCCTTCCGCGCATCCCGGCGCGGTCAAGTCGCCGATGGTCGGCACCGTCTACCTTTCGGGCGAGCCGGGCGCCAAGCCGTTCGTGTCGCCGGGCCAGAGCGTACGCGAGGGCGAGACCCTGCTGATCGTTGAAGCGATGAAGGTGATGAACCCGATCCTCGCGCCCCGCGCGGGCACGGTCACCCAGGTATTGGTGCAGGACGCGCAGCCGGTGGAGTTCGATCAGCCGCTGGTGATCGTGGAATAATGACGATCCAGAAAGTCCTCATCGCCAATCGCGGCGAGATCGCGCTGCGTATCCACCGCGCCTGCCACGAAATGGGCATCAAGACGGTGGCGGTCCATTCCACCGCCGATGCCGATGCCATGCACGTCCGCCTGGCCGACGAGGCGATCTGCATCGGCCCGCCGCCCGCGACGGACAGCTACCTCAACATCCCCAACATCATCTCGGCCGCCGAGATCAGCCATGCCGATGCGATCCACCCCGGCTACGGCTTCCTGTCCGAAAACGCCCGCTTCGCCGAGATCGTGGAAAGCCACGGCATCATCTGGATTGGCCCCAAGCCCGAGCATATCCGCGTCATGGGCGACAAGATCGAGGCCAAGCGCACCGCGGCGGCCCTGGGCCTCCCGCTCGTCCCCGGCTCCGACGGCCCGGTGTCAACGGTCGAGGAGGCGCGTGCCGTCGCGGCACAGACCGGTTATCCGCTGATCGTCAAGGCCGCCTCCGGCGGCGGCGGCCGCGGCATGAAGGTGGTGCAATCGGAAGACCAGCTCGAACCGCTGATGATGCAGGCGGGCTCCGAGGCCAAGGCGGCCTTCGGCGACGCCACCGTTTATATCGAGAAGTATCTGGGCGATCCGCGCCACATCGAGTTTCAGGTGTTCGGCGACGGCCGCGGCAACGCCATCCACCTGGGCGAGCGCGACTGTTCCTTGCAGCGGCGCCACCAGAAGGTGCTCGAGGAAGCCCCCTCCCCGGTGATCACGCCCGAGGAACGCGACCGGATGGGCGGAATCGTTTCCAAGGCGATGTCCGATATGGGGTATCGCGGTGCAGGCACCATCGAGTTCCTCTACGAGAACGGCGAATTCTACTTCATCGAGATGAACACGCGGCTCCAGGTGGAGCATCCGGTGACCGAGATGATCACCGGGGTGGACCTGGTGCGCGAGCAGATCCGCATCGCCGCCGGCGAGGATCTGTGCTGCACCCAGGAGCAGCTCGAGTTCCGCGGCCACGCCATCGAATGCCGGATCAACGCGGAGGACCCGCACACCTTCGCGCCATCGCCCGGCACGGTGAAAGCCTATGTGGCGCCGGGCGGCATGCATGTCCGCGTCGATAGCGGCCTCTACACGGGCTATCGCGTACCGCCTTATTACGACAGCATGATCGCCAAGCTGATCGTCTACGGCACCACGCGCGAGCGCTGCATCATGCGGCTGAAGCGCGCGCTGGAGGAATATGTCATCGAGGGCATGAAGACGACGCTCCCCCTCCACCAGAAGATCATCCAGGACCCGGAATTCCTGGAAGGTGAATATACCATCAAATGGTTGGAAGCGTGGCTGGCGCGGGACGGGGACGCATGAAAGCCACCATTTACCACAATCCCAAATGCGGCACTTCCCGCAAGACGCTCGAGATCCTGGAAGCCGAGGGCGCCGAGATCACGATCGTCGATTACCTCAAGACCCCGCCGTCCAAAAGCGAGCTGCGCCGCCTCTACGCACGGGCCGGCATCGGCGTTCGCGATGGGCTGAGAGCCAAGGAAGCGCTAGCCCACGACCTGGACCTGGTCAGCGGTGCGGTCAGCGAAGAGGCGATCCTCGAGGCCATGATGGACAACCCGATCCTGATCGAGCGCCCGCTGGTCGAGACGGAAAAGGGCGTGCGCCTGTGCCGGCCGCAGAGCAAGGTGCGCGAGATCCTCTGAGCCGGTTGACCTCGCCGGCACGCCGCGACAAGCGCTGAGCACGATGGCCTCGATCGATCCCGATCTGCTGCTTCGCGCATATTCGATCGGCGTGTTCCCGATGTCGGACAGCCGCGACGCCGAGGACGTGTTCTGGGTCGAGCCGCGGCGCCGCGCGATTATCCCGCTGGACGGCTTCCGGCTGTCGCGCTCGCTAGGCAAGACGCTTCGCTCAGGCCGCTTCGAAATAAGCTGCGACCGCGCCTTCCCTCAGGTGATACGGGCCTGCGCCCACCGCGGCGAGACGTGGATCAACGCGCAGATCGAAGAAGGCTTCGTTGCCCTCCACCGCATGGGCGCCGCCCATTCGATCGAGGCATGGCGTGAAGGGGAGCTGGTCGGCGGCCTGTATGGCGTGCGCATGGGCGCTGCCTTCTTCGGAGAAAGCATGTTTTCGCGTCAGACCGACGCATCCAAGGTCGCGCTCGCCTGGCTGGTGGCGCGGCTCAGGGTCGGCCGGTTCAGCCTCCTCGACTGCCAGTTCATGACCGATCACCTGCGCAGCCTCGGCGCGATCGAGATCAGCCAGAAGGATTACCTGGCGCTCTTGGCCTCGGCCCTGGCGGGGGAAGAGGCGGCCGGGGCAGCGGCCTTGGCGCGCGGCGAGGCGGCGGCCGAGTTCGGCGCGCTCGACCGGTTGCTCGCCGGAACGGCGCCGTTCTCCGGCGCCTCTTCGGCGGCGCCGGGATGCGTCATTGCGCAGCTTTTAGGCCAAACATCGTAGACCGGATGCTCAACCAGGTTGAGCGACGGCGTTTCCTTGTAGAGCCAGCCGGAAAAGGCACGCTGAAACTGTCCCTGCGGATTGCGCACGTCGAGCTGAACGAAGGCGCCGGTCAGCTTCTGCACCTCCCAGGGCGCCGCCGTCTCGCAAGCGCGCAGGCGCACGATCACATCGCCAACCCGTATAGCTTCGCCTGGCTTCAGCGTGATGTCGCGCGAAATGCCGTTGCGCTTGTTGAGCAGTCCGAGCACGGCCACCCGCTCCGCCATCGGTGTGGTGCCGGGGAGGACCGCTTCCACCGTCTGCGGAATGTCGACCGTTTTGGGCTCGGCCTCGCGTTGGCCGTTGCCCTGCGCCGCCTGACCGTCGCGGCCACCGCCATCGCGGTCGCAAGCTGCAAGCGTGAGCAGGACAAAGAGGGCGAAGCCGGCCCCTGGCCGCAGGCGGATCATGCGCCGTCCGGTGTCCAGGCCTCGTAATCGCCGCTGGCGGCGGCGCGCACTCCGCCACGCTCGAGCGCACCCGCCGGCTTGAAGGCGGCCGGGGTGCCCGTGCGGTTGCCGGTCGGCTCCTTCAAGAAACGCGGCGGCGGCGGCAGCGCCTCGTCGGGATGACCGTCGATCTGGTGGTGGAGCCAGCTATGCCATTCGGGCGGGATCTGCCCGGCATCGTTGGCCCCCTTGTAGATGATGAACCGGCGACGACCCTTCTTGGCCTGGTAGTAGATATTGCCCACGGCATCCTCGCCAACCTTGCGGCCGGCGCGGCGGACATGGAGCGCGGTTCCGATCGTCGCGCCGTCCCACCAGGTGAAGATCTGCTTCAGAAATCCCATGGCTGCCGCCTAGCGCCGATGGGGGGAGGCGCGCAAGCCTGACCAGCCGCACCCGCGCGCCCGCGATCCGCGCTGCCAGGGCTCCGGCCTCAGGCAGCCTCGGAAAGCGGGGTGTCCAGAAAGGCTTCCCAGCCCTGGAAATGCATGGAGGCGAGATATTCCGCCTGCATTTCGGGCGTCAGCACTTCGAGCAGGAAGCGCCCTTCCAGCCAGAATTCTATCACATGAAAGGGACCGCGGTTGCAGACCTTTGCGGGCATTCCGTTGCGGGCGGCGATCGCCTTGACCTCCTCCAGCGACAGGTCGGTGGCGATGGCGGCATGGACCGGGCCGTGCGGTGCGGGTTCGGCCGCGACGCCGCGCACTTCATTGGCACCCTCGCCAGGGTGCAGCTCGGTGCCGAGCGGGTAGACTTCGACAGCCGTGCCGCGCTCGTCGCCGGCCATGGCAATCCAGCTCCCATCCGCCACCGGCGGGAAGGGATAAGCGCGGCCGCCGATCAGTTCGGCGATCACCCGGGCAGCCTGCTTGGGGCGCTCGGCGGCGATGGAAATGTGAAACAGCATGGTTATTTCTCCGGGTCGCGGGAGCGTGTTCGCTCCTGGCTGATACTGCCCGTGTCCTGCACTTGCCGTGTGTCGAGCGGATGCCGGGCGGCACGGCGGAGTGTTTCAAATGTAACAATTGGGCCGGGCGCCCCGTCGTGCGGGGCCAGGGACCTCCCCTCGGCGATCTTCGTTACAGCTTTGAACCGCAAAGGGAGCGAGGAATGACAGAGCCGAACACGAACGATCAGGCGCATCGCAAAGGCGGCGACTCGGAGTCCTCGCGGGCCGCGGAGACCGGCCGGCCTTCCGACATGGCCGGCGGCGACGCGAGCCAGCCGAGCGGCCCCGACCAGGCTGGCGGACGCTATGCGGGCGAGCCCGGCCCAGCGGGCACACGCGGCGAAAACCACATGGACGAAGTGCGGGAGGAATAGCTTTCGCGCAGGCGGAACTGCCGCCGGCGCCGGGGCTAGCGCGGCGAAGGCCCGCCGGGCCAGCTGATCCGGGCGTCGGCGCCGATGCCGAGTTCACGGGCGCGGCCGCCGGGGATTTCCAGCACCGCCGCCACCGGCTCGCTCACCCCGACCGATTCGAGCGAGTGCGGTGTGGTCATTGCCGCGATACGCGCGACGCTGCCGTCGGCGCGCACGAAGATCATGTCGAGCGGGATCAGCGTGTTCTTCATCCAGAAGCTCGCCGGGCGCGCGGGGCTCATCGGAAACACCATACCCTCGTTGGGGCCAAGCCGGTTGCGGTTCATCAGCCCGTAGGCCTGCTCATCGGCGGTGGTCGCCACTTCCACGGTGAAGCGGTGAACCTTGCCGCCGCTGCGAATCTGGAGCGGCACCAGCGGGAGTCCGGAAATGGGCGACACCTCCTGGCTGGGCCGGCCTTGCGTCGTTGCGGTCACGGCGGGGGCCGGACCGTTTCCTTCCACCGCCACCGGCTCGGCCTGGCAAGCGGCGAGCGGAAGCATTGCAGCGGCGAGAAGCGGGAGCTTTGTCAACGCGGTTCCACTTCAACGGCAAGGGGACCTTTGCGGCCGCTGGCGATACGGGCGCGCAGCACTTCATCGGGCGCAAGATCGGCAAGGCCGCCGCGACGCACGGTTTCCATGTGAACGAAGATATCCTCATTCTCGTCGCCCGCGCCGTCGCGGTTCAAGAACCCATAACCCTTCAGGCGGTTGAACCATTTCACCCGAACCGGCTCGAACGCTCCCGCTTCGTCGAGCAGAGCGGACGGATCGACCCGCTCGCCCGGGGCGGCCGCGGGGCCGCGGGGCGCATCCGGCATGATGGCATGGCTGAGATCGATCGAGAGTATCTTGCGGGCCTGCAAGCCCCGTTCCTGCTCGGCAACCAGACATTCCACCACCGCGCCCTCGGGCAGGCTGCGCCGGTCATGCTCCTTCAAGACGCTGAAATGAATGAGGATATCGCCCTCGGCCTGTTCGCTCACCAGGAACCCGAAACCACGTGTGGCGTCGAACCATTTCATCGTGCCGGTGAGCGCGATCAGCGCCTCGTCGGCGGTGCGCGACTCCCCCGCGTCCGGCGCTCCGGGCTCGTTGTCGTCCGCAATCTTCTCCCGCCGCGAAGTCATGAACGCACGATCCACCATAAACAGAGCGGGAGGACTATCATGGCTGTTGCGGCCTTGTGAACTGTTTCCGCTCGTTTTTCAGGAACCGTCCGAATCCGGGATTTCGCCAGGCGAAGCGTTAAGCAGCTTGCGCGCGATGTCGACAGGGTGTCCGGCCCGCAGCATCGCGCCCATCGCCTTGTGGCGTGCCGCCGGATCGGCAGGCGCCGCCGCGAACGGCCCCAACCGCCGCCGCTCGGCAAAGCGCAGCGCCGCCGCCCAGGCACCGTCCTGCGCCTCCCTGCGCGCCTCCGCTCCATCCTCCGCCTTTATTCCAGCCGCGCGCAACGCCGCATCCACCCGCCTGGCTCCATAGCCGCGGCGGCCGAGCGAAGCGCTGCGCGACGCTGCAAAGGCGCGGTCGTCGACATAACGAAGCTCCGCAAGTTTCCCGACCAGCGCCTCGATCGGCGCCGGCCCGGCACCGCCCCAGCCCCGCTCCTTGAGCTTTCGTTCAAGATATGCGCGCAGCTTTGCGCGAGTGGTCGCGTAGCGCCCCGCGTAGAACAGGGCGAGCCGCTCCAGCCCCTCCTCGTCGAGCGGCGGGCGGGGCTTTCGGGGGCGATCCTGTCTCACGCGCCACGATTGTGCCACACTCCTCCCCGATTATGAAAGTCCATCGCCTCCTTTCAAGGGGCCGGCGCGCGCACGCGACGCGCGCCCCAGTAGAAGATGAGGATCGACGCCACAGTGCCAGACACCGGCAAAGCCGAAACAACCGCCTTCCAGCCGACGCCGACCGCGGACGATCTGCCGCGCCGGTTCGCCGATTTCGGCACGCTCGGCGAGGCGCTCGATTATGCGGCGCGCGGTTGCCGCGGCCTCAATTTCCACGATCCGCGCGGGACACTGACCCGCGCCTACACCTTTGCCGAACTGCGCGAGGATGCGCTGAACTCCGCCTACCGCCTGATCGCTTCGGGAGTGAAGCCCGCTGAGCGGGTGGCTCTGGTCGCCGAGACCGGGCCGGAATTCGCCGCCTTGTTCTTCGGCTGCATTTATGCCGGCGCCTGGCCGGTGCCGCTGCCGCTGCCGACTTCGTTCGGTGGGCGCGATTCCTATATCGAGCAGCTTTCCGTGCAGCTCGCCAGTTCCGATCCCAAGGCGCTCTTCTACCCGGCCGAGCTTGCCTCAATGGCCGGCGCCGCCGCCGAGGGCGCGGGAATAGCAGGCCTGGTCTGGGAGGAGTTCGCGCAGCGCGAGGCGCCCAAGGCTATCCTTCCACAAGCGGCCAGCGACGACATCGCCTATCTGCAATATTCGAGCGGCTCGACTCGCTTTCCCCACGGTGTCGCCATCACCCACCACGCGCTTCTCAACAACCTGGCCGCGCACAGCCACGGCATGCAGGTGGTGGAAACGGACCGCTGCATCTCCTGGCTGCCCTGGTACCACGACATGGGACTGGTCGGCTGCTTCCTTTCGCCGGTCGCCAATCAGGTTTCCACCGATTACTTGAAGACCGAGGACTTCGCCCGGCGGCCGCTCGCCTGGCTCGACCTGATCAGCCGCAATGCCGGCACCACCCTCTCTTATTCCCCGACATTCGGCTACGACATCTGCGCGCGCCGGATGTCGAGCCAGTCCAAGGTGTCGGAGCGCTTCGACCTGTCGCGCTGGCGGATCGCGGGCAACGGCGCCGACATGATTCGCCCTGACGTGATGCAGGCCTTCGTGGACGCATTCCATGAGGCGGGCTTCTCGGCCAACAGCTTCCTCCCGTCCTACGGGCTGGCCGAAGCCACCCTTGCCGTCTCCATCATGCCGCCGGGCGAAGGGATTGTCGTCGAACTGGTCGAGGAAACGCTGCTGGCCGGCGGCGGCAAGGCGGAGCGGGACCGGCCGCAGCGCTACCGTTCGATCGTGAATTGCGGCAAGCCGGTGCGCGACATGGAAGTGTCGATCCTGGACGAAGACGGCCGACGCCTCGCCGAGCGCGCGATCGGAAAGGTGTGGTGCAAGGGCGCGTCGGTGATGGTGGGCTATTTCCGCGACGAGGAGGCGACCGATGCCTGCCTCAGCGACGATGGTTGGCTCGACACCGGCGACATGGGCTACATGTCTGACGGTTATCTCTACATCGTTGGCCGCGCCAAGGACATGATCATCATCAACGGCCGCAACCACTGGCCGCAGGACATCGAGTGGGCGGTGGAGCAGATTCCCGGCTTCAAGGCCGGCGACATTGCCGCATTCTCCATCACCACGCCGGGCGGCGAGGAAACGCCGGCGGTGTTGGTCCAGTGCCGCACCTCCGACGCCGGGGAGCGCGGCCGGCTACGCGACCAGATCCGCGAGCGGGTACGCGCCATCACCGGCATCAATTGCGTCATCGAGCTCGTCCCGCCCCGCACCCTGCCGCGCACCAGCTCGGGCAAGCTCAGCCGGGCCAAGGCGAGGAACCTCTACCTCTCGGGCGAAATCCAGCCGTACGACATCGCGGCCTGAGGGACTTGCCCCGGCAGATCGCCCAACGCTTGCAATGTAGGATTTCAGCTGCTTTGATCGTGCCAGCCTGAGGGTGGCGGTTGCGGATACGCGCCGCCGCAACCCGCTTGCACCCGCCAAAATGGGGGGGTAAGGCGCGGGGGGCCTAGGAGTGTAGCTCAGTTGGTAGAGCATCGGTCTCCAAAACCGAGGGCCGTGGGTTCGAGTCCCTCCACTCCTGCCATCCCCCAAGCAAGGCGCGTAGCGACGGCGGCGTTGCGGCGGCCGGGTGCATGCTGGCGGTGAGGCGCTTGGCGGGGCAGCGTTCCGCCGATCGGAGCTCCTGCCTCCGGTAAGCGCGGCGCGCGGTTGCAAGGGCTGCGCTTCCTTTTTACGCCCTTGCGCATTCGCGTGGCCCCGGTGCGGTAATGGCGGCCGCTTTGGAGCTTCGGCGCAGCTTCGGCACGTGGCACCCTCTCCGGCTCGTCCGCCTCTCCCCTTCCCCACCCGGCCCTTGCCTTCGCTCCGCACGGGCGCTATCTCGCTTGCTTCGCATCCATGGGTAATCGTACGGCCGACCGGCGCTCCGGTCCCCGGCGGCTGCCCGGAACAGCAGTGAAAGAGACGCAGCAAAAGTGGCGAAGGCAAATCTCGGCGCATTCGTGCAGCAGGTCCGCACCGAAACCGCAAAGGTGGTGTGGCCGACCCGCAAGGAGACGGTGACCACCGGCATCATGGTGGTGATCATGGCCACGATCCTGGGCATCTTCTTCTTCGCCACCGATTCGGCCTTCAAGGCGATCGTCCAGGCGCTGCTCGGCCTGATCGACTAAACCACGCGCCCCTACCCGGCGCCGCCGCATCCGCCCATGGCGGGCCCGCCGCCAGGAAGTTCAGAAAAAACAAGGAAGCCCATGTCCCGCTGGTATATCATTCACGCTTATTCCGGCTTCGAGAACAAGGTGCGCGAGGCGATCCTATCCGAAGCGCAGCGGCTGGGGCTCGAGAGCCTGGTGGAAGCGGTGGAAGTGCCGACCGAGAAGATCACGGAAGTGCGCCGCGGCAAGAAGGTCACCTCCGACCGCAAGTTCTTCCCCGGCTATGTGCTCGCCAAGCTCGGCATGACCGACGATGTCTACCACCTCGTCAAGAACACCCCCAAGGTGACCGGCTTCCTGGGCTCGATGGGCAAGCCGCAGCCGATCAGCGAGGCCGAAGCCGCCCGCATCCTCAACACCAAGGAAGAAGCCGCCGCCGCCGCACCCAAGACCAAGATCAGCGTCGACTATGAGATCGGCGACCAGGTCAAGGTGCTCGACGGCCCGTTCGCGAGCTTCAACGGGGTTGTGGAGGAACTCGATTTCGACCGCGGGCGTGTGAAGGTGGGCGTGAGCATCTTTGGGCGCGCGACGCCGGTGGAGCTGGAGTTCGAGCAGGTCGAGCGGGTCAAGTAAGCTTCTTCGCGAGTTTTCTTGACAAGTACGGCACAAGTCGATTCTCTGCTTGGCTGAGCTAGCCGGTAGCGGTTTCGGCTTGGGGGGAAGATGGCACAGCCGCGTTTTATAGACGTTTTTACCGGTTGCGGCGGCCTCTCATTGGGTCTCGCGAATGCAGGGTGGAATGGTGTACTAGCAATCGAAAAACATCCCGATGCGTTCGCCACGCTTCGGCATAATTTGATCGACGGTACACATGCGCACTACGATTGGCCCGAGTGGTTCCCAATCGCCCATAGCGGTATCGAGGAGGTTCTGGAGCAACATCTAGAAAACTTGAGCGCGCTCAAAGGGACTATCGATCTTATAGCTGGAGGGCCGCCTTGCCAGGGCTTCTCCGCCGCAGGCAGGCGCAATCCAGAGGATCCCCGGAATAGGTTAGTCCAGCACTACCTCCGCCTGATCAAGCTGCTGGAGCCCCCGCTGATCCTGATGGAAAATGTTCGCGGCTTCACTAACATGCGCGTCAATGGCGCCACCGGGATGACCTACTCCGACCATGTGTCTCAGGAGCTGCGGGGCATGGGCTACGATGTTTGGACGGCCCTATTGATGGCTAGCGATTGGGGGGTACCGCAGCGCCGCCCGCGCTTCTTCATCGTTGCGGTCCAGCAAGGGCGTGCTGCAGGGATTGACCCTTTTCTCCGTTTGCGCGTCGGCCGCCGCGCCTTTCTGAGGGCGAACGGGCTACCCGAAGATGGGCCCGTAACGGCTAAGATGGCGCTTCAAGATTTGGAATTAGCTGGCAGTGATTTGATCCCCTACAACGAAGGACGGATCTCGGGCTTTCAGCAGCTCGATTACCAAGAAAGCGAGCGTGCTAGTCCCTATGCACGCTTAATGCGGAAGAATGCCAAAGGCTCCCCAGACTGTCTCAGGCTGCCGCGGCATAGCGCCACCATTCAGACGCGCTTCAGGCAAATTCTCGAGACTTGTACAGCGGGCAGGCATCTGTCGGATGCGGATCGAGCAAAATACGACACAAAAAAGCGTTCACTGACGCCGCTCGCAGCAGATCAGCCGGCATGCACGATCACAACGCTGCCGGACGATGTAATCCACTACTCCGAACCACGCATTCTTACGGTTCGCGAGTGCGCGCGGCTTCAATCCTTCCCTGACTGGTTCTCTTTTCGGGGCCCATATACAACGGGAGGAGACCGACGGCGAACTGGCTGCCCCCGTTATACACAGGTGGGCAATGCGGTGCCGCCTCTCCTGGCGAAAGCACTCGGCGAAATGCTATTCGGTCTCAGAGGCGCCCTCGGTGACAAAAGTACGAAGCCCCTTGAGGTTGTCGAGATGACGGGCGAAGCTGGCACGAAGGGCGGGGAAATCCTCCCGAGTGATGGGCGTATCGCCGCCTGAAGTCACTTCCCAGCCGTTTTTTGCTCGTCGTTCAACGGCATGCCCCAGAACGTTGCGGGGTCCGAGCACTTCCTGATCGTATCTACCGAGGATGCTGCGATACGAGCGCACGTCCTCCCGCCCCTTCGTCATCTCAAGCGTTAGCTTCTGGAGGTGAAAGCTCGTCACAGCCCTACTGGCTAATCTGGCGTGAAAGTCAGCACACTTGCCGTACTTCTTTGCCGAGTTCGCGGCACCTGAACTGACGAGTTCATCCAGCCGCTGCTCAATTGCAGAGCGCCCCTCCGCGTCTGTTTGCATGTAGAGTTCGGTCAGTATCTGCTTGAAATCCTCGTCGCACTTCCCGACGGTCCCAACCGCAATGCCACGCATCGCCTCAAGGCGAGACAGCCGCTTAACCACCTCATCAATATGCTCGACCAAGCTTGCTACTAGTTGGGTGCGAGGCATGCAGTAAACGCCGTCGATACCCAACTTGTGGACCATCGCCCGCAGGTTAGCAGGTGCCTTGCCGCTATAGAAAATGATATCGGTGAAACCAAAGCGCGCCCGAACTCGCCGTGCTACTTCGTCGCCCTGGATCTCCGGTATCCCTAGGTCCCAGTCTACCAAAACCAGGTCAAACTCGTTGAAGGCCTCCTGCTGCTGCGAAAGCGCCTCCAGATGTGAAGTGTCGGTCTGCAGGTTGATCCCAGAACGAAATCCGACCTCTTCTATATATTCCTTAATCTCCGTAATGGTGGTGGCGATATCATCGGGTTGGTTCTCAAACCATAAGATATTAAACTCGAGCCTCACCCTTTTTTCTCCCCACCCGGTAGCTTGATGATGAAACGAGCCTGATTACCTTTTCGTTCAGGATCAAGTCCTATCGTGCCTCCCAGCCCCTCTAGTACCTGTCGCACATGGTACAACCCCAGACCGGAGCCTCGCTTCGAGCCAGTATAGGCCTTCTCGAATATCTTCGAAGGATCCACCCTGCTGGGGTCTATTCCCCGCCCGTTGTCCTCTACAAGAACCTCGATAGCGCCAGCGCCCGTGGCCCCCTTCCGGCAGAGGAAGTGTATTTCGGTAGCCTTGGCCTTACTCGCGTTGCTGAATAGGTTATCAATTACAATTGACAGATCGATGGGCTTGAACGTCATAACCGCTCTCAGATTATTAGATTCGAATATAGTCTTTCCAACCTCACCGAAGGTAGCTGCGACCTCTTCCACGTACTCACGCAGAAACTGAACGATATCTGCCTTGATGCTATCCGCATTCAGCTTGAACGCCGCCTGTGTAGCAAAACGGGTTACTCCAAGAACCCGGCTGACCTGGAAGCTAATCTGCTCAAGGTTGCTGGCTATCATATCCAGCTGTGGCTCCGGTTCCCCCAGCTTCCGTAAGCTTCTGTCGACGAGGCCACGAATTTCGGTGGCGTAAATTATCACTTGGTGATGGAGGAGAGTAAGCTCTTCGTTCTCACGCCCTTGAAGGTTGTGGAGAAGTCGGTTCTGACCTTCAAGCCGCTCCACGCGGGCGACAGCCTGATCGGCACGCTGCTCCGCCGCCCGTGCGCGTCTCTCAGCCTCCCGCCGCGCCTCTGACTCCAAGCGGGCTCGTTCATTGGCTTCCGCCTCTGCGCGCTTCAAATCTTCGTATCGCTGACGAGATCGCTCGATCTTTGTCAGCAGCGCCTGATCGCCCATCTCCTCCGCAACGATGGACAGTCCGGCCATAGACTCCTCAAACTCGGCTGATCGCTCATTCACGATGTCGATGAGATCGCTGTTGTACTCAAGCAGCTTCACTCGCGATGAACCAGCAAGACTCCGCACCACCCGGATCATCCGTGCACGAGCACTGTCCGAAGTGAGGCCACTCGTGTCGTCGCGATCCTGGTCAAGCTTGTCAGGCCAGTTTACCGTTACAACGTAGCGTTCCAGCCTCTGGATGACGTGCTTGACGACAGCCTCGACCAGTTGGCTTGCTTGGCCATTCATGATCAGTCCGGCATCCCGGCTAGACGCCTCGATGAACATCCCAGGCGGCGCCGTGACATCAATCTTTCCGAGGATGTCACGCAATCCGAAATATCTAGCGGTACCCTGCTGCTTACGTCGTGCTATACCCCAGGTGTCGTTACTCTCCTCTCCAACAGGAAATATCCGGAACCCGTTAACGAACAAAAACAAGTTGCCGAATGAAACGGGCTGAACCCCCATCTTGCCCGTAAAGGTTTGTTTCGCACTCCGATTCAAGTAGTACAGGTTACCGGTTATCTCAGCGCCTTCTAACTTTTTATAAGTACTATTTTCTTCTACTTTGTAGATTAACGCGCCTCTATCATTAAGCGATGTTGTTATTTTACCGTCAGATATCGTGACGTTTATGTTGGCCGTTTTGTCGTTCAGAAGGTCGACAATGTTGTTTCCGACAGGACCTTCAACATCCTCCCAGCCCTCCTCGACAACGTGTGTAACTATCTTCAGTCCTCCAGCAGATTGGAAAGGATCGACAAGCTTCGCGAGATAGGATCTAAGGCGCTCGATCTTAGTCGCCTCCCAATCGTCTCTGAGATCACTAATCACAAGCACAGTGCCGTTCGTGCGAGGCATCGTTGCCTTTTCGGCGACCGGGAAGCGGGCCGTGTGGGTAAGGTCAACATCTACGGTAGCGAATTCCTTTTTCGGGTTTTGCTCGAATGTCTTCCAATCGACGTGGAGATGCTCGACGCGCTTTCCGTCTACGGATCGCGTGTACAGGTCCAAACTCCGACCCAAACGATCACATGAGAACCGCCCAATACCCTTGCTACCCGCGTAACCCCGGCGACGCGAAATTTTATTTCGGTAGTCGCGTGGAAGCCCGTCGTCCTCCTCATTGGTTTTTTTGGCGGAGTAGGCGACGAAGAGCCACTTATCTACGATGTCGGACCGCGACATGCCCTTGCCGTCATCAACGATCATGATCGAGTCATCGTCGAACTCGATTTCCACGATGCTGGCGTGTGCATCGAACGAGTTCTTCACGAGTTCGAATATCGCGACGAAGTCATTCGTGATGAGGTCGCGCCCAATGATATCCTTGAGCGCCGAGCTGATGCGAAACCTTTTCTCCATTCCGTACGATAGATAGGACGGATGCCCATGGTCGAGTCACAATTTGACGCTGAGAGACGCCGCGCCTTGATGGCGAGGTTCCGAGGAAAGGATACAAAACCGGAGGTTCTCGTGCGGAAGCTGCTTCATCGGAGAGGCCTGCGTTTCCGCCTGCATCGACGGGACCTGCCAGGTAAGCCCGATATCGTGCTTCCACGCCTGCGTGTGGTGATCTTCGTACACGGGTGCTTTTGGCATCATCACTCAGGCTGTTCGGTTGCACGCATCCCGCAATCCAATCCCGATTATTGGACAGCTAAGTTCCGCGGGAACAAGGAACGCGATGCCAGGGTGGCGGGAGAGTTGTCTGCTCTCGGCTGGCGAGTTGTCACAATATGGGAATGTCAGGCCAAGTCACCGGGGCTTGAGGAAACGCTTGCCCAGCTAGGAGTTCTGTCGGCAAGACCGAGAGGCTCAAGCACAGGCTAAACTACAGGCGGCTCAACGAGAGCTTAAAGCCTCCCCCAGCAGCCGCCTGATCGCTTCCGGCTTGCTTGGTTTCGGGTCGGGTTGGGCTTCGATCCAGGCGTCGAGCTTGGCTTCCTGTTCGGCGTAGAGGCGCAGGCCGATCGACTTGCCGATGCCGGTGGGCGGGCGGCCCATCTTCTTTTTCTGGTGCTCGGCTATTGCAGCCCCCTCAACATTCCGCTATCTGGAAGTCGAGCCGGAGCAGGGATTAGGCCCCCTGCCCCGGCTCTTACCACCAACGCCTTGTGTGGAGGCGAATGATGGCTGCTGCCCGATCTAAACGAACAATGCTGGCGGGGCTAGGCGCGGCAAAGCCGCGCCTTGTCGTCGAAGGAGATCGAGTGGCTTTCGGCCCCTCGCCTCTCCGGCCGATCGGGACCCTTCGAAGTGGTACTTCGAAGGGAGCCCACTGCGCCGACTCCGGGCGCTGCTCCCGCTTGCTGCGCAATCGCGGCGCTACGCCCGGGCGGCTGGGCTGATGGCTGCTGGGCAGCCTACGCGACGCGAGGTGCTAGGCGCGGCGGTGGTTGTGGCGGCGGTGTCGCTGCCGCTCGGGAAGGCTGGCGCCTCGCACCCGGCCCCCCTCCACCACCCTTCGGGCGGTCATGCCGTGGCGCAGCCTGCCCCCGGCAGCCCGCTTGGCGGCATTCCCCGTCCCGGGGAAGATTTAGGCGATAGTGCCCCTCCCCAAGAAAGGTGGACCCCGGATCAAGTCCGGGGTGACGGTGTATGGGTGGGGCTCCTCACTGCGCTGAAGAAAGCGGAGGCGGATCTGCGGGCGGCTGAAGGGGCTTGTGCGGGGCTGGCTTTTGCCGAGGCGGAGGCGATGCAGCCGGCGCTCGATCGGCGGGGGGCGGCGTTCGAGCGGGCGTTGCGGCGGGTGATGCGGGCGCCGGCGCCGGATCTCGCCGCGCTCGGCACGAAGGTGGTGCTGGCGGTGGACCATGATGTGGCGAGCCTTGCCGGCGGCGAAGCGTGCCTGGGGGCGATGCGGGAGGATGCGCTAAGACTATGCATCAAAGTGGTACTTTGATGCAGGCAGGGAAGAAGTGGAGGAAGGGTAGAAAGGGGCGTTATTCGCCGGGCATGCGCCAGCTGCCGGTGGCTTCGAAATGCAGGCGGCGGGCGAAGGCGCGGAGCTTGGCGCGGATGCGGGGGGCGTAGAAGGAGAAGGGCTTGGGGGCGCGGCGGCGGCGGACGTGGCGCTGAAAGGCGAGATTGGGGTCGGCGAGGTGGATCCTGTGCAGCGCCTCCTCGACGGTCATGGCCGGCATCGGCAGTTCGGGCCGGTCAGGGCCATCGTCGGGGGCGGACTCCATCCTGTCCATGTCGGCGATGAGCAGGCGATCGCGGCCGATCGCCGCCGCGACCTGCAGCTCGTGGGCGAAGGCGGGATCGGCGCGGGCGCGGGCGAGGAAGCTCGAATGGGCGAAGCCCAGGGTCTCGGCGGCGAGGCGCAGGCTGTAGCCTTGTTCGAGCCAGGCGAAGAGGGCGGCGTCGGCGGCGGGATCGATGCCGTCGCCGCGCGGGCGGCGGCGGTGCGGGCGGGCGGCGGCGAGCGCCTCGTCCCAGGCGGCGGCGAAGGCGGGGCAGCGGGCGCGGCGCTTTGTGTAGGTGGAACGGTGGACGCCGAGCGCGCGGGCGGCGAGGCGGGCGTTGCCGGTGTCGGCACGGGCAGCGAGGAAGCGCGCGTTCTGGCGCTGCTGGGCTCGGGTGAAGGGACGGGGCACGCGCGAAACCTTTCGGCTGGAACTAATGTTCCGCCTATGTTCCCGCGCGAAATCCTATTTTGCAAGCGTCTCGAGATTGGCGCCGCCGCGCGCTTCCTCGCAGAGGCGGCGCAGCTGGCGGCCCAGCGAAGGACCGGCGAGGTGGGCCTCGACCGAGTCGAAGCGCTCGCGCTTCAAGGCCAGGCGGATGTCGCTGACCGACGCGTAATCGCCCGAGCGGGCAAGAATGAAGGCTCTCTCGATGGTGCTGATCTCTGTCATGCCCCGCATATAGGGCATAGGCGGCGAAATACCTAATCGGATGCGTAACGAGCCGCGCCGCGGGCGGAAGGCGGCGGTTGTTTTCCTCATGCTGCAGTGCAACAAAGGGGGCCGGCGGGGGTTGGTTGATGAAACGGTGCCGCACTGTACGCCGCGCCTGACCCTCGTGTTTCGGAGATTTCCCAATGCCTCGTATCGCCCCCCGCCTCCGCCTCCCCCGCCTGCGCAAGGGGATGAGCGGCTTTGCGCCCCGCGCCGCGACGGTGGACCGCTTGTCCGACTTGCCCGCCGGGGCCGCCAACCCCGGCAACCTGCGCGGGCGCTTTTATGTGCCGGAAGGGCTGGCGGAGGGCGCGGCCTTGGTGGTGGTGCTGCACGGCTGCACGCAGGACGCGGCGGTGTACGACCATGGCTCGGGCTGGTCGACGCTGGCCGACCGGCACGGCTTCGCTTTGCTTTATCCCGAGCAGCAGCGCGGCAACAATCCGATGCTGTGCTTCAACTGGTTCTCCGGCGAGGATATCGCGCGGGGCCGCGGCGAGGCGGCGTCGATCGCGGCGATGGTGGCGCAGATGGAGGCACTTCACGGCGTTGATGGGCGCCGCGTGTATGTCACAGGACTGAGCGCCGGCGGGGCGATGACGGTGGTGATGCTGAGCGCCTACCCGGAGCTGTTCGCGGCGGGCGCGGTGCTGGCGGGCGTCGCTTATGGCTGCGCGGACAGCGTGTCCGGCGCGTTCGAGTGCATGGCCGGGCGCGGGCCTGGCGACGGGGCGGCGCTGGCCAAAAGCGTGCGCCGCGCCTCCGCGCACGACGGGCCGTGGCCGCGGCTGCAGGTGTGGCAGGGGAGCGCCGACACCACGGTGGTGCCGGGCAATGCCAATGCCATCGCCAAGCAATGGGTGGCGCTGCACGGCCTTTCCGACAGCCCGGACGAGGCCGGCGAAGTGGACGGCCACCCGCGCCGCGCCTGGAGGGGCGAGGACGGGACGGTGCTGATCGAGCAATTGTCGATCACCGGCATGGCCCACGGCGTGCCGCTGGCCGGCGGCGGCGAGGATCCGGTCGGCAAGGCGGGCGCGCACATGCTGGATGTAGGGCTGAGCTCCACCCAGGCAATCGCCGAATTCTTCGGGATTGCGAGCGGCGCGGCGGCCGGCCAGACGACCAGCGCGTGCCTTCCCGCAAAAACGGCACCGCGCCCGCGCGCCGATGCCCGCGCCGAACCGCGAACCGAGCCGCGTGCCGCAGAAGCGGCGGCGAGCGGTCCGCAGGCGGTGATCGAAAAGGCGCTTCGCGCCGCCGGGCTGATGCGCTGACCGAACAGGGCGGAGGAGGCGGAGGGTTGGCGCCCCTCGCCCCCTCCTCCCGCCCCTCGTAGCGCCGCAAAGTCGCGGCGTCGTCGCCTCCCCTTCCGGGAATCCACAGGCGGTGGCGGGAGATGGGCGACATCGGCTTCAGGCGCCGCAATTCTCAAGCTCGTGCCCGTCCTTCATCATCGTGTACAATTCCCCCGCTTCGCGAAATTCGCTGACCCGGCTGGATTGAAAGGTGACCAGCCACCACGACCAATCGGGACGATAGGCGGGATCGTCGATTTCGCGGTCGATCAGCATGTCGTCGGTCTCGAATCGGGTCGGCTGCCAGGTCTGCCGCTCCAGCATCACGAGCCAGGAGGGGCGGTATCGGTCGGCGTGGATCCGGTACACCCGGCCGACCCGCACCGGCTCCCGGTCCGGCCTGCCCGCGGCATTGCGCATCGCGTGGTGGAAGGCGGCCAGTTCGGCGGGCTCGACCCTGCCCAAATCGTCGGTGAAGAAGGCGGCGCGTAGGGCGTAGGGTGCGTCCTTGTCCGGCGCCTTGCCGCCCAGCTCGGCCACCACCCGCCCGAGCGCGATGCAGCCGAGCACCGGATCGTGGGGCAAGGCGCGGCCGATCGAAGTGGCAAGGCCCGGCCCCGGCGCCAGCAGCGCAAGGGCGAGGAGAGCGGCGGCGGCGGGACGGGGCATAGCGCCGAGTGTCTGCCTGTCGCGCGAAATTGGCAAGCGCGGGCGGCGGCGGCGCGCTGGCACGGGCGCGCGGGCTTTCACGGGAGGCGCGGCAGCCGTGAATGTCGCGAATGTCGTGAAAGTCGTGAATGTCGTGAATGTCGTGAATGTCACATGGTCATGCGGGGGGTCTCCCCACCCTCCGCGTCCTGAGCGGCGGCGGAATCCTCCGGCTGCGGCAGGGGGCCGTAGCCCGGCGGTATCCAGTCGCCGTCGGGCGTCTCGGTCCAGCCGGCGGCGAGCTTCTTCTGCGCCTTTTCCGCCCGGAGGCGTTTCCAGACCGAGGTGAGCGACCGTTTGAGCTCTTCCTTCACCGCCTCATCGTCGAGCCGCGCCTGAGAGTCGATTTCCGCCCGCACCTCGCGCTCGATCTGCTTGCGTTCGTGGCGCAGGATCCGCTTGCGCCCGAAGCCGGGGCGCGGCCCGTATTTCTTGGGGTTGGAGCCCTGCAGGAGGAGGCGCAGCAGGCCGGCATCGTAGCGGCGGCGAATGTGGATCTGGCCGCCGCAGGCGAACTCTTGCTCGACGCCCTCGACGGCGCGCTGCCAGGCGGTGAGCTCGATCGGCACGGCCGACATGCGCAAGGCAAGCTGGCAATGGCCGAGGAACGCCGGGTCCTTCTCCTGGTGGCGATAGACCGTGCGCGGATCGACGCGGACGGCGCGCGCCGCGTCCTCCACCGTTCCCGTCTTGGCGAGGGCGCTCAGGAATTCGTGGCGGCGCCGGGCGGTGAAGGCATCGTGGCGGACGCGGCGGCCCCTGGCGTCGCGCGCCTGCTCGGGCGGGGGATCGCCTTCCCAGGGGAGCGGGGCTTCGGCTTCGTCGGGCGGGGTGTGGGGCGGCTCGTCCTGGTGGCGGTTCATGGCATGGCTCCGAATCAGCATCGAACAGAGCCGGAACAAATATGCCCAAGCGGGGCGTGTAGGAAAATGGAAAATGCGCGGGCGACCGGCGTCGGGGCCGCTCAACCCGCCTTGGCGGTGAGTTCCAGGCCGAGCGCCTTGAGCATGCGGCGGCGCTTCCGGGTGCGCGGGTAATATCGGTTTTTGACTCGATCTGTCGCCCTCCAGAGGAAGTAAATTACGCGTCCGATCTTGAAGCTGAGGCGGGCCATTGACTTAGCGCCCCGCCGCCAGCACCTTTTGTCCATGAGCCAGCAGCGCGTCGTCATCGATCCTGCCGTGTGCGGCGGACGGCCGATCGTCGCCGGGACGCGGATGCGTGTCTCGGATGTGCTCGACGCCCTGGCGGCTGGCGCGGGAGTGGACGAGCTGCTCGCCGACTTTCCCTATCTCACCCACGAGGACGTGCTCGCCTGCCTCGCTTACGGTGCGCGCGCCGTCGATCATGCGGTGGTTCAGGCCGCCTGATGCGTTTCCTGATCGACGCCCAGCTCCCGCCGGCGCTGTGCGACTGGTTCGGGGAGCGGGGCTTCGAAGCCGAGCATGTGACGCAGCGGCTGGGCGGACAGGCGCCGGACACCCAGATCGCCGCCCTCGCCGCCGCAGACGATTCGGTTCTGGTCACCAACGACGACGATTTCGCGCTGCGCCATCCGCCGGAGGATTATCGGCTGCTGTGGCTGCGCTACGGCAAATATCACCAACAGTGCGCTACGGGAGTGGCTCGGAGCAAGGTGGGTGCCGGTGCTTGCCAGCCTGGAAGCGGGCGAGCGGCTGATCGAGGTTCGCCAGAGGGCTTCAACCGCCGACGCACAGCCGCCGGGCGTCCGCCTTCAGCGTGGCGAGGGCGGTTTCGGCGCCGGTGAGTTCCCAGGCCTGGTGGTCGACGGTGAGGTGGATCTTGAGGGCGAGAGCGGGGAGATCGGGGGCGGGGCGGCGGATGAGGGCGCGCAGGCGGGCGAGGCGGGCGCATTCGAGATCGTCGAACCGGTCCTCGAGCGGCTTGCAGGCGGGATAGTCGCGCAGCGCGGGCGGAAGCTGCTCGACATGGCGGGCATGCGCGGCAAGGGCGTGGGCGGCGCGGGCGTAGGCCTCCAGCGCCCGGTCCCAGCGGGTGCGGGCGGCGGCGGACGCCCCCTCCCCGCCCACCGGCGCCCCCTGCGCGGCCCCGGCGAGGGCCGCGGCGCCAGCGGGAGATGCGGCCCCTGCCCCGGTGGCGGCCGCAGCGGCGGCGTCCGTGGCGGCGGCGCGTGCCGCGAGATCCCCTGCAACCGCGCGTGCCGCGCCGGGCAAAACCGGCAACAAAGCACCCGCGCCTAGCAACGCCCGGCGCGTCAGGTTATGCCTCGCGGACGCCATGCCTGAGGTTCCTTTCTTTCCGGTCACTCGTAGTGCCCACAAAGCTCCCCGTCAAGGGGGTTGTCCTGGCTGTTGACGGTATCAGCCCGGTGCAAGCCAGGATGGCGCGGGCGGCGCTGCACTGGTCGTTGGACGAAGTAGCGGCAGCAGTCGGCGTCAGCCGCCGCACGATTCTCCGACTGGAAAATGATCAACGGAATATCCAGGCAGCGAAGATCGCGGCAATTCGCCGCGGTTACGAGACCTTAGGGCTGCGCTTCTTAGATGAAGGCAAAGATACCGGTGCTGTCGTCCCACCTCGGGCGCTGACGCCGAATGACTCCAACGGAAGTTAACGTTACGTTCAGAGGCTCTGAAAAAGTGATCGAGGGGCCACACCTTGACGCGATTTATATCGCATTCGGTAAGCCGATTCGTGCATAAGGAGGGGGTCGCCGTAGCCGGCGGATTCTTCCGACGGCTAAATTACGGCGCAGGACGGAGGTGAACACAATCACGACTGGTATCGCAACCGTCATCATCGGCATCTTTGTTGCCATGGTGGCATTCACCACGATGGTCTTAAAGATCATCGAGGTGGCTCGTTCTAAGTAACGACGGGAGGGGCTCGGCTGCCAGGCTGAGCCCCAAACGATTTGAGCCCCGGCCGTGCCAGCGGCTCGGGGCTCTGATCGAGAAGGAACACCATCCTTCTGGCATCGCTGGGACCAACTATATGTTGAGTCACTCACCATATCAACAACCATGATGGTTACCGAGTGGTTCCCACGACACTCAGTTGCATTTTCCCCACTGAGTTTGCCCCGAACCGCCTGATGGTTTCCAATCAGGTGGCGCGGTTTCCGACCTTCCAGGTTTGATATCATATTGAATTTGAGCGTCATACGCTGCGACTGACCCAGCAGCCTTCGCATCCCCTGGCAGGAAAGCGACTAAGCACCCTTGGCGAGATAGCTTAGGCACTTGCTTCGCTCGAAGGCTGCACACGCTCAGAGATAGAGTCCGTTCGAGCCACGAATCTGATCACGCGGCACCGCCTGCCTGATCCTCTAGAGCCTCTTCTTTTTTGATGGCCCGCGGGTTCCGTCGGGCGTTTACCTCCGCCACGGTCTCCCACCTCTTAGGCGGCAAATCAATCAGGTGGCGCAAGAGGTACCGCGGCCAACTCACATAACTCGTCTCCGCGTGGGCAAATCCTCTTGCGATGTCCTCTTCGTTTCTAGCGATTACGTCCAGCACGCGGCGCGGAGGCGGGCTATCACGATCAATGCGCAGACGCTTTTCACGAAACGCATCTATTTTGAACTCAGCAGTTGGTGTTGCAATCAACTCGCAGTAGAGTTCGTAGTAGCGGGACCTCTGTTCACTGTGTTTCCGAGCCCGCTCGGAAAACGCGACAACATTGTCCAATGCTGAGATTATAGCTACTATAGCGGTGAGCCAAGCGGCTATATAAGTGCGGTCCGATATGATCGTGACGAACGCGGAGCTGCCGAGAACCGCATTTGTGAAAAGCACTATCCGATGAAGGCCGTCGAAAAACCGCTGTCGTTTCCCATGATAACGGATCAGCCGGGAGATGCCGTACTCGGACTTGAAGCGCGGATCGCTCATCTACCCCGAGAAGGCGGAGAATCACGATCGGGCAGCGTATTTTCTTCGGTGCGACCGGGGGTCCACCCATAATCCTTCTGGCGATCCTCATAATGGTCACGATCACTATCACGCCCATGATCACGATCCCGATACTGGTTTTGATCTTTGTCGCTCATTGCCTGATTCTCCGTTCGTTCCGCAGATTTGTATCAGAAGGTTCGCGTCCTCTCAACCGGTCAGCCGATCCTCAGCGCCTCCTCGCCTCCGCCGCCGACCCGCGCGAAAGTTCTCTGTGACGAGAGCCGCCAAGTGTCGGCCAAGGGCGCGCTGGTCGTGTCGCGTGGGTGGTGTCAGTTTGTTGGCTTACACCAAACTGACACGGTTGGTTTGAGTTGATAGAAGCTTAGTGCGGAAGGCGGGCCAAGATACCGGAACCCACTCCAGGAGGCATGCCGTGCTGAGGCTCGCAGTGCATCGTTGCCCTTAAGTCAGCAAGAATTGTTTCGGCATCGAAGGTGACCCCGATCTTCTCCTCAGAGCCGGACCTCGGTCGCTCCACATCCATCGCCCGATAACCGACAACTGTCGGAATACCTCTAGAGAGCGCCATCCTGCAAAGTGCGCGAAGGTAAAAGCGACTGAAGTTACTTTCTGCGATCGTCTTTGCCGCAGTCGCAGGGACGCGGGCGTTTACGGGTCTTCCATTTCTCAAGTATGAGTGATGCGTCTTGAGGTGAATCGCCTCAAGCTGACTTGTGAGGGACGCATCGTCGCCAGATTGGCAAGCCGCCTGCAAAAGCTCTTTCCACGCGGACGCGCCTGCCTCGGTGAAGTACGCGCTGTGATAGAGCGCACCCCCGTCGATCTCGATCTCGTCAATCATCAGTGCACGTAATTCGTCGCACATGTCTGCATAGTGCATCGGCATCCTACCCACTCCTTAGGCTATTTATTAAAACCCCTTCTACTGAGGTGTCGGCAACTTACTCGACGCACTATCCCTTTCCCCTCCTCCGCCGAAACCTTGCTGATACCCACACTTTAGCCTCTACTCCGCCGCCACGCCCGCCTGCGCGAACATGTCCGCATCCGCATCCGCCGCTTCGGCCGGCACGTCGTTGGCCGCCTTGGCGCTCTTCCTCCTGTCGAAGCTGTCCCAGACTTCGCCCCAATTGCCGCGGGTGGCGGCCTTGGAATATTCGGTGGCGCGGGTTTCGAAGAAGTTGGCGTGCTCGACGCCGTTGAGGAGCGGGGCGAGCCAGGGCAAGGGGTGGTCCTTGATCTTGTAGATCGGCTTGAGGCCGAGCTGGCCGAGCCGCCAGTCGGCGATGTAGCGGACGTACATCTTGATGTCGTCGGCGGTCATGCCGGTGACGGGGCCCTGCTCGAACGCCAGATCGACGAACGCGTCCTCCAGCTTCACGGTCTTGAAGCAGGTTTCCTCGATCGAATCGCGCACCTCGGGCGTGAGGCAATCGCGTTCCTTCACGAAGGCGTGGAACAGGCGGATGATGCCCTCGCAGTGCAGGCTCTCGTCGCGGACGGACCAGGAAACGATCTGGCCCATGCCCTTCATCTTGTTGAAGCGCGGGAAGTTCATCAGCATGGCGAAGGAGGCGAAGAGCTGCAGCCCCTCGGTGAAGCCGCCGAACATGGCCAGCGTCTTGGCGATGTCCTGGTCGGTGTCGACGCCGAAGGTGGCAAGGTAGTCGTGCTTGTCCTTCATCTCCTTATACTGGAGGAACATGCCGTATTCGCTTTCGGGCATGCCGATCGTGTCCAGGAGGTGGCTGTAGGCGGCGATGTGCACCGTCTCCATGTTGGAGAAGGCGGCGAGCATCATCTTGATCTCGGTCGGCTTGAAGATGCGGCCGTATTTTTCGTGGTAGCAATCCTGCACCTCGACATCCGCCTGGGTGAAGAAGCGGAAGATCTGGGTGAGGAGGTTGCGCTCATGCTCGGTGAGCTTTTGCGCCCAGTCGCGGCAATCCTCGCCGAGCGGCACTTCCTCCGGCATCCAGTGGATCTGCTGCTGGCGCTTCCAGAAGTCGAACGCCCAGGGATATTCGAAGGGCTTGTACTGCTTGCGGGCTTCGAGAAGGGGCATGGGTTTACACTCCGGCAAAAATTCAGATTGTGTCTTCGCCGCCGATCAGCAGCACGGCGTTGAGGATGGCCACCGCCAAGGCGAAGGCCGCGTAGAACCAGTCGCGCAGGCGACGCGGGCCCTCCTCTTCCTCACGGAAGAACAGGAGCGCGACAGCGGCGCCGCCGAACACGAGAACGATGAGAATGCGGATCGTCGCGACCAGCGCCGGCGAGTCCTTGATCGATTCGTCGAGGCCGGTGAAATGAAAAAGGATCTTGAATCCCAGAACGAAGCCCAGGCCCACCAGGATCGATCCCCAAGCCCACCTGCTGCGAGGTGCGGCATCGCCACCGCTCATCATGCCCCCATCACCTCGATGCGGCCGAGCGGCGAGGCCCAGGCGGCGGCGAGGAGGATGACGGCGGCGGCGCTCCAGATCGTGAAGCGGCGGGCGTCGCGGCCGCGGGCATAGCCGGGCGTGCCGCGGCCGTGGCGGCCGCCGGTGTAGCGCATCGAGACGGCGAACTGGACGAGGCTGTAGAGCGCCGCAAGCGTCGCCAGCGCGAGCAGGATCTGGCCGAGGGTGAGGGACTGGGGCATCAGCTGTAACTCACCCTCTCCCGCTTTTCGCGGGAGAGGGAGGGGCCCGCCGCGGAGGGGAAGCCGGAGCGGTGGGAGGGTGAGGGTCTGTGCCGTGGAGTCAGCAAGACCCTCACCTCCCACCGCTGCGCGGCGGGCCCCTCCTCTCCCGCGAAGGGCGGGAGAGGGGTTGTTGGGGCGGCGTGGGTCACTGGCAGGCCAGACATTCGTCATAGTCGGTGGTGGCGAGCTCGTATTTCGGCGCTTCGGCGGTGTTGTCGGCTTCGACGCCGCCGGCGAAGCCGGCGCGCTGGACGGATTTGGAGCGCAGATAGTACAGGCTCTTGATGCCGAGCTCCCAGGCGCGGAAGTGGAGCATGAGGAGGTCCCATTTGTCGACATCGGCGGGGATGAAGAGGTTCAGCGACTGGGCCTGGTCGATATAGGGCGTGCGGTCGGCGGCGAGCTCGATCAGCCAGCGCTGGTCAATCTCGAAGCTGGTCTTGAAGGTGTCCTTCTCCTCGGCGGTAAGGAAATCGAGGTGCTGGACGGAGCCGCCGCGCTCCAGGATCGAGTTCCAGACATTGTTGCTGTCCATCGACTTATGCTGGAGGAGCTTTTCCAGATAGGGGTTCTTGATCGACCAGCTGCCCGACAGGGTCTTGTGGGTGTAGATGTTGGCGGGGATCGGCTCGATGCACGCCGAGGTGCCGCCGGTGATGATCGAGATGGAGGCGGTCGGCGCGATCGCCATCTTGCACGAGAAGCGCTCCATCACGCCCATGTCGGCAGCATCCGGGCACGGCCCGCGCTCATTGGCGAGCATCATCGAGGCTTCGTCGACCTGGGCGCGGATGTGCTTGAAGATGCGCATGTTCCAGCTCTTGGCCATGGCGCCCTCGAACGGGATTTCGCGGGCCTGGAGGAAGGAGTGGAAGCCCATCACGCCGAGGCCGACCGAGCGCTCGCGCGACGCGCTGTACTTGGCGCGGGCCATTTCCGGCGGGGCGCGGTCGATATAGTCGGTGAGCACATTGTCGAGGAAGCGCATGACATCCTCGATGAACAGCTTGTCGCCGTTCCACTGGTCCCAGGTTTCGAGGTTGAGCGACGAGAGGCAGCAGACCGCGGTGCGGTCCTGCCCGTGCTGGTCGCGCCCAGTGGGGAGCGTGATTTCGGAGCACAGGTTGGAGGTCGACACCTTGAGGCCGACATCGCGCTGATGCTTGGGCATCGAGCGGTTCACCTGGTCGATGAAGATGATGTAGGGCTCGCCGGTCGCAAGCCGGGTCTCGACCAGCTTCTGGAACAGGGAGCGGGCGTCGACGGTGGCGCGGGGCGAGCCGTCCTTGGGCGAGCGCAGCACCCACTCGGTGCCGTCGCGCACCGCTTCCATGAAGGCGTCGGTGATCAGCACGCCGTGGTGGAGATTGAGCGCCTTCCTGTTGAAGTCGCCCGACGGTTTGCGGATCTCCAGGAATTCCTCGATCTCCGGGTGGTTGATGTCGAGATAGCAGGCCGCCGAACCGCGGCGCAGGCTGCCCTGGCTGATCGCCAGGGTGAGCGAGTCCATCACGCGCACGAACGGAATGATGCCGCTGGTCTTGCCGTTCAGGCCGACGGCTTCGCCGATGCCGCGGACATTGCCCCAATAGGTGCCGATGCCGCCGCCGCGCGATGCCAGCCAGACATTCTCGTTCCAGGTGCCGACAATGCCTTCCAGGCTGTCCGACACGGAGTTCAAATAGCAGGAGATCGGCAGTCCGCGGCCGGTGCCGCCGTTGGAAAGAACGGGCGTCGCCGGCATGAACCACAGCTTCGACATATAGTCGTAGAGCCGCTGGGCGTGGGGCGCGTCGTCGGCATAGGCCGCGCACACCCGGGCGAACAGATCCTGATAGGATTCGCCGGGCAGCAGATAGCGGTCCTGCAGCGTGTCCTTGCCGAAATCGGTGAGCAGAGAATCGCGGCTGCGGTCCACCGCCACGGGGAAGCGCATCGCGTTCACCCGCTTTGAATCGGGGGCGTCACCCATCGTCGTCACGTCGGCCGAGCTCACTTCGCTGCTGCCTGAAAGGTCCATCGCTCTACCCCTTGTTCTTACTTCGTTCCAGTAGGAATTAACCCACCATAAACGCTAATCGAGGGGGCCGGACGGCTAATGTCAAACGGCCCCCGATATCCACAGGGCAACCGCGTTCCGGCTGCTTTCCTATATGGGAAATGCAACGGTACTCCACAAGCTCTAGCGTTACCCCCAAGGCAGCGCCACTAGCCATAGTGCCCCAACCCGATTCCGCCGCCAAGAGGGTAAATCAATTATCCACCGTTTTCTGGCGCTTTGGATGCGCTGAACCGAGGCGGTTTGGGCTTGCAATCGGCACCGATGGCGCAGGTCTGCGGAGTCGCCGCGGCAGGCGCAGAAGCGATGAAGCGAAACGGACCGGACACGGCCGATGCCGGCCGGCTCAGCACCTCGGGCTGGATCCGCAGCAAGGGGCCCCAGCTTTTCGAAGCGGCGCAAAGATCATGGTCGCGAAAGGCGCGGCTCGGCGGCAGACTCGCCCGATCCGGAGCGATCGAGCGTATTCGTCTCAGTCCGGAAACAGCCAATGGTGCGGAAATGCGCCGCCTGACAACGGCTTTGCTCGCGAGCGGATGCGAGGTGTTTTCCCTCACCTACCACAGCCCCTCGATGGTTCCAGGCCACATGCCCTACGTGCGCACATCGGCTGACCTGTCTCGCTTCATGGCGACCGTGCACGATTTTTGCACCTGGTTTCGGGACGAGGCGGGGGGACAATTCACTGGGGTCACACGACTGGAAAGTAGGCTTTTGTCGCGGCCCCAGCTTTCAGGAAATGATGCCGCTCACCATACCAGTCCCGCTGGCCGGTGAAAGCATCGCAACTCGGCTCCGCTTAGCGGACCCTAAGGTCGTCAAGCGCACCAGCAGTCTCAAGCGAGCTCGAAGACGCGCGAACGGGAACGGCCGAGGCCACCGGCTTATATCAATCCGCGCTGCGGGGCAGAGCCGCCGCGCGGGCGAGGTGTGCTGCCTTCCGAGCTGCGCGGTAAGCCATCGACTTAGCAGTGTTGCGCGCGGGAAACCGCTTCGGGGACGCCGGCTCCAGCCCGGCTTTACGCGCCAGCCGGTTGAAGCCATGGGCATATTCCTCATGATAGCTCCACTCGGACCGCCAAGTGATTGAAAGCGAGATGCTTGGCTCATCCCCGTTCTTGACCCAGTGAGGTGCCTTGACCGGAACATAGACCGCATCACCGGGCGTCAGCCTCACCGGCCGCGCAGCCGCCTCGAACTCGTCGCGCCAGGGGAGATTGCGATGGCCGCCATTGTGAAAGGATTCGTGGCTCGCGGCCCCGGCGAAGCGCGGGTCGGCGGGCGGGTACAGATTCATCGTTTTGTGCCCGGTTATCTGCATCAGGATGTTGTGCTCGGGATCGAAGTGGAAGGGAGTCACGGCGCCTGGTGACGATATGAAGATGAAGCCCTGCTCCCTCAGCATCTCGCCCGTCGTGTCGCCGACCACCTTGCGCAAAGGCGCAAGCGCGCTGTGGAGCAATGCCTTGTATTCGGGGTCCTGCTCGATGAACTTCAGGACCATCCACGATCCGCAGTCTCGAATCCGCCGGATCGTATCGGCCACGCTGAGGCCGTTGGAAGGCGTATCCGCGCCGCCGATACCGATCGGCACATCGCCTCGATAATATTCTACATTCTTGACGGGAGTGCGCTGAGCGAGGGCGACCAGCGCTTCCAGCTTCAAAAGGGGGTGGCTGCACGCCTGGTGCCGAAGCAGACCTGCTTCCTCCGGGTAGACCGAGCCCAGCTTGGCAACGGCGTCGGCGTCGAACATGGCGGTCATCGTGGTCTCCCGATCAAGCGTTTGGCGGCGGCCCAGCCTTCCTCGGCGCCCCTGCAGCCAGCATAAGCCAGGCCGCGGCGGAGGCCGGCCAGGCGGACCGTGACGCGTACGATGTGCCGGCGTTCGGTCCACAAGGCATCGATCATCGGGTGGTTCTCGGCAGCGCAGCTGTCCACCCAATCCACGCCCCGCCTGTCCAGCAGGTCGAGGTTCTCGATCTGGAGGAGAACTCCCGGCGAAAAGCGGGCAAAGTCCTCATCATAAGCGGTTTTGAATAGGAAGGCCCCGGGCGGTGCCAACAGGTTGATCAGCATCGCGATGGGCTTACCTGCGAGTTCCAGGCTCCGTATCTGCAGCCGCCTTTCGGCGTGTGCAGCTGCGAGCCCGTCTCGAAAGAAAGCGCTGTTCTCGCGCCTGCATGCCAAAGCGGAATTCTCGCGGCCCTTCCAACCGGAGCGCTCAAGCGCAAGGAAGGCTTCGCACCATTCGGCCAGCCCTTCGTCGCCCGCCTCGAAAGTTCGAAACCTGAGCTCGCCAAACTCGCGGAGGCGGTTGGCGAGCCTGGCGAGTTCCTTGCGCTTTTTCTTGCGCACCGCCTGCTCATAATAAAGTTCGGGACTGAGATCGCTTTCGAGCATGGCGCGTCGGATGCGGTGTACAATGGGAGCGGCCCGGCCGCGCTGGGCGGCGGCGGCGGCCAAACCGACGTGAACTGGTCCGCCTTCCGTCAGTCCGCGGATGTGTAGCAGCCCTGCGGCCCAGGATGCGTTGTCGAGAAAATCGAGCAGCGCGCCCCAGAAGTCTCGCTCACAGCCTCTTCGAACCAGCGGCATGCCGAGATAATCATGCTCGTAGCACCAGTTGGTGACGTGCCGGATGGGCACCCGACCCAGTGTCGGGGCCAAGTGGACGGCGACGCTGCCGGCGAGCGCCCCATCCGGACCGCGAACCTCAAGGAGGCGCACCTCTTCGTGCGGCAGATTATTCCAGGCGGCGCCGAATAGGCCAAGTTCTTTAAAGCTGTTTGGCTCAGCAGCGGATTGCGCAAGCGCGCGCCACTCCTCCTGCACCTGCAACGGCAAAGCGTCCAAAGTGCGTTCGGCCGCTCGAAAGGCGGTGCAAGCTGATCTGTCTTTTGGTTCGGTCGCGACGTACATCGCCCAGTTCATCCGTGGCTATTCGAGACCGGGCTTAGCGCGGAGAGGTGAATATTTTCGCTAAATCCCCGAGGGAAGCTGTGCCCTCGCCACCTTCATTTCGATCGCGCATACACCTTCACGGACGTGCGATTCGCGCTGGCTGTCACACCGGTGTAACAGCGGCCTGCTGTGTAGGGGGCTTCGTCCCTCGTTGAGCGGATGGTGCCTGGGTGATGATTCGCGCGTGATCGAGAGCCAGGAAGTCGAGCTCAAGCTGGAGCTCCAGCCGCGCGATGTCGCAGCCTTTCGCGCGCTCGCCCTGCTGGGCGACACGCCGCGGCGGGCGGTGCGGCAGGTCACCACCTATTTCGACACGCCCGAAGGCGCGCTGCGCAAGGCCGGCTATTCGCTGCGCCTGCGCCGCAAGGGCCGGCGCTGCCTTCAGACGGTGAAGCACAAGGGCGCCGATTCGGGCGGCTTCTCGGCGCGCGCGGAATGGGAGCGCAAGGTTGACGGGCCGGCGCTCGACTTCGAGGGGCTCAAGACGACGCCGGTGGGCGAAATCCTGACCAAGAAGAAATTGCGCGAGCGGCTGGCGCCGGTTTCGGAGACCCGGGTGGCGCGTACCACCTGGCTGCTGAAGCGCGAAGGCAGCGCGATCGAGCTGATCCTGGACGAAGGCGAAGTCAGCGGCGGCGGGCGCGCCGAGCCGATCTGCGAGATCGAGCTGGAGCTGAAGAAAGGCGACCGGCGCCACCTGTTCGAGCTGGCGCGCGAGATCGGCCGCGCCGTGCCGCTGCGCATGGGCGTGATGAGCAAGTCGGAGCGCGGCTTCGTGCTGGTGGACGGCGGCGGGGTGCGGGCGCGCAAGGCCGATCCGGTGGAGCTCCATGGCGAGATGAAGGTCGCCGAGGCTTTTGCGGCAATCGTCCAGTCGTGCCTGCGCCATTACCGGCTGAACGAGGCGCTGGCCAAGGCGCGCAAGGCCGGGTCGCTGCACCAGGCGCGGGTCGCGATCCGGCGGCTGCGTTCGGCGCTGAGCCTGTTCCGGCCGGCTGTGACGGATGCCGGGTTCGAGCGGCATCGCGAGGCGTTGCGGGCTTTTGCCGGCGAGCTTGGCGAGGCGCGCAACCTGGATGTGATCCTGGGGTCGAGGCGCGGGCCGGAGGCGGGCAGCGAGGCGGAGCGCAAGGCGGAGCGGCGGCGGCTCAAGGCGGCGCGCGAAGAGGCTTATGACCGGGTTGAGGCGATATTGGAGGGGGCGCAGCTGCCGGCTTTGATCCTCGACCTCGTCGCCTGGTCGGAGACGGGCGCGTGGCGGGAGAGCGAGATCGCGCAGCGGCCGATCGCGCCGTTCGCGGCCGAGCGGCTGAGCAAGCGCTGGAAGAAGGTCCGCAAGGTCGGGGTCGACATGGCCGGGCTGGAGCCGGAGGCGCGGCACCGGCTGCGCATCGACATCAAGAAATTGCGCTACGCGTCCGAGTTCTTCGCGGGGCTTGCGGCCAAAGCGCAGAAGGCGCCGCGCAAGGCGTTCCTGACGGAACTGGAAGCGCTGCAGGAGGCGCTGGGCGAATTGAACGACATGGAAACGGCGCGGGAGCTGGCGCCCGACATCCCGCCGGCGGCGGACGAAGGTGCACTGCTTGCCGAGGCGCAGGCGGCGCATGACCGGCTGCGGGCGGTGGGGGCGTATTGGCGCTAGACGCTCGCCCAGCTAGAAGCCGCGCGAGATTCGGATCGCTTCCTCAGGCGCGACCGTGCCGCCCCGGACCAGAGCGCGGGCCGCGGCGGCCAGGTTGGGGGCGTGGCGGAAGGCGTGGCCGGCGATCAGCGCCGCGTCGCCGCTGACGATCAGACGGCGCAGGTCGGCATCCACATTCACCGCTTCGAAGACGGCGGTGCGGCCGCCGCTGCCGCTGCCCGCGCAGGCCTCGCAGCCACGGGCCCGCCAGACGACGGCCCCGGCGTCGAAGCCGAGCAGGGAAGCCTGGGAGCCGGTCGCCTGCACCGGCTCGCGGCACGCGGGGCAGAGGCGGCGGACGAGGCGCTGGGCGAAGGCGGCGCGCAAGGCGGCGGCGAGCAGGAAGGGCTCGACTCCCATGTCGCGCAGGCGAAGGATGGCGGCGACGGCGCCGTCCGCCTCGACCGGCGCCAGGACCAGCCGTCCGTCGAGCGCGGCTTCAACGGCGAGTTCGGCGGTTTCGGGGCGGTCGATGGCGGCGGTGAGGGGATCGCGGGCGCGAGGCAGGCCGGCATCGACGGTGCTGCGCTTGCCGGAGCCGGGCGGGCCGGCGATGAGGATCAGGCCGGCGCGCCGTGCCAGCGCCGCGCGGTAGAGCGCGGCGGCGCCCGCGCTCATGCCGAGGCCGGCGAGTTCGTCCTCGTCCGGGCGGGCGAGGACCGGGGCTGGCTCTGCGGAGCGCATCGGCTGTGGCTAGCCGACTTATGTGACAGGCGTGCGCAGCTTTTGTGACACGCCTGTCATGGAGGGCCAGCCTCCCTGCCCCAAGGTCACCCCGGACTTGATCCGCGGTCCACCTGCTCCAGGGCTTCGCGGAAGAAGGAAGGTGGATGCCGGATCCGGTCCGGCATGACGATTTTCTGGCGTGGCCTGCGTCGCTTAGAACTTCACTTCGAGGCCGAGGCTGAAGCTGCGGCCGCGGTCGAAGCTGTTGGTGTCGATGCGCGAACCATTGAGGGTCTGGAATTCCTCATAATCCTCGCCGGTGAGGTTGCGGGCCTCGAGCTTCAATTCGCCGTCGACGCCGAACAGGCGGATGCCCTCGCGCATCACGAAATCGAGGCTGATCCCCGGCTCCTCGACGATGTCGGGCTGGTCGCCCGGGCCGCGATTGGTGACGCGGCGGCTTGAGTAAGTGAAAAGCAGGGTCTGCTGGGAGAGGCGATCGGTGTTTTCGAGGCCGATCTGGAGGTTGGCGAGGTGCTTGGACTGGCCGGTAAGCGGGGTGCCGTCGTCGAACACGTTGAGCGCCGGGACGGCAACGCCGCCGGTGCCGACCGGGATGGTGGTGTCGCCGTCGCGCACCTTGATGCCGGATTCGGAGTAGGTGTAATTGCCGATCAGCACCAGCCGGCGGGGCGTGAAGAAGCCGCCGCCGAGGCTGTCCAGCGGCTGATATTTCTGGAGTTCGAATTCGGCGCCCTTGAGAGTTGCGGACGGGGCGTTGGCGAAGGTGGTGAAGAAGGTGCCGCCCTGCTGGAAAGCGACGGTCTCGATCGGGCGGTCGATCTTCTTCCAGAAGCCGGCCAGGCTGACGCGCTGATCGCGGGCGAAATACCATTCGAGGCGCGCTTCGGCGTTGAGCAATTCGCTGTCGGTGAGGAACTGGTTGCCGAAGAAGGTGCGGTCGGTCTCCGGGTCCGAATATTGCTGGGGCGCGAGTTCGCGGAACTGGGGGCGGGCAATGGTCTTGGAGCCGTGCAGGCGCAGCTGCATGTTGTCGGCAAAGGTCCAGGTGACGGTGGCGGCGGGGAGGAAATATTCCTCCTTGATCGCCGACGCGGTGATGTCGGCGCCGCCGAGGCCGAACAGATCGATCGGCGTCACGCTTTGCTCGCCGCTTTCGAAGCGCACGCCGCCCTGGAGGCGCACACCGGGCAGGATCTCGGCTTCGCCCTGGACATAGGCGGCCCTGGTCTCGAGGTCGGCCTCGTAGCGCGCCGCGCCGGCGGTGCCGGACAGATCGGTGAGGACGATATTGTAGGTGTAGATGTTGAAGTCGGAGAGCAGGAAATCGGGGCGTTCCTGCGGCACCTGGCCGGGCAGGATGTCGAGGGGGGTGTAGCGGAAATCGCGGCGGGTGGCGCGGCGGTCATTCTTCAGGAAGGCCGCGCCCGCCGAAAGGGTCACATCGGCGCCGGGGAAGCGGTACGCGATGTCGCCGGCGGCCGAATAGACATTGTCGACGAGGTTGCTGAACGCGACGCGGGCGAACTGGCCGTTGGAGCGAAGGTCGTTGACGAAGTCGCGGGCGCGCTCGTCGTAGCGGTAGCTGATGGTCCGCTCATAAGGGGATTTGCGCTGCGACTGGGCGTAGGTGGCACGAAGGTCGATATCGATGGGTCCGAAATCGAATTCGCTGACCAACTGAGTGTCGATCAGCTGGCGTTCGAACCAGGCGGTGTTGGAGATGTTGACCAGGTCCGAGCCAACGTTGATCTGGTTGGTGCCCTCCTGGATCCGCGCTTCCTTCAAGGTGTCGCGGATGAACAGGTTGGTCCATTTCAGCCGGTGGTCGCCGAACTTGTAGCCGAAGCCGACCAGGCCGTTCACCAGGATGCGGTTTTCGGTGGAGAAGAAGCGGTAGTCGACATCGGGCTGGAGCGTGTCTTCGCCGCCGACCGGCGTGATGCCGGCGGCGATCTGCTGGATGCCGCCGCGGGTCTGCCAGCTGTTGGAATAAGAAGCGGAGAAAAGGACGCTGAGCTGCTGCGACCCGCCGGCAATATCTTGGCTGGTGCCGCCGGTGAGGCTCAGCCCGACATTGGCAGGGGCGTCGAAGCGCTGGATCAGCGTGGTGGGGGCGTTGGACAGGCTGGCGGCGAGGTCCTGCAGCTCGCGGCGGCTGAAATTCTGGCCGAGCGTGATCAGGCGGTTGGACGACAAGGCGTTGCGAAAGGCACGCGGCAGGGTGCGGGTGCCGTCATCGAAGCCGGTCCAGTCGGTGTCGCTGCCATAATAGCCATATGCGCGCTGGAAGGTGGTTTCGGTGTCGCCGCCGGTGCTGATGCCGACGGACAGGAAGGGCTCCTCCACCTCCGACTTGGTGGTGAGGTTGATGACGCCGCCGCCGAACTCGCCCGGATAAGCGACCGAATAGCTCTTCTGCACCACTGTGCTGGCGATGATGCTGGTCGGGAAGATGTCGAGCGGCACGACGCGGCGCAACGGCTCGGGCGAGGGTAGAGGCGAGCCGTTGAGCAGCGCCAGCGAGTAGCGCTCGCCAAGCCCGCGGACATAGACGAAGCGGCCGCCCACGACGCTGAGGCCGGTGACGCGGCTCAAGGCGCCGGCAATGTCGCCCTCGCCGGTGCGGGCGATGTCGGCGGAGGAGAGGACGGAGATCACCTCGGGCGTGGCGCGGATGGCGTTGGGGATGTTGCGGCCGGTGATGACGATATCGCCGCCTTCGGGAGAATCGGAGGCGCCCGGGCCGGAAATCTCGACCTGCTCCTCGCGCTGCGGCTGGCCATCGGCGGCGGCGGCGGCGGTGTCATCGGCCTGGTCGACGCCGGCGGTGCCGGGCGTGCTCTGGACGGGGGGCGCGCCGGGGCCGCCCTGCGCGAAGGCGGCGGCGGGAACGAGCGCGGAGGAAAGGAGAAGCAGGCTCCCCAGAGCGAGGCGGGTGTTCATGATCGGGCCCCCCGATGAAGCTGGAAAAAGGCGGCGGCGGCCGAAAGGGCCGCCGCCGTTGGAAGTGAGGCGGCGGCCCGGCTCAGGTGGTCGGCAGCGCCGTGCAGGCGGGGGTCCCGAAGCCGAGGCCGCAGGTCCAGCCCTGGAACCACAGGTCGCCGCTCCTGACCGCGCCGGCATAGCCGGCATTCTGGAAGAAGCTGGAGAAGCTGGTGATGTTGGAGGCGGTCACCGCATTTTCGTTGGCGCCGTTGACGAACACATCGGTGAGCGTCGAAGTGCCGCTTGCGACATTGTTGTTGCCGTTGAAGATCGCGGCGATCTCGGCACCGCTGATGTCGGCCTCGTCGCGAAACGCGGTGGCGCAGGAGAGGAAGACGGAGCGGAAGATCGGCGCGCCGACCTCGTCAATGGCGGCGTTGGCGCCCTGCATGGTTACCGCCTCGTCGATATCGAGACAGGTGGGGGCGCCGGTGACGACGCTGTTCAGGAGCGCGAAATCGGTGCCGCCGCGCAGCAGCAGGGCGTCCGGGGTGCGGCGGGCGACCGCCGTCACATTGGCGAACTTGGGGTAGGAGCGCGGCGTCGAATTGCCGTTGCCGGGCGTGTCGGCCTCAACGATGCGGTCGCCGCCCGAAGCACGCTGGACCACGATCACGAACTGGTTGGCGCCCTTGTAGCCGAAATCGGTGTCGAGGCTGTCGTCGTCGGCGCCGGTAATGACCAGGTAGCGGCCGTTGACGGTGCCGCCGAACCATTCGATGCCGTCGTCCGAGCTGTTGTGGACCTGCACGCGCTCGATGGTGGTGCCGTTGCCGACGCCCGCCAGCGTGATGCCGTTGAGCTCATTGCCGGCCGAGACTTCGAATCCGGGATAGCGAACCTGCACATAGCGCAGGCGGCCGCTATTATCGCCGGCGGTGGCGCCGCCGTAGAGACCGGTGGTGCCTTCGACCTGCGACTGGCAGTTGACGCTGCCGCCGGGCACGTTGGGCTGGTTGCAGCGCTGGATCGGCGCCCGGCCCAGAATCACGAGGCCGCCGAACTGGCCGATCGAACTGTCGGTGGCGGTGCCTTCGATGTTCTGGCGGCTGGTGAAGATGATCGGGCTGTTCTGCGTGCCTTCCGCGAAAATCTGCGAACCGCGGTTGACGATCAGGAAATCGAGGCCGCCGGAGCCGAACATCACCACGCCCGGATCGATGGTGAGCTGGCCGGTCTGGGCGCCCGGAGCAGGATTGGCGGGATCGCCGCCGGCATCGGTGCCGACCTGGACCCGACCCGACAGGGAGTAGATCACCCCGGGCAGGTTCTGGATCAGCCGCTGCCCGGTGATGGTTCCGGAAATCTCGCAATTGCGGCGGTTGGCGATGACGCCGCGATCGGCGGTGCCGCCCGGGCAGCTCGCGGCCGGCGTGTTGGCCGCAGGCGGCGGCGGCGGGGGCGGGGGCGGCGGGGGCGTGTTGCCGCTATTGCCGCCGCCATTGCCGAAGCCGCCCTCGCCCGGCGAGGCGACGTCGTCCGGCCCGCAGGCGGCGAGCGCGATGACGGAGGTAAGCAGAAGAAGGTTGCGCAGCTTGGCCATAATAGCCCCCTTTTGAATGGTTGTGACGGGAGCCCGCGGTCTGGTGCCGAGTCGCTCCCTTCGCATCCGGAGCTAGGGTGATTTGGTGGCGCTTATGTTACACTAAGTAAGCCGATAGGCCGGTACCGAAGTTGAGCCAAAGACGAGCCACAACACCCGTGCAACACGTCTGCAATAGAATTGTCACATGGGACCTCCTCCCTTTACTTCTCACCGGCGCTCCGCGGGCGGGCAAGCAGCGGAAAAACTTGAACTTCTTCCACTTCACCTTTTCCGCATCTGTAGGGGAATGGCTCGCCACAAGCGTGACAGCCTTCCCGCTCCTGGCGGGAAGGCGGCTGGTGCGAACAGATTCTTGTGAGGGCTGGGAGCGCTCCGAAGGCGAGGAGCGCCAGCGTGTTTCCTGGCGCGGATGAGCGCCAAAGTCACAGATGCAATCGACGCAGTCGCTTCGAGGGCGCTGCGCAGGCCCAAGCGCAAATGGGGGCCGGTGTCGCCACCAGCCCCCACTCTTTCCTGCAGTCGGCGATGCCGAGGCGCCGCCTTCTTTCGGAAGCCGGTTCCGGCCGAGGCCTTTTGGCCCCGGTCGGTTCCGTCGCTTTCCCTTTGCCCGAAGGCGCCGGTTCCGCTGTCGCAGTTCCTTTGCCCGAAGGCTCCGGTTCCGCTTACACGGCAGCCCATGCCCGAAGGTTTAGGGTCACCGCGCCGCATTTCCCTTTGCCCGGGGGCATCAGGTCCCGCGAAGGCACATCGCCAGGAAAGTGGGTTCGGCTGTCCGGCTTTCGCCTTGGCGCCTCGCGCTTCTTCCTGAGGAGCACCCTGCCCTCGCCTTGATCCGTGGCTCCCGCCCTTTCAGGCCGGCGCCGCTTTTCGCCGCGGTGGCAATGGCCGGCTGCTGTGCGTTCCGTTTCCGGTCCGCGGCATCTTCCGGCCACACATGCAAGCTCGCAGCGACGGCTGAGTCGCACAAGGCAAATCAGCCTGTGGATAAGTAGGATATCGGGGATTGTTTCGCCGGCTCCTTCGCGCCGGCGGCTGTTGCAGGCGCGCCACCCCGCCCGGCCGCGAGCCAGTGCGCGACGCCCGGCTCCAATAAGCCTCTGGCGCTGCGTGACATTCATGTTACGCATGGCGCCTTACGGGGAGCTATCCGAAGTGGGGGGACACACCATGCTTTATTCGCGTGCGCTGAAGACGATTCTGGTTTCGGGATCGGCCTTCGCCGCTCTGGCACTTGGGCTTGCCATGCCGGCGGCCGCCCAGATCAGCCAGCCGGATGAGGGGACGACGGAGCCGGGCACCACACCATCGGGTGCGGAGACTCCGGTTACGGACGCCGACATGTCGGCCACCGAGCCAACCGGTCAGTCGATCATCGTGACCGGCTCGCGAATCCGCCGGGACCCGAACGACAGTGCGCTGCCGCTGCAGATCGTCACCACGCAGGAGATCGAGCGCAACGGCATCAGCAGCCCCGAGCAGCTGCTTGGATTCCTCACCACCAACGGCACGGGCTCCGACAACCTTGCCAGCAATGCCGACGTGGTGAGCGGGCAGCAGCGCGGCAACAACGGCGCTTCGTTCGCGAACCTGCGCGGACAAGGCTCCGGAGCGACCCTGGTCCTTCTCAACAGCCGGCGCATCGCGGCCCACGGCCTCCAGGGGTCGGCCGTGGATGTCAACCAGATCCCCTTCGCGGCCATCGAGCGGGTCGAGGTGCTGAAGGAAGGCGCTTCTGCCATCTACGGAACGGATGCGATCGGCGGCGTCATCAACTTCATCCTCCGCAAGGATTATCAGGGGGTCGGCGTCCAGGGTTTCGTCGATGTCGCGCAGGAAGGCGACCACACCATCTACCGCGCGTCCGGAATTGCCGGCTTTGGCGACCTGAGCGAGCAGGGCTTCAACGTCATGGGGGCTGTCAGCTACAGCGACGTACCCGAACTGCGCGGCAGCCAGCGCGACTTCGTCAACACCTTCCAACCCAATCGCGGCCTGTCCCCGGATACCCGCGGCACCCCCTTCGGGACGATCTTCCCCCTGGCCGGGACCTTTTTCCCCACGGCCGCCTCGACGCCCTTGATCCCCGGCACCTCCGTGCGCGCCAGCGGCGGACTCAACGTCCTGGACCTGCCCGGCGGCCTCGGCTGTGAGTCCGTCACGGGCCAGGGCCCCTATGACGCGGAGCTTTGGAGCACGCCAACCGCAGCCCTGGCCTGCGCCTTCGATACCGGGCGGTCGGCGGTTCTCCAACAGCCGCTCGAGACGCTGACCTGGCTCGGCCGCGGCGTCGTACGCCTTGGCGAGCATGAGATCAGCGCGGAAGCCACCGGCTCCGACGCCACCGCGGCGAAGCGCTTCTCCGAAGTCCAGATCACACCCAACACCACCACGCAGAACTACGCCCATCCGGTGGGTGCCCCCGGATACGAGTTCGTCTACCAGCGCCTGATCGCGGCGTTCCCGGAACTTGCCTCGCGGCCCCGCGGCTCCCTGTCGTATCGGTACCGCTGCCTCGAATGCGGCGTGCGCGAGGTCGTGACCGAGACCCAGACGACCCGCTACACCCTGGCGCTCGAAGGCCCCGCGTTCGGCAGCTGGGACTATCGGGCGGGCCTGACCTATGCGGAGAGCCAGTCCCAGTCGACGCTCGGCACCGGCTATTATTATCGCGGTACGCTTGCCAACGGGCAGGACGATCCCACCGCGCCGCTGGCCCCCGGGGCGACTCGCCGGGGCATCATCGGACTTCTGAACAGCGGCCTGATCAATCCGTTCCTGCTGTCCGGCCAGTCGCAAAGCGCCGCTGCGCTCACCGCGCTCGATGCCGTATCGGCTGAAGGGGTGGTGCTGTACGGCGGCAAATATTCGGTGAAGCAGGCGGATGCGTCCGTCTCAGGAGCTTTGTTCAACCTGCCTGCCGGCAGCGTTCGCGCCGCCTTCGGGCTCGACTACCGCAAGGAACAATACCGGTTCAACGGCGACGAGCGCGCAGCCACCAACCGCCCTGTCATCCTCGCCGCGCCGTTCGACGATGTGAACGCGCTGGACGGCGCCTCCCGCGAGATCAAGGCCGCTTATGCCGAAGTGCTGATCCCGGTCCTCGACAGCCTCGAAGTGACGCTGGCCGGGCGCGTCGACGATTATGGCGACTTCGGCACCACCACCAATCCGATGGCCAATTTCAAGTTCCGGCCGATCCAGGCGTTGATGTTCCGCGGCAATTACAACACCGCCTTCCGGGTGCCGGCCTTCAACCAGCTTTTCAACGGAACCCTTGAAAGCATCTACACCGGAGGGGCGATCGTTGATCCTTTCCGTTGCCCGACCGGCCGGGTCGACGAAACCAGGCCCGGGTGCGAATCCCTGGTGCGCGCCATCGATACGCTGAGCGGCGGCCGGCGTGAGCTGCGGCCGGAGACCGCGAAGATGTTCAGCCTCGGGGCGGTGTTCGAGCCGACGCCCAACTTCAGCGCATCGGTCGACTTCTTCAGCATCGACCGCAAGGACACCATCCAGGCACTCCTGCTTCGCGATGCCCTGGCGAACTTCCAACTGGTGCCGGACCTGTTCATCCGAAACGCGGCCGGGGTTCTCGAGGACATCGACCTGCGGTTCACGAACCTTGGCGGGTCCAAGACCCAGGGCTTCGAGATTGTCCTGCGCGGCGGCCTGGATGCGCTGGCCGGCCGGCTCACCGCCGGGTTAGACGCGACCTACCTCACCAAGAAGACCGAGCAGATCGTTGCGGGTGCTCCGTTCGAGAACCGCCTTGGCGTCTTCTCGTTCAGCGGCGATCTTGGCCTCAAGTGGAAGCACAATGCCTTTGTCAGCTACAGAAACGACATGTGGACTGGAACGCTGACGCAGATTTTCCGGAGCGGATACGAGAATCAGGTGCTGCCGGGCATCGCCGATGGGACGGTGACGCGGCCGGACCTGGTAGACCGGGTCAACGAGTATATCATCTACAACCTGACATTCGCCTTCACCGGTATCGAAGGCATGCGCTTCACGGCCGGGGTGAAGAACCTGTTCGACCGCGACCCGCCATTTGCGATCAGCTACGACAGCAATACCGGCTCCGGCAGCAGCTGGGAGCCGCGCGTGGCGGATCCCCGCGGCCGCTCCTTCATCTTCTCGGCGGAAACCAAGTTCTGATTTGAACACCGGGGGCGGCCCGCATGGGCCGCCCCCCCATTTCGCGCTGACACAATTGAAACTCTTTTGCCCGGCGGCCGGCACACTCGCGCCGCAGTCGCGCCGCTAGAAGTGTGGCAGCAAGGGAGGAAGAGATGAAGATCGGCCGGTGTGGTGCAGGGTTCAGCGGGTTGCTGGCGGTGGCGGCGTTTCTTGCCGTGGAAAGCCCGATGCCGAGCGCCGGACCCGCGCCGGTCCAGAGCGCCAGCGCCCAGGACATCGACCATGCCGTCTCCCGTGCGCAGGCCGAGGCGGACGCGGTGTCGGGGAAGCGTTCCTTTCGCTGATCCGCCAACGCGAGCCTGTAAGCACCCCCCGCCCCTCAAGCCTCCGGAATGAAGCGCTGCGCCACCTCGCGGGCGAGCCGGGCCGGGCGGCGGGTGGCGCTGTCGAGGCAGCACCAGCAGCTGCTCACTTCGGCCACCACCTCCTCGCCGCGGCGGATGACCGTGGAGAAGAAGGCGCGCGCGCCCTGGATCTTTTCGGCGATCACATCGGCCACCACGACATCGTCGAGGAATGCGGGCCGGCGATAGGTGATTTCGTGCTTCAGCGCGACCCATAGGTGGGCGGCCACCGCCTCGGCCGGGGCCCGGGTTTCCCAATATTCCACCACCGCATCCTGCACCCATTTCAGGTACACGCTGTTGTTGACATGACCCATATGGTCGATGTCGGACGGTGCGATTCCGATCGCGTAGCGGTAGACGGGGGGCATGGCCGACCACGTGCGCCGTGCCCACAAATGTGTCAACGGCTCCGCGGCTTAGCGGCGGCGGTCGGAGAGCAGGTCATCGAGCGGTGCATGATCCGCGCGGCCGAGCGGCGACGGCTCGCGGCTGCGGCGGAAGTTGCGCTCCGCCCCCGCCGCTTCCACCGCGGTCATCGCGACGACGAGGAGGAGAAGCAGGCAAAGCCAGGTCATCGCCGCCCCTTCACGCGAACAGCGGCGCGGGGCCGGCCGCCTGGAGCTGGAGCACCAGCAGCAGCAAGGTGACGATCACGGTGGCGGCCTGGCCGGCCCCGAAGCGGATGCTGTTCATTGTTCTTCCTCCTACGGGAGGGGCGGATAGGCGGCCTGTGCTGCCCGCCCATGTCGCCGCGCCGGCAAGAGTGTCACGATTGTGTCCAGACACGGACTCCAGGCGGAATTCCGCGCAATTGGCGGCGGCGGCCCCTTGACCCTCCCCTGCCCGCACCTTAGATAGCCGCTTCACACCCCATTCGTATCGGAACAGGACGCGCCGTCGCGCAGCGTGTCCAAAGCATTGATCGGGCGGGGCTTCATTGGACGCTGAAGCTGCGGTCTCCCCTGTGAGACTCGCGGCTTTTTGCGTTTTCCAGGCGCACTGCATTCAGCCCGGCCCGGCCGGGGCGACGAAAAAGGCTCCCGATCTGAGGAGCCGCAGACGAAGGCGAAACGAACCCCATGGCGACCACCGCTCCGCAGAGCCCCGAGACCCGTTCAACGGCGTCCAAGCGCATCCGCAAGATTTTCGGCAACATTCACGAAGTGTCCGAAATGCCGAACCTCATCGAGGTTCAGCGCGAAAGCTACGAACATTTCCTGCGCTCGCGCCCGCAGGACGGCTATGTGTCGGGCCTTGAGAAGACGCTGCGCTCGGTGTTCCCGATCCGCGATTTCGCCGGCACCGCCGAGCTGGATTTCGTCAATTACGAGCTGGAAGAGCCGAAATACGATATCGAGGAATGCCGCCAGCGCGGTATGACCTATGCGGCGCCGATGCGCGTCACGCTTCGCCTGATCGTGTTCGAGGTGGATCCCGATACGGAAACCCGCTCCGTGCTCGATATCAAGGAGCAGGACGTCTACATGGGCGACATGCCCTTGATGACGCACAACGGCACGTTCGTTGTGAACGGCACCGAGCGCGTCATCGTCAGCCAGATGCACCGCTCGCCGGGCGTCCTGTTCGACCATGACCGCGGCAAGACGCACGCGTCCGGCAAGTTCCTGTTCGCCGCCCGAGTCATTCCGTACCGCGGCTCGTGGCTGGACTTCGAGTTCGACGCCAAGGACATCGTCAACGTCCGCATCGACCGCAAGCGCAAGCTGCCGGTGACGGCGCTGCTCCATGCGCTCGACATGGGCTCGGAAGAGATCCTCAACACCTTCTACGATCGCGTCACCTTCGTGCGCGGCAAGAACGGCTGGCAGATCCCCTATGTGTCGGAGAATTGGCGCGGCCAGAAGCCGATGTTCGACATCGTCAACGGCGAAACCGGCGAGATCGCCTTTGCCGCCGGTACCAAGATCACCCCGCGCGCCGCGAACAAGGCGGCCAAGGACGGCCTGACCCAGCTCGTCATCCCGACCGAGGAAATCTTCGGCCGTTATTCGGCTTACGATTTGGTCAACGACAAGACCGGCGAAATCTATGTCGAGGCGGGAGACGAGGTGTCCCCCGAGAACCTCGACAAGCTCGACAAGGCCGGCATCGACCGCATCGAGCTGCTCGACATCGACCATGTCTCGACCGGCGCCTGGATGCGCAACACGCTGAAGGCCGACAAGTCGGAAGACCGCGACAGCGCGCTGTCCGACATCTACCGCGTCATGCGCCCGGGTGAGCCGCCCACCAAGGAAACCGCGGAGTCGCTGTTCGCCGGCCTGTTCTTCGATCCGGAGCGCTACGACCTCTCGGCCGTCGGCCGCGTCAAGTTGAACATGCGCCTCGACCTCCAGGTCGAGGACACGGTGACCACGCTTCGCAAGGAAGACATCATCGAGGTCGTCAAGACCCTGGTCGGCCTCAAGGACGGCAAGGGCGAGATCGACGACATCGACAATCTCGGCAACCGCCGCGTGCGCTCGGTGGGCGAGCTGCTCGAGAATCAGTATCGCGTCGGCCTGCTCCGCATGGAGCGCGCCGTGAAGGAGCGCATGTCCTCGGTGGACGTGTCGACGGTGATGCCGAACGACCTCATCAACGCCAAGCCGGCGGTGGCCGCGGTGCGCGAATTCTTCGGCTCTTCGCAGCTGTCGCAGTTCATGGATCAGACCAACCCGCTGTCCGAAGTGACCCACAAGCGCCGCGTTTCGGCCTTGGGCCCCGGTGGTCTCACCCGTGAGCGCGCGGGCTTCGAAGTCCGCGACGTCCACCCGACCCATTATGGCCGCATCTGCCCGATCGAGACTCCGGAAGGCCCGAACATCGGCCTGATCAACAGCCTCGCCTCGTTCAGCCGCGTCAACAAATACGGCTTCATCGAGACGCCGTACCGCCGCGTGGTCGACAACAAGGTCACCGACGAGGTCGTATACCTCTCCGCCATGGAAGAGGCCAAGCACACCATCGCGCAGGCCAATGCGGAGCTGCTCGAGGACAAGGGCTTTGGCGAGGACCTCGTCTCGTCGCGCCGGGCCGGCGACTTCCTGATGGCGCCGCGCGACCAGATCACCTTGATGGACGTCAGCCCCAAGCAGCTGGTTTCCGTCGCCGCCTCGCTGATCCCGTTCCTTGAGAACGATGACGCGAACCGCGCGCTGATGGGCTCGAACATGCAGCGCCAGGCGGTGCCGCTGATCCGTGCCGAGGCGCCGTTCGTCGGCACCGGCATGGAAGAGACGGTGGCGCGCGACTCCGGCGCCGCAATCGCGGCCCGCCGCTCGGGCATCGTCGACCAGGTGGACGCCACCCGCATCGTCATCCGCGCCACCGGCGCGGTCGATGCCGGCACTTCGGGCGTCGACATCTACACCCTGATGAAGTTCCAGCGTTCCAACCAGAACACCTGCATCAACCAGCGTCCGCTGGTGAAGGTGGGCGATGTGGTGAATGCCGGCGACGTCATCGCCGACGGCCCCTCCACCGAAATGGGCGAGCTCGCGCTGGGCCGGAACGTGCTCGTCGCGTTCATGCCCTGGAACGGCTACAATTTCGAGGATTCGATCCTCATCTCCGAGCGGATCGTGAAGGACGACGTCTTCACCTCGATCCACATCGAAGAGTTCGAAGTGATGGCCCGCGACACCAAGCTCGGGCCCGAGGACATCACCCGCGACATTCCCAATGTCGGCGAGGAAGCGCTTCGCAACCTCGACGAGGCGGGCATCGTCTACATCGGCGCCGAAGTGGAGCCGGGCGACATCCTGGTCGGCAAGATCACGCCCAAGGGCGAAAGCCCGATGACGCCGGAGGAGAAGCTCCTGCGCGCCATCTTCGGCGAAAAGGCCAGCGACGTGCGCGACACCTCGCTTCGCCTGCCGCCAGGCGTTGCCGGCACGATCGTCGAAGTCCGGGTGTTCAACCGCCACGGCATCGACATCGATGACCGTACCCGCGCCATCCAGGCCGAGGAAAAGGATCGCCTCAGGAAGGACGCCGACGACGAGCGCACCATCCTGAAGCGCGCCACCTTCTCGCGCCTTCGCGAGATGCTGATCGGCCAAACCGCCACCGCGGCGCCCAAGGGCGTCAAGAAGGGCGCGACCGTCGACCAGGAACTGCTCGACAGCGTCGAGCGTCACGAATGGTGGAAGTTCGCGGTCAAGGACGATGCCGTCCAGGCCGATCTCGAAGCCGTGAAGGGCCAGTATGACGAGGCCGAAGCGGTGATCCGCCGGCGCCTGGAGGACCGGATCGAGAAGCTCGAGCGCGGCGACGAGCTGCCGCCGGGCGTCTTGAAGATGGTCAAAGTGTTCGTCGCGGTGAAGCGCAAGCTGCAGCCGGGCGACAAGATGGCCGGCCGTCACGGCAACAAGGGCGTCATCAGCCGCATCCTGCCCAACGAGGACATGCCGTTCCTCGAGGACGGGACTCCGGTCGATATCGTTTTGAACCCGCTGGGCGTGCCCTCGCGCATGAACGTCGGGCAGATCTTCGAAACCCACCTGGGCTGGGCCGCCCGCGGCCTCGGCCGGCAGATCTCCGACATGCTGGAAGGCATACAGGATCGTGCGGCGCAGTTCGACGCCAATGACGCGGCCCAGGTTCGCGCCAAGCTCAAGGACATCTACGGAGAGCATTACGACGTCGAGATCGACAGCCGCGGCGACGACGAGATCATGGAAATGGCCTCGATCCTGGTTGCGGGTGTACCGATGGGCACGCCTGTGTTCGACGGCGCCCGCGAAGCGGATGTGTCGGCGATGCTGGAGAAAGCCGGGCTCGACCCTTCGGGTCAGGTCACCCTGTTCGACGGCCGCACCGGCGACACTTTCGACCGCAAGGTGACGGTGGGCTACATCTACATGCTCAAGCTCCACCACTTGGTGGACGACAAGATCCACGCGCGTTCGATCGGGCCGTACAGCCTCGTCACCCAGCAGCCGCTGGGCGGCAAGGCCCAGTTCGGCGGCCAGCGCTTCGGCGAAATGGAGGTGTGGGCGCTGCAAGCGTACGGCGCCGCCTATACGCTGCAGGAGATGCTGACGGTGAAGTCGGACGATGTGATCGGCCGCACCAAGGTCTACGAAGCGATCGTCAAGGGCGACGACACGTTCGAGGCGGGCATTCCGGAGAGCTTCAATGTGCTCGTCAAGGAAATGCGCAGCCTTGGCCTCAATGTCGAGCTGAACAGCCACGAGGTCGATGCCGACGGCGTCGCCATCGCGGCGGAGTAACCTTTCTCCCTCTCTCCTTCAGGGGAGAGGGTCGGGGAGAGGGGAAGTCGGGCGAAGCGGCGCTGACTCCCCCTCTCCTTCGCCGCCTCCGGCGGCTCTTCCTCTCCCCTGAAGGGGAGAGGGTATGAGGGATCGAGAACATGAATGAACTGACCAACTTCGCCAATCCGGTCGCCAAGCCGGAGACGTTCGACCAGATCAAGATCGGCATCGCTTCCCCCGAGCGCATCCGTTCGTGGTCGTTCGGCGAGATCAAGAAGCCCGAGACCATCAACTACCGCACGTTCAAGCCCGAGCGCGACGGCCTGTTCTGCGCGCGCATCTTCGGTCCGATCAAGGATTACGAATGCCTGTGCGGCAAGTACAAGCGCATGAAGTATAAGGGCATCGTCTGCGAAAAGTGCGGCGTGGAAGTGACCGTCTCCAAGGTCCGCCGCGAGCGCATGGGCCATATCGAGCTGGCCGCGCCGGTTGCCCACATCTGGTTCCTGAAGTCTCTCCCGAGCCGCATCGGCCTGCTGCTCGACATGCAGCTCAAGCAGCTGGAGCGCATCCTGTACTTCGAGAGCTATGTCGTCATCGAGCCGGGCCTGACCCCGCTCGAGAAGTACCAACTGCTCACGGAAGACGAGCTGATCTCCGCGCAGGACGAGCATGGCGAAGACGCCTTCTCGGCCGGCATCGGCGCGGAAGCCGTCAAGCACATGCTGATGGACCTCGATCTCGAGGGCGAGCGCGAGATCCTCCTGAAGGACCTCGCCGAGACCAAGTCGGAATTGAAGCCCAAGAAGATCATCAAGCGCCTCAAGGTCGTCGAGAGCTTCCTGGAATCGGGCAACCGGCCCGAGTGGATGATCATGGAAGTCATCCCCGTGATCCCGCCCGAGCTGCGCCCGCTGGTGCCGCTCGACGGTGGGCGCTTCGCGACGTCGGACTTGAACGACCTCTACCGCCGCGTGATCAACCGCAACAACCGCTTGAAGCGGCTGATGGAGCTGCGCGCGCCGGACATCATCGTGCGCAACGAAAAGCGCATGCTGCAGGAAGCCGTCGACGCGCTGTTCGACAACGGCCGCCGCGGCCGCACCATCACCGGTGCCAACAAGCGTCCCTTGAAGTCCTTGTCCGACATGCTCAAGGGCAAGCAGGGCCGCTTCCGCCAGAACCTCCTCGGCAAGCGCGTCGATTATTCTGGCCGTTCGGTGATCGTCACCGGTCCGGAGCTGAAGCTCCACCAGTGCGGCTTGCCCAAGAAGATGGCGCTCGAGCTGTTCAAGCCGTTCATCTACTCGCGCCTCGACGCCAAGGGTCTGTCCATGACCCTGAAGCAGGCCAAGAAGTGGGTCGAAAAAGAGCGCAAGGAAGTCTGGGACATCCTCGACGAGGTGATCCGCGAGCATCCGGTGATGCTGAACCGCGCGCCGACGCTCCACCGTCTCGGCATCCAGGCGTTCGAGCCGGTGCTGATCGAAGGCAAGGCGATCCAGCTTCACCCATTGGTCTGCTCGGCCTTCAACGCCGACTTCGACGGCGATCAGATGGCCGTGCACGTGCCGCTGAGCCTAGAGGCGCAGCTGGAATGCCGCGTGCTGATGATGTCGACCAACAACATTCTCTCGCCCGCCAACGGCAAGCCGATCATCGTTCCTTCGCAGGACATGGTTCTCGGCCTCTATTACCTCAGCCTCGAGCGCGAGGGTGAGCCGGGCCAGGGCATGCTGATTTCCGACATGTCCGAAGTCCACCAGGCGCTCAACGCCGGGGCGGTGACGCTGCACACCAAGATCGTCAGCCGCGTCCCCCAGACGGACGAGGCCGGCAAGCAGTATATGAAGCGATTCGAGACCACGCCGGGCCGCATGCTGCTCGGCGAGACGCTCCCGAAGAGCCACAAGGTGCCGTTCGAAACCGTCAACCGCCTGCTGACCAAGAAGGAGATCGGCGACGTCATCGACACCGTCTATCGCCACACCGGCCAGAAGGAGACGGTGCTGTTCGCCGATGCGATCATGGGCCTTGGCTTCCGCCACGCGTTCAAGGCCGGCATCTCGTTCGGCAAGGACGACATGATCATCCCGCACGAAAAGGTGGGCCTGGTCGACGAGACCCGCGCGCTCGTGAAGGATTACGAGCAGCAATATCAGGACGGCCTGATCACCCAGCAGGAGAAGTACAACAAGGTGATCGACGCCTGGAGCCGTTGCGGCGACCAGGTGGCCAACGCCATGATGGAAAAGATCAAGGCGCAGCCGATGATGGAGAATGGGCGCCAGGCGCCGATCAACTCCATCTACATGATGGCCCATTCCGGTGCCCGCGGTTCGCAGGCCCAGATGAAGCAGCTTGCCGGCATGCGCGGCCTGATGGCCAAGCCGTCGGGCGAGATCATCGAAACGCCGATCATCTCGAACTTCAAGGAAGGCCTCACCGTCCTTGAATACTTCAACTCCACCCACGGCGCCCGCAAGGGCCTCGCGGACACGGCGCTCAAGACTGCGAACTCCGGCTATCTCACCCGCCGCCTCGTCGATGTGTCGCAGGATTGCGTCATCGTCGAACAGGATTGCGGTACGGAAAATGCGCTGGAGATGCGCGCCATCGTCCAGGGCGGCGCGACCATCGCCTCGCTGGGCGAGCGCATCCTCGGCCGTACCCCGGCCGCCGACATCGTCGACGAGAAGACCGGCGATGTGCTGGCCCGCGAAGGCAAGCTGATCGACGAGGCCGGCGCCAACCGGATCGACGAGATCGGCGTGCAGGCGGTGCGCATCCGCTCACCGCTGGTCTGCGAAAGCGAGCATGGCGTGTGCGGCAAGTGCTACGGGCGCGATCTCGCCCGCGGCACGCCCGTCAACATCGGCGAAGCGGTGGGCGTTATCGCCGCCCAGTCGATCGGCGAGCCGGGCACCCAGCTCACCATGCGCACCTTCCACATCGGCGGCGCCGCGCAGCTCAACGAAACCTCGAACCTCGAGGCTTCGGTGGACGGCACGATCGAGCTTCGGGACCTCCCCACGATCGTCGATCCGCGCGGCCGCCGCGTCGCGATGTCGCGTTCGGGTGAAGTTGCGATCGTCGACATGGACGGCCGCGAGCGTGCGACCCACCGTATTCCGTACGGCGCGCACCTGATGGTCGACCACGGGCACATCCTGTCCAAGGGCGACCGCATCGCCGAGTGGGATCCGTTCATGATGCCGGTGATCACCGAAAAGGGCGGTATCGTGAAGTTCCAGGATCTGGTCGAGGGCAAGACGCTCACCGAGCAGACCGACGAAGCAACGGGCATCGCCCAGCGCGTCGTCACGGAATTCCGCGGATCGGCGCGCTCCAAGGAGGATCTTCGTCCGCGCGTCACCCTGCTCGACGAGAATAGCGGCGAGGCGGCACGCTATATGCTGGCTCCGGGCGCGATGCTCTCGGTCGAGGACGGCCAACGGGTGCAGGGCGGCGAAGTGCTCGCCCGCGTTTCCCGCGAAGCGGCCAAGACCCGCGACATCACCGGCGGTCTGCCGCGGGTGGCGGAGCTGTTCGAGGCGCGCAAGCCCAAGGAGAATGCGATCATCGCCAAGGTCTCCGGCCGGGTGCAGTTCGGCAAGGACTATAAGGCCAAGCGCAAGATCGCGATCGTGCCGGAGGACGGTTCGGATCCGGTCGAATATCTGGTGCCCAAGTCCAAGGTCATCGACGTGCAGGAAGGCGACTTCGTGAAGCGCGGCGACAATTTGATTGGCGGTTCGCCCGATCCGCATGACATCCTTGAAGTGCTGGGCGTCGTTGCTCTTGCCGAATATCTCGTCAGCGAGATCCAGGAGGTTTATCGCCTCCAGGGCGTGAAGATCAACGACAAGCACATCGAGGTGATCGTTCGCCAGATGCTGCAGAAGGTCGAAATCACCGACGGCGGGGACACCACCCTGCTCGCCGGCGAGCAGGTCGATCTGCAGGAGATGAACGAGATCAACGCCAAGCTGCCTGCCAAACAGCGCAAGGCGGAAGGCAAGCCGGTCCTGCTCGGCATCACCAAGGCGTCGCTGCAGACTCGCAGCTTCATCTCGGCCGCCTCCTTCCAGGAGACGACCCGGGTGCTGACCGAAGCTTCGGTGCAGGGCAAGATCGACACGCTCGATGGCCTCAAGGAGAATGTCATCGTCGGCCGCCTGATCCCGGCGGGTACCGGCGCGGGCATGAACCGTTTCCGCATTGCCGCCACCAGCCGCGACGCCGCGCTTCGCGCGCAGCATCGCAAGCTGCAGGAGGTCCTCTCGGCGCCCAACAGCGCCGCCGAGGAGCATGCGGCCGAACTGGCCCAAGGACCCGAAGCGGCGATCGGCGACGATCCGCTGGCGGCGGTGACCCCGACCGGCCACGGCACCGATGCCGATGCGGGCGAGTATCTGCAGAGCTAAACGCCTGCCCGTGAACTGAAGTGCGCGCCCCGTCGGCCCTGCCGGCGGGGCGTTCGTTTTTGAAGGAGGAGCGACCATGAAGGCCGCGATTGCATTGCTGATCGTCGCGCTGCTGATCCTGCCGACCTTGTGGAAGGTGCGGATCATGCTCGCCCGCGGCGCCGCCAACCGTTCAGGGGCGGCGGACGGCGCAGGGACCGATGGTGATGGGGCGGACGGTTCCCCTCCCCGCCGATAAAGGCTATCCGCGCCCGCTTATGGACGCTTCCGGCCTGCGTATCGCCCTGTTCAGCGGCAACTATAATTATGTCCGCGATGGCGCCAACCAGGCGCTGAACCGGCTGGTGGAATATTGCCTGCGGCAAGGCGCCGCAGTGCGGGTCTATTCGCCGACCGTGCCGAAGCCCGCCTTTGAACCGCAAGGCGAGCTGATCGGCATTCCCGCCTTCGCCATCCCGGGACGGCCTGAATATAGATTCCCCCTGGGTCTCCCGGGGCGGGCGCGGCGCGACATCGGTGCGTTCCAGCCCAACATCTTCCACGTAGCGAGCCCCGATATGTTGTGCCACCGCGCGGTGACGCTGGCGCGCAAGCTCGACAAGCCGGTGGTGGCGTCCGTCCACACCCGCTTCGAGACCTACATGCGCTATTACGGGCTCGGCTTGCTGGAGCCGGCGGTGGAAGCGATCCTGCGGCGCTTCTACCGCCGCTGCGACGCGATCTTCGCGCCGTCCGATTCGATGGCGCAGCTGCTGCGCGAGCAGCGCATGAACAGTGATGTCGGGATCTGGACTCGCGGCATCGACCGGGCCGTGTTCAACCCGGGCCGGCGCGAGCTCGATTGGCGGCGAAGCTTCGGCATCGACGACGATGTGCCGGTAATCGGCTTTGTCGGCCGGCTCGTCATGGAAAAGGGTCTCGACGTGTTTTCCGACACGGTGGAGCTGCTGGAGCAGCGCGGCGTGCGGCACAAGGTGCTGATCGTGGGCAAGGGGCCGGCGCGAGATTGGTTCGAGCGGCGCCTGCCCAATGCGGTCTTCGCAGGCTTTCAGGAAGGCGCCGACCTCGGCCGCGCCGTCGCCTCGATGGACATGCTGTTCAACCCTTCGGTGACGGAGACGTTCGGCAATGTGACGCTGGAGGCGATGGCGGCGGGCCTGCCGGTCGTGGCGGCGATCGCCACCGGCAGCGAAAGCCTTGTGACGGAAGGGGCGACGGGCCGACTGATCCCGGCCGCCGATACGAGTGGCTTTGCCGATGCACTCGCTCATTACTGCACGGACACGGCCGCGCGCGCCGCCGCGGGGCAAGGCGGGTGCGAGGCGAGCCGCCGCTATGGCTGGGACGAGGTCAACCAGGCGCTGGTGGACGGTTATTGCCGGCTCGTGTTCCAGCGCCAGACGCGTGAAAGCACAACCGGCCGCGGATCGGGCTTCTGATCGGAGGCGGTCGCGGCCTCGGTCCAAGCTGAAAGTGATGACAATTCCCGGCGATTGCGTCGCCCCGGGCAGAGCTCCTCGACTCAACCCTCGAACGTCTGGACAAGGGTGCGCCGGCCGAGAAGGAAAGCATCGGCGCTCAGCCGCAGCGGCGCGAGATCGATGTGGGAGGCGCCGGTGCGCAGGAGCTTGGCAAAATGCGCGTAAATGGCGGGATACTCGCCCGGGCCGTGGCCGGCGCGTGGCTCTCCGCCGACGAGCAGGCGGGAACCGCCGTCGGCAAGCTGCAGGGTTTCCCCGCCTTCGATTTCGATATCGATCGTCCACGCTTCGCCGCCGCCGTGGCGCCAATCGAACTCGGCGGTGAGCGCGCCCCCCGAAGCAGGGCTGGAGAAAGCGAGGCTGGCGGCGATCGGCGTGTCGCGATTGGCAGGGAAGAACAGCTCGGCCTCGCGCAGGATCAATGTGCCGGGGAATATCCTAGTTGCGATCGACAAGGCGTTTATGCCGGGATCGAACACTCCGAAGCCGCCGGGCGCCCAGATCCACTGCTGGCCGGGATGCCATTTGCGGACATCTTCGCGCCACACGATCCGCATGGCGGCGATGCGTTTACCGGCGAGCAGCTCCGCCGCCGCAGAGACGGCGGGATTATATTGGGCGTGCCAGGTGGTGAAGAGGGTGACGCCCTTTTCCTGGGCCAGGCGGGCAAGCTCCTCGCACTCGCCCAGGGTCATGCCGGGCGGCTTCTCGAGCAGGGTGTGGAGCCCCGCCTCCAGGCACTCGCGCGCCACCTCGTATCGGACCGACGGAGGCGTGCAGATGGCGACCGCATCGATGTCCAGCCCGACGGCGACCATGTCGGCGACATTGGCGAAGCTCGAAATACCGTCAGGGGCACTTCCGCCGCGGCTTATGGTGGCGGCGAGTTCGAAGGCGGCGTTGCCCGCGATCGACGGCGCGTGCTGGTCCTGCGCGATCTTGCCATAGCCGACGATGGCGATGCGGCGAACGCTCACTGCCCAAGCCCCTTCACGAACGCCCTCGCCCGGGCGGCCGTGTCCTCGACGCTCTGGCCCGGAACATAGAGTCCGCCGCCAAGGCCGAAGCCGTCGGCGCCCGCATCGAGCCAGGGCTGCATCGTGTCCGGCTTGACGCCGCCGACCACCAGCAGCGGCATGTCCTTGGGCAGGACCGCGCGTTGGGCCTTGACCACCGCCGGGCTGGCCCCTTCGGCGGGGAAGAGCTTGAGGCCGGTCGCGCCGGCGCGGATTGCTTCAAAGGCCTCGGACGGCGTGAAATAGCCGGGCATCGACACCATTCCCGCCGCCACCGTCGCTTCGATCACCGACGCCCAGGTGCTCGGCGACACGATCAAACACCCACCTGCCCCCCGGACCCGGGCGACATCCTCCACCGACAGCACGGTGCCGGCGCCGATCAGCGCCCGATCGCCCAAGCTTTCGGCCAACGCTTCGATGCTGCGAAACGGATCGGGGGAGTTAAGCGGCACTTCGATGATGCGGAGGCCGGCCTCGAACAGGGCCGCGCCGATGTCGGCCGCTTCCGGCGGCGTGACGCCGCGGATGATCGCCACCAGGGGGCATTGGCCCAGCCGGGCCGCAAGGTTTTCGCGCGGGTTCATTGGATCAGCTCCGCAAGGTGGCGGGCGCCGGCAAGGAACGCGGTCTCCCCGTCGATTTCGACCGCCTCGCGCCCGACGATGGCGGCGGCGGCGGCGAACAGCCGGGTAAGCTCGGGGCGCGCCATGACGAACAAGGGGCCCGCGTCTGCGAAGCCGAGGCCGAAGCGGAGGTCGGCCCCGATCAGCAACCCGCTGGTGAACGAAGCGGCATCCTCGTGCGCCGCCTTGCCGAGCAACACTCGCGCCCGCACCGAGAAGAGTTCGGCGGTCAGCGTCTCCGCGGCAAGACCGGCGCGCACGCCCGCCTCGAAGGCCGGGCCGGTATCGGCGGTCTGCGCGAGGAGATCGGCGAGGATGCTGTGTTCCCTGAGGAGGTTGAACATCTCGCCGGTCATCACCGTGCGGAATCTCGTGATGCGGCCGTCTCCCAGGCGGATCCATTTATTGTGGGTGCCGGGGTGGCAGATGCTGGCGTCGGGCGGGATCAGGCCGTCGGCAAAGGCGCCCAGGATCTGCACTTCCTCCCCGCGCATCACATCGGCTTCGTCGTCGTCGGTGTAGCAGACCCCAGGCACGATGGCGGTCCGTTCCGGCTCCGGCCAGACCAGCCGCTGGGCAAGCTCGGGAAGCCCGGCCGGCGCGGGGGCGTAGGGCGCTTCCACCCAGCCGCGGTTGGAGCCGATCATGCCGGCCATCAGCATCGGCAGGTCGCCGAGCCGGGCGCGAACCTGCGCCACCGCCGCATCGAACTCGCCGGCGCCGACCGAAAGGATGCCGGACTCATCCTCCATTTCGTCCGTGCAGGCGCCGCCGGGTGAGACCCGATAGGCACGGCGGTTGGTGGTGCCCCAATCGACGGCGATGAAACCTTCAGCCCAGTGCATCTCTCTCCTCTCGGCCGCTCTCCTTTGGCGGCGGCGGCCATAACAGGCCGTGCCGCTTTTCGTAACAGCCGACGCCCCCCAAAGCTCCGGAGTGAAACTTTACGACGCGCCGCTCTTTGAAGCTCGAAAGGGCGCGGGTCCGGGTGGCGCGCCTGCCTGCCTGCCGCTAAACCTAAGCGCGAAAGCCACGGGAGGGCATTATCGCCAATTTCATGTTCGCTACCGGGATCGAGAACAGCATCCCCACCATCAACAACGGCCGCACCCGAGTCGACCAGATGGACGCCTGCGGCCATTACGACCATTGGCGCACCGACTTCGACTGCGTCGAGGAAATCGGCATCCAGTATCTTCGCTACGGCCCGCCGCTCCACACCACCTTCCGCGCGCCCGGCCTCTATGACTGGGAATTCGCCGATGTGACGCTGGCAGACATGAAGCGGCGCAACCTCATCCCGATCCTCGATCTGTGCCACTTTGGCGTGCCGGACTGGATCGGAAATTTCCAGAACCCGGACTTCCCCCAGCTCTTCGCCACTTATGCCGCCGCGTTCGCCGAGCGCTATCCGTGGGTCCAGCTCTATACGCCGGTCAACGAGATGTTCATCTGCGCGGTCTTCTCGGCGAAATATGGCTGGTGGAACGAGCAGGCGACCGACGACCGCTCCTTCGTCACTGCCCTGAAGCACATCGTCAAAGCCAATGTGCTGGCAATGATCGAGATATTGAAGCGGCGGCCGGACGCCATCTTCGTCCAGTCGGAAAGCTCGGAATATTTCCACGCGGACAGCCCGGCAGCCATCGGCCCGGCCGAGTTCAACAACGCCCGCCGCTTCCTAACGCTCGATCTCAACTACGGCCGCCGGGTCGACAGCGAGATGTACGAGTATCTGATGGACAACGGGATGACTCGCGACGAGTACCATTTCTTCCTGACCCACCGGCTCAAGCAGCACTGCATCCTGGGCAACGATTATTACATGACCAACGAGCATCGAGTGTTCGCCGACGGCCACACCGAGAGCTCCGGCGAAGTGTTCGGCTATAGCGAAATCACGCGGCAATATTATGAGCGCTACCACCTGCCGGTGATGCATACCGAAACCAACCTTCGCGAAGGCCCCAAGGGCGACGAAGCGGTGCACTGGCTTTGGAAGGAATGGGCCAATGTGCTTCGCATCCGCAATGTCGGCATCCCCACCGTCGGCTTCACCTGGTATTCGCTGACCGACCAGGTGGATTGGGACACCGCCCTTCGCGAGCAGAACGGCAATGTGAACCCGCTCGGCCTCTACGATCTCGACCGCAATATCCGGGCCGTCGGCAAGGCGTATAAGAAGCTGATCGCCGACTGGCGGGACGTGCTGCCGGCCTCGAGCCTGTGCCTCAGCGTGCCGGTGGTACCGCCGCAGAATTGGGCGAGCGCCGATGCGCGCGAGCAACGCGCCGAGGCCGCGGCCCGCGACCATTCCTATGCAGAGCCGAAGACCGACGCCTGAGGAGCAGGAGCGCAACATGAAGATCGCCCGCATCGAAACCTTTCACGTGCCCCCGCGCTGGCTGTTCGTCCGGGTGGAATCGGATGACGGCGCCGTCGGCTGGGGCGAGGCGAGCCTGGAAGGCTGGGCCGAAGCCGTGGACGGCGCCTTCGAGGCGCTCAAGGACCGCTTCATTGGCCATGATCCTTACCGGATCGAGGACATCTGGCAGATCGCCTATCGCGGCGGCTTCTACCGCGGCGGGCCGGTGCTGATGTCCGCGCTGGCCGGCCTCGAGCAGGCTCTGTGGGACTTGAAGGGCAAGGCGCTGGGCCTCCCGGTCTGGGAGATGATGGGCGGGAGGGTGCGCGATCGCATCCGCGCTTATGCCTGGATCGGCGGCGACCGGCCCGACGATGTCGCCGAAGCCGCCCAGGCGCGGCGCGACCAGGGCTTCTCGGCGATCAAGATGAACGCCACCGCCGAGCTCGACTGGATCGGCACGCCCAGCCTGTTCGACGAGGTGATCGCGCGCGTACAGGCCGCGCAGAGCGTCGGCATGGATGTCGGGCTCGACTTTCACGGCCGTGTCCACCGGCCAATGGCCAAGCAGCTCGCCAAGGTGCTGGAGCCGCTGGGGCTGTTGTTCATCGAGGAGCCGCTGCTATCCGAAAACCCGGAAGGGCTGGCCCAGCTCGCCTCGCTCGTCTCGACGCCGATCGCGCTGGGTGAGCGGCTCTATTCGCGCTGGGACTTCAAGCCGTTCTTCGAAGCAGGCGCGGTGGACATCATCCAGCCGGACCTGAGCCATGCCGGGGGGATCAGCGAGTGCCGCCGCATCGCCGCCATGGCCGAGGCCTACGACATCGCCGTGGCGCCGCACTGCCCGCTCGGGCCGCTGGCGCTCGCCTCCTGCCTGCAGCTCGCCGCCACCGCGCCCAATGTCGCGATCCAGGAGATGAGCCTCGGCATCCACTACAATGTCGGCCACGATCTGCTCGAGTTCATGAACGAAAAGGAAGTGCTGACGCCGGTGGACGGCTTTCTGCCGATCCCGCAAGGCCCCGGCCTCGGCATCACCATCGACGAGGCGGCGGTGCGCGAAGCGCACAAGACCCGTCACCGCTGGCGCAACCCGATCTGGCGCCAGAAGGACGGCAGCTTTGCCGAGTGGTGAGCGGAAAATTCTCCCCTGCCAGAGCAGGGGAGGAATTACCTCAGCCGACCAGGCGCAGACGCCGGCCGGGCCCGGCAACGGCGCAGAAACCGAGTTCGTCCTGCAGCCGGCTCACCTCGCGCTCACGCGACTGGCGCCACGCCTCGGCGTAGCGGGCGTCGCATTCGGCTTCCTCGGCGGTTTGCGGCCGGTAGAAGCCGACGGAAAGATGGCGTCCGAAGACATCGTCCCCGCGCATCTTCACTTCGGCCGTGGCGGCGTCCGGGAGGCTGTCCCGCACGGCGCTGAGCTTCGCGATCAGCTCGTCGAGCGAGCAATGATCCTTGATCTCGATAAAGTCTTTGACCTGCTTAGCCATGGCACATCCCCTCCCCGCGTCGATCCCCGCGGCGAAACTACAGCGTTCCGGAATCGCTCCGCAACACTAACCTACATTTATCCACAAAGAAGTTTCGCCAGGCTGAATGCTGCGCACGAAAGAAGGCTGCACCCATGACCCGCGTTGGCCCCCCGACCCTCACCTGCGGCGCTCTCACGCTAAAACTGTCGCCCGCCAAGGGAGGCAGCATAGCGCGTCTTGATTACGCCGCCCCGAACGGAAAGCAAATAGCGATTTTGCGCGGGGTCGCCGGTGAAGAGGACGATGTGCTCGGCCATGGCAGCTTCCCGCTCGTCCCGTATTGCAACCGCATCCGCGGCGGCCGCTTTGCCTTCCGCGGCCGGGAGGTGGGGATCGCGCCGAACATGCCCGGCGATCCGAGCCCGCTGCACGGACAGGGTTGGCTCGCGGCCTGGGAGGTGGTCGCTCTCGACGAAGCGTCAGCGGAACTGGTTTTCGTTCACGCGGCGGGCGAATGGCCGTGGCGCTACGAAGCGCGTCAGCATTTCCGCCTGGATGCGGGAGGGCTGAGCGTCGTCCTGTCCTGCACAAACCTGTCGGACGAGCCGATGCCCTGCGGGCTCGGCCAGCATCCTTATTTCCATTGCACGCCCCAGACCGTGCTCGCCACAGACGTGAAGAGCGTCTGGACGATCGACGAGGATGTCCTGCCGGTGGCAAGGGAGCCGGCGCGGGGCCGCTACGATCTGCGCGCCCGGCAGGTCTGCGGGCAGGATCTCGACAACGGCTTCGGCGGCTGGGGCGGGCGCTGCGTGATTGCCGATCCGGCGCTGCCGGTGCGCATCGAGATGTCCTCGCCGGACGCGGACTTCTTCCAGCTCTACTCGCCAGCGTCCGGCGCTATCTTTGTCGCCGAACCGGTCAGCCACGCCAATGCGGCGCTCAACGCGCCTGAGGCGGAATGGCCGGAGCTTGGGCTTCGGGCGCTGGAGCCGGGCGAGACGATGCGCCTGACGATGCGGATCGACGTGGTTCCGGTTCAGTAATCCGGTTGCAGCAAGCCTTCGATGACATGGTGCTGGATGATCGGCTCGAGCGCGTCCACCACCCGGCAGGTGAGGTGTTCCCGCACCCGCGCGGGCAGCGCATCATAGTAGGCACGGGTGACCTGCAGATCGTGGTGCTGGGCATTGGTGGCATCGGGCGCATCGACGCCGACCACCAGCACCGGCCGCGCCTCGTCCGAGCGGTTGGCCGTGCCGCGGTGGATGGTCAGCGCCGAGCGCGCCGATATGTCGCCCATTTGCGGCAGCTTCTGCACCGCCCGCGCGATGTAGCGCGGCCACAGGTGCCGGGGCGGGAACATGCCCTTGGCGCAGCCTTCGAACTGGTCCCATTGCGTGCCCGGCGCGACTTCGAAGGGGCCGTGTTCCTGCCTTGTGTCGATCGTGGTGAGGTTGAAGGCGAGCGAGTTGAGGCGGCGACCCTTGGTGGTCGCCTCCGGCACGAAGAAGTCGCGGTGCCACGGCTGGTCGGCGGCGCCCGGAAAGGGAATGTCGAAGCCGATCTCGACGATGCGATAATCGGGGCCGAGCACCGCTTCGCACACCGCCACCAACCATGGGTGGGCGGTGATATCCGCGAAGCCGCGAATCCGCTCAGGCTGCACTTCCACATACCAGCGCTGCGGGCCGCGCGGGAGGGCGCCGCCGGGGATTTGACGCGCCTCGGCATAAAGAACCTCGATGTCCTGGCGCAGCGTCTGCACCCAGTCTCGCGAAAAGGCGCTCTTCAGGCCGATAATGCCGTCGCCGTAGAGGCCGCCCATGATTGCGGCCGGTTCATAAGCCGGATCAGGCACTTCCTGCGCATTCGCCGCCATGACTCGTCTCCCAAGGCTTCGGGAAAACTAGACGCTTGCGCGCCGGGTGACGAGCGCCCCTTCTCGATTTGCGACAAGCCGTGGCGAGTTCAAAGACCGGCGGCGGCAGCGACCGCGGGCAGCTCGCGCTCGGCGCGGCGGAAGGAAGGCTCGTCGTCCACGTCGATCCACCAGCCGTCGCCGATGTCGAAGGTCCAGGCGCGGCCCGTAGCGGCGAGCGCCTGCACCCCTTCCGAAAGCGAGCCGCTGCCGCCCTGGGCAAGGCTATGCTCCAGCGCCGCCAGCAGCGATGGGCCCGCCACGAAGAGACCTGTGTCGACGGCGTCGTACGCGTCGAGCAGCTTGCCGATGTCGGTGATCCGACCCTCCGGGCCCAGCGCCAGCTTGGTCGCGTCGTCCAGATCGAGTTCGGGGCGGGCGATGCGGTAATCCGCTCCCAGGGTGAGCGCGGCTTCGGGACGGCGCCCGGCGATCAGGCGCTGCAGGATCGCGGGATCGAACAGATGGTCCGACATCAGCAGGATGAAATCGCCGTCGAGCCTGGGCGCGGCGGCTAGCACCGAGACGCCGTTGGGGCGCGCCCATTCCTGGTTGCGGACGATCTCGATCGGCAGGCCGATGCGCCCGGCAATGGCGTGCAATTCCGCCTCGAGCGGCAGCGGTTGGTAGCCAGTGACGACCACGAAGCTCGTGGCGCCCCCGGCCGCGGCGAGACCGACGACATGCTCGATCAGCGGCTTGCCCGCGATCTCGGCAAGCGGCTTGGAAGCCGCCACCGAGCGTAGCCGCGTCCCCTGCCCCGCGGCGATGATCAGGCACTTCACCGGCGCGCGCCAGAAGCGGATTTTTCGCTTTTCATGGCGTGGCTTTAGAACGAAGAACAAAGCCGAACGAGGGGATAATTCGGGCATGGCGGACGGCGCTGCGGCAGGAACGGAGGCGAAGCCGAAGAAGACACGGCCGCCGGAGCTGGAGGACGGGCTCAACCTCCATGTCTTCCATCCGATTTCGCACCGCCTTGCATTGGCGCTGCGGCGCACCCCCGTATCGCCCAACATGGTGTCGGTGGCGAGCGGCCTGTCGATCGTCGCCGCCGCGGCATCCTACACCTTGCTCCCTTACCCGCACAATGTTGCGGCCGGCCTCGCCTTCCACCTGTTGTGGCACATATTGGACGGCGCCGACGGCGACCTTGCCCGCCTGACTGGACGCACCTCGCCGCTGGGCGAGGTCATCGACGGCATTTGCGATTATTCCGGCCATGTCGTCCTCTACACCGCCCTCGCTTTCCATGCCGGTGGCTGGTGCTGGATGGCCGCGCCGCTCGCCGCTGCCTCGCGCATCCTTCAGGCCAACCATATCGAAAGCGTGCGCCGCACCTATCTGTGGCGGGCTTATGGCGTGCCCTGGATCGCCAATACGAGGAACTCGGTGGCGCAACGCGGCATCGTCGCGGGTCTGACCGCGGCTTATGTGAGGCTCGGCGCCTGGCTGAACCCTCAGAGCGGCGAGGCGGATGCGCGGGTGGAAGCCGGCGGCGCGGCGGCGCAGGAGCTTTCGCGACGGATCGGGCGGCGCGCCCTGTTTCTGCAGGAGTGGCTGGGGCCGAACCGCCGCACCCTGTTGCTCGCGCTGAGCATGGCGGTGGGGACGCCGCTCTGGTTCTTTCTGATCGAAGCAACGCTGTTGAACCTGTTGCTGATCGCCTCGGTGCGGCGGCAGCGGCGGGTCAACGCCGATCTCGCGGCGGCGCTGTCCTAAGCGGCCAGCCAGAAGCGGATCGCAAACGCGACCACTCCCACGGTAGCGACGCCGGCGGCCCAAAGGCCGACGAACCAGGCGAGCCGCCTGACCATCTCAGTGGTAGCCCTCTTCATCCACCTTTCCGCGGAAAACCCAGTAGGAGAAAAAGGTGTAGGCGAGGATGAGCGGGATCAGGACCAGCGAGCCCACCAGCATGAAGAGCTGGCTTTCATAAGGCGAGGCCGCGTCCCAGATCGATATGCGCCCGGGCACCACATCCGGCCAGATCGAGATGCCGAGGCCGAGCAGGGTGAGGCCGAACAGCCCCAGCACCCAGAAGAAGGGCGCGGCATCGTGGCTGCGACCGATCGCGCGCCAGGCCTCCCAGGCGACGGCAACGACGAGCAAGGGCATCGGGATGGCGATGAACAGGCCGGGGGTGTCGAACCAGCGCTCGTGATACTTGCCCTCGAGAAAGGGCGTGGCGAGGCTGACGACGCCGATCGCACCGAGCAAAGCGGGAAGCAGCAGCCGCGCAAGGCCGCGGGCGCGGTCGTGCAGGTCACCTTCGGTTTTCCACACCAGCCAGCAAGCGCCGAGCAAGGCGTAGCCGACAACCAGGCTGGCGCCGACCAGCAGGCTGAACGGTGTCAGCCAGTCCCACCAGCCACCGGCATAGGCCCGCCCTTCGACGGCGATGCCTTGAACAAGCGCGCCGAGCGTGATGCCCTGCGCAAGGGTAGCGACCAGGGAGCCCATGAAGAAGCCGGCATCCCACCACCGCCGGTGGCCCGGGTCGCGCCAGCGAAACTCAAAGGCGACGCCCCGGAAAACCAGGCCGAGCAACATGGCGATCAGCGGCGCGTACAAGGCAGGCAGGATCACCGCATAAGCGATCGGGAATGCGGCAATGAGGGCGTTGCCGCCGAGCACCAGCCAGGTCTCGTTGCCATCCCACACCGGGGCGATCGAGTTCATCGCCATGTCCCGCTCTTTGCCGACGGGAAAGCGCGGGAACAGGATGCCGATGCCGAGATCGAACCCGTCCATCACCACATACATACCGACAATGAAAGCCAGCAGCAGCGCCCAGACGATGGTCAGGTCCATGCGGGCCTCCCAATACTCATTCCGCCTCCTCCGCCCGGTCCGGCCGTTCGTCCGGGCCGCCGCGGCGCAAGGCAGTGGAAGGCGTAATGCCGGCGGTGCGGATCGGGGCACGCGCCTCGCCGCTTTCGCCGGTGTGCGGGGCATGCTGCATCAGCCGCAGGATATAGACGGTGCCAGCGCCGAACACGATGAAATAGACGATCACGAACACGATGAGCGAGGTGGCGACGGCGGGGGCGTCGATCGGCGCGCGGGCGTCGGCGGTGCGCAGCAGGTTGTAGATCACCCAGGGCTGGCGGCCGACCTCCGTTGTGATCCAGCCGGCGATCACGGCGACGAAGCCGGCGGGGCTCATCAGGAGGGCGAAGCGGTGCAGCAGGCGCCAGTCGTAGAGCGTCTTGCGGAGTCGGGCGAGCAGGCTGAACAGCCCGAGCGCCAGCATCAGGAAGCCGAGGCCGACCATCACCCGGAACGACCAGAAGATGATCTCGGCCGGCGGCCGGTTTTCACGGGGCACCGTCTTCAACCCCGCCATGGGCGCATTGAGATCGTGCTTCAGGATCAGCGATGAAAGCTTGGGAATCTCGATCGCATATTTCAGCCGTTCCCCGTCGTCGTCGGGAATGCCGAACAAGGCTAGCGGCGCACCGTTGGGGTGGCTTTCATAATGGCCTTCCATCGCCATCACCTTGGCCGGCTGATGCTCGAGCGTGTTCAGCCCGTGGAGGTCGCCGACGAAGATCTGCACCGGCGCGACGAGCGCCGCCATCCACATCGCCATGGAAAACATCTTCCGCACCGCCGGGGTGCTTCGGCCTTTGAGCATGTGCCAGGCCCCCGCCCCGCCGACCACCAGCGCGGTGGTGAGATAGGCGGCGATCACCGTATGGACGAGCCGGTACGGGAAGCTCGGGTTGAAGATGATCTCGATCCACGGGGCCGCCGGCACGAATTGCCCCTGCGCGTTCATCGCCCACCCGACCGGCGTGTGCATCCAGCTGTTGACGCTCAAGATCCAGAAGGCGGAAATGGCGGTGCCGATCGCGACCATGCAGGTGGCGAGGAAATGGAGCTTCTTGCCGACCCGCTCCAGCCCGAACAGCATGACGCCGAGGAAGCCCGCTTCAAGGAAGAAGGCGGTCAGCACCTCATAGGCCATCAGCGGTCCGATCACCGGCCCCGCCTTGTCCGAGAAAACCGACCAATTGGTACCGAATTGATAGGTCATGACGATGCCGGAGACGACTCCCATCGCAAAGGCGATGGCGAAGATCTTCAGCCAGTAACGAAACAGGGTGAGATAAACTTCCTTGCCGGTCTTCAGCCACAAGGCTTCGAGCACCGCCAGATAGGAGGCGAGGCCGATCGAGAAGGCCGGAAAGATGAAATGAAACGAGACGGTGAACGCGAACTGGATTCGCGCCAGAATCAGTGCCGTATCGCCCTCGCCCATGGCCCGCTCATTAGCATGGCGCAGGGGCGCGCGCCCCTGCGAAAGCAAGAGGATCAAGTGCAGCTTGTGCACCCTTCGGCGCCTGATTAGGGCAGGTTCAGAACCGATGGGTTGGAGGCATGCCAGGATGTTGAACCGACGTATCTTTCTCCTCAGCTCGGCCGCCTTCGGCGCGGCCGGTCTCACCGGCTGCACCACCGCCACCACAACGAGCGCAGGAAAGGGCAGCCGCGACGAGCAGCTCGATGGGCTGCTCACCCGCTGGTTCGAGGAGGACCTACGCGATAATCCGACCTTCGCAACCAATCTCGGGCTCGACACGGGTGAGCTCGCCCACCTGCGCGGGCGGCTGGGATCGGAGTCGCTCGCCGAGGCGCGCGAGGAGCGCAGCGAAGCCCGCATGCGCCACCAGATGCTCGAAAGCTTCGGGCGGCGCGGCATGTCCGAAGCGGGCGCCTTGAACTACGACATCGCCCTGTTCCGCCGCTCGGTGGACGCTGAGGGCGCGCAGTTCGAATATGGCCAGATCGGCGGGCGCCCGGCGCCTTATGTGCTGAGCCAATTGGGCGGCGCTTATTATTCGGTGCCGGACTTCCTGGACAGCCAGCATCCGATCGCGACCAAGTCCGACGCGGATTATTACCTCACCCGGCTCGAGGATTTCGCCCGCAACCTCAACCAGGAGACCGAGCGGCTCGAGCACGATGTGCGGATGGGCGTGATCCCGCCCGACTTCGTGATCGACAAGACGGTTAGCAATCTGGAACAGCTGCGCCGCACGCCGGCGGGCGAGACCACTTTGGTCCGCTCCATCGACCGGCGTGCGAAGGAGAAGGGGCTCGGCGATTATCGCGGCGCGGCGTCCCAGATCGTCTCCGGACCCGTGCACCAGGCGCTTGACCGGCAGATTGCGGCATTGAAGCGCATCCGCCCCGCCGCCGGTCACGATGCCGGCGTGTGGCGGCTTCCGAACGGGGAGGATTATTACCGCTACGCCCTTCGCTACAACACCACCACCGACTATACGCCTGATCAGATTCACCAGATCGGCCTCGACCAGGTGCGCGACCTCCATGCACGGCTCGACACACTGCTGCGCGCAGAGGGCTATACAAAGGGAAGTGTCGGCGACCGCCTCAATGCGACCAACAAGGAAGCACGCTTCCTTTTCCCGAACACGGACAAAGGTCGCGCCGACCTGCTCGCCTCCCTCAACAAGCAGGTGGCGCAGATCACGCCGCTTCTGCCCCGCGTCTTCCGCACTCTTCCCAAAGCGGCAGTGGACATCCGCCGCGTTCCCCCGGCGATCGAGGCGGGCGCGCCCGGCGGCTATTACCAGGGCGCTTCGCTCGACGGTGCGCGGCCGGGCGCCTACTATATCAACCTCAAGGACACGCACAAATGGCCGAGCCTGGGCCTGCCTACCCTGACCTGGCACGAGGCGGTTCCAGGGCACCATTTCCAGATCACCGTTTCGCGCGAAGCGGGCGAGCTGCCGCTCTACCGCCGCACCCAGGGCTTTGCCGCCTATAACGAAGGCTGGGCCCTTTACGCCGAGCGGGTGGCGGACGAGCTTGGCGTCTATAGCGACGACCCGTTCGGACGGATCGGCTTCCTGCAATCCTACCTGTTCCGCGCGGTGCGGCTGGTGGTCGACACCGGCATCCACCACAAGCGCTGGAGCCGCGAGCAGGCGATAAAGTGGATGGTCGACAATGCCGCCGAGCCCGAGGGCTCCGCCACCCGCGAGATCGAGCGCTATTCGGTGTGGCCGGGCCAGGCCTGCGCCTACAAGCTGGGCGAGACGGTGATCAGCCGCCTGCGCGGCGAGATGGAAGCCAAGCCCGGCTTCGACATCAAGGCCTTCCATGACGCGGTGCTGCTCGGCGGATCGATGCCGCTCACCGTGCTGGAGCGCCGGGTGAGGAGCGAAATGGCCTAGTTTGTCATGCCGGACCTGATCCGGCATCCACCTTGTCTTTTCTGACTTTGCGGCAAGAAGAAGGTGGACCCAGGATCAAGTCCGGGGTGACACCCCCTAGACGAACACGCTCCAGCCGGTGCGTTCGACGAGGCGTTCGAGCGCGATGGCGCCGACCAGGGAGGTCCCGGCTTCGGTCAGCCCAGGCGACCAGACGCAGACCGCGCCGGTGCCGGGGATGACCGCGAGGATGGCGCCGCTCATCGCGCTCTTGCCGGGCAGGCCGATCCGGAAGGCGAAATCGCCCGAGACGTCGTAATGGCCGCTGGTCAGCATCAGCGCGTTGACGCGACGCGAGCGCGACGGGGTGCAGACCGCGTCCCCGGTGGCGGTGTCGATGCCGTCGAATGCGAGAAACAAGGCAGCGCGGGCCAATTGCCGGCAGCTCATCGCCACCGAACATTGGTGGTAGTAAAGAGACAGCACATCCTCGGGTGGGTTGGTGAGATTGCCGAACGCCGAAATGAAGTAGGCCAGGCTGCGGTTGAAGGCCCCGGCGCGGGACTCGGACATGGCGATGGTCTCATCGACCCCGATGCCGTCATCCCCAGCCCGCTCCCGCAGGAAGCCGAGCAGTTCGGCCATCGCCTCGGCACGGCCGCGACGGCCGATCAGCTGATCGCACACCACCAGAGCACCGGGGCCGGTGAGTGGGTTGCGCGGCTTGCCCTGCGCCAGTTCGAGCTGAATGATCGAATTCACCGCCGCTCCGGCCGGCTCGCGCCCGACATGGTTCCAAAGCGCGGCCTTCACATGGTGAAGGGCAAGTGCCAGGCTGAAGACATAAGAGATGCTCTGGATCGAGAAGCTCTCGTCGCCATCGCCCGCAATGTGCGTAGTGCCGTCGCGCAGCGCCAGGGCGATCCCGAACTTGCGGGGATCCACCCCTTTTAGCGCCGGGATGTAGGAGGCGGGCTTGCCCTGGCCGCGATAGGCGTGGACGTCGCCGAGGACGCCTTCGAGAAGTGCTTGATGGTCCATGCGGCTTATACCCGATCCGGATAAGTGGGTTGAATGTCGGTCGGAATGTGCGCCGCGGTGGCTAGAACGCCGCGGGCCTGATCGTCGAGCCGGGCATAGCGATCGAAGAACGCCTTTGTCCCCGCATAGTCCCCATTGCCGTGGAAGCGGATCAGGGCGGCGAGGAGATCGCGCAGCCCCGCCTCCATTTTAGGATAATCGACACGGTAGCGGCCGGCCCGGGCATCCCAAGTAAAAGCGCCCTTCTCCTTCAGATAGCTGTACTGCAGCGCCGAGCCGCGGCCGTGCGCTTCCTCGATGCCGAACCGCACCGAGCGGAACAGGCCGGCGAAATAGGTAGCTAGCGCCTGCTCGCGCTCCGCGGCGGGAAGCTCGCCCCGGTTCATCATGTAGAGGATGTTGTGGATGCCCATCACATCCGCCTTGACTTCCTCGCTGGCGGAATAGACCTCCTTGAGTTCGGCGTTGACGGTGGTCTGGCGGCCATTGAGCGTGATCGTGCCGGGACCGAGACTGTGCGACAGCTCGTGAAACAGCGTGCCATTCTCCATATATTTCTTGGTCACCAGCCGGGCCTGCTCGGGCACCAGCACAAGGCCGGCCATCGGCGCCAGGATGCGATCGTATTTGGCGCCGAGGACATTGGCGAGGATCACCTTCTTGGCACCCTTGGCTTCGCGCACCCTTTCGTCATTGGGCAGGTTGAAGGCGATGGTCTGGACGCCGGGCACATTGTCGCCGCCGCCATGGACCTGATCGGCGACCAGGATCGGCGAGGCGAAGGGACGGCTGAAATTCTTGTAGCGCTCCTCGACGGGGAGGTTTCGCTCCATGTCGGGAAGCAGGGTCTTGTACTTGGAAAGGGCGGCACTCTCCCCCGGATCCTGGACGGTGATGAAGGCTTCAAACGCCGTCTTGGTGCCGTAGAGCGTGTCGGTATAGACTTCATAAGGACCGATCACCGCCTCGATCGGGGTGCCGGTGACGTCCATCCAGGCGAGTTCGCTCTCGTAATGATCATTGGTGCGGAACGCCTTGGCCCGCAGGCTCAGGAACTTGCGCAGGCTCGGGTTGGAGGTGCGCGCCGCCGCGCGTTCGAGCAGCTTTGCGGCGGGCTCCAGCCACTGCCTATATTCGACGCTGTAGGGCACTGCGACCAGCCGGCTGCCCTGCCGCTTCACCACTGTGTAGCCGCTGGTCAGTTCGTCCTTCTGGCCCGGATTGGCGGCGAGATAGGCTTCGAACCCCTCCTTGGTGAGGTCCTTCGGGTAGAAGCCCGCTCCCGCCGGCATCGCCTCCCCGCCGTAGAAAGCGTGGTTTTCGGCCAGCGAGTCCCACGGGCCGAAGTGCAAGTCGAACATGTCGAGCAGCTGCGCCTTTTGCGGGTGCTGGCTGCGCGCGATCTCGGCACGGATAATAGGGTTATCGACGGAGCGCTGGCGCAGGTAGATGGGGTTCATCAGCTCGGCGGCCTGGATGAGCAGGTTCACCACCTCCCGCTCCTCGGTATTCAAGAAGCTGGTGTCCGGCCGCATATCGATGCGGGCGATCTTGGCGCGCGAAGCGGCAAGATCGTAGGCGTGGGTGCCGGCGGAAGCCGGGGGTGCGGGCTGCGGCTCGGAGCGCGGGGTCGTGCAGGCGGCGGTGGCCAGCATAAGGGCGGCCAGGATAGATCGGCGCATTATTGTCTCCTTGAGCGACTCCGACGCGTGTAGCGTATGGGCGTTCGGTCTGGAACGGTGCCGCGACAAGTCTCTAGACGTTTGCCGCGGCCGTCGCTCCGAATGACCCCGTCCAGAAGCGGCTTAGGGCCAGCGCCGCTCCAGCGCCGGCTTGCTGATCAGCCGCGTGGCCCGGTTGCCCTGTATCTGGCGGGGGTCAGTCCTTCAGGTCAGCCGAAACTTTCCCGCCATTCTCCTCAAGCTTCTTCATCACGGCCTTGTGGAGCCAGATGTTCATCTCCGCGCTGCCGTCCTTGGCGCCCGAATAGCCGAGCTCGTCGGCAAGCGCCTTGCGGTTGGCGAGGCTGGAATCCAGGTCCAGCAGCTTCATGAGATCGACGATCGACGACTTGTAATTGAGCTGCTGTCCCTTCTCGGACGCGAGTTCCGCCAGGACGGCATCCACATCCACATCTACGGGCGCCACTGGCGCCGCCGGCTGGGGCTGCTGCGTCTGCGGCATGCCCTGCGGCTGCGGCTGCGCAGGGGCCTGAGCCGGGGCGGCTTTGGCCTTGCGGCCAAATATGGCGTTCTTGATCGAGCTGAATACACCCATGTCGTTACCTTTCGAGTTTCAACATGAGTTAATCGCCGAGCGATCATTGCGTTGCGGTGAGTTCGAAATATCGCTGCGGGCGCCACGAAGGCGGCGGCGCCGAGCCGGCTTCAGCCTTAGGGGAATTGGGGAAGCTGGATGCCCGACGAGGATTCGAACCTCGATTGACGGAGTCAGAGTCCGTAGTCTTACCATTAGACGATCGGGCAGCGCCGGGCCGCGAAATAGGGGGGTGGCCTCGGGCGGTCAAGCTCGGATGCGGAACCGCCCCCGCGGTGATGCGGCTGTCGCGAAGGCGGATCAGGCGGCGACTAGCCTGGCCTCGGCTTCGTGAATCAGGGTGCGATCGTCGTGATTCCAGGGGTGGAAGCCAGGCATGAAGAAGCTTGCCCATGCGCCCATCACCTTGCGGAACATGCCCGGCGCGACAAAGGAATAATGGAACAGGCGCCACCAGGCCTTGGGACCGGTGATCCCGTCCTGGGCGAGCAGATCGAGCGCGCCGGCAGCGCGGTCCACCACGAAGTTGCGGGTGACCAGCAGCATCACCCGCGCCTTGACGCTCCAGCGCTTGAACCGGCCCCAGCCTTTGGTGGCGTGGAGCCAGGTGTCGTAGGCGACGCCCTTATGCTCAATCTCCTCGATGGCGTGCCAGCGCCACAGGGCCGCCGTTTCGGCATCGGCTTTTTCGAGATGGCGTGGGTCGGCGAGTAGCTCGTGGGCGAGCATGGCGGTGAAATGCTCCAGCGCCATGGTGGCGGCGAGGCTGACGATCGGGTGCTTGTCGCGCACCACTTCGAGGCGCTTGTCCACGTCTTGGTCCAGCCGGCTGAGATCGTAGCCGGCATCCACGGCCCGCTTGTTGAAGGCGACATGCTCGCGGCTGTGCATCACCTCCTGGGTTGTGAAGGCCTTGATGTCTTGCGCGAGCTTCGGATCGGCGCCTTCGCGGTAGGCGCGCACGCTTTCCACGAAAAAGGCTTCACCCTTGGGGAAGGTCGCGGAGAGGGCGTTGTAGAGAGCGGTGCCATAGGGATCACCACCCATCCACCAGCGCACCGTGGCGGTGCCGCGGCCGAAGCGCTGGTCGCGCGGGCGAATGGTCAGATCGGAGGGTGTCGTTGCGCGCGCCATGGTGTATCTCCCTGAAGATGCACATCTATCTTTGCTTACACGAATGTCAATAGCCCGCACCCGCCTCTCCCCGGCCGAGAGCCGGGCGGTCGCGCTTGATGCGGCGCGCACCCTGCTGCTCGAAGAGGGACCGCAGGCGGTGACGCTGAAGGCGGTCTCCGCGCGGATCGGGCGCACCCACGCCAACCTCCTCCACCATTTCGGCTCGGCCGCCGGCCTGCAGTCGGAGCTTGCCCGGATGATATCGGAGCGCGTGACGGCGGAAATCGAGCGCGTGGTCGAACGCGAGCGCCAGGGCGAGGGCGATGCGCGCGAGATCGTTGATCGGACTTTCGACGCCTTTGGCCGCGAAGGCGCCGGCGCGCTTGCCGCCTGGATGATCCTGACCGGCAACCATGACGCCTTGAACCCGGTGCTGGAGGCGATCCACCGTCTGGTCGACCGCCTCGGCCAGGGCCATGACAACCAGCCTGTCCATGAGATGACGCTGTGGCTGGTGCTGGCGGCGCTTGGCGATTCGCTGCTCGGCCGGCCGATGGCACAGGCGCTGGGCCTGCCGCCGGAAAAGGCGCGGGAGCTCGCCCGCGCCCACCTCGTCGGGTCGATGGGGGTAGCCGCAGGGCCACGCGGCTCCTAAGTCTGCGGCCATGCATTTTCTCGATCAGGCAAAAATCTTCATCCGCTCTGGCGATGGCGGACCCGGCGCCGTGTCGTTCCGGCGCGAAAAGTATATCGAATATGGTGGCCCCGACGGCGGCAACGGCGGCAAGGGCGGCGACATCGTGTTCGAAGCGGTGGACGGCCTCAACACCCTGATCGATTTTCGTTATACCCAGCACTTCAAGGCGCCTCGCGGCACCGGTGGGCAGGGCTCCAATCGCACGGGCGGCGGCGGCAAGGATCTTGTAATCAAGGTGCCGGTGGGCACGCAGGTAATCTCTGACGACAAGGAGCATGTGCTCGCCGACCTGACCGAAGTCGGCCAGCGCCTCGTGCTGCTCAAGGGCGGCGACGGCGGCCGTGGCAATGCCAGTTACAAGACCTCGACCAACCGTGCCCCGCGCCAGCACGGCACCGGTTGGCCCGGCGAGGAATTGTGGGTGTGGCTGCGCCTCAAGCTGCTGGCCGACGTGGGGCTGGTGGGGCTTCCCAATGCCGGCAAGTCGACCCTTTTGAACGCGGTCAGCAATGCCAATGCCAAGGTCGGCGCCTATCCGTTCACCACGCTCCACCCCAAGCTCGGCGTGGTCCGGCACAAGGGCCGCGAGTTCGTGATGGCCGATATCCCAGGCCTGATCGAGGGCGCGGCCGACGGCGCCGGGATCGGCGACCGTTTCCTCGGCCATGTCGAGCGCACGCGCGTGCTGCTCCACCTGGTGGACGCCAATAATGAGGATGTCGGCGAGGCCTATCGCATCGTCAGCGAAGAGCTGGAAGCCTATGGCGAAGGGCTTGAGGACAAGGATGTCGTGGTCGCGCTCAACAAGTGCGACACCCTCGATGCCGAACTGATCGCGGCTTTGTCGGACGAGCTGGAGGAGGCGGCGGGCGTGCGGCCCCTGCCCCTTTCCGGCGCCACTGGGGAGGGCCTGGAGGCGGTGCTCGACGCCTTGCTCGCTTATCTCGGGCCGGGTCGAACCGGCGAAGCGGAAAGCGACGAGGCGCAATGGTCACCGCTCTGAGATGAGCGGCGCCGTTCGCACCCTGGCCGTCACCGGCGGAACCGGCTTCGTCGGACAGCATCTGCTTCGCCTCGCCCGCGCGCAGGGCTACGAGGTGCGGGCGCTGACCCGCGGCTGGAAGCCGCCGGAGGACGAGGTCGCCTGGGTCGACGGCGCGCTCGACCGGCCGGACAGCCTGTTGAAGCTGTGCGTCGGTGCCGACGCCGTGATCCACATCGCCGGCCTGATCAGCGGCGGCCGCGCGCAATTCGAAGCGGTGAATGTCGGCGGCACCGTGGCAATGATCGATGCCGCCCGCAAAGCGGGCGTGCGCCGCTTCATCCACATTTCCTCGCTTGCGGCGCGGGAGCCCGGGCTATCGGCTTATGGCTGGTCCAAGATGAAGTCGGAGCGGCTGGTCGCATCTTCGGGGCTCGACTGGACGGTGGTGCGCCCCCCCGCCGTGTACGGGCCCGGCGACAAGGAGACGCTGGAGCTGTTCAGGATGGCGAAGCGCGGGTTGGTCGCGCTGCCGCCGCCCGGGTTTTTCTCGGTCATCCATGTCGAAGATCTGTGCCGCCTGATCCTAGCCTGCCTCGACGATCCTGAGAGCCGCTCCGAAACATACGAGCCGGACGATGGCCGTGAGGGCGGCTGGGAGCATCGCCACTTCGCCCGCACCTTGGCCCGCCTCTACGGCCGGCGCGCCCTCACTTTCTCCTTCCCAAAGCCGGTGATGCGGATCGCCTCGGCGGTTGAGCGCCTCGTCCGCCGCGGCAAGGCGAAGCTGACCGCCGACCGCGTCGGCTATTTCTGCCACCCGGACTGGGTGGTGAGCGCGGAGCGCCGGCCCCCGTCCCGGCTCTGGTCGCCTTCCGTGCGCACACCGAGCGGCCTCAGGGCCACCGCCGACTGGTATCGTGAGCAGGGATGGCTGCGCTGACGCTCTTGAAAAATCAAGATTCCCGGATTATCCACAGCCTGCGGGACCGGGCCCCTCTGACGGCCGTTCCAATGAACGGCTGTGATGTCGGACCGCATCGGGTGAACGCCCGGTGCAGTTCGTGACTTGATGCCCTTCTGCGCCGCGGCCGAACCCGATCGATGAAACCGTCGATTGGAGAGTGGCAATGAAATCGACCCTTTACCGTCTCAGCACCGTTCACCGCAGGCTCGACGACGAGATCCGGCGCGAGCTCAGGCGCCGGGTGCCGGACACGATCCGGCTGCTGCGCCTCAAGAAGCTCAAGCTTGCGATCAAGGACCGGCTGTACCGGCTCGTGCCGATCGGCACCTGACGCAGACCCTATCCGCCGGCGGTCCCATCCGGGCCCGCCGGCAATCAATTCCTTTTCCCTGAACATTCAGCCGCGACCGGGCCCCTCTCTACGACGCGGCCGGATCGCGGCTGCTCAAGTGGGTGCGCTGCCGTTTCCACGTCACCGACAGCTCCGCGGCCAGAGCTTCTGCGTGAAACAGCCGGATCCGACGACCGGGCGGCCGGTACGCCAAATGACGCGCTCTTCCTGGCGCTGATCATGATCGAGTTCGTCGATGTGGTGTTTGCGGTGGATCCGGTGCCGGCGATCTTCGCATCACCACCGATCCGTTTATCGTCTACACCTCGAACATCTTTGCGATCGTGGGGCTTCGGGCGTGCTGCTGTCGCTTTGGAAAACGCGGGGCGCGGCGCCACCGTCTCGCCCTATTGTCTTGGCAGAAGCAGTCGCGGGCCATAAGGACGCGCCATGACCGACAGAGACGAAACCTACGCCAAGGTGGCGGAGCTGATCGCGCCCTTCAACAAGAAGGGCGTGGCGCTTTCGGAAGCGACCAGCTTCGCCGGCGACCTCGAGTGGGACAGCCTGATCGTGATGGATTTCGTCGCGTCTGTGGAGGATGAGTTCGATATACTCATCACCATGAACATGCAGGCCGAAATCGAGACGGTGGGGCAGCTCGTCGATGCCGTCGAGCGGCTGCGCAAGGACGGCTGAAGGCATGACCGAAGCCGTTCGCACGCCCTTCGATCCGGCCGACGAGACGGCGATCGCGCCGTCGCACGGCCGGGACCTGTTCTCCAAGTTCGATCCGCTGATCGCCGAGCGCGAGGCCCTGCTGTCGACCGGCGTGCGCGATCCGTTCGGGCTGGTGATGGAAAAGGTGCTCTCCCCGACACGGGCGATCATCAAGGGCAAGGAAACGATCCTGCTCGGCACCTACAATTACATGGGCATGACGTTCGACCCCGACGTAATCCAGGCTGGCAAGGACGCGCTCGATGCCTATGGCGCCGGCACCACCGGGAGCCGGGTGCTGAACGGCACCTATCAGGGCCACAGGGAAGTCGAAGACGCGCTCAAGGACTTTTACGGCACCAAGCACGCGATGGTTTTTTCAACCGGCTACCAGGCCAATCTCGGGCTGATGTCCACCATCGCCGGCAAGGAGGATTACATCATCCTCGACGCCGACAGCCATGCTTCGATCTACGACGGCTGCGCGCTGGGTAACGCCCAGATAGTGCGCTTCCGCCACAACAGCGTCGAGGACCTTGAAAAGCGCCTCAAGCGCCTGCCGGCCGAAGGCGGGCGGCTGGTGGTGCTGGAGGGCGTTTATTCGATGCTCGGCGACATCGCGCCGCTCAAGGAGATGGTCGAGGTCGCCAAGCGCCACGGCGCGATGATCGTGGTCGACGAAGCACACGGCATGGGCTTCTTCGGCGAGAATGGCCGCGGCGTGTTCGAGGAAGCGGGCGTTTCCGACGACATCGATTTCGTTGTCGGCACCTTCTCCAAGTCGGTCGGCACCGTCGGCGGGTTCATCGTCTCCAACCATCCCAAGTTCGAGGTGCTGCGCCTCGTCTGCCGGCCTTATGTCTTCACCGCTTCGCTGCCACCCTCGGTGGTGGCCACTGCCGCCACCTCCATCCGCAAGCTCAAGCATGCCGCCAATAAGCGCGCCCACCTGTGGGAGAATAGCCGCCGCCTCCACCAGGGCCTGCGCGATCTTGGCTACGATCTGGCGACCCCGGACGCGCAGTCGGCGATCATCGCCGTGCTGCTGCCGGACCAGGAAACCACAGTACATATGTGGCAGGCGCTGCTCGAGGCCGGCGTTTATGTGAACATGGCGCGTCCGCCCGCCACTCCGGCCGGCACCTATCTGCTGCGCTGTTCGCTGTGCGCCGATCATTCGGCGGACGAGGTGGGGCGCATCATCGGCATGTTCGAAGCGGCCGGCAAGGCGACCGGTACGCTCAGCTGAGCGGCCAGCCGAGTCGCTCCCCCGCAAGCAGCGGGTTTCAACCGCCGCCCGCTTGTTTTAGAACCGCCTCATGGCGGGTGACTTGACGTTTGGCCCTGAGCCTGCCCCAGGATGGGGACGCGGCGCCCTGGCGGGTGCGGGCGCAATCGTCGCCACCTTGCTGCTCGCCTTGTTGATGATCATGGTCAGCGGCTCCAACCAGGCGCGTGAAGAGGCACTGGCGTCCGAGCGGTACAGCTACGATGTGATGCTGCTCACCCGTACGGTGGATGCCAGCCTGGCGCGTGCCGAAGCGGCGCTCGGCCGCTATGTGCTCGACGAGGAGCAGACCACCGGAAGCCTGTATTACAACGAGTGGCGGCTGGCCGACCGGCAGATCGGCGAACTCCAGCGGCTGGTGCGAGTCAAGCCGGAGCAGCGCACCCGGGTCGAGGAGCTGAAAAGGCTCTATGCGCGGCGCGGTGCCGAGCTCGTCTCCGCCGCAGCGGCGGCACGGGCGAAGCGCGGCAGCGACGGCATCTCTCTTTTCTATCAGGCCGGCCGCTCCCCGGTGGGCCAGGACCTGCGCAACAAGCTCAGCGAAATCGCGGCGGTCGAGCGGCAGGATCTGCGCAACCGCATGGACGAAAGCCGCGCATCGAGCAGCCGCGCAGACGACCTGACGGGGTTGCTGGGCTGGATCGCCGTTCTGATCGGCGTGGCGGCCGCGGTGGCGGGCCTGCTCGCCTTCCGGGCCATGAACGAACGGATCGAATTGCTGCGCGCCGCCGACGATGAGGCAACGCGCGCCCAGGCGCTCGAGGTGGCTGTGCGCTCCCGGACGCAGGAACTGACCGAGGCAAATGCGCGGCTCCAGGCCGAAGCGGCCGAGCGCGCCATCGCCGAAGCGCAGCTCCGCCAGGTTCAAAAAATGGAGGCGGTGGGCCAGCTCACCGGTGGTATCGCGCACGACTTCAACAACATGCTGGCGGTCATCGTCGGCGGCCTCGACCTCGCCAAGCGCAAGCTTAGAAGCTCGAGGCGCGAAGTTGAATTCCACCTCGACAACGCGATGGAGGGCGCGACCCGTGCCGCCGCCCTGACCCGCCGCCTGCTCGCCTTTGCCCGCGCCGAACCGCTGGTCCCCATCTCCACGGCGCCGGCAAGTCTGGTTCAGGGCATGCTCGACCTTGTGGACCGGTCGATAGGCGAGCGGATCAGCGTTTCCACCCGCTTCCCCGACGAGCCCTGGCACATCCGCGCGGACACCAATCAGCTTGAAAACGCCATCCTCAACATGGCGGTCAATGCCCGCGATGCGATGGATGGCGAGGGGCGGATCGCGATTTCAGTCGACAATCTGCGGATCGGCGATTGCGAGGTGGGGGAGCTTGCCGCAGGAGAATATGTGCGGATCAGCGTCGCCGACACCGGCGCCGGCATCCCGCCCGAGATCCTGGAGCGGGTGTTCGACCCCTTCTTCACCACCAAGCCGGTCGGCAAGGGCACCGGCCTGGGGCTGAGCCAGATCTTCGGTTTCGCTCGCCAGTCCGGCGGCGATGTGACGCTGCAATCGGCGGTTGGCGAAGGCACCACCGTCTCCATCTACTTGCCGCGCTCGGCCGAACTGGTCGTCCAACCCGCCGCCGCCTATGCCGACCCCGCAGACGAAGATACGGCAAGGAACGCGGCGACCGCGGCCGCATCCACCTCCATCCTGGTGGTGGAGGACGATCCGCGCGTCAGCCGGGCAACGGTGGGGGCGCTGGAAGAACTGGGCTACCACCCGATCGCCTGCGGCAGCGGCCGCGAGGCGGTGACCATCCTAGAGCGGGAGGGCGCGATCGATCTCGTCATCACCGACATCATGATGCCCGAGATGACCGGGCCCGAACTTTGCCGCGTCATTGGCCTTCGGTGGCCATGGATCCCGGTGCTGTTCGTCACTGGCTATGCGGGCGACTCCGGCGACGGCGAGGAGTTGAGCGGCCACGAGATCCTCAGGAAGCCGTTCACCGTCTCGGGCCTGGCGGGTGCGGTGGCGGCCGCGCTTGCCCGCCATTCTAGCGAATGGCGCCCCGCCGAAGCAGCTTCGGCAGCAGAGTGAAGGCGGCGAGCAGCGGCCAGCGCCGCTGCCAAGGCTTGATCGCGATTCGCGCGCCCGAATGCCGATTGACCTTCCACGCGAGGTAATCGATGCCGCCGGCATAGGTGAAGCTGGCCTTGGCGAGGCGGACGATGCTCAGTGCTTTGCCCTTGCGCTGCATCGCCTTCCAGCGCCTGCGCATGTCGTCGCGCGCGGCGATCAGCGGCACTTCGCCGTTCGGGCCGACGCCGCGCTTGCGCGCAATTTCGGCCATGGCGGCGAGCCCCACCTGCTCGTAGCGCACGGGGTCCGAATCGACAATCGAACCAGATCGGTTGCTGCGTTCGGCCCTGATCTCAGCGCCGTAGGTGAGGGCGAAGGCGGAGCGCCAGACATCGAGCGTGGTTTGCGGGCCTGGACGATCGAGTACGGGAATGGTCAGCTCGATCAGCGTCGGCGCGGCTTCGGCCACCGCGGTAACGGCGCTTCGCCGCGCCGTCTCGTCGGCTGCCCAGACCAGCCGGGAGGGTTGGGCGAAGCGCGCCCACACCGAGACGCTGGTGGCGCGCAGTGAGCATTCGCGGTGGAAGTCCGCCTCGCTCAGCACCGCATATTTGGCAACCAGCCCATCATGCTCGAAGGGGAACACGTTGGGCGGTATCAACCGGTTCGCCACCGCCAGCCAGCTACGGCCATAAGCCTTGCGATAATCCGACACGATCAGGTAGAAATCCAGCATCAGCCCGTCGAGCTGCCGCTCGCGCAGGCACGAGCCATAGAACAGTACCGCCCGGGCCGCGCCGGCACGCTGCGCGGCGATCGCGGCGGCCATGGCGACAACGCGCGGATCAACCGGCTCGGCAAGCTCGGCGGCAACCATGTCCTGGATCGAAGCGGCATTCATGATCCCGCTTCCCTCCCGCGCGGGGCGCGGTCAAGTCTTACTCGGCGGGCTGCCCCGCCTCGCGCCGGCGCCGACGACGGCGCATTTCCCCAGCTGCGATATCCTCGAGCAGCGCGCTCAACACCATAACAGAGGCCAACGACCCCACAACCAACGCAGTCATCTTTGAAGATCCACCATTTACCTTGGGCGCGACCGCACCCATCCCACTGCAGACGCAACAAGGGCTCTGCCGGGTGAACGCCTTTGCAGCGGCTAAAGGTGCAAGGCAACACGAAAAAAACGGCCGGCCGCGCCGGAGGTGCGCCGCATGGAGCGCTCAGGAGAAGTTGAAGCTGATGCTGATCCGCTCGCCTCTGGCGGCGCCGGGGACAACTTCGTGACGCAGCCAGCTTTCCCACAGGTACAATGTGCCGGCCTTGGGTTCTGCGTAAACGAAAGTCCGAAGCGCCTCCGGCGCATCCGACCGCCGGGGCGGCGCCGCCATCATCATCGGCAGCCGCGGATCCTCCAGCTTGAGCCGCCCGGCGCCGGGCGGCACCGTCACATAAAGAGTGCCGGAAACGATGCTGTTCGGGTGGAGATGGGCGGAATGGGTACCCCCCGGCTTCAAAACATTGACCCAAAAACTGTTCAACCGAAGCCGCCGCCGGCCAAGGTCGAAAGCACATTCGGCGGCGAAGGCGGCGACATGGCGTGACAGCATGCGGACCAGATCGCCGAAGCGAGGGTCTCTCGCTGGAAGGTCGTTGAGCGAGGCATAAGAGGTGTAGCCGCGATAATCGTGGTCGCGCGACCATCGCCGCCCAGCCTGGTCTTCGGCAGCCAGGGCGCGGCAGGCATCTTCGAGCTCTTCGATAAACTCCGGCACCCCGAGGTCAGCCTCGTAGAAAGGCGTGGCAAAGAGCGTGCGCACCGTCATCGTAGAGGCGCTAGCGCATTGCGGCGTGCGGGGCGAGTTATGCCGCTGCTTGGGGCACGATTTCTTGCCCTTGAGCGCTGCGCGATGGTAAAGTCGAGCGGCGGGCGCCGGTGGAGGGCGCCCGTGTGTCGGGAGTAAGTGCCATGCAGAGGCGGCCTATCGTCCTGCTCTTGCCGGCGGCGGTGCTTGCCGCGTGCAATCCGGCCGGCTCCAAGCGGCCGCCGCCGGCAACAGGCTCCGTGGCCATGGAAGAGATCGACGATTGGCGGGGGACTGCCGCCCCCGCGAGCGTCGCGGAGATTGAAGCGCTGCCGGCGCGCTGGGCCGCGGCCCGCATGGCCGCAGCGGCCAAGAACGCCCGAGCGGTCGGCGCCTATGCGTCCCTGCTCGAGCAGGATACCGCCCTCCCCCACCCCAATCCGGCGCCCGGCCCCTATCGCTGCCGCACAGTTCGGCTCGCGCCGGCGGCAGCGCGGGCGCGGGTGGCGGTGGCGTCGCGCTGGGCTTTCTGCTTCGTCGGCGCCGACGAGCAGGACGCGCTCAGTCTGACAGCCGAAGTGCCGGGAGCGCGCCTCGGCGGCTATCTCTACGGGGGCCGGGACCGGCGCCGGCTGATCTTCCTGGGTGGCGGCGTGCCGCGCGGCAGCACTCGTCCTGCCGCTTATGGCGCGGATGGCGGGGCGGATGTAGCCGCGCTATTCCAGCGGATCGACGAGTTTCGCTACCGCCTGGTGCTCGCACCGGACGGCGACCTCCTGGTCTACGAACTGATCGCCTCGCCGCGGCAGGTGCCGCAATAGCCCAAGCGGCTGCGCCGCAAGCGGTGCTTTCAACGAGAAGACCGCCCCGGAGCATGTGCTCCAGAGCGGCCCCCGATATCGGAGCGTCGCTGCCGAGTTCTTAGAACTTCAGGCGAGCGGCCACCGTATAAGCCCGGCCGATCGGATCGTAGACGCTCGGGAAGGTGTTGCCGTTGTTGAAAGTCGTGCCGCCTACGCCCGATCCTACCAGCGGCGGCTTCTTGTTGAACAAATTCTCGACCAGCAGGCTCATTTCGAACGTTTCGGTGACATTGAACTTCATCGCCAGATCGAAGTAGTTGAAGGTTTCGATCTCCCGGAATTCGGGGCGAAGCGCGTTGAAGGTGGCCGCGCCGGTGCCCGGCTGCGGCACATCCAGCGCCGGCAGCGGGCTTGGCGCGATCGGCTCATATTCGACGCTGCTGATGTGGGTCCACAGGAGCGACACCTCGGCCGGGCCGTTCTGGTAGGTCGCCCGCGCGTTCCACTTCCACTCCGGCCGCGGGTTGGTGCAGCTGGTGGAGTAATAGCCGGTGCAATCGCGGTTGATGGAGATCGGCGTCGCCTGGAAGTTGTAGTAATCGAGCCAGGTCGCATTGAAGCCGAGGGTGAGACGGCCCGGATCGCCGCCGCCGCCGAACATTTCGCCCAGGTTCATGCGGTAGGTGAGGCCGATATCCACGCCCGCAGTCTCGATCGTGCCGAGGTTCGAGCTGCCCAGGATGACGCCCGGGGTCTCTGCCTGGCCGTTCAAACTGCCGTTGAGCGGGTTGCGGCCGATAAGCTGGCAGAAGTTGTTGGGCGTCTGCGACGGGTTGAAATTCTGGGAGTAGCAGCCGTTCAAAATGTCGTTCTGCGTTGGGCTGGAGATCGCATCCTCCACCCGGATGTTGAAATAATCGACCGTGAACGCGAAGCCCTTCAGGAAGTCCGGCGAGATCACGGCGCCGATTGTGTAGGTCTTGGCCTTTTCCACATCGAGCAGTGCGTTGCCGGATGTCGTCGTGTTGATCTGGCCCGACGAAGGCTGCGGGATATTGCCGAAGGCGCCTCCCGGAGCGCCGGTAGCCTCGCAAAGCGCCCGAGACGCCGTCGGCGACGGGCCGCCGCACGGATCGATGGTGAGGTTGCTGAGCGCCTGCACGGGCGCCTGGTAGAGTTCCAGAATGTTGGGCGAGCGGACCGCCACCTGGTACATACCGCGCGCCCGGAAGCCCCGGATCGGCTCCAGCGTGCCGCCGACCTTCCAGGTGGTGCTGGAGCCGGTGGTGGAATAATCGGACAGGCGAACGCCGGCCTCGAGCGTCAAATTGTGAATGAAGCTGTCGGTGATCAGCGGAATCAGGATTTCGCCAAACACTTCCTTCACATCGTAGCTACCGAAATCGGGCGGCGTGCGGGCACCGGTGCCGAGCACTTCACCCTGGATCTGGGACGGCGCATCGGGCCGCGCGGTGGCGGTCACCTCGCGATATTCGGCGCCGATCGCGAAGCCGACCGGGCTGTCCGACAACGGACTGCGCAGGCCGAACAGATCGCCGTTGACCGAGCCGGTGACCACACTTTGGGTAACCAGGCGATCGATGCGCGCGTCGAGGTCGATGAAGGCGATCTGGTCGGGCGTGATTGAGCCTTCGGGGCCGAAGATGTTGAGCGGCACGCAATTGTTGGCGGTGTTGGTGCAGACCGGCTGGCCGGCAGTGTTTCGGAACGCCCGCAGCGCCTGCTGGACCTTGCTCGACGAGCCCCAGTTCTCACGCAGCTGGGTTTGCGACGTCTCGCCATATTGGCCCGAAAGATCGTAGCGGATGTTGCCGGTGATCTTGCCGCGTAAACCGGCCTGGATCTGGAACATCTCGGAATCGATCGGATTGCCGCGCGGGCCGTATTCGGTGAAGCGGCGCTGCGCGATGACCGGGATTTCGATGTAGCCCGGGGTTCCGGGGCCGCCCTGGGCCGCCCCTGCCGCGGCGCAATTGGCCGGCGTGATCGGCTGGATGCCGGCCACGGCCGGATTGGTATCGGTGGCGCCGCAAAGCTGATTGCGGATGCCGGGGGTCAGATAGGGATTGTTGAGCGACAGCCGGTAGGTGTTGCTGAAAGTGCCCGACGAGGCGAGCTGGATCAGCGCCTCGTTCTTGGCATAGAGGCCGGTGGCATAGGCTTCGATATGGTCGTTGATCTCGAGCCGAGCCCCCGCATAAGCGTTGAGGCGCGTAAGCGGCGTGATGAAATAGGTGTTGATGTTGGTGTTGTATGTGTCGGCCGCGGTGCCGGCGCGCAGCAGCCCGGTGCCGGGATCGACGACCGCACCGAACGAGCTCGCCGGAAGGCCGAGCGCGGCGTTGCCGGGGGCGGTGAAGACGGTCGGAACCGCCGCCAGCGAGCCGGCGAACAAGCCGGTGGTGGAGCTGATTGGGAAGCGTGCGATTTCGCGGTCGGTGGTGAGCAGGTCGTTCCGCTCGCCATAGCCAACCGCGAGGACGACATTGCCCCGGTCCTCCAAGAAATTATGGCCGATGACTGCGTTCAGGCGATATTGGGCGGCATCGCCCATTTCCGAGATGCGGTAATTCGCCTGGAGGTCGACGCCGGAGAAGTTGCGGCGGGTGATGAAGTTGACGACGCCGGCTACCGCGTCCGCACCGTAGACGGAGGACGCGCCGCCCGTGACCACATCGACGCGCTCGACCAGGCCGATCGGCATGACGTTGAGATCGACCGTGCCGTCGAGGCTGAATGGCACAACGCGGCGGCCGTCGAGCAGCACCAGGGTCCGGTTGTCGCCGATGCCCCGCAGGTTGACCGTGGCCGAACCGTTGGAGCCGTTGTTGACGGAGGGCCCGAGCGCCGGGCGCACCGACGGAAGATCACGCAGAAGGTCTTCGGCGGAGTTGGGCTGGCGAAGCTGGATTTCCTCCTGGCCGATGACATTCACCGGGCTCGCCACTTCAAGGTCCGGCCGTGCGATGCGGGAGCCGGTGATGACGATGGATTCGTTGGGCGGCGTGCTCATGTCCGCGCTGGACTGCGGCGCGGCGCCCTCGACTGGCTCCGCGATCTGGGCGTGCGCCGGAGCGGCGGCGCACAGCGACGCTGCGGCGACGCCGGTGGAAAGCAGAAGATTGGCGGTAAGTGTCTTGCGCATCGTCGTCCCCCAAAGCGGCTCAACAAGCCGCAGTAAATTTATTCGCCGGTCCCCACCGGCGGTCAGGGTGCGACGATGTAAGGTAAAGACGAGCGCTGGCAATACGGCAGCGTCGGGCGCCCGATAAAGGGGCGATGCTGTGTGTTTCCTAACACAGTGTCTTCCAGAGACGGGGCTGTATCTTATGAATACTTGTTAGCTTACTTTAGTTATCGATCCCGTAGGCGAATAGCGAGCTCGGTGCGGCTGCCAAGACCCAGCTTCTTGTAGATCCGGTAGAGATATACCTTCACCGTGCCTTCGTTCATGTCCAGCTCCCCGGCGATTTCGCGGTTGCGCATACCCTGGCCGACCAGAGCCGCGATCGCCCTTTCCCGCGGATTGAGGCCGCGCAGGGGGTCCGTGGCGCTGTCGCCCTCCATGGTGAGATCAAGAGCGCGCTGAAGCAGACCCTGCTCGATCCAGCGCTGGCCGGAGCGGACCGCCTCCAGGCAGGGCAGCAGCAGGCTATGGGCACCTTCCTTTAGAACGATGCCGTTGACGCCGAGTCGCACCGCTTCCACCAGCTCGGCGTCATCGAGCTCGGCGGTGAGCAGCACCACCGGCAACTCGTCGCCGCTCGAGCGCATCGCGCGCAACACTTCCACGCCCGTGCGCCCCGGCATGCGCACGTCGAGGAGGAGGATGTCAGGCCGCAGCTCGATAATGGCCTCGGCCACTTCCGTGCCGTCGCCGACCGCGCCTACGACTTCGAAGTCGGTGTCCCGCAACAAGGCCTGGAGGCCGCTGACGATGATCCGGTGATCGTCTGCAATCAGGATGCGGTTCAATTTTCAGTCCTCCAGCGGCAGGATGATTTTCACCGACGCGCCCTCCGGCGACGAATGCAGGCGCAGGGTTCCGCCCAAATTGTGAACCCGCTCGCGCAGCGAGGAGGGGCCGATGCGCCGCGCCTCAAGTTCGTCGTCCGCGAATTCGCCGTTGATGGGGAAGCCGGTGCCGTTGTCGGTAATCTCCAGTTGCAGCGACCCTTCGGCGGCCGCGAGCCGGGCATCGATACGGTCCGCGCCACCGTGGCGTACCGCATTGGCCACTGCTTCGCGAACCAGCTGCCCGACATTGCGTTCCAGTGACAGAGGCACAAGCAGGGGCTGATCGTCGGCAGCGACACGGCAAGCGACATCCCATTGGGCAGCAGTGCGGGCTCCCATCTTGCGCAGGCTTGCTGACAGATCCACCCGCGCCTCCCGGTCGCCGCCGCCGCTGCGCAGGTCCGCGATCAGGCGCCTCAGATCGCGCTGCTCGCGCACCAGTTCCTGCTGAAGGGCCTCCACCTCGGCGGAAACGTCGCGGCCGCCGGCGGCGATTTTCTTCATTCCCTCCAGGCGAAAGGTAAGACCGGCGAGGAATTGAACGACGCTGTCGTGAAGGTCGCGCGCCAGTGCCAGCCCGGCACGAAGTGCGGCGGCGTCCTCGGTAGCCTGGAACCGCTCGCGATGCTCGAGCGCAACGGCGAGCCGCTCGCCCGCTTCTTCGGCAAGCGGCAGATCGTCAGAACAAAGGCCAGGCACATCGAACACGAACAGGTTGCCGGTGATTGCAGCGGAGCGCAAAGGTATCCGCAGCCCGCCAGTTGCTCCGTAACGGGCGCTAAGCTCCGGGTGCACCGGTTCCTGGACGTCGCGCAAGCTGCGCAGCCGCCCCCAGCGCCGTCGCATGACGCGCCCCTTGCGCTGGTCGAACAGGAACGGCCCTTCGCCTGCCAGTTCGTCGGTTGCAGGCTCGAAGCTGCCGGGCTGGACCTTTCCTTCGGTAACCCGGCTGCCCTCCAGCGACGCCACATACACCCACGGCTCCTCCGTTTCCGACCACACGAACAAGGCCCTTGGGGCATTGAAGCGGGCGGCGACGTAGCGGAGCAGGGCGCCGGTGTCGGGAGCATCGCCCAGCATCCCCGCCGCCCGGTCGACGGGGCGCTGGTTGGAGACAAGCCACAAGATCACGATTGCCGAGAGGGCGACGAGATAGCTGCTGCGAATCGTGAACCGGCGCAGCTGGAAAGCTTCGGTGCCCCACGTCGCGGCGCTGACGGCGGAGACGATGTAAAGAAGAAGGATCACTGCGGCGGTGATCGCGGTGCCGCGCCAGCCCCAGCGGATCGAGGCCGACAGGACCAGGAATACGAAAAAGGTGAAAAACGGGCTGGCATAGCCCTGGGTGGCGTGATTGATCCAGAGGAAGACGAGGAGGTCGAGCGCATGCGCCGGGGCCGCCAGCCGGGACTCCAGCCACCAATCGTTCCAGGTAAGGATTACCAGCAGGAGCGAAAACGCTACGTACAGGTGGAGAATCCAATAGGTTTCCCGCACGGCCGCCATGGGCTGACTGTGGTCCAGCCAGATCGCGACCAGGAAAAACACAGACAGCAAGGCCCGCGCAACGGCGATCAACCGCCCGGACCGGTGCTGGAACAATCCTCTGACCATGCTGCCGAGGCTAACGGGCGGTGGCCGCGTCCGCCAGCATCTTCACCAACTGCGGTGCGTTGACACAAAAGGGCGCTTCGGGTGGTTCCATCCGAAGCGCCCTCCTCCTGTGCGTCCGTTGCTGGACCCGGTTGGAACCGCTTAACGGGCGTTCAGTTCCGCCCGCTTGTGCGGCGAACGAGACTGGCCGGCAGCCTGCGCTTCGCGCTCATAATGGCGGGCGAGCTGCAGAAACGCGCGGGCCTCCGCGCCCGCCGCCTGCTTCGCCGCCGCACGGCAATCGCGCGCCTCAGTTATAAAGAAATCGGGCCGTTCCATCGTTTATCTCCGGCATCAGGCGTTATCTCTCAAATAGTTAACCTCCATCAATGTTCCTTGGCTGCAGCGGCAGCGACCGCCGATGCGGCAGGGCGCGCACCGATGCGACGAACGGCGTTCCCCGAAGGAAAAGGGGTAGCCCCGCCCGATAAGAGCCCGGCCGCGACTATTCAGGCGGTGAGCCGCGACTGGACCCCGTGGACCAGATCGCTGGCGCGTTCGTAGCTCATCGGGCGGCCGAACAGGTAACCCTGGATCTGGTGGCAGCCAAGATCGCGCATACGGGTGAAGTCATCGGCCGTTTCCACGCCCTCCGCGGTGATGGTCATGCGGAAGCTGCGGGCAAGGCTGACGATCGACTGGATGATCGCCACCGTCTCCCGGTTGTGGGCGGCGTCGCGCACGAAGCTGCCGTCGATCTTGAGCTTGTGGAATACCGCCTTGTTCAAATAGCCGAGCGAGGAATAGCCGGTGCCGAAATCGTCGAGCGCGATACCGACGCCGAGGGCGCGCAGGCGCTTGAGCACATCCAGCGAGCCTTCCGAATTGCCGAGGAACACCGATTCCGTGACCTCGAGCTCAAGCCGGTTCGCCTTGACCCGATATTTGGCGAGCGCCTCGCTGACGGTGTTCGGAAGCGCCGGCAGGATCAGCTGGCGGGCCGAGACGTTGAGCGCCACGCTGATATAATCGGGCCAGGTGGAGGCGGCGCGGCAGGCTTCATCGATCACCCAGTCGCCTAGGTCCATGATCAAACCGGTGTCCTCGGCGAGCGGAATGAAGTCGGCCGGAGAGACCATGCCGCGAGTCGGGTGATGCCAGCGGATGAGCGCCTCGAAGCCCATCAGGCTCTGGTCGGCGGCGTTGATCAGCGGCTGATAATCGAGGCGGAACTGCTTCAAGGTGATCGCCTGGCGCAGGTCCTGCTCGAGCCGCAGGCGGTCCTCGGCCTCGTTCTGCATGTCGTCGGAGAAGTAGCAGCAGGTGCCGCGCCCTTCCGCCTTGGCTTGGTAAAGGGCGAGATCGGCCTTCTGGATGAGGTCGTCCACCGTTTGGCCGTCGATCGGTCCGAACGCGCAGCCGATCGACACGCCGATGCGGATTTCGGCCTTGTCGATGTGATAAGGATCGGCAACCGCTTCAATGATCCGGCGGGCAAGGTCTTCCACCTTCTTACGGCTTTGCGCGTCTCGGATGACGATGGCGAACTCGTCGCCGCCCATGCGGCCGACATGCCCGGATTCGCCTGCTTCCTTGACCAGGCGCTGCGAGACGCTCTTCAGCACTGCATCGCCCTTGGGATGACCGAACGTGTCGTTGACCGGCTTGAAGCCGTCGAGATCGAGGAACATGATGGCGCACGGCACATTGCCCGAGGTCGCCGTCGACAGCGCTTCACCCAGCAACTGGCGGACGCGGCCGCGATTGGGGAGGCCGGAGAGCACATCCATGTTGGCAAGGTTGGTGAGGCGCTCCTGCGTCTTTCTGACTTCGGTGATGTCGGTGCCGACGCCGCGGAAGCCCTGAAACTGGCCGCCCATGTCGATGATCGGATCGCCGGCCAGGCTGATCCAGCGCGTGCCCCGCCGAGTCTTGAGTTCCATTTCGAGGTTGGCGAACGGGGCACGGGCGAGCAGGGTGCGGCCGAGCGCGCTGTTGCCGCCAAGCGTCGCGGCGAGCGAGTGGCCGATCAGCTGATTGGCCGAGCGACCGAGCAGCGAGGTCATCCGGGAAGAGATATAGACCACGCGGTTCTCCGCATCGACCTGCCACAACCAGCCGACGCCGCGATGCTCATATTCGCGCAGCAGCAAGCGCACCGATTCCGCCTGGGTGCGAACCCGTGCGATGGTCTGGAGCTGCTCGAAGCTCCAGCGGGTAAGCCGGGCCACGCCGGCAATGCCAACTGCGGCAACGCCGATGATCGCGAAGCCTACGGTAGGCGCAAGCTGATCGCTCCCGAGGTAATAAGCGCAGCACAAGGCCGCGGTGATCGCGGCGATCCAGGCGAAGGCGGCGGCCGGCGCGGAGGCGAGGCCCACCGCGGCGACGATCATCGCGGCCATGGCGCCGCCGATCACCACCTGAACTTCGTGCGGAAGCGTGGCGAAGGCGTAGACTGGAAGGCTCGACCAGATTGCGGCGAGGCCGACTGCCTCCCCGACCGAGCGAGGGAGCGAGCGTCCTTCGGCCGAGCGGCTATTGGCAGCCTCACCCTCGCGCACGGCGGCGCGCCAATAAGCCCAGAAGGTGGCGGCCACTGCCGTCAGCCACCCGCCGATCAAGGCGATCTGGACGCCGCCATACATGGCCCAGGCAACCAGCAGCGCTCCGCCGGCCGCGGTGGCAGCGAAAAAGGGAGCGAACAACGCGCGGGTCTGCGCCTGTCCGTTGTGAAGGTGGGCCTCCCGCAGCCGTTGGCTGCTGGCATCCATCCCGACGCCGTGCTCGGCGATTTCCGCCGGCTCTGCGTCCTGTTCTTCCAAGTCGAGATTTACGGGCGCGTGATACATAGGAATCCTGCTCAGCCAGCGGCGTTGCATTTCTCCTACGCTCAGAGGTTTGATGGAGTGTTAAGGACACGGCGGGGCGCTGGCCCTGGCGCTCAGCAGCCTTCATATTTCCAGTTGCGCCGCTTGCCCTGTGCGATCCATTCGACCGCCTGCGCCACGCGCCGCGCCCGCGTCTCGGGCCGCTTGGCCTCCGCCACCCATTCCACATATTCACGGCGGCAACCGGGCGGAAAGCCGGCAAAGGTTGCGGCTGCGGCGGGCGCATCGTCGAGGGCGGCGCAAAGGTCGGGCGGAATTGCTGGTTCGGGTCTGGGCGCCTTCTTCATCCGCGGCCCAGGCCCGGCCGCTGCAGCCTCGGCAGCCTGGCGGAGCAGAGCCCCCAGTCGCGCCTCATCCGGCAGGTCGCCGATCGAGCAGAGCCGCCCGAAATGACCCATCGCCGGCACCTTGGCGGCCGCTTCACCGCTCGGCTCGCCCGCGCTGGGCAGGCTGAAGGTGGCGTGGGCCTTGAAGGCGGCCATTCCGGCCAGAATGCGGCCGCCCACGGTGAAATGCGGCATGCCCCACTTGATCGTCTCCTCTGCAGTCGGGGCCGTCTCATGGACGAGGCGGCGCAGATGCGCGAGGATCGGCCGGGCGAAGTCCGCCTGGCGGGCGATATAGGCATCGACGCGGGGGTCGCGGCTCATGCCGACACCATAGACTCGTTCGGGCGCAGAATCGATTCGGTTTGGCGGAAAGCGCGGAACAGCCGATTCCCGGATGCGCTGGCGCTCGATTCTGCGTGGAGAATCAAGATGCTGCGTGCCGCGCGCCTGTCGTCCAGCGTGATCGAAAGAATCGCTTATGATGAGGAGGCGCGCGCGCTCAGCATCTGGTTCCGCGAAACCGGGCGATACATCTATTCCGATGTGCCGCGCGCGCTGTTCGACGGGTTGAAAAAGGCGCCGTCGGCAGGACGTTTCTTCAACGAGTGCATCAAGCAGCGCTTCCCCTGCCGCCCCGATCCGGAGCGGCGCAAGTTCCGTCCCCGCCCCGGGGAGTGAGCGCGCGGCCCCCCCTTCAGGCCATCTCCTCCGCCGGGAGCGGCGCAGCGCTTCCTTCATCCACATCGGCCCGCCCCTCCGCCGCGACCCCGCGCCCGAGCCTTTCATCCTCGGCCGCCAGCTTGCCGGCATCGGCGGGAAGGATGCCGAAGCGCTCGGCGACATCGGGCGCGAAGCGCAGCAGATCCGGCCGCAGCTTCAGGATCGACAGGTCCTTGGCCTTGCCCTCCATCATGACGTCGAACGCGAGGCCTTGGGCCATGCGCATGAAGGTGGCGAATTCGAATGGGTTGGTGAAGTCGCTGTGCCCCGTCCAGATTGGGGGAACGAGCACCGTCTTGACCCGTGCGCCTGCCTTGACCGGCGCCTTGGTGACTTCGGCGGCGCGCGCCTTCTCTCCCGCTTTGGCCGCCGCGCGCTGCTGCGGCCCGATCTGGCGCTTTACCTCCCGCATCTCGGTTCGCGGCGAGGAGAAGTGGATTTTGGGCCGGACGCCATCGGGCCAGGTCCCCAGAAATCGCTCCAGCGTCGGCCTGAGCTCGAGCCGCTCGGGGTTCAGGCACCAGAAGTGCTGATAATCGAAGATCAGCCGCACCCCGGTACGCTCGTGGATCCAAAGCGCGTCGGCGGCGGAAAAGCGAATGTCGTCATTTTCCAGCACCAGGCGATTCTTCACATGATCCGGGCATTGCTCCCAACCCTCGATCCAGCGCGCGCGGCTCGCCTCGTGGTCGCCGTAAACGCCGCCGACATGGGTGACGAGAACGGCTTCGGGGCCGCAGCCCATTCGGTCGAGCATCTCGGCCTGACTGGCCAGATCCCAGATGCTCTTGGCGGTAAGATCGGGATCGGGGCTGTTCAGGAGCACGAACTGCGAAGGGTGAAACGAGACGCGAATATCGAGCGCCCGCGCCTTCGCGCCGATCGCCGCAAGCTCGGCGTCGCTTTCCGCAACCATGGAATGGAATTGCGGCATGTCCGGATGTGTGGCGTACGGTGCAAGGTCGGACGAGAAGCGGTACATGTCGAGGCCGACCTCGCCGAGATAGTCGAGGATAGCGTCGACATGTTCGAGGCTGCACTTGAGGTGCGGGTTCTTCTGCCAGCGGCGCGTGTCGTTGGCCTTCAGGCCGGGGCGGCCGAGCACTTTGACCGGAAAGCCTAGGCGCAAAGGGCGGGAGTGGGTCATGATATCTGCTCCTCTGGAAAGCCCAGCGCGCTGATGAATTCGTTCCAGTCGGCGTGCCGCAATGCGCCCCCGGTCGCCTGGCGGTGGCCGCTGCCATAATGTCCGTCGGCACCGGGCGGCCGCCGCTCCGCGAGAAACTCGATCAAGTCGCGGCCCGAGGCGGTGCGGGCGGCGAAGTGAACCCAGCCGAGCCGGTAGGCGCGGTTGGCTGCGATCACCACCTTGTCCGCCATCCGCCCGCGCCATTGCTGCGCAATCAGCGGGTGGATCTGGCAGGGCGAGGCGAGCGGGAGCAGGGCGACCTCGCCCTGCACCTTGGGCGCCACACGCCGCGCCGCCGCCACCGCCGCACGCACCTCTTCGCGCGCCGCGTGCAGCGCCTCCGTCTCGGGATGCGTGCCGGAGAGCAGCTCCTTGGGGCTGTCGCATTTCAGCAGCAGCGAAAGCGCTGGCGATGCATCGGCCCGCGCGGTGCGGCGCGGCGCGTTGATGAGAGCCACCGCATTGCGCAACGCGGTTTTGCCGTAACGCCTTTCGGCGGCAGCCAATTCCTCTAAGCCGGCGCCTTGCGCCATGTCGCCGATCAAACCGATCGCCGCGAGCCAGAGCAGCTCGTGATTGTCGCCAAGAGCGCTCACGCACCAATAAGCCAGCAAGGCGCTGGTCGGCTCCGGCACCAGCCCGTGGCCGCTGATCACCAGCGCATCGCCGGGTGTTCCGGCCGGAACATGGTGGTCGATGACGATGGTGGGGGTGCCCGGCAGGAGCGCGCCCTCACGAACGCCCAGATCGGTGACGATCAGACCACCGGGTTTCTTTTCCCCCAGCTCCCGACGCATTTCCTCGCTCCAGGGCTGCTCACCCTTGCCGACAATGCGGATCGCCGGCTCACGGCCGCTCCGGGCGAGGGCCCGCTGCAGGATGGCGGCGGCGGAGAGGCCGTCGGCGTCGAAATGGCCGAGGATCAGCGGGCGTGGCCCGAACTGCTCCACGGCGCCGACAAAGCCTGAACCAAACTCCTCGCGGGTGGCGTGCATCCGCGCGACTCGTTCAGCCGTCCTTGCTCAGTGCATCCGGCTTGTGGGCGGCGCGCTTGCCTTCGCCGGTTTCAACGATGAACTGTGGATTGTCCTTGCTGGCCGCCACCTTGTGGCCCTTGATCTGGGTGGCGCTGGTCTGCTTCTTCACGATCTTGCCGTGCGCCTCGCCGCCATGGCTCTTCCATGTGACCTTGTCGCCGGCCTTGAATTCGTCCGCCATCATGCTTCTCCTGCTGTGTGACGGGCGGTTCAACGCAGCCGGATCGCCCCGGTGCCTGACCCTGGACCAAAGCAGGTATTCGTCGAGGATGCCGCTCAGTCGCCGCGCGGCAGCGGAGAAATCGAGGCTAGAATCTTGTCCCCGCAGCGAATGGTGACGCCGTCCACCGCCTTGTCGTCCGGCGTGAAGCTCAGCGATACATCATGGGTTTCGAGTGCCTGCGTCGACATGCCCTCGGGGCGGGTAAGCCGCACGATCACCTGCTGGCGCGGCGGATCGAGCCGCTGCACATAGCCTTTCTCGAGCGCCACTTCGAAGCCGCCGGTCGGCACCGTCACCTTGCCCGACACCAGCACGCTCGGCTTCTCGCCCGCCACCGTTTGGAGCCGCGCCGTCCAGTCGCTGGAGCCGGTGATCGGGCAAGGCGTGTAGATCGGATCCGGCACTGCCGAATAGCAGGCCGGGAGCACGGCGAGCGACGCGGCGCCAAGGGCCGCGGTGAGCCTCACAGCGGACCTGCGCAAGGCAGCAGACTGGCGGGGCGGATCTGGTTTGAAAGAATATTGCGCATGTCGGGAGCCCAGATAGCGACTGCGGCGGCGCGCCGCTAGGCCGCTGCCTCCGATCTTGCGCGAGCCGCCGCTCCGCCGCGGCGAATGCTTTCAAAGACGAAGATGGCCAGCGCCGTCCAATCGCGCCGAAACAGATCACGTGGGCAGTGGTCAGCGGCTCGCCGAAGACCAGAACGGCGAGCAGGAACTGCATCGAAGGCGCGACATATTGGAGAAAACCGAGCGTCGAATAAGGCAGGCGCCGCGCCGCGGCGGTGAACAGGAGCAACGGCACGGCGGTGATGACGCCGCCCAGCACCAAGAAGATGTCGGTGCTGCGCGCTTGGAGAAAATTTCCCGTCCCGCTCGCCTGCAGCCAGATTATCCAGCCGAGCGCGAAGGGGAGCAGGATGGCGGTCTCGATCGACAGGCCTTCGAGCGAATCCACCGGCGCGACTTTGCGCAGGTAACCGTACAGGGCGAAGCTGGCGGCAAGCGTGAGGCTGATCCATATCGATCCCCCTGCCCCGACTGCCAGCACCGCCACACCGGCGGCGGCAAGCACGACGGCGCCCTTCTGGGCCCTGCTCAGCGCTTCCTTGAGCAGCACCACGCCGAGCAGCACATTGACCAGCGGGTTGAGGAAATAGCCGAGGCTGCCCTCCAGAACATGGCCGGTGACGACCGCATAGATGTAGACCAGCCAGTTTACAGCGATCAGAAGCGAGGTCAGGACGAGCGTCATCAGCACGCGCGGCGCGCCGAGGGCGGCGCGGATGGCTGGCCAGCGCTTCCACCAGGTGGCAAGCGCACCCAGGAAGAACAGCGACCACAGGATACGGTGGGCGACGATCTCCAGCGCCGAGACGTCGTCGATCGCCTTGAAATAGAGCGGCAGGACGCCCCAAAGCAGATAGGCGCCGAGCCCAAGGGCCAGGCCGCCGCGAAAGCGGGTGTCGGTCACCGGCGGCGCCTAGCCGAGCGCATCTTGCCCGACAAGCATTTGGCCGCCGCCCCGCCACCGCGCTAGGAGAGGCTATGCCCGCCCTTGCCACCCCCGAAGAAGTCCGCTTCCACCTGGTCGCCGCCGCGCGGGCCGGCGCGGCGCTGACCTATTCCGAATGCCTGGAGCGGCTCGGCTATGCCTTTTCGCGGCCCAAGATGCGGGCCTTGTGCGCGATCCTCGGCGCAGTCGATCAAGATGCGGCGGCGCGGGGCGAACCTGAACTCGCCGTGCTGGTGGTACGCCAATCGGATGGCATTCCGGGCCAGGGATGGTGGGTGGCCGGCGGCGCCCGCGCGCATGATTATGCAGGCCCATGGGAAGGACCTGAAGCAAAGAGCTTCATTGCGGCGGTGCAGGCGGCAACCTTCCACTGGTGGCAGTCCCGCCGCGGGACAGGTGAAGATCAGGGCGCCTGTTAACCAGTTTCGGTCACCCATGAGCGAGCGCGATGCTGCATAGCGGGCGTTCAAGGGAGTGTATTTATGCGCAGACCGTCCAACCGCACGATCGCCTTTGCCGCCATGGCCGCGGTGCTGACGCTCGCCGGCTGCAGCCGCGACGGCGACGAGGGCAACCTCGCCAGCCTCGACAACCAGCTCACTAACGATGCCGATCCAGCATTGACCAGCGCCCTGCAGGACCAGATTGCGGTCGACCCGCAACTCGTCCAGCAATCCAATCGCAACGCGGTTCGCCCCCCCGAAACACCGAACCAGGCACAATATCCGGCCGCGGCGGCAGGTAGCGCCGGCGCAACCGGTCCCGCGCCTGCAAACGCCGCGGGGGGCACCGCGCAGGCCGGCGCCCAGCTCGCAGGTGCACCGAACGCCGGTGGCGGTCGCACCGGCGGCACCGGCGGCGGCGGATCGAGCGGTACCGGCTGCACGGACAGCGCCAACTTCCACTACAACATTCAGTGGGCGCAGCGCCTGCCGGCGGCATTCCCGTTTTACCCGAACGGGCGGCTGACCGAAGCCGCGGCAAATAATGCCAATGGCTGCTCCACCCGAGTCGTGACCTTCGCCACGGCCGATCCGCCCCAGCGGGTGCTCGACTGGTACCATACCCGGGCGGTGCGGGCGGGCTATTCCTCCGGCCATGAACTGCGCGAAGGCGACCATATCCTTGCCGGCGCCAGCCAGACCGGGGGAAGCGAAGCCTTCTTTCTTGTGGTCACGCCCAAGAACAACGGCTCGGATGTCTCGTTGATCGTCAACAACGGGCGCTGAACCTCGCACGGGAGAAAAGGGCCGCCCGGCCCTTCCCCCCCTCCCCCCGCATCGCTACATCGCGGGCATGAGCCAGGATGTGCGCCAATTCACCGTCGCAGCGGACGACGACGGCATTCGCCTCGACCGCTGGTTCAAACGCAACCTTCCCGATGCGAGCTTCAACATCGTCTCGCGCTGGGCGCGCACCGGGCAGCTGCGGGTCGACGGCAAGCGCGCGACGCCGGGCGATCGGATCGAGGCCGGCCAGCAGATCCGCGTGCCGCCCGCCGATCCCGTCGCTGCCGCGCCGGTCAAGACCAAGCCGGAGCGCCCGCGGCTCAGCGATGATGAGATCGCCTTCGTCAACGAAATCGCCATTCACCGCGATCCCGCCGCCATCGTCGTCAACAAGCCGCCCGGCCTTGCTACCCAGGGCGGTACCAAGACGCCGACGCACCTGGACGGGTTGCTCGACGGGCTGGCCGACGACAACGGCAACCGCCCCAAGCTCGTCCACCGGCTCGACAAGGATACCAGCGGCGTGCTGCTGCTCGCCCGTACCGCCCGCGCCGCCGCCTTTTTCTCCAAGAGCTTTTCGGGCCGCACGGCGCGCAAGGTCTATTGGGCGCTGGTTACCGGCGTGCCCTCGATCGACGACGGCTTCATCGACCTTCCGCTCGGCAAGCAGCCGGGCACCGGCGGTGAAAAGATGCATGTCGACGAGGGCGAGAACGGCCTCCCGTCCCGCACCCGCTACCGCGTCCTCGATCAGGCCGGCAACCGCGCCGCCTGGGTCGAGCTCCAGCCGCTCACCGGGCGCACCCACCAGCTGCGCGTCCACATGGCCGCGATCGGACACCCCATTGTCGGCGACGGCAAATATGGCGGGCAGGAAGCCTTTCTGACCGGCAATATCAGCCGCAAGCTGCATCTCCACGCGCGGCGCCTGCGCATCGACCATCCGGACGGCGATCGCATCGACGTGACGGCCGAACTTCCCGACCATTTCTCCGAAAGCATGGCCAATCTGGGCTTCGACCTGGCGCTGGGCGACCTGCCGCTCGACGAGGTCAAGTTCAGCGAAACCCCCGAAGGCAAGCGCAAGGCGGTGACCGCCGCCGCCAAGGCGCGGCGCAAGGAGCGGCGGGGCGAACGGCGCGGGCGGGGACGCGACTGATGCACCCCAGCCGGCGCTCCCACATCGCGGATCGCGCGGCAATGGCGGCGCTGGTGCGGGCCGAGGGCTTCGGCACCCTGATTGCCGGCACAGCCGCCGGCCTGCGGGCGGTGCATGTCCCCATGGTGCTCGACGACGACCGGCTGCGCTTCCATGTCTCGCGCTCCAACCTCCTTTTCGACGCGCTCCATGCGGGAGCCGAGGCGTTGTTCGTGGTGAATGGCCCCCATGCCTATGTGAGCCCGGACTGGTACGGTGTTCCCGACCGGGTACCGACCTGGAGCTACCTGGCGGTTGAGCTCAACGGCCCGGTTCGGCCGCTTTCATGCGAAGCATTGGTGCGGCTGCTCGACGACATGTCGGCCGAGCGGGAGGAGAAGCTCGCACCAAAGGCGCCGTGGGTGCGGACGATGATGGACCCGGCGCGGTTCGCCGGGCTGGTGAAAGCCATTGCCGGCTTCGAGATGGAAATCGCCGAATGGCGCGGCACGGCCAAGGTGGATCAGGACAAGCCCGAAGAAGTACGGAACCGCATCGCCGCCGCCCTGCGCGCGCGGGGAGAGGAGGCGATGGCGTCGCTGTACGAACGGCCATTCCGCGGTAGCGAGGAACTACCCCCTCTCCCGCCTTCTGCGGGAGAGGGGGGGCCCCGCCCGAAGGGTGGGAGGGTGAGGGTCTGTACTGAGGACTCAGCAAGACCCTCACCCATGAGCCGCCTGGCTGCTTCTCCCGGAAGCAGCCTCAGCGGCGGCTCATCCTCTCCCGCGAAAAGCGGGAGAGGGGGTAGTTCCCCATGACCCCGCGCCTCGCCATCTTCGACTGCGACGGCACGCTGGTGGACAGTCAGGCCGCCGTTTGCCGCGCCATGGAGGAGTGTTTCGACGCCGCCAGCCTCACTCCGCCGCCGCGGGCGCGGACCCGGCGGGTGGTGGGTTTGAGCCTTGTCGAGGCGATGGCCGCGCTGCTCCCGGACGACGACGAGGCGCTGCACCGCGCGCTTGCGGAAGACTATAAGCGCGTATTCCAGCGTCTGCGCGGGTGGGGCCTGGTGGAGGAGCCGCTCTTCGACGGCGTTGTGGAACTGCTCGACGCGCTGGAAGCGGACGGCTGGCTGCTCGGCGTCGCCACCGGCAAGTCGGACCGCGGGCTGAGCCATTGCCTGCAATGCCACGGCCTTCGACACCGCTTCGTCACCCTGCAGACCGCCGACCGTCACCCCTCCAAGCCCAACCCCTCGATGATCGAGAGGGCGCTTGCCGACACGGGCGCGGAGGCCGGAACAAGCATGATGATCGGCGACACCAGCTACGACATGGCGATGGCGCGGTTCGCCGGCGTCACCGCGGTCGGGGCGGCCTGGGGCTACCATTCGTCAACGGAACTCAAGGCGGCGGGGGCACATCATGTTGCCGCCCGCCCGGCCGACGTGGCCGATTTCGTAAAGGCTCCCGCATGACACCTCCCGATGACGAGACCCTGTGGCGCAACCGCTTCATCGCCATCAACATGATGCGCATCGGTGCGACGCTGGTGGTGCTGCTCGGCCTTGCCATATGGCAAAGCAGCCTCATCGTTCCCGGAGGCTCGATCCTCGGCCTGCCGATTACCCTTACCGCCTTGTTCGTCAGCTTCTGGGGTCCCAAATGGATGGCCCGCCGCTGGAGGACGCCGCCCGATCCATGAAACGCTTCTACAAGAATGCCGCCGCCACGCCTGGTGCCGGCGGAGTTGCCCTGTATCTCGACGAACGGCCGGTGAAGACGCCAGGCCGCGTGCCGCTGGTGGTGCCGACCGAGGAGCTTGCCGAGGCGATTGCGGCCGAATGGAATGGGCAGAGCGAGAAGATCGACCCGCGCACCATGCCGCTCACCGGCCTCGCCAATGCGGCGATCGACCGGGTGGCGCCCGATCCCGCCGCCTTCGCCCGCAACATTGCCGCTTACGGGGAAAGCGACCTCCTCTGCTACCGCGCCGAGGGGCCGAGGTCGCTTACCGCCCGGCAGGCCGAACGCTGGGACCCGCTGATCGAGTGGGCGCGCGGGCGCTTCGGTGTGGCATTCGAGACGGTGTGCGGCGTCATGCACAAGGCTCAGCCGCCCGAGACGGTGGCACGGCTCGCCGCTGCGGTGGCGGCGCGTGATCCTTTCCGCCTCGCCGGCCTCTCGCCGCTGGTGACGGTAAGCGGCTCGCTGGTCATCGCCCTCGCTCTAGCGGAAGGCGCGATCGGCCTTGAGGAAGGCTGGCAGGCGGCCAACCTGGACGAAGCCTGGCAGGCCGAGCAATGGGGCGAGGACCCGCTCGCCGAGCAGGCCCTCCTCGCGCGGCGCCAGGATTTCGACGCCGGCTACCTTTTCCTCACCCTGCTGTAGCGGCGGGCGCGCTGTCGCCCTTCGGCAGGAACCATCTTGCGATGATCAAACCGGCCGCGGCCAGAGCCAGGCTGTCGGCGATGAAGGCGTAGATCGAATTGCCCCAATCGTGATGGTAGAAGAGCGGCTCCTTCAGGTGGCACAAGGCCGCCGCCGCTACCGCGAGGATCACCACCACCCGGGCGCGCGAGCCGAAATCCGGCACGCGGCGGTCGACTCCGATCAAGGCCGTTCCGATCAGCAGGGCGACGATGAAGTTGAGCACGAGCCCGCCCACCACCGATTTCGGGTCGAGCGCCGAAAAGCCGCTCATATTGTAGTGGATCGTGGCGATCGGACCCTGGCCGTACATGACGTTCTGGGCGGAGGAGGCATTCGGATTGGGAACCACGAAGGTGCCGGTGCCGGGCAGGTTCGAGCCCAGAACCTGCTGGACGGCCGCCGCCTGGGTGTCGCCGAGCGAGCCGGTGGCGATGTTCTGAAGTCCGGTAGCGAAGAAGAGGAAGCCGATCACGAACATGGCCAGCGCGGCCGGAACCGCCCCGATGATGACTCGAACCATGCGAACCTCCCTGTTTGTGCCTGGACAAGCCTAACCCATAGGGCCGGCCGCTCCTAGCCGATCAGGCCGCGGACGAAATCGTGCAGGAAGATGCGGCGCGTCGCCTTCAGCCGCTCGGCCTTTAGGATATTGTGCACGAGTTCGCGGCATTTCTCGGCATTGTTGTTGATGAGGACATAATCGTATTCGGCCCAGTGGCTGATCTCGTTGGCGGCCCGGTCCATGCGGCGCGCGATCACCTCCTCATTGTCGGTGCCGCGGTGGCGCAGCCGGCGCTCCAGTTCCTCCATCGACGGCGGCAGGATGAAGGCACGCACGATGTCGGGATCGACCTGCTTCAACTGCTGGGTGCCCTGCCAGTCGATGTCGAGCAGCACATCGCGGCCCTCTTCGATGACCCGCATCACCTCGCTCCTCAGCGAGCCGTAGCGATTGCCGAACACCGTCGCCCATTCCAGAAAGGCGCCGGCGGCGACCAGTGCGTCGAACTTCTCGGCGGAGACGAAATGGTAATCGCGCCCGTCCACTTCGCCCGGGCGCGGCGGGCGGGTGGTCGCCGACACCGACATGGCGATGCCGTCGTCGGCGGCGAGCAGCATGCGCGCGATGGTGGATTTGCCGGCGCCGCTTGGGCTGGAAAGGACGAAGAGGAGGCCTCGCCGCTTGAAGGCGCTTGCGATTTCCATGGGCGCTAGTGGCGTGCGCCGCGCCCCCCCGTCAAGGGCAGACATGGGTGAATGCCGTGCTAAGCTATATGCCATGACAATGCGATTGGCACTGTTGCGCGGCGTGAATGTCGGTGGCGGCCGCAAGGTCCCGATGGCTGAACTGCGCTCTTTGGCCGAGGGGCTTGGCTACGCGTCGGTGCGCAGCTTCATCGCCAGCGGCAACCTGATTTTCTCCTCCTCTGCCCAGCCGCCGGCTCTGGAGGCGGAGCTTGAAGCCGCCCTGGCTTCGCATTTCGGCTTCAAGGTCGATGTCATGGTCCGCACCGCGGCGCAGTGGCACAGCTACATCGAGGCCAATCCGTTCCCCGGGGAGGCGGCGAGTGCGCCCAAGTTCCTGATGCTCTACGCGGGCAAGGAGGCTGTCGCCGGCGAAGCCCTGCCGGCCCTTAGGGCCCGCGCCGCGCCGGAGGAGAAGGTGGCGGGGCGCGAGGACGCGATCTGGATCTTCTTCGCCAATGGCGGCGGCCGCTCCAAGCTGGCCGTCGGGCCCAGGCCCGGCCTGTGGACGGGGCGCAACTGGCGCACGGTGCTTACTCTTGGCGAGATGCTCGGTTGAGCGGGTTCGCCGCATGAGCGCTGCACGTGCGCCGGAAGGGTCCAAGCCCCTCCCCCGCCACGGAGCGGGGGAGGGTAGATTGTGATCAGCGCAGCGTGCGCGCCTGATCGAGATGCTGGCGCACCACCGGCGCGGCGGCGTTGGCGACCGTGCGAAGCGCCGGGGTGTCGCCACGCGCGGCGTAATTGGTGTGCAGCGCCAGCGCCATTTCATGCGCCTGGATCTGCTGGCGGATGAAGACGCGATCGAACTCGGTCCCCGAGGCAGCTCGCAGTTCCGCGAGCATCTGCGCCTGCATCGGCATCAAGTCCGGGGTCGGCATGGTGCCGGCCGCGGTCGCGGCGGCGGTGAGCTGGGCGGTGGTCCGCTGGTGATGCTCCACCAGCATGGCGCCATATTGGCGCACTGCGGCGCTTTGGCCCCGCTGCGAAGCCATTTGGCCGGACTGGATTTCGAACAGATCGCTGGCGGCGGCCATTTCAACATAGGCTCCGCGCTGGGTCGGCGTCATGTCGCCGGCAGCCATGGCGGCATCGGCCTGCATGTCGGCCTTGGTGGCGCAAGCGGCGAGCGAGAGCGCGGCCGCGGCGGAAAGCAGCAAGGGTCGGAACATCGGAAAGGGTCTCCTTCGGTGGGGCGGTGTCCCTAAAGGGAACGACGCGCCAACCGGGGGCGAGGGCACGAAGTTCCCTGAAAATAGCCCGATTTGACACAGGTTAGGAGGTTCAGCGGCAGGATCGCCGCGACACCCAGCTCAGCCTCCGGCCAAGCCCTCGATCACCTTGCCAGTGCCGTCGCACACCGGGCAGGGCGTACCGTCATGCTCACCGGTGCCGTTGCAATGGCGGCACAAATTCTCGCCGGTGCCGGGGGTGCCGGGCGCCGCTTCGTCGCCGGGGGCTTGTGGTCTGTCGGTCATGCCGTTTGAAATGCTGCAACCGCCCCGCCGGTTCCGCCCGGCCGCCTCAGCCGGGGTCGCGCACCAACTCACATGTCAGACAGTGCACCGCGCCGCGATTGGCGGTGAAGGCGGAAACTTCCCGCTCGATCACCCGGTAACCGCGGCGGCGAAGCTCTCGGTTGATCCGGCTCTGCCCCGGCAGCGACACCACCCGTTTATCGCCGAGGGCAAGCAGGTTGCACCCGAACGCTTCCTTCTCCTCCACACTTACATCGATCAGCGAGATTCCGAAGGCCTCCATCTTGGCGACGAATTGAGGACCAAGCAGCGCCTTGCACGCCACCGCCTCGTCCTTGCCAATGACGGTGAAGAGCAGGTCGAGATGGAGATGCTCGGCATGGAAATTATGCAGGTAGCTGCGCCAGCCGCGGGTTTCGTACAATCGCGCCAGCGTGCGGGCGCCTTCCAATGTGGTCCGTTCCCCGGACCAGCCGATGACCAGCAGGCCGGGGCGTACGATTGACACATCGCCGCCCTCGACATGGCCCCGTTCGATCCGCCCTGCCAAGGGCACGCCGAGCTCCTCGGCGAAGCCGCGCAGCCTTTGCTCCTCGCCGCGGCGGGCGGGGGCCTGCATGGCGAGCTCGAGGAGGCCCCAGGGCGTCATCAGCAGCGGATCGCGCGTGAACGGCATGTCGGCGCGCTCGACCCAGCTCGGCGCGAGCTGCACCTCCACACCTTCCGCTTCCAGCGCTTCGCGCAGCGCCCGGTGCTCATGCTCGGCGCTATGATGCCAATCGTCATGCACCGGCGGCGGCGAGAGCAGCACGCTCCTGAGGCGGCCGTAAGCGGAATCGACGCCCCAGGCCGCAGCGGCGGGGCGGGAGGCAAAAGCGAGGTTCGACAGCATGATTTCTCCCGGGTCCCGCTTTGAACCGCGGGAAAGGCAGCGGGTTCCAGCGGAACCGCGCCGCGCACGCACGGGTTCACCGCCCCAAGCACGGTTCCAGGAGTTTCAAATGCGCTTTCCCCTCGTTGCCGCCGCAGCCGCCGCAGCCCTGCTGGCCTCCACGCCGGCCCGGGCGCAGGAAGTCTTCGGCGGCATCTATGCGCACGATGTCAAAACCGGACTCACCAAAAGCGGATTCGAGGAGGGCGTGGATTTCGAGGCCGGCTGGCGCGGCGGGCGGATCGAGGCATTGAGCATCGTCGGCACCGCTTCGCCCCATGCATTCGTGTCGGTGAACAGCGCCGGGGACACCCATTTCGCGGCCGCCGGCGTCAACTGGAAGATCGGCAACCCCATCTATATCCGCCCGGGCATCGGGCTAGCCGTTCATACCGGCCCCACCCGCGTCGTACCGGGCGACGACCGCATCGATTTCGGCTCGCGCGTCCTGTTCGCGCCGGAGATCGGCCTGGGCTTGCAGGTCAATGAGAGGATGTCGGTGGAGGCGAGCTGGGTCCATCTGAGCCACGCCAAGATCTTCGGTCCGCAAAATCCGGGGCTCGATACGATCGGCATCCGGCTCAACTATCGCTTCCGCTGAACCGGCCTCTTTCGCCCGTCAGCGGCCCAGCATCGTTTCCGGCTTCACCACCCGGTCGAACGTCTCTTCGTCGACCAGGCCGAGATCGAGCCCCGCTTCCTTCAGAGTCATGCCCTTCTTGTGGGCATGCTTCGCGATGTTGGCGGCATTATCGTAGCCGATTTCCGGCGCCAGCGCAGTGACCAGCATCAGCGAGCGGTTCATAAGCTCCGAAATCCGGTCCTCGTCGGGCTCGAGGCCGTCAAGCGTCCGTTCGGTGAAGCTTTCCATGCCGACGGTGAGCAAATCGATCGAACGCAGCACATTGGCCGCCATCAGCGGCTTGAAGACATTGAGTTCCATGTGGCCCTGGAGCCCGCCCACCGTCACGGCGATGTGATTGCCCATCACCTGGGCGGCGACCATGGTCAGCATCTCGGCCTGGGTCGGGTTGACCTTGCCCGGCATGATCGAACTGCCCGGCTCATTCTCCGGAAGCTGGAGTTCGCCCAGGCCGCAGCGCGGGCCGGAGCCGAGCAGCCGGATGTCGTTGGCGATCTTGGTCAGCGACACGGCGATGACATTGAGCACGCCGGAAAGTTCAACCAGCGTGTCGTGCGCGGCCAGCGCTTCGAACTTGTTGGGGGCGGTGGTGAAAGGCAGCCTGGTGAGCTTTGCGACTTCCTGCGCAAAGGCTTCGGCAAAGCCCTTGGGCGCATTGAGGCCGGTGCCGACGGCGGTGCCGCCCTGCGCCAGTTGCAGCACGCGCGGCTGAACGGAGCGAACCCGCGCAATCGCAGTCTCCATTTGCGCGGCATAGCCGGAAAACTCCTGGCCGAGCGTCAGCGGAGTTGCATCCTGAAGGTGGGTGCGGCCGATCTTGACGATCCGGTCCCAGGCCTGCGCCTGGGCGGCGAGGCGGCGCTGCATCCTGCCGAGCGCCGGGATCAGCCGCCCTTCCACGGCACGCGCCGCGGCGATGTGCATGGCGGTGGGGAAGCTGTCGTTGGACGACTGGCCCTTGTTGACATGGTCGTTGGGATGAACCGGGCTCTTGCCGCCCCGGGTGCCGGAAAGGATCTCATTGGCGCGGCCGGCGATCACCTCGTTGGCGTTCATGTTCGACTGGGTGCCGGAACCGGTCTGCCAGATCACCAGCGGGAACTGATCGTCATGGGTGCCGGCCGCGACTTCGCCCGCGGCCTGCTGCACGGCCTCCGCAATTTCCGCATCCAGGCCGCCGATCCGGGCATTAACCCGCGCCGCCGCCTGCTTCACGAAGCCCAAGGCATGGACGATCTCCACCGGCATCGTCTCGCGCGGGCCGAAGGGAAAATTCTCGATCGACCGCTGCGTCTGCGCGCCCCAATAGCTATCGCCGGGAACCTCGATCGGCCCGAAGCTGTCGGTCTCGGTGCGACTGGTGTTGATCATCGTCTTCCTCGAATTGCGCAAGTGGAACTGCGCCGCCGCCCTAAGACGGAACGGGGAGGAAGGAAAGGTGGGGTTACCGAGAGGGAACGCACCGGAAGCGCAGGCGTCACCCCGGACTTGATCCGGGGTCCAGTTCTCCACCCGCACGGCAGCCATCCAGCTGGACCCTGAAACAAGTTCAGGGTGACGCTCTGTGTGGCGACAGGAGCCGGCGCAGATCCGCAATAACGCGGCGCTCCCGCCCCTACTTCTTTCGGCTGAAGTCCACCGAAACGACGTTGGATCCGTCCTCGACGGGTTCGGCGAGCGGGTGGTCGTTTTCGGCTTCCTCATGCTCCTGAGGGCCGGCTTCATCGCCCTGGGCCTGGAACTGGAGCGCGAAATTGACCGCTGGATCGACAAAGCCGGTGATCGCCGAAAAGGGAATAACGAGGCGCGAGGGCGCCTGATTGAAGCTAAGTCCCACCTCGAACCCGTCTTCGGCGACCTTCAAGTCCCAGAAGCGGTTCTGGATGACGATGGTCATTTCGTCGGGGAAGCGCTCGGTAAGGTGGCGCGGGATGTCGACGCCGGCGGCCGAGGTCTTGAAGGTGATGTAGAAATGATGCTCGCCGGGCAGGCGACCGGTGGATTCCACCTCGCCCAGCACGCGGCCGACTACGGCACGCAGAGCTTCCTGAACGATCTCGTCATAGGGAATCAGGCTGTCGGGGGCATCGTCCTGCATGCGCCCGTGGTAGCGCCCGCCGCCCACGGGTCAAGGCGCTTGCGCGGGCGGGCTGATCCATGTTGGAGGCGGTTTATCACCGCCGCGAGGAGCGCAAGCCATGCCGATCGACGCCACCCTGCCCTATGACGACAGCAACATCTTCGCCCGCATATTGCGCGGCGAAGTCCCGAGCCGCACCGTCTACGAAGACGAGCACGCCCTCGCCTTCCACGACATCGCGCCGGCCGCGCCGGCCCACATCCTCGTTATCCCGAAAGGCGCCTATGTCTCCTGGGACGACTTCTCGGCCCGGGCGAGCACCGACCAGATCGCCGGCTTCGTCCGCGCTGTTGGCCATGTCGCCCGCGAGCAGGGGCTGGTGGCGCCGGGCTACCGGCTGCTGGCCAATGTCGGCCGCGACGGCGGCCAGGAAGTCCCGCACCTCCACGTTCACCTGTTCGGCGGTGGGGCGCTCGGACCGATGCTGGCGCGCGTTTAGCGCTTTGCGCTTGCCGAATTACTGGCTAGGTTTCCGGCCAAATCGGCAAGGCCGGTAATTTTCAGAGGGGAAACTGAATGGCCACGACACCGCCAAGGGTGAAGAAGGGCGTGCTCGGACAGATGTTCGCACGCAAATCGATCGCGCAGGTCCAGCGCGAAAGCGCCTCCAGCGAACTCAAGCGCACGCTCGGCAAGTGGAACCTGCTGCTGCTCGGCGTCGGCTGCATCATCGGTGCCGGCATCTTCGTGCGCACCGGCAGCGCCGCTGCGCTTCATGCCGGCCCGGCGGTGCTCCTCTCCTTCGTCGTCGCCGGCATCGTCTGCGCCTTTGCCGGCCTGTGCTATGCCGAGCTTTCCTCGACCCTGCCGGTCTCCGGCTCGGCTTATACCTACAGCTACACCACTTTGGGCGAATTCGTGGCCTGGATCATGGGTTCGCTGCTGCTCCTCGAATACGGCCTTGCCGCTTCGGTGGTCGCCGTGGGGTGGAGCGGATATGTGGTCAGCCTGCTTACCGACTTCGGCCTCGTCATACCTCCACAATTCACCGGGCCCGCAGGCTACACGCTGATGAAGGACGGCGCGCCGGTGCTGGTCGACGGTCAGACCGTCACCACCTTGTTCAACCTCCCGGCCTTTCTGATCTGCGCCGCCCTTGCCGCCTTGCTTTGCATCGGCGTGTCGGAGAGCGCCAAGGTCAACAACTTCATCGTCGCCATCAAGGTCAGCGTGCTGGTCGCCTTCATCGTCGTCGGCGGCCTGATCGTTCTTGCCAATTTCGGCGATCTCAGCGCCAGGAACTGGACTCCGTTCATTCCGGAAAACCAGGGAGAAGGCGCCTTCGGCGTCGACGGCATCATGCGCGCCGCCTCCATCGTCTTCTTCGCCTATATCGGCTTCGAGGCGGTCTCCACCGCCGGTCAGGAAGCCAAGAACCCGGCCAAGGACATGCCGTTCGGCATCATCGGCTCGCTGGTCGTGTGCACCGTCATCTACATGCTGGTCGCCGCGATCATGACCCTGCTGGTGCCTTACAACCAGCTCAACGTGCCCGATCCCGTCGCCGTCGTGGTCGACAATTTCGGCTCGACCTGGGGCTGGCTCGCCAAGATCATCAAGGTCGGCGCGATCATCGGCCTGACCTCGGTCGTCCTGGTGCTGATGTATGCGCAGACCCGCATCTTCTACACCATGGCCCGCGACGGCCTGCTGCCCAAGGTGTTCAGCCGCGTTCACCCGCGCCTGCATACGCCATGGATCAACACCATCCTGGTCGGCACCATCACCGCCATTGCCGCCGGCTTCTTCGACATCAACGTGCTCGGCGACATGACTTCGGTCGGCACGCTGGCGGCGTTCGCCATCGTCTGCCTGTCGGTGATCTACCTGCGCCGCAAGGCGCCGAACCTGCCGCGCGGGTTCAAGGTGCCGCTCTATCCGGTGCTGCCGGTGCTCGGCATCGCCTCGTGCCTCTACCTGATCTCCACCGTTCCATGGGACGTGCTCCGGTTCTTCCTCTGGTACATGGTCGGCGGCGTGGCGCTCTACTTCATCTACGGCATGCGCAATTCGAACCTGCAGCATGGCGAGGAGCAGGACGACGCGCCCGACCTTCCCGTCTATCCCGAGGACGCGGACGGAGGCACCATCCGGCCGTAACGCCGGGGCGCCACAAACAAAGAAAAAGGGAGGCTTTCGCCTCCCTTTTTTGTCCTTGAGCCCCTCCCCTTCAGGGAGGGGGTTTTTCCCAAAGGTTCAGCCCAGCTTCGCAGCCACCAGCGCCTTCAAATCCGCTTCAGGGCGGGCGCCGTAGTGGGAGATCACTTCGGCCGCGGCGATGGCGCCCATGCGCAGGCTCCGCTCGATGTCGCGGCCCTGCGCCACCCCGGCAAGGAAGCCGGCGGCGAACAAATCGCCGGCGCCGGTCGTGTCCACCACCTGCGCCACCGGCTCGGCGGGAACATCGACCCGGCGGCCATTCTCCACCGCCACCGCCCCCTGCTCGCTGCGGGTGACGACCAGCAGTGGCACGCGCGCCGCGGCGCTCGCCACGGCCGCGTCGAAGCCGCTCTCGCCGGTCAGCGACACGATCTCCGCCTCGTTGGCGAACAGGATGTCCAGCCTGCCGCTGTCGATGAGCGCGTTGAAGCCGTCGCGGTGGCGGTCGACGCAGAAGCTGTCGGAAAGGGTGAAGGCGACGCGGCGGCCGGCCTCGTGCGCCAGCTCGATGGCCCGCTCCATCGCCGCGCGCGGCGTTTCCGGGTCCCACAAATAGCCTTCGAGGTAGAGGATCGCGGCTGCCCGCACCTGCTCTTCGTCGAGCGCCGCCACCTCGAGATGCTGGGCGGCGCCGAGAAAGGTGTTCATGGTTCGCTGCGCATCGGGGGTGACGAGCACCAGGGAGCGCGCGGTGGGGACGCTGCCGGCGGGGAGCACCGGCGTGGCGAACTCGACGCCGATCGCACGGACATCATGGGCATAGACTTCGCCGAGCTGGTCGGCCGCGACCTGGCCGACGAAGCCGGCGCGGCCGCCCAGCATGGCGATGCCTGCCGCGGTGTTGCCGGCCGAGCCGCCACTGATCTCGCGCCCGGGACCCATGCGTCCGTAGAGCCGGGTCGCCTCGTCGGCATCGATCAGCCGCATCGAGCCCTTGTCGAGACCTTCGGCCTCCAGGAAGGCGTCGTCGGTGGCGGCGATGACATCGACGATGGCGTTGCCGATGCAAAGGACGTCGAGGCGGGTCTCGGCCATGGGGGCTCTTTCGTGCGAAGTGTGGGAGAAAGCGCGCCCCTACCCGCCCCCGCGGGGTGGATCAACCGCGCCGCCGATCCTATCTCGCCAGAGATGGACATTGGGATACTCGAAACCGGCAAGCCGCCGGCGCCTCTCCTCGCCCGCTTCGGCGGCTATCCGGCGATGTTCGCCGACCTGCTCGGGCCAGGCTTCACCATCGCGAGTTACGACGTCCAGGCGGGCGAGCTCCCCCCGTCGGCGCAGGCGCATCCCGGCTATCTGGTGACCGGCTCGCGCGCCGGCGTTTATGAGGAGCACCCGTGGATCGCACCGCTCAAGGCGTTCCTTCGGGACGCCAAGGGCAAGGCGAAGCTGGTCGGGATCTGTTTCGGCCACCAGATCATGGCCGAAGCGTTCGGCGGCCGGGTCGAGAAGTCGCAGCGTGGCTGGGGTGTGGGCCTGCAGACGCTGGAAGTCTGCGGCACCGCGCCCTTCCTGGGCAACGAGGAGAGAGTCTCCATTCCCGCCTCACACCAGGACCAGATCGTGGTGCAGCCGCCGGGCAGCCGCGTGCTCGCTCGGAACGCTTTCAGTCCGTTCGGCGTGCTCGCCTATGAGGACCAGCCGGCGCTGTCGCTGCAATTCCACCCGGAGTTCACGCCGGAGTTCGCCAAGGCACTGGTCGAGGCGCGGCGCGGCGACCTGCCCGATCCCGATGCCGCGATCACGTCGCTGGACCAGCCTAATGACCGCCCGGCCGTCGCCGCCTGGATCCGCCGCTTCCTGCGCGGAGGCTGAGCGCCGCGCCTACACGGCGCCGGCGCCGAACGTGTCGCAGGCGGCCGGATCGCCCGTGTCCAGCCCGCGCTTCAGCCAGCGCTGGCGCTGTTCGGCACTGCCGTGGGTGAAGCTCTCCGGCCGCACCCGCCCCTGCGCCTGTCGCTGCAGCGTATCGTCACCGATCGCGGCCGCAGCGGTCAGGCCTTCCTGCACATCTCCCGGCTCCAGCACCGGGCGGCCCTGCCGGTCCTTGGCGTTGGCGGCATAAACGCCGGCATAGCAATCGGCCTGCAGCTCGACCTTGACCTGGATGGCATTGCCTTCGCGCGCCGAGACGCGCTGCTGCGCGCGATTGGCCTCAGTGAGCACGCCGGTGAGGTTCTGGATGTGGTGGCCGACTTCGTGCGCGATCACATAGGCCTGGGCAAAATCCCCGGCCGCGCCGAACTTGTTCTGGAGCTCGCCATAGAAGCTGGTGTCGAGATAGATGCTGTTGTCCGAAGGGCAGTAGAAAGGACCCATCGCCGATTGCGCCGCGCCGCAGCCGGAGTTCGTGCCACCCTGGAAGAAGGTGAAGGCCGCAGGCTGATAACGCTGCCCCTGCGCCTGGAAGATCTTGGCCCAAGTGTCCTCGGTGCTGGCCAGCACCTGGCAGGAGAAGCGCCGCGCCGGCTCCGTACTGCAGATCTGTTGCGCGGATTGGCCGGACGCGCCCCGTTCATGCGGCGCCGCGGCGGTTCCCGGACCGGAAACGCCGAGGCCGCCGCTGCCCCCGCCGAACGTGGAGAGGGCGCAATAGCCGAGCAGCAGGATGAGCACGCCGCCAATCCCGAAGCGGCTCAGCACCAAGCCGAAGAGCATGCCGAACATGCCGCCGCCGCCGCCGAAGCCGCCCCCTCCGCCGCCGCCGCGGCCACCGTCACGCACATTGTCGCTGAACCGATAGTCGTCGAGGCGCATACTCGTTCTCCTGGAGGAACGGGCAGGTAATGCGCGGGAGCAGCGGCTGGTTGCAAAATGCGGGGCGAGCGCGAAAAGGATCCCGATTTTATCAGGAGACCCACTCATGTTCCTTTCCGGCAAGACCGCCCTCGTCACCGGCTCCACCTCCGGGATCGGCCTCGCCTGCGCGCGTGCCTTGGCCGCCGAGGGCGCCAACGTCGTCCTCAACGGCTTCGGCGATGCCGAGGGAATCGAAGCGATCCGCCAGGAACTGGAGCAGGTCAGCGGCGCCCGCCCGCTCTACAGCGATGCCGACCTCACCCATTCGGACGCCATCGAAGCAATGATGGGAGAGGCTGACGAGGCGTTCGGCGGCGTCGACATCCTCATCAACAATGCCGGCACCCAGCATGTCTCGCCGGTGGACGAGTTTCCGCCGGAGAAATGGGACCTGATCATCGCCCTCAACCTTTCGGCCGTGTTCCACACCACTCGGCTCGCATTGCCGCGCATGAAGGCGAAAGGGTGGGGCCGAGTGATCAACACCGCGTCCGCGCACAGCCTCGTCGCCAGCCCCAACAAGGCGCCCTATGTCGCTTCCAAGCACGGCGTCGCGGGCTTCACCAAGGCGGCGGCGCTGGAGACCGCGCAGGCGGGGATCACCGTCAACTGCATCAGCCCCGGCTATGTCTGGACGCCGTTGGTCGAAAACCAGATCCCCGACACGATGAAGGCGCGGGGCCTGACCCGCGAGCAGGTGATGAACGACGTGCTCCTCGCGGCCCAACCGACCAAGAAGTTCGTCACCGTCGACCAGGTGGCGGCGCTGGCCCTCTTCCTGTGCCGCGACGAAGCCGCCGCGATCACCGGCGCCAACCTCAGCATGGACGGCGGCTGGACGGCAGCCTGAAACCACCCCGCAGATTCACCCTCGATTTTCGCCGTCCTTCAGAGTAGATGATGCTTCGGGGAAGACATTGAAATAACGCGACTTGCTGCTCAAGCGCGGATTTTTTCTGCGGGGAAGGGCTGCGGCATGGCGTATATCAACGGGACCAACGGGTCGGACACTCTCCAAGGCACGGATCAATGGGATTCCATCCGCGGCGAAGGCGGCGATGACTTCCTCTACGGCTTGGGCGGGGACGATGTGCTGTACGACGGCCTGGGTGACGATCTGGCCGACGGCGGTGTAGGCAACGATCGCATCGAAAGCCGGGAGGGCGGCTCTGATACGCTGATCGGCGGCGATGGCGACGACCGGATCTATGTCTCGCGCGCCTCGGGCCTTACCGACACGATCAGCGCCACCGGCGGCACCGGCAAGGACAGCTTCGAATTCAGCCTTTACGGCGCGAGTATCGTTGTGGTGGACGCCGGCGAAGGCGACGACAATGTCCGCATCAGCGCCTACGGCGGAACCTACGGGCTCACCCTGGGCAACGGGCGCGATATCGTCTCCTTGTGGAGCAGCCTGAACGCTGGGACCCCGCCGTCGATTACCATCACCGATTTCCAGGCGGGCGATGCAGGCGACCGGTTGGACTTTAGCAATTTCCTCACTTGGGGGCTGTCCAACTGGGATCACAACCAGAACCCCTTTGCCAGCGGGCACCTGCGCCTCGTCCAGGCCGGCGGGGACACGCGGCTGGATGTGGACACAAACGGCGGCGGCAATGGTTTTGTGACGCTGATCACCTTCACCGGCGCCGACGCTTCGGCCTTCACCTACCTCAATCTCCATGGTTTCCCAGCCGACGGCAGCGTGCCGGCGGGCCTCACGATCACCGGCGACCAGGGCCGGGATGAGCTCGTCGGCACCGCCGGAAACGACACCATCTACGGCCTCGGCGAGGAAGACCGGATCGAAGGCGGCAGCGGCGACGACACGATCGACGGCGGTGACGGCCGCGACATCATCATGGGCGAGGGCGGCGACGACATCGTCGACGGGGGTGACGGCGACGACTTCATCGACACGGGCTATGGCGACGATATCGCTCGCGGCGGCGACGGCAACGATGTGATCGAAAGCCGCTGGGGCGGCAATGAGCTGCTGCAAGGAGAGGCTGGGAACGACGGAATCTCAATTCAGCGCAGCGGCGCGAATACGGACCTGGTGAGGGCGGAGGGCGGCGGAGGCAATGACCGCTTCCACATCGCCGCTTATGGCGCGAACAACCGTTTCGAGCTGGACGGCGGCGCCGGCGACGACATCGTCACCCTGCTCTGGGTGCAGGGACTCGTGGACATCACCTTCGGCGCCGGGCGCGACCTGATCAGCCTCGAGGATACGCAGCAGGTGCTGCTACGCTACGGCTCGGTGATCATTCGCGACTTCGAGCTTGGCGCAGCGGGCGACCAGCTCAATTTTGACGGCTGGCTGTCCAATGTGCTGACCGGCTGGGATGGCGCCTCCAATCCGTTCGGCACCGGCCATGTTCGGCTGCTGCAGAACGGCGCCGACACCCTGCTGCAAGTCGATCATGACGGCATTGGCAGCCTTTCAGATTACCGCACGATCATCACCTTCACCAACCGCGACGCCGGTGATTTCACCGCTGACAATCTGGACGGATTCCCGTCCAACGGATCGGCGCCCCAAGGAAAGGTGCTGATCGGAACCGACGCCGGCGAGACGCTGACCGGAACCGCGGGTGACGACACGATCGAGGGCCGGGGCGGCTCCGACACTCTGATCGGCGGTGGCGGCGCGGACCTGATGTTCGGCGGTGCTGGATTCGACCGTCTGGAGGGCGGGACCGGCGACGACATCCTGCACGGCGAAGGCGATGCCGACTTGCTCAACGGCCAGGAAGGCGACGATCTGGTTTATGGCGGCGAGGGTGCCGACACCATCCAGCTTGGACACGGTGCCGACCTCGCTTACGGCGGCAGCGGCAACGACGCTTTCTACTTCTATCAGGCGGGCGCTTCCGGCAAATCTTCTGCGCTCTATGGCGAGGAAGGCGACGACCTCATCTCGATCCGCTCCTACAACGCCGCTCATCTGGTGGCCGACGCAGGCGCCGGCGCGGATAGGATCTATCTGGGCGCGATCACCGGAACCCTTATCCTCACCCTGGGCGCGGGGGCGGATCAGATCTTCCTTGAAGGCGATTTTCTCAATAATCCCGTGCCGGACGCCGTCACGATCACCGATTTCCAAAGCGGGACCGACGGTGACTCGATCGCCTTCGGCACCGGGCTTGCGGCCTTCACGACCGGTTGGGACGGCGCGTCCAATCCGTTCGCCACCGGCCATTTACGGCTCGTCCAGAGCGGCGCGAACACTCTGATCCAGATCGACCGCAACGGTGGCGGCGACGGGTGGCAGACCATCTTCAAACTCGAGAACCTTGCCGCCGCGACGCTCGGCACCGCCAGTATCGGCTATGAACCCGGAGCGGTTCGCGGCACCGCCGGGGCGGATCTGATGGGCGGCAGCAGCAAGGACGATGTCCTGATCGGCGGCGCGGGCGACGATATTTACGATGTCGACAGCCTCGCCGATCAAGTGGTGGAGGATGCCGGAGGCGGGACGGATACCGTGCGCACCGCCGCCGGCAGCCGCAGCGACCACAACCAGCTTTATGTGCTGCAGCCGAATGTCGAGAATCTCATCGGCACCGCCGCGAACGGTCAGGGTGTGCGCGGCAATGCGCTTGCCAACGTCATCACCATGGCGGGCGGCAACGACCTCATCGTGCTCGACGATGGCGGTGACGACACCGTCAGCGCCGGCGGCGGCAACGATTTCATCTATTTCGGCGGCGCCTGGACGGCGGCGGACAAGGTCGACGGCGGCGCGGGCACCGACACGGTGGCGTTGCTCGGCAACTACACGATAACGCTCGGCGAAGGCCATCTCACGGGCGTGGAGCGGCTGGCACTCTATACAGGTCAGCACGCCCCCGGCGGAACCGCCCACAATTACCGTGTCACCGTCAGTGACGCGGCACTCGCTGCCAAAACGGAATTCTATGTCTCGGCCGCATCGCTCAAGGCGACCGAGACACTGATCTTCGACGGATCGGCGGAAACAGACGCCAGGCTGATCGTGATCGGGGGCGCGGGCAATGACACATTGGCGGGCGGAGCCCGGCCCGATTATCTCGGCGGCGGCGCTGGCAACGACGCGCTCTACGGTCTCGGCGGCAATGACGCTCTGGCGGGCGGACTGGGCGCCGACCTGCTCGATGGCGGTGCAGGCCATGACTGGTTCCAATATACCGATGCAGCGGAGTCGACGAGCACTCAGTTCGACACCATCCGCCGGTTCGAAGCTTCGGGAGATCGCGTCGATCTTCCCTTCACCGTCACCGGCTGGTCCGGCGACGTAACCGGCAGCCTTTCCTTTCAAAGCTTCGATGCCGATGTCGCCGCGGCCGTGGATCAGGCGCTGCTGGGCTATTCGGCCGTTTTGTTCCGACCCGACGCGGGTACCTATGCCGGCCGCACCTTTGTGGTGATCGACGGCAATGGCGACGGCGTCTACACCGCCGGGCTCGACTATCTGATCGAATTCGCCAACCAGTTCGCCCCGATCGCCCCAGGCGCGCCGATCTTCATCTGATCGGGCGGAGCCGATTGGCGGGGCGCCGCCGCACGGCTATGGTTGGGCCATGAAAATGCTTCCTGCCGCCGCAATGGCGGCCCTGCTTGCGCCGCTTGCCGCCTGCACCACCCCTCGCACGGGACCGGAGCAGGCGGTGCCGCGGAACGATGGCTGGCGCAGCATCGCAGCGGAGCGGGACCGGGCGCGAGTCCGCGACTGGCGCACTGCTTGGCTGGAAGCGCTGCGGAAGGCCCGGGCCGGGGGACATTCCGCCGCGATTGCCGCCGAAGGCGTACTGCTTGCGCCCGATGCGGCGCTCGACACTGTCGCGCCGCCGCCCGGCGACTATCGCTGCCGCACGATCAAAATCGGTGCCAGGAGCGAAGGCTTGCTGGATTATGTCGCCTATACGCCTCTCCGCTGCCGCATCGGCGGCCAGGGGCGTGTGCAGGACTTCACCAAGCTTACCGGCTCACAGCGTCCGATCGGTAAGCTCTTCCCTGAGAACGACCGCCGGATGATCTTCCTTGGCACGCTCCAGCTCGGCGACGAGCAGGGCACCTTGCGCTACGGCCACGATCCCGAGCGGGCCATGGCGGCGGTGCTGGAGCGGGTCGGCGAACGGCGCTGGCGCCTGGTTTTCCCTTATCCACATTTCGAATCTCTGCTCGACGTGATTGAACTCATTCCCGAAGGCTGAACCATGACCCGTACGCTTCTCGCCGCCGCCTTCCTTGCTGCCCTGTCCAGCGCGCCGGCCGCCGCCGATCCGATCACGGACGGTGTGAAGAAGGAGATGCCGTCGCTGATGGCGCTGTACCGCGACCTTCATGCCAATCCCGAGCTCAGCATGCAGGAGGTGAAAAGCGCCGCGAAGATGGCGGCAGAGGCCAAGAAGCTCGGCTTCACCGTCACCACAGGCGTCGGCAAGACCGGCGTCGTCGCGGTGATGCAGAACGGGCCCGGGCCGGTCCTGCTCCTGCGCGCCGACATGGACGGGCTGCCTGTCGAAGAGCAGACGGGGCTTCCCTATGCCAGCAAGGTCAAGGCAACCAGCACCGCCGGCACGCAAAGCGGCGTCATGCACGCCTGCGGCCACGATACCCACATGGCCGCCTGGGTCGGCGCGGCGCGGCAGCTTGCGGCAATGAAGAGCCAGTGGTCGGGCACGTTGGTGATGATCGCACAGCCGGGCGAGGAGATCGGCGTCGGCGCAAAGGCGATGCTCGACGACGGCCTTTATACCCGCTTCCCAAAGCCGACCCACGCCCTCGCCTTTCACGATGCCGCCAGCCTTCCCGCCGGGACGATCGGCTATTCGGTCGGCCCGGCGCTGGCCAATGTCGACAGCGTCGACATCCTGGTGAACGGCATTGGCGGCCACGGCGCCTACCCGCACACGACCAAGGACCCGATTGTGCTGGCCAGCCGCATCGTCACCGCACTGCAGACTTTGGTCAGCCGCGAGATCGATCCGCAAGATCCGGGCGTGGTGACGGTGGGCAGCTTCCATTCGGGCGCCAAGCACAACATCATCTCGGACGAAGCCAAGATGCTGCTCACCGTGCGCAGCTACACGGACGAGACCCGCAAGATCCTGCTCGATGGCATCCGCCGCATCGTGCGCGGCGAGGCGATCGCAGCCGGCATGCCGGACGATCGGATGCCGGTCGTCACCATCCGCGACGGTGAGTACACACCCGCCACCTACAATACCGAGAAGCTTACTACCGACACCGCCGCTTTATTCACCCAGCGCTTCGGCGCGGATCGGGTGCTCAGGACGCGGCCGGTGATGGGCGGCGAGGATTTCGGCCGCTTCCATCTTGCCGACAAATCGATCGAGAGCATGATCTTCTGGGTCGGCGGCGTTCCCCAGGCGCAATGGAACAAGGCCGCCGGCGATCCGGCCAAGCTCCCTTCCCTCCACAGCCCCTTCTGGGCACCGGACGCGGAGGCGACCATCTCCACCGCCACCGAGGCGCTGACCGTCGCGGCGCTGGGGGTTCTAGGGAGACGTTGAGGCGCTGCGGGGGCCCGCGCCCGCCGTGTCGTTCAGAAACGCCAAGAGTTCGTCGCCCGCACCGCCCGGTTCGGCAAGAAGGTAGGTCGCTCTCGTCTCCGAATGCCATTTCGGAAGGGATACGGCGCGCGCCGAAAGCCCTGCCGCGGCGAACCGGCTTGCACCGCTCTCCGCCTCGCCTCGCATACGCTCCTCGTGCCGTTCGAACAGGAACAGAAAGCGACCAGCATTGGGCGGCGCCAGATGCGCGGACGGCGATAGCCGCGCATGCGCCGACGGATCCTTGCCGAAAAGACGATGGTACGGCGCGCGAAGGTGCGGAGGCACCCGCGCCAGGCTTTCCGTTATATCGAAACTTGTGCCGTTCACCGTCACGACGCCGCGGATCGCATCCAGCGGAACCCCCGCCTCCTCCAGCCAGGTCGGATCGGTAGCGAGCAGGAGTGCGAGCTGCGCCGCGGTTCCAGTTGCGATCAGAACGATGCGGTCTGGATCTATGCGCCGCCGCTCGGCCTGCTTGCGCAACAGGGCAATGGCCGCCGCAACATTCCTGATATCCACCGACCGCTCCTGATCGTTCTCCGGGTCGTAGCGGATCGTGGCAAAGCCGAACCCTTCCTTGCGGAGCCGGGGGCGCAGAAAACCGGTGGAATATTCGACGTCCGACTCACGCAGAAGCACTGCAAGAGGTGCCGCTGACGAATTTCCGGCGGGCGGGCTGTAGACGATTACCTGCCCCCGCTCGCGACCGTAGCGAAATTCGTCAAGCGGAACGGCCGGCGGTTCAACCGCGAACAGGGGAACCTTCTCAAGGGCGGACTGTGCGCCCGCAGCCGTTCCCGCACACAGGGCCATAACCAGGAGAAGTCCTGCTCGTGCTGCAATTCCGGAACGCACCCCGCATCCCTCCCTCGAAAGACCATGGACCGGAGCCGGTTTGAAGCCTAGCAGCCCCCATCCACAATCGGTCAGGACGCTGCTTCCGGCAATGGCAAATGTTACGGTGATCGGCGCCCAATGGGGCGACGAGGGCAAGGGCAAGATCGTCGACTGGCTGGCGAGCCGGGCCGACGTGGTGGTGCGCTTCCAGGGCGGCCATAATGCCGGTCACACTCTGGTGGTGGGCGAACAGGTCTACAAGCTTTCGCTGCTGCCATCGGGCATCGTGCGGGGCACCCTCTCCGTGATCGGCAACGGCGTGGTGCTCGATCCCTGGGCATTGAAGGCCGAGGTCGAGAAGCTGATGGCGCAGGGCGTGTCGATCACGCCCGAGAACCTGCAGATCGCCGACAATTGCCCGCTCATCCTCCCCTTCCACCGCGATCTCGACGCGCTGCGCGAGGATGCCTCGGGCGCGGGCAAGATCGGCACCACCAGGCGCGGCATCGGCCCGGCCTATGAAGACAAAGCCGGCCGCCGCGCCATTCGGGTGTGCGACCTTGCCCATCTCGGCCACCTGGGCCCGCAGATCGACCGCCTTTGCGCCCACCACGACGCCTTGCGCGCCGGCTTCGGGGAGCCGCCGATCGACCGCGACCGGCTGGAGCGCGATCTTGGCGAAATCGCCGAGTTCGTCCTCCAGTTCGCGCGCCCCGTCTGGCTGACGCTGAACGAAGCGAAGGCGCGCGGCCGGCGCATCCTGTTCGAAGGCGCCCAGGGCGTGCTGCTCGACGTCGATCACGGCACCTATCCGTTCGTAACCTCATCCAACACTGTCGCGGGCACGGCGGCGAGCGGCAGCGGCCTTGGCCCCTCGGCCGCCGGCTTTGTGCTCGGCATCGTCAAGGCCTACACCACCCGCGTCGGAGCGGGCCCCTTTCCCACCGAGCTGGAGGATGACATCGGCCAAAGGCTCGGCGAGCGCGGGCGCGAGTTCGGCACGGTAACGGGCAGGAAGCGCCGCTGCGGCTGGTTCGACGCGGTGCTTGTGCGCCAGTCCTGCGCCGTCTCCGGCGTGACCGGGATCGCGCTGACCAAGCTCGATGTGCTCGACGGGCTGGAGGAACTCCGCATCTGCACCGGCTATAGGCTGCGCGGCGAAGCCCTGCTTTATCTTCCCGCGCATGCCTCCGATCAGGCGGCGGTGGAGCCGATCTACGAAACGATCGAAGGCTGGGACCAGTCCACCGCCGGGGCGCGCAGCTGGGCGGACCTGCCCGCCCAGGCGATCAAGTACATCAGGCGGGTCGAGGAACTGATCTCCTGCCCGGTCGCTCTGGTGTCCACCAGTCCGGAGCGGGAGGACACGATCCTGGTTCGTGATCCCTTCGCAAGCTGAACGGCCACGAGGGTAGCGAGATGACGTCACGCGAAGCCACGAGCCTGCTGCCGCGCCTCCGGGGCACGCGCATCGTCGGAAAGGCGGGCCGCAGCTGGCGCGATTGGGCGGCGCTGCTGGCAATCGGCATCATTCAGTGGCCCTGGCTGCTCCGAAGCCTCAATGGCGGCAGCAAGGAAGATCGCCACGCTCTGCTGGATCGGCTCGAACTGCCGCGCGACGCTCTACCGAACCTTGGCAGCTGGAAGGCGGATGTCGGCCTGTTGAGACTGGTGAGCGAGCATATCGCCGAGCACCAGCCCAAGATCATGGTGGAGTTCGGCGCCGGCGCATCCACTCTGGTGGCCGCGCGGGCGCTGCAGCGCGCCGGCGGCGGCCGCCTGTTCAGCTTCGAGCAGCATGAGGATTTCGTCGAGGCGACGCGCCAATGGCTGGCGCAATATGGGCTGGAAGCGGAGATCCGCGCAGCCCCGCTGATGCCGTCGGCGGACTGGCCAGGGCTTTGGTATGATCACGGGCCGGTGCCCGAGTGTATCGATCTGCTGGTGGTGGACGGACCGCCCTGGACCATTCACCCTCTCACCCGCGGGGCGGCAGACAGCCTGTTCGACCGGATCGCTGTCGGCGGCACGGTGATGCTCGACGATGCGGCGCGGCCGGGCGAGCGGATGGTGGCACGGCACTGGCGCAGGCGCTGGCCGAATTTCGAATTCCGGCTGGTGAACAGCGGCAGCAAGGGCACCTTGGTGGGCACGCGCCTGCGCTAGGCGCCGGCTCTTACCCGCACTGCGCCCGGTGGAGGAGTTTGTGGTCCGCCAACACCAGCGCCATCATCGCTTCCACGACCGGCACGCCGCGGATGCCGACGCACGGGTCGTGGCGGCCCTTGGTGGCGATGTGGATGGCATCGCCCTCCGGGCTGATCGTCTCGAGCGGCGTCAGGATCGAGCTGGTTGGCTTGAAGGCGACACGCAGCCGCACCGGCTGGCCGGTGGAGATGCCGCCGGCAATGCCGCCGGAATGGTTGGCGAGGAAGACGGGCTTGCCGTCCTCTCCCGGCTGCATCGCATCGGCATTGGCTTCGCCGCTGGCCGCTGCGGACGCGAAGCCGTCGCCGATCTCCACACCCTTTACGGCATTGATGCCCATGCACGCGGCGGCGAGTTCGGCGTCGAGCTTGGCGTAAACGGGGGCGCCCCAGCCGGGCGGGACACCGTGCGCCTCGCATATGATGGTTGCGCCGAGCGAGGAGCCCGCCTTGCGGGCGCGGTCGATCAGTTCCTCCCATCGACCCACGGTGGCGGCATCGGGGCAGAAGAAGGGGTTCCTGTCGATCTCGTCGGTAACGAAGCCGGACTCGTCGATTGGCACCCCGCCGATCGCTTCTACCCAGCCGCGGATGACGACCCCCGGCAGCACCAGCCGTGCAACTGCCCCGGCGGCAACCCGCGCAGCCGTCTCCCGTGCGGAGGCGCGGCCGCCGCCGCGAGGGTCGCGCAGGCCGTATTTGGCGTCATAGGCGTAGTCGGCATGGCCGGGCCGGTAAGCGCCCGCCACCTCGGCATAGTCTTTCGGCCGCTGGTCGACATTGTCGATGACGAGGCTGATCGGCGTGCCGGTGGTGCGGCCTTCAAAGGTGCCGGACAGGATGCGGACCCGGTCCGGCTCCTGCCGCTGGGTGGTAAAGCGGCTGGTGCCCGGGCGGCGGCGATCCAGCCAGGGCTGGATGTCCTCCTCGCTGAGCGGCAGGCCCGGCGGGCAGCCATCCACCACGCAGCCGATCGCGGGTCCGTGGCTCTCGCCCCAGCTGGTGAAGCGGAACACCCGGCCGAACGTGTTGAAGCTCATTGCCCGCCCCCTCGCCCTTCCCGCTCCCCAAGGGAAAAGGCGTTCGTTTTAAACTGTGGCAATGTCGGGAGCGTCTTCCACCTTCATGCCGACCACATTGTAGCCGGCGTCCACGTGGTGGATTTCGCCGGTAACGCCGGACGCCAGGCCCGACAGCAGATAAAGGCCGGCACCGCCGACATCGTCAATCGTCACGTTGCGGCGCAGCGGGCTGTTATATTCGTTCCATTTCAGAATGTAGCGAAAGTCGCCTATGCCGCTCGCCGCCAGCGTCTTGATGGGACCGGCCGAAATGGCGTTGACCCGGATATTTCCGGGACCAAGATCCATGGCGAGATATTTGACGCTGGCCTCGAGCGCGGCCTTGGCAACGCCCATGACGTTATAGTGCGGGATGACCTTCTCGGCGCCGTAATAGGTCAGCGTGAGCAGGCTGCCGCCGTTCGGCATCATCGCGCGGGCACGGCGGGCGACGGCGGTGAAGCTGTAGACCGAGATGTTCATCGACATTAGGAAATTGTCGAGGCTGGTGTCGACATAGAGGCCGCGAAGCTCGTTCTTGTCGGAAAAGCCGATGGCATGGACGACGAAATCAATCGTTTCCCAAGTCTCCTGCAGCGTCGCGAAAGCGCGGTCCAGATCGGCCATGTCGGAGACGTCGCATTCGATCAGGAATTCGGAGCCGACGGAGGCCGCCAGCGGCGCGACGCGCTTCTTGAGCGCCTCGCCCTGGTAGGAGAAAGCGAGTTCCGCGCCCTGTTCTCCAAGCTGCTTGGCGATCCCCCAGGCGAGCGACTTGTCGTTCGCAAGGCCCATGATCAGCCCGCGCTTGCCCGCCATCAGCCCCGTCATTCCTCATCCTCCCCCTTCACGTCCGCTTCGGCCTCGGCCAAAGCGGCCTGCTCCACCACCGCTTGCGCTTCGGCCACCGCGACATCCTCTACCGTAGGCTCGGGCGGTTCCGCCAGCGCGGCGTTGAGCTGGGCCCCGACCACCACGCCAAGGCCGATGATGTAGAAGAACATCAGGGCGATGATCACGCCGGCGAGGCTGCCATAGGTAAGGTCGTAGCTGCCGAGGCTGCTCAAGGCGACGGGCAGAAGGGTGGTGGTGCCGATCCACCACACCGCCACCACCAGCGCGCCCGGCCATTTGCGATAATTCCGTCCGCGATAACGGCGCGGGGTCAGCGACACGAAGATCAGGTAGAGAGAGCCGAACAGCATCAGCGCCGGCACGATCCGCGACAAGGCGAGGAGCCCGACCACGTCGTCGGCATGGGGCACCACCCGCTCGACAAACTGCATGACGCTGTTGAGCAGGATGGACGCGCTGAACGAAAGCAGCATGATCACCACCGAGCCGACGATCAGGCCGATCGAGGCGAGGCGGTATTCCCAGAATGGCGCGCCCAGGATCACGCCGTAGGCGCGGCGCAGGATGTCCCGGATGGTCTCGATGAAGCTGCCGGTGGTCCACAGGCCGACCAGCGCGCCCAGCCAGAGCAGGCCACCGGAGCGCGCTTCAAGCACATCGCTGATCGGCTTGCGTAAGACATCGGCGACGCTTGGCGGCATGGTCTGGAACAAGGCGGTCACCGCTTGAACGCCCCCTTCGGTCTGGCCGAAGATGCGGGCCACCGCCGCGGCGACGATCACGAACGGGAAAACGGTCAGCAGCGCCAGAAAGGCGAGGTTGCCGGCGTGAATGAAGCCGTCGTTGTAGGTGCCGACCGCAACCCGCTTCATCACTTCGAACGGATAGGCACCCGGGCGCATGCCCCGGCGGATCTTGCCGAGACGGCCCTTGGTACGGGCGCTCTCCTTGCGCCTGGCTTCGGGGGATTCGGGCGAGGGAATGGTTTGCACGTGCTGCTAGACGCCCAGAGCCGCTCTAGGGTTTCCTTTGTTCTTGCGGCTCCACCCTTCCACGAACCGCAGCAGCTCCGCATCGTCGGCCGGGACATCGACCATCAGGGTGATGAGCTGGTCGCCGCGGGTGCCGTCCTTGCCGGTAAAGCCGCGGCCCTTGAGGCGCAGGGTCTTGCCGGAGGAGGAACCCTGGGGCACCGTGACCATCACGGCGCCCTCCACGGTCGGCACCTTGACCTTGGCGCCGAGCAAAGCCTCGTCCAGGCTGACCGGCAGATCGAGGCGAATATCGTCGCCGTGGCGGGTGTAGAAACGGTGCGGCTTGATGGATATGGTGACGATCGCGTCGCCATTCCCGCCCGGGCCCGGCTGCCCCTGCCCCGCCAGGCGGATCTTGGCGCCTTCCTCAACGCCTTTGGGGAGCTTGATGGCGACCGTCTTGCCGCCCTGCAGCGTCACTCGTTGCTCGCGAAGCGCGGCCGCATCCTCGAACGAAACCGGCAGGCGATAGGCGATGTCCGCGCCCTTGGCCGGAGGGGCCGACCGGCGCCCGCCGAAGCCGCCGAAACCGCCGCGGCGCTGCTGCTGCTGCTGGCCGAACAGGCCTTCGAATATTTCCGACAGATCGACTTCCTCGCCGCCGCCCATGCCGCCAGGGCCCCCCGTTCCGCCGGGACCGCCGCCCATGTTGGAGCGAAAGCCGCCGCCGGCCCCGCCCGGCCGGGGGCCGCCGCCGCCATAGCCGAACGGCGCACGCGGGTTGCCGTCCTCGTCGATGTCGCCGCGGTCGTAGCGGGCGCGCTTGTCCTTGTCGGTGAGGATATCATAAGCCTGCGTCACCTTGGAGAAGCGGGCCGTGGCGCCGGGATTGTCCTTGTTCTTGTCCGGGTGCAGCTCCTTGGCGAGCTTGCGATACGCCTTCTTGATGTCCGCTTCGCTCGCGTCGCGCTTGACGCCCAGGGTTGAGTAAAGATCAGCCATGCCGACGTTCGTTCTCTACCACGCGCCAAATGTCCACTGTTGCTGGTCGGCAACGCTGTTGCAGATGGGTTGAGAGGTGAGCGCGCGCAAGGGCGCACGCTTGTCCTTGGAGGCGAAGGGGGGCAAGAAGCGCGCATGGCCGATGATCCCCACGCGCTGTTCGAGGAATGGCTGGCCGAGGCAGTGGTTTCGGAGCCCAACGATCCTACCGCCATGGCCCTGGCCACGGCCGATGCTCGCGGTCAGCCGTCGGTGCGGATGGTGCTCCTGAAGGGCCACGACGCGCGGGGCTTTGTTTTCTACACCAACATGGACAGCCGCAAGGGCGGCGACCTTGGCGCAAATCCAAAGGCGGCTTTGCTCTTCCACTGGAAGTCGTTGCGCCGCCAGGTGCGGATCGAAGGCCCGGTGGAGCCGGTGAGCGCGGCGGAAGCCGACGCGTATTTCGCGACCCGCGGCCGGGATTCGCAGCTTGGCGCCTGGGCGTCCGACCAGTCCCGCCCGCTCGACTCCCGCGCCACCTTCGAAAGGCGGTTCGAGGAATCGAAGGCGCGCTTCCAGGGCGGCGAGGTGCCGCGGCCGCCGCGCTGGTCGGGCTACCGCGTGGTGCCGGAGCGGATCGAATTCTGGAACGACCGCGCCCACCGCCTCCACGAGCGGCGGCTGTTTACCCGGGACGAAAACGGAGGCTGGCGCGAGGGCCTGCTCTACCCATGAGCATCGGCCACGCCCATCACCATGACGGCCAGGGGGTGCGCGGCAGCCATGGCAGCCTTGCAAAGCGCGCGGCCATTGCCAGCGTGTCGATGGCGCTCTTTCTCCTGTTCCTCAAAGCCTATGCGTCGGTGGCCACGGGATCGGTGGCGATGCTCGGCTCGCTCGCCGACACCGGTCTCGACGTGGTAGCATCGCTGATCACCCTTTACGGGGTGCGGCTCGCGGCGACGCCGGCCGACGACGACCATCGCTTCGGCCACGGCAAGGCGGAAGCGATCGCCGCCCTCGCCCAGGTTGGGATCATCGGCTTTTCCGCGCTAGCGATCGGCTGGCGCGCGGTGGACCGCCTGATGAGCGACGCGCCGACCGCCAATGCGGAATACGGGATCGGTGTGTCGCTGATCGCCATCGTCACCACGCTTGCGCTACTCGCCTACCAGCGCAGGGTGATCGCGCGCACCGGCTCGGTCGCGATCCAGGCCGACCATGTCCATTACCAATCCGATCTGCTGCTCAACGCCTCGGTGATCCTGGCGCTGGCGCTGGATCAATATGCCGGGTTCACCGGCGCGGACCCGGTATTCGGCATCGTCATCGCCTTGTGGCTGCTGCTTGGCGCCTGGCGCGCGTCGAGCCGCGCGGTCGACCAATTGATGGACAAGGAATGGCCGGAAGAGAAACGCGGCCGTTTCGTCGAGGTCGCCAGCCGCCATCCGGCGCTCAAGGGCATTCACGACCTTCGCACCCGCACCAGCGGCAGCCGCGATTTCGTCCAGTTCCACGTCTGGGTCGATGCCGACATGACGGTGTCGGCCGCCCACGATGTGATGGACGAGGTCGAGCAGTGGCTGGGCCAGGAATTTCCCGGCACCGAAATCCTCATCCACCTCGACCCGGAGGGCCAGGTCGACCAGCCCGGCAACCTCCTCGCCGAAACCAACCTCTCGCCCGGAAGGGGAAAACCCTGATGCCCGAATTGCGCCTCGTCCAGGTCGATGCCTTTGCCGACCGGCCCTTTACCGGCAACCCGGCGGCGGTGGTGCCGCTCGATGCATGGCTGCCGGACGAGATCATGCAGGCCATCGCCATGGAGAACAATCTCAGCGAGACCGCCTTCACCGTCCCCGATGCGAGCGGCGAGGCGGATTACGAGCTGCGCTGGTTCACGCCGACCACCGAAGTCGCGCTGTGCGGCCACGCAACGCTGGCGAGCGGCCATGTGCTGATTGAAGGCGCGCGGGTGCGCTTCCGGACTCGCAAGGCGGGTTTGTTGGAAGTTGCCAAAGGTGCCGCGGGTTATGAACTCGATCTGCCCGTGACATTGGTTGCGCCGTCTGAAAATAACGATCTTCTTGAGGCACTTGGCCTGCCCGACGGGCAGGTTTTCCACTCCTTCAGCGGGGCCGAGGCTACGGCTGTCATTCTGGTGAAGGACGAAGCTGCGGTGCGGGCTTGTGCGCCTGACATGAGCCGTCTCAGTGCCACGCAGATGATGGCGATCGTCACCGCGCCGGGCGACGAGTCGGACGTGGTGAGCCGGGTGTTCGTGCCGGCCTGGGGAGTCGACGAGGACCCTGTCACGGGCGCGGCCCATGCGGCGCTGACGCCCTTCTGGTGCGAGCGGCTGGGGCGCGACAGCTTCACCGCCTTCCAGGCGAGCCGCCGCGGCGGCCATGTCCAATGCCGCCGCGCCGGAGGCCGCGTTGTGCTCGGCGGCACCTGCGTGACCGTGCTCGAAGGCACCTTGCGCTTTTAGGACGGCAAGGTGGCCAGTAAGCTCTTCACCCCGCTCGCGCTCGAGGGGCTGACGCTCCCCAACCGGATCGTCGTTGCGCCGATGTGCCAATATTCGGCCGACGGCGAGGGCAGCGCCACCGACTGGCACCTCCAGCATCTCGGCACCCTGTCCCATTCGGGCGCCGGGCTGCTGATCATCGAGGCGACCGCGGTGGCGCCGGAAGGGCGCATCTCGCCCGACGATCTCGGCCTCTGGTCCGATGCCAACGAAGCGGCGCTGGAGCGGGTGCTGGCGGGGGTGCGGCCTTATTCGGCCGTTCCCATCGCCATCCAGCTTGCTCATGCCGGGCGCAAGGCCTCGACCCGGGTGCCGTGGGAAGGCAATGCGCAGATCGCGCCGGACGAGCCGGTCGGCTGGCAGACCGAGGCGCCCTCGCCGCTCCCCTTTGCCGAGGGCGACTGTCCCCCCGCGGCGCTCGACTGCGCCGGGCTGGCGCGGCTGCGCGGCGCCTTTGCGCAAGCGGCGCTGCGGGCGGCGCGGCTCGGCATCGACCTGGTCGAAATCCACGCGGCGCACGGCTACCTGCTTCACGAGTTCCTCTCGCCGCTCTCCAACCGGCGCGAGGACGATTATGGCGGCAGCCTCGACAACCGGCTCCGCTTCCCGCTGGAGGTGTTCGAGGCGGTCCGTGCCGCTTTTCCGGCCGGGCGGCCCGTCACGGTGCGGGTTTCCGCCTCCGACTGGGCCGAAGGCGGCTGGGACATCGAAGGCACAATCGCCTTTGCCCAGGCGCTGGAGGCGCGCGGCTGCGCAGCCATCCATGTGTCGAGCGGTGCCCTGACCCCTGCGCAGAAGATCCCCGTCGGCCCCAATTACCAGGTGCCGCTGGCCCGCGCCGTCAAGGCGGGCGTCGGCATTCCGGTGATCGCCGTCGGCCTCATCACCGGCTTCGAGCAGGCGGAGGCGATCGTTTCCACAGGGGATGCCGACGCGGTGGCGCTGGCCCGCGCCATGCTGTTCAACCCACGCTGGGGCTGGCATGCCGCGGCGGCGCTCGGTGCGACGGTGAAGGCCCCCAACCAGTATCGGCGGTCGCAGCCGCGGCAGTATCCGGGGCTGTTCGGCGGCTAGAGCGAGGCTTCCAGCGCGTCGAGGATCGGCATCTGGCTCGGCAGGATCATGGCGCGGGCCGCTTCCATGCTGAACCAAGCGGCCCGATCGACTTCAGGATAGCTGCGCATCCGGCCGCTGCCGCGCGGCGATTCGATCTCGAACAGGTTGCTGACGATGGCGGCCGCATCGAGATCGCCCTCCAGGGCAAAGGCTTCCACCCACTTGCCGCCCTTTTGCCGGATCCGGCACAGCGGGCGCAGTGCGCCGGACAGGCGGGTGCCGACTTCCTCCTCGAACTCGCGAAGCGCGCAGGCGAGCGGCTCCTCGCCCTCCTCCAGCCCGCCCTTGGGAATCATCCAGGCACCCGCGTCGCGATTGCGCCAAAATGGGCCGCCCGGGTGGATGAGCAGCACTTCCAGAATGCCTGAGACGAAGCGGTAAAGCAGGATGCCCGCGCTGAACTCCGCCATCAGCTGAGCGGCACGAGGACGGCGTGGATGGAGCCGCGCGAGGAGGATTGCACCTCGCTGGTGCCGCGCAGCCGCTGCACGAAGGCGGCAACGATGCGGGTGCCGAGGCCGGTGCGGAGCGCGGCCGGATCCACGCCCCGGCCGTCATCCGCCACTTCGATGCGGACATGGCCCTCCTCGCGCACCGCGCGCACCGCGATCGTTCCGCCTTCTTCGCCGAATGCGTGCTTGCAGGCGTTGGTGACGAGTTCGTTGACGACGATGCCGATCGCCACCGCCGTGTCGGGTGGGACCAGAACCGGCTCCAGCACGGTCTCCAGCGTGATGGTCGGCGGCAGGATGCCGAGACGGATCTGCGCGCATATCTCTTCGAGCTGGTCCTGCAGACGCACCGTGCCGAGGCCGTGGCTGCTCGGCCGCAGCGCGGCGTAGATTGCGGACAGCGCCTGCAGCCGGTCCACCGCCTCGCCGAGCGCCGCTTTCACCTCGGCATGGCTCGACCGTCCCGCCTGGAGGGTCAGCATGCTGGTGACGATCTGGAAATTGTTCTTGGTGCGGTGATCCATCTCGCGCAGCGCCTGGCCGAGGAAGTTGATGCGGCGAACCCGCTCCACCTGCCCCTCCCGGACTTCCCGCTGGTAGAGGCCGAGCGCGGCGAGGAGCACCAGCTGCACGGCGGTGGTGATGCCCAGGCCCCAGACGTCATTCGGGGATGGCATTTGGAAGCTGCGCACCGGCGGCAGCAGGAAGTACCAGACCAGGAGCTGCGCGGTCGCCACGGCCACCGCGCCGCTGCGCCACCCGGCAAGCAAGGTTGCCAGGACGACGGCGGGGAAACTGAAGGCGTAGGTTGCCACTTCCGACGGAAGCGCCGGAATGGCGCCGCGCAGCCCGGAGAAGAGCAGGGGAATGAGAAGGCCGACCAGCAGCTCGGTCGCCGGAGCCGGAAGGCCGGGCGACAGCCGACGCGGCAGGTCGATCGAGATCAGCTTTCTCAAAATGCCTCCCCCACCGGCCTTGAAGCGGCCCCCACCGCGACGATTATGGCACGAAGGCTAACACAGGGTGGGCGCATCCGACAGCGGATAAGCGCTTGATCCTGATCAAGGGGTGGGCATGGCGCCTGCCGCGCCGGGCGGCGCAGGGTCGCTGGGCCCCTCGACACTGGGCCAGCCGCCGCGCCAGACGATGCGATCGATCAGCATGACTCGGCGGCTGTTGATCTCGTCGCCGGGCTTGCTGCGCGGGCGGCGGCTGTCGACCGCGTGGTAGACCATCCAGTCGCGCCCCTTCGAGTCGCTGGCCACTGCATTGTGTCCCGGCGCCACCCAGATGCCGCGCCGCTCCAGGATCACGCTGCTTTTGGCGCCGGTGGCCGCCTCCAGCGTCTCGAACGGGCCGGTGGCGCTGCGGGAGCGGGCGACCATGGCGGCGTAATGGGCCTTCGGGCCGCAGCAATTGTCGCCCGAATAGAAGAGGTAATAAAAAGGCGCCCGATAATGGACCCACGCGCCCTCCACCAGCCGCTGGTAATTGGCCGGATCGTCGGTGGCGACGACTGGCACAAGGTCGATCGGTGCGCTGCCCGGGGCGAAGGAAATACGGTCGGCGGCAAGCTCCTGCACCTTGATGGGTCCGAAGCCCGAGCCCCAGTAGAGCAGGCGCTTGCCCGTCGCGGGATCGTCGTAGCTCATCGGATCGATGTTGACGAAGCCTTCCCCGCACAGCAGCGGCGTGCCGATGTCGGCGAACGGCCCCTCCGGCCGGTCCGCGACGGCGACGGCCAGGCACAGGCCGCGCTTCGGGTCGACGAGGGCGGCATCGGGCTTGGCCGAATAATAGAGGTAGAAGCGCCCGTCGTGCTCGGCGGCGTGCGGCGCCCAGAAGTCCTGGGTGCCGGCCGCCCAGTCCGGCTTGGCGGGAAGCGCATCGCCAAGATGGTCCCAGCGCGCCAGATCGCCCGAGCGTGCGACCTGGATGTTGACCATCCGCCCGCCTCGCTCGGTCTGGGTGGCATAAGCGTAATAGTTTCCGTCGGAGGCGCGCAGCACGGCGGGATCGGGAAAATCGGCGTCGAGCACCGGATTGGTGTAGGAGGATGAAAGCCGGTCCGCGTGCGGGGCCGCGCAAGCGGCAAGGCTGGCGAACAGCCCCGCCGCCGCCAGGATGCGCCGCAGCTTCAGCGCAGCATCCCGGCGAGGAAGAGCTGCAGCGCGGTCAGCTCCGCGTCCGCGCCTGCCCGCAGGTGAAGCGGCTGGGGATCGGCGCCGAGCCAGACCTTTATCGCCACCCGCCCTCCCGCGCCGCTCGCCTCGCTAAGCGAGAATTGCCGCATCGACCGGTAGGAAAAGGAGCTGGTTTCCACTTTCTCGTCCAAGAGGGCGTTGCGCTCGACCAGCAGGATCCGGGTGGCCGTGAACAAAACCGCCGCGCTCGGCGAGCGGAAGGCGGCGTGGATCGGCTCTCCCGAAACCAGGTGGGGAGTGAGGGCAGGCGCATCGGCGGGCGCCACCGCTTCAACATCGAGGATCCGCATGGCGGGAGGATAGGCCCGCCCGCGGCTGGGCGAAAGGCCCCTTAGCTGCGATTGAGCCAGGCGCGGATCCGGGCAAGCGCCTCGGGCGGAGCATCCTTGAGGAAGCGTTCCGACAGCACCGCCTTCACCCGTCCCTCCTCGTTGAACATGACATCGTCCCCCGCCCAATTGTTGCACGGCACGCACAGCGGGATGAGATTGGAGATGTCCTGGCCCTTGTCGGGATCCATGTGGCCCTTGTCCGGCTTGCGCACCGAGGCGCCGCAATGGGCGCAGCGATGGTCGTAGAGGCGGCACAGATCCTCCCAGTCGCGCACGCCCGCCCGCCCCTGCCGCTTCAGCCGCAGCGACTGGACGAAGCGGGTGGCGGGGGTGGTCACCGATGCCAGGCAATAAGCGCCGCGAGGCATGCGCTGGCCGTTGGGCAGGTGGTTGTGCTGCGCCTCGCCGCGCCCGCCGCCGATCACGTTCCAGCCCTGGGCGCGCAAATGCCTGACCTGCGTGTCGAGCGCGCCGCCGGCGATGTCCTGCACGAACCGCCCAAGGCTGTCCTTGCTGACCGCTTCGCCGACGAAGAAGGAGAGCCCGACCAGTTGCGCGCGCTTGACCGGCGCAGCGGCCGGCCAGGTGACCCCCTGCCCTTCGAGGGCATTTTGCCATTGGGTGTGGAGCCACTTCTCCTGCGCGGCGTAACGCCGCCGGTGCTCCTCGGTCAGCTCGTGGGATTCCATGTTGGCCCCTTCAGGTCTGGATATCGTCCGCGGCCTCGGCGACCCGGCGCCTGGCGATGGCGGCATATTCCGGATTGACCTCGATGCCGATCGCGCGCCGGCCGGTGCGGCGGGCGGCGACGCAGGTGGTGCCGCTGCCGACGAAGGGATCGAGCACCAGCTGCCCCTCGCGCGAGAACAAGCGGATGAGGTGCTCGATCAAGGCGCGAGGCTTCACCGTCAGATGGGCGATCTTTTCGCCGCCGTCGGATTTTTCGAACTTCATGACGTTGGAAGGCACGGCGCCGTCGAGCTTCTGAGTCGCATCCATCAGCCCGATGCCGTGGGTGCGCCAATTGTCCAGAAAGGTCCCGTCGCGCGGCTTCTGGGCCAGGAACATGGCTTCGAAATTGGGCCGCAACTGGGGCGTCTTCCAGCCGGCCAGTGAAGCGAGTAGCGCCTTTTCGACCCGCGCGGGCAAGCTCATGCGGCGCACGAAATGGTCGAGCGAGAATGCCTTGAACTGGGCCCGCTTAGTGAAGTGCCACGCCATCATGTCCCGGATCTCGAACCCGGCCAGCTCGGCGGCGATGGCCATACGATGATAAAGCCGCGGCTGGCTGAACCCGATGAAGAATCCGCCGGGCTTGAGCACCCGGTGCAGCTCACCGAACACCGGCTGGAGGAAAGCCTGCAGGGCGGCGCCCTGCGCGGGATCGAACTTCATGCCCACCGGAAGGCCGCCGACACTGCCTGTCGCGCGCGGCGAATCCGCCCGGCCCTTGGCCCAGACATTATCGAGACCGTCCAGGAAATAAGGCGGGTCCGTCACCACCAGGTGCACCGAGGCGTCGGCAATCTCGGCAAGCCGCTCCCGGCAATCGCCCTGCCAGACTTGCCATTGGGGAGCGGCAGGGGCTTCCGCCGCAGCACCATAGGCGGCGCCCGTGTCGCGGGCGAAATCGTAATCGGCGGTCACTGGCGAGAAGCTCCTGCGGCGGTATCGGACGATGGCACAGCCGCCCCGCCCTTGCCAGCGCGAGCGGAGCAAAAACGCCGTTCCATTGCGCTCGCCCTGGGGGTCCGCTATGGGCTTGCTCCCGCCCCGGGCGCCGTCTTTTCGACTATGCGTCCGGGGCCGATTTTTTCCAGCCGAGGACCTTTCCTATGTCCCGCCGCCGACAGGTCTACGAAGGCAAGGCCAAGATCCTCTACGAAGGCCCGGAGCCCGGCACCTTGATTCAGTATTTCAAGGACGACGCGACCGCCTTCAATGCGCAGAAGCGCGGCACGATCAACGGCAAGGGCGTGCTCAACAACCGCATTTCCGAGCATATCTTCACCCTGCTCGGGACGATCGGGATCCCGACCCACTTCATCCGGCGCCTCAACATGCGCGAGCAGTTGATCCGGCAGGTGGAGATCATCCCCATCGAAGTGGTGGTGCGCAATGTCGCCGCCGGCACCTTGTCCAAGCGGCTCGGCATCGAGGAGGGGACGCAGCTTCCCCGCACCATCATCGAATATTATTACAAGGACGATGCGCTGGGCGATCCCCTGATCGCCGACGAGCATATCGCCTGCTTCGGCTGGGCGAGCCAGGAGGAGATGAACGACATCGCCGACATGGCGGTGCGCGTGAACGATTTCCTGTGCGGCCTGTTCGCCGCGATCAACATCCGCCTGGTCGACTTCAAGCTGGAATTCGGCCGGTTGTGGGAAAATGAATATGCCCGCGTGATCCTGGCCGACGAGATCAGCCCGGACGGCTGCCGGCTGTGGGACATGGCCTCGGGCGAGAAGCTGGACAAGGATCGCTTCCGCCGCGACCTCGGCGGCGAGGCTGAAGCCTATCAGGAAGTCGCCCGCCGCCTGGGCCTCCTCCCCGAGGGTGAGAGCAACAGTGTCCTCGACCTGGACCAGCACCGGGCGAAAAAAGGAAAATAGGGCAACGGGCGCAGGCGCTTTCGCGAGCCCCCCAAGTCACTCCCACGAACTCGGGAATCCCGCTTCTTCTCTTCCGCACTGCCAAAGCGGGACCCCCGCTTTCGCGGGGGTGACGGTAGAGCGTGGAAGCTGATTGACCGTGCTATACGCATCCACCCGCTCCATCCCCGATGGAGCGGAGCATAAAAAAGGCCCCGGCGTCTCCGCCGGGGCCCCGAGCCTTTTGGCCTCTCCTGAACCTTATTTGGTAGCGCCCTCGGGGCCGCCGATCGCCACAGCGGCGGCGCGGCGCTGAACCGACTGGAGGTAGTCGGACGACTGCATGAAGGGGACCGGGTTGACGGCCTTGCCGTCGATGCGGACTTCGTAATGGAGATGGCTGCCGGTGGAGCGGCCGGTGGAGCCCATCAGGCCGATCATGTCGCCGCGCTTGACGCGCTGGCCGGCCGAAACCATCGAGCGGGAAAGGTGGCCGTAGCGGGTCTGGATGCCGCGGCCGTGGTTGAGCTCGATGAGGTTGCCATAGCCGCCGTTGTGATATTCGGAACGCTCCACGACGCCGTCGGCAGTGGCGTAGATCGGAGTGCCGACCGGGCCGGCAAGATCGATCCCGGCATGCATGGCGCGCGTGCCGCGGAACGGATCGGAGCGGACGCCGAAACCCGAGGTGAAGGCGACGCCCTTGACGGGCTCGGCCGACGGAATGGCGATGGTGCCATGCTCGAGCTGATCGAGCTGCTTCCAGCTGTTGAACAGCGCCTTGAAGCTGGGATCCGCGGCGCGTGCCGGATCGACCGCCTCATAGGGACCGCCGACGCCGCCCTTCGCCTGGAGGCGGCGGGGATCGAGACCGAGGCTGCGCACTTCGGCGGAGGTCATCTGGAAGCGCTGCTGCGCGGCGGCTTTGATCACGGCGACATCCGCCTGCATTGCCTTAACTTCGCGCTCCATGCGGGTAATTTCGGCCGGCGCCGGCGCCGCCTGCACCGCGGCAAGCTGCGCGGCTGCGAAGATCGACCAGAACAAAGTAAGGAGAGCCGCGACCGCCGTGAAGATCTGCAGGCCAGACCCGATGCTGACGCGGCGCAGGCTGGTGCCGTCATGGAAGAAAATATCGCGCTGCCGGAACATGTTGCGGAACGCTTTGCCGGGACCTGCGTTGTTCATCTTAGTCAGCACAATTTCGTCCCCGCTCAACGCCGGCCCAGCCGGCGGTGGCCGCTTCATTTGCGACCCGATAAAAGTCCGAGGCGTTGCCGCTTCGGCCCGTGGTTATCGACTGGAAGTTGCCCACCCCGTGTCGTTGAACCGAGATTGTTAAACATATCCTTCCGCGTCCACCCCGCCGTAGAATTCGCGGGACAGACCGGCTTCGCCCCGCGCTGAGTCGTTGAACGGCGGCTTAATAGCCCCCCGAAAATGGGTGCGGACCAACCGTTTCCACTCCGCAACAGTCTCGATTCCCCGCGCGTTACAGGCGGATTCGAACCATCGCGTGCCGGCCCGGACATGGCGGATTTCATCGCGGTATATGCGTGCGAGAATGGCGGCTGACCGCACATCTCCGGCGGCTTCGAACCGGGCCACCGTGGCGGGCGTGACGTCCAGCCCGCGCGCTTCCAGTACCATCGGCACCACCGCCAGGCGGGCGAGCGGATCGTGGGCCGTGGCTTCCGCCGCTTCCCACAAGCCGTCATGAGCGGGCATCGCGCCGTAGCCGCTGCCCATCGCCTTCAGCCGCCGGTCGAGCAGCACGAAATGGATCGCCTCGTCGGCGCCGACGCCGATCCAGTCGTCGGAAAAGGCGGGCGGGAAGCCGGCGCCGAACCGGCCGACGATGTCGAAGGCGAGATCGATGGCGCCGAATTCGATGTGGGCGAGCGCATGAAGCATGGCGATCCGCCCGCGCTCCGACCCGCCCCGTCCGCGCTTGGGCATGCGCGAGGCGGGCAGGAGTTCCGGGCTTTCCGGCCGCGCCGGCCGGTCTGGCATGGGTGTTTCGAAGCTGTCGGCAAGCTCGCCGCGGCGCCAGGCGCGTGCGACGGCGCGCGCGGTGCGCACCTTGGTGTAGGGGTCGGCGGCGAGGAGGACGGCGCGGCAGGCGGCGGCAAGGGTGGTCATGGCATCGGCCTAGCTGAACCTCACCGCCTCGGGGAGGGGCCGCAACCGGCCAATTCCACCGTCATGCCGGGCTTGATCCGGCATCCACCTTCTTCTTGTTGCGCCCGAGAGAGAGAAGGTGGACCCCGGATCAAGTCCGGGGTGACGGCGGGGCGGCCGGCGCCGCCGCCACAAACAGTCAAAGCAGAATATTGGCCAGCATCCGGCCGCCCGCCGGCGTGAGGATCGACTCCGGGTGGAATTGGAGGCCGGTCTGCAGCGCCTGGGCATCGCTGATCGCCATCGGCATTCCGTCTACCTGCGCGTGCACGGTAAAGCGCGCCGGGATTCGCCGAGTGCAGAGCGAGTGGTAGCGCCCGATCCGCACCGGCCCTTCCATACCGCGGAAGGGCCCTGCCCCGTCATGGTGGAGGAGCGAGGTCTTGCCGTGTACCGGCGCCGGCGCGTGCGCGACCTCGCCGCCCGCTTCCAGCACCATCGCCTGGTGCCCGAGGCAGACGCCGAGCAGCTTCACCCGCCCCTTGGCGCGCGCGATCAGTTCCAGCGAGCAGCCGGCATCCTCGGGACGCCCCGGGCCGGGCGAGACGACGATCGGCGCGTCCGCGCGCTCCGCCTCGTCCAGCGCCGCCGCCGCCGAAACGCTGTTCCTGAGCACCCGTACCTTGAGGCCGAGCCGCTCCATCGCTTCCACCAGGTTGAAGGTGAAGCTGTCGAGATTGTCGATTATCAGCACCCGGCCGCTCATTCTGCGCTCCCAAGCACGGAGAGGATGGCGGAGGCCTTGCGGCGGGTTTCGTCGGCCTCGGCGGCGGGATCGGAATCGTGGACCACGCCCGCACCCGCGCGGACGAAGGCGGTGCCGTCCTTCACCACCGCCGAGCGGATGACGACGCCGGTATCCATCGCCCCCTCCCCGTTCAACCAGCCGATCGCGCCGCCATAGGGGCCGCGCTTGGTCCGCTCGGCCCCGCGCAGGAGCTGCGTCGCGCGCAGCTTGGGCGCGCCGCACAAGGTGCCGACATTGAGGCAGGCCTGGAGCGCGTGGAGCGGGTCATAGCCAATGGCGAGCGCCCCCTTCACCGACGAGACGAGGTGCATGACCCGGGCATAGCGCTCCACCGTCATCAGCTTAGCGACGCGGCGCGTGCCGGGGATGCTGACGCGTGCAACGTCGTTCCTGGCGAGATCGACCAGCATCATATGTTCGGCGCCCTCCTTGGGATCGAGGCGCAGGTCCGCCTCCATGCGGTCGTCTTCGTCGGGATCGAGCCCACGCGGGCGGGTGCCGGCGATCGGCTTCACCTCCACCTGCGGCCAGCCGTCTTCGCGCACGATCCGCACCGAAGTTTCGGGCGAGGCGCCGAACAGCAGGTGGCCGGGCGCGGAAACAAAGAACATGTACGGGCTGCGGTCCAGCCGCCGCACCGCCGCGTAGGACGCGAGCGGATCGGCGCAGGGCGCGCGGAAGGTGCGCGACGGCACGATCTGGTAGACATCGCCTGCCAGGATGTGAGCCTTCATCTCCTCCACGAGGGATGCGAAGGCGGCGTCGTCCAGGTCCGTCTCGGCGGCGGCGGGATCGGAAGGCAAAGCGGGCGTGACGGGCGTCAGCGGCGCGGCGCAGCGGGCGGCGAGCGCATCCAGGCGCGCCGCGGCATCGTGGTGGCCGCGCACCGTTTCGCCCGCATCCTCGGAGCCGAAGGCGGTGCAGACGAGGCGGGGTGCAAGGCCCTGCTCCACCACCACCAGGCTTTCGGCAAGCCAGAAGATGAAGTCGGGAAAGCCCAGGGAATCGGAATGGGGAGCGGGCAGATCCTCGAACAGGTCGACATGATCGAAGGCGAGCGTGCCGAGCAGCGCCAGCGTGAAGGGCTCCTCGGGCGTCGCGTTGACCAGCCCGGTGGCAAGGACGCGCAGCACATCGAACGGCGACGGGGCGAGCAGCCGCGCTTCGGCATCGTCCCCGCCGGGCGGCGGGAAGCGCAGCACCAGAGCCGCCTCCTCTCGCCCCGCGACCCGGTCGGCAAGCGCGCGCGCCACGGCGGCGAGCGCGATGCGGCCGCCGGCGGTGAGCGCGTCCAGCCGTACCTCGCGCCCTCGGCAGACGACCCGCAGCGCCGCCCGCTCGAGCAGCAGGCTGGGGCCGCCGAGCGTTTCCAGCAGCATGGTATCCTCGCGCGCGCCGCCGCCGGTGAGCACTGCGTAGAGCGCGAGCAGGTCGGGCGCGGCGGGGAGCCGCCGGGTCAGCGCCCGGGCGCTGCCGCCGCTCAGCGCCGCCAGGCTCATCCGAGCTGCCGGCCGACCGCGGCCACCACCGGCTTGAGCGCCGCCATCAGCGCTTCGAAGCCTTCGGGGTAGAGCGACTGGGCACCGTCCGACCAGGCGGCGGCGGGGTCCTCGTGCACCTCCACCAGGATGCCGTCGGCCCCGCAGGCGGCGGCGGCGAGCGCCATCGGAATGACGAAGTCCCGCACCCCGGTGCCGTGGGAGGGATCGACCAGCACGGGCAGGTGAGTGCGCTGCTTGATGTAGGGGATGGCGTTCAGATCGAGCGTGTTGCGGGTCGCCGTCTCGAAGGTGCGGATGCCGCGCTCGCAAAGAATCACTTCGCCATTGCCTTCCGCCATCAGATATTCGGCGGCCATCAGCAGGTCCTCGACCTTGGCGGCCATGCCGCGCTTCAGCACCACCGGTTTTTCAGCCCGGCCCACCGCCTTCAGCAGCGAAAAATTCTGCATGTTGCGGGCGCCGATCTGCAGCGCATCGGCATATTGCGCGACCACCTCCACATCGGCGGTTTCCAGCACTTCGGTGACCACCGGCAGGCCGAACTCGTCGCCAACGCTGCGCAGCAGCTTCAAGCCCTCCACCCCGTGTCCCTGGAAGGCATAAGGGCTGGTGCGCGGCTTGTAGGCGCCGGCGCGCAGACCGTGGGCGCCGGCCGCCTTGGCGGCCCGGGCGGTGTTGCGCATCTGGCTCTCCGTCTCCACCGCGCAGGGACCCGCGATCACCGCGAAGCCGCGCCCGCCGATCGCCGTCTTGCCGAGCCGCACCACCGTGTCATGGGCGTGCATTTCGCGGCTGACGAGCTTGTAGGGCGCGAGGATGGGCTTCAAGGATTCCACCATGGGGTGGCCGTCGAGCGCCAGTTCCGCCAGCACCCGCTCGTCTCCCAATGCGCCGAGCACGACCCGCTCGGTGCCCGGCATGTGGAGCGGCTTCAATCCCTTGGCGGCGATCCGGCCCAATATCTCCTGCGCCACTTCCGGCGTTGCCTCGCGCTTCAGGACGATGATCATGTTCGTTGTTCCGTTTGTTCAAAAGGTAAAAAAAAGCCCGCCGGTTTGGCGGGCCTCGAAAGAAGATGGAGGGAAGTCTTGGAAAGCTTCGTCTTACCTTTTCGATGGGCGCGCCGGGTCGCTGAGGGAAGGCCAACGCCACCACAGACCAAGCGCCGCACCGGGCAGGAAAGAGCTTTCGCCAGTCATTTCAGTACAAGGCTAGAGCGACGCAAGCGGCCGGTCAACAGGGTGCGGCGGCAACCGGAGGTTCAGGCGCGAAAGCGCATCGCGCTGCCGTCCCTGTGTTGACATGGTCGGTACGGGTGCTCAGGAAGGACGAGATGACTTTGCGCGCGCATCCTTTGCCGAACTGTCAGCGGGTCGCCCCGGCAGCGCCGCGCGTCGCCTCCTATTATTATTATCTGCCCGGGACGGGAACGATCTGACGCGCTGATTTTCCATAGCCAGCACGATCCAAATCGACCCCGTCCGGCTTCAGCCCGGGCGGGGTTTTCTTTTGCATCAAAAAGGACCGACGCCATGCTTACCGACACGATCGAGTTCCCCGCCTCCCCCGCTCCCTCAACCCCGCCGCCGGGGGCCGCCGCGGACTGGACGGTTCCGCAGAATTGGGAGCGCTTTACCGCCGAGGACCATGATGTGTGGGACCTGCTCTTCGCCCGCCAGCGCGAGATGCTGCAGGGCCGCGCGGTTCACGCATTCCAGGACGCGCTCGATGTGCTGAGCCTGTCGCGGCCCGGCATTCCGGAACTGGGCGAACTCAATGGCCGGCTCGGCGCCCGCACCGGCTGGGAGGTCGTCTCGGTGCCCGGCCTGGTCCCGGACGACATCTTTTTCGAGCATCTCGCCAACCGCCGCTTCCCGGCCGGCAACTTCATCCGCAAGCGCGCGCAGCTCGATTACCTTGAAGAGCCGGATGTCTTTCACGACGTCTTCGGCCACGTCCCGCTTCTCGCCCAGCCGGCGGTTGCGGATTTCATGCAGGCGCTGGGGGAGATGGGGCTGGAGGCGATGCGGCTCGGCCACCTCCACCGCCTTGCCCGGCTCTATTGGTACACGGTTGAGTTCGGCCTTGCGCGCGAACACGGCGGCCTGCGCATCTACGGCGCCGGCATCCTGTCGAGCTTCGGCGAATCCCGCTTCAGCCTGGAGAGCCCGGCGCCGAAGCGGCGGCCGTTCGATCTGCTGGAGGTGCTGCGCACCCGCTATGTCAGCAGCGAGTTTCAGAAGGGCTATGTGGTGATCGACAGCTTCGAAGGGCTGCTGGACGTGGTGACAAAGGCCGACCTCCCCGCCTTGTTCGAGGAAGCGGCGGCACTGCCCGATCTCGATCCGGCACGCTGAACCTCCCTTCCGTGTCGGGAGGTTGGAAACGCCAGAATAGGGCGGGGCGGAAATTCACGCCGGAGGGATAGCGTCAGGGCAGCGCCCGCGCGGCCTCCAGCACTTCCTCGACATGCCCGCTCACCTTGACCTTGCGCCAAACCTTTTTCACCACACCGTCCCGGTCGATCAGGAAGGTGGCGCGGTCGATGCCCATATATTTGCGTCCGTACATGGATTTTTCGATCCAGGTGCCGAACGCCTCGCACACCGAGCCATCGGCGTCGGTGGCAAGCGGCACCTTGAGGGCGTACTTGTCGGTGAACTTGGCGTGCTTCCTCGCATCGTCCTTGGAGACGCCCAGGATCCAGGTGCCGGATTCCTCGAAGTCCCTGACCGACGCGCTGAACGCCTGCGCCTGAGCGGTGCAGCCGGACGTATCGTCCTTGGGATAGAAATACAGAACGAGCTTCTGGCCGCTGAAGTCGGCCGGGCCAATCACCTTGCCGTCCATCGATTCCAGCTTCACGTCCGGGACGGGGTCGCCCTCGTTCACCATGTCATCCTCCTTGACTGACCCGCGCCCATAGCGCCGACACCCTCTGCCGCGCCGCATCGTGCGCCGCAAGCAGAGCCTGCCAGTCCGGCAAGCCGCAAGCACGCGCCACCAGCGCCCGAGTCGCTTCCGGCGGCTCGGCGGAACTCGGCGAGACCAGGCGGAACATGACCAGCATCGAAGTGAGGAGGCGCAGCGCCGGATCGATCTCCGGCTCCACCAGCCCCGCCGCGCACAGCGCGGCAAGGGCGTGTTCGAGATGGGGATCGAGGCCGATGCGGTGGCGCAGCTGCAGCGCGTGGACGGAGAATTCAAGATCCACCAGGCCGCCCGGCCCGAGCTTGATGTCGAACGGCCCCGCCGGCTGCTTGTGCGCTGCGATTTCGGCACGCATCGCAGTGATTTCGGAGCAAAGGCGCACTGGATCGCGCTCAACGGCGAGCGTTTCCTCGATGATCCCGCCAAGCGCCGCGCGGGCATCGGGGGAGCCGTAGACCGGCCGCGCGCGGAGCAGCGCCATATGCTCCCAGGTCCAGGCCTGCTCGCGCTGATAGCGGGCAAAGCTCTCCAGGCTGACCGAAAGCATCCCGTCGCGGCCCGATGGCCGCAGCCGGGTGTCGACATCGTAGAGCGGGCCGGCAGCGGTGGGAACGCTCAGCGCGGCGGTGACGCGGGGGGCGAGACGGTTGAAATAATCGTTGGCGCGAAGCGACCGCCCCCCGTCCGACTCCGCCTCGTGAGTGCCGCTGAACAGATAAACAAGATCGAGGTCGGAAGCATGGGTAAGCGCCTCCCCGCCGAGCCGGCCAAGCCCGAGGATGAGCAATTCGGAAGTTCCGACGCGGCCGTGGCGAACCGCGAATTCCTCAACCGCCGCGTCGGCAAGGACGCTGATGGCCGCTTCGGCGACACGCGAATAGCCTTCGGTGACTGCCAGCGCGCTGCTGTGGCCGGTGACGAGCTGCACACCCAGCGCGAAGCGACGCTCGTTGACCAGGCGTCGGACGCGGTCGAGGAGCAGCTGATAGTCCTCCGCCTGGCGTTCGGGGCGGGCAAACTCCCGGATCAGGGCCTCCACGGGCGGGGCCGGGACGAAAGCGCTGGCGTCGATCAGCCCGTCGAGGAGCTGCGGCCGGCGCCCCAATTGGTCGGCCAGCGCCGGGGCATGGCTCAAGATATCGGCAAGATGCCCGGTAAGCCCCGGCCGCGCCTGGAGGAGCCTGTAGAAATTCACGCCGCTCGGCAGTCTTTCCACCACATCTTCGAAGCGATTCATCGCGCGCATCGGATCGGGCGCACCGGCGAAGGCGGTGACCAGAGCGGGCAGCATGGCTTCAAACGCGTCGCGCGCGGCGGGAGTGCGAAGCGATCGGGCGCGGCCGGTACGCCAGGTTTCGACCCGGACACGGGCGGCGGCGGGATCGACGAAACCGGCCGCGCCGAGATGCGCCTCAAGCGCCGCGGCCCCGATCGGCAGGCGCTGTTCGTCCTCGCCGGAAAGCGCCGTATAAAGCCGCGCCACCCCCTCCACCTCGGGACGAAGCAAATCAAGCAGAGCCGCGCCGTCCTGGAGCCCGTGGAGTTCGGCAACATTGTCCAGTGCCGCCCGGTCGGTGGGGAGACTGTGGGTCTGGCGATCATCGACCATCTGAAGGCGATGCTCGATCGTGCGCAGCAGCCGGTAGGTGCCGGCCAAGGCGGCGGCATCCGCGGCGGGGATTCGGCCCGCTTGCGCCAGCGCCCGCAGCGCATCCAACGTCGCCGGGGCGCGCAGGCCGGGTTCTCGACCGCCATGGATGAGCTGGTGGATTTGTGCGAAGAATTCGACCTCGCGTATGCCGCCGCGGCCTCGCTTCAGGTCATAGCCCGCACCGAAGCCCTGCCCTTGCGCATAATGGTCGCGGATCCGCCGGGTGATCGACTGGATTTCGCCGATCGCGCCGAAATCGAGCGAGCGGCGCCACACGAAGGGATGCACGGCCTGCAGAAAGTAGCGCCCGAGATCGGCGTCGCCGGCGGCCTGGCGGGCGCGAATGAAAACGGCGCGCTCCCAAGGCTGCGCGCTTGTCTCATAATAGGAAATAGCGGCGTCAACGGCCAACACGATTGGAGTGACTTCCGGCGACGGGCGCAGCCGCAGATCCACCCGGAAGACATAACCCTCGGCATCGCGTTTGTTGAGCAACTCAATCACCCGCTGGCCAATCCGCACCGCCGCCTGCCCCGGCTCTTCCCGGGCCCGCCTGGGGAGGATGGCCGGATCGAACAGAAAGATCGGATCGATGTCCGATGAATAATTGAGTTCGCGGCTGCCATGCTTGCCAAGGCCGATCACCGCGAAGCCGCGCGGCTCCGCGTCCGGCGTTCGTTCAAGCATCGAAGTCGCGATTGCGCGCTCGAGCGCGCTGTCGGCAAAGTCGGAAAGCCGCTCCATCAGCGCTTCCAGCGTCAGGAGACCGGCGAGATCCGCCACTGCCAGAGCCGCGGCCAGGGCGCCGCGCTCGCGCCGCAGCGCCGTGCCGAGATCGCCTGCCTGCGCCCCTGCCTCGCGCGCCAGCGCCAGCGCTTGCACCACCGCGCCCCGTTCCAGCGCCTCCGCCACAAAGGGGAAACGCTCGAGTTGCAGCTTCAGGAACGGCGAGTGTTGCCGCGCCCTGGCGAGGGCCTGGTTAACTCCATCTTCACCTTGCGTGTCCTGCATACAACAAGTTCGGCCCGTACCATTGGGGGTGCGCAACGGTTGAAACCTGCGGGTTCCAGCGGCGTTCTGTACCCCGTGAATAAGATCAATTCGAGACATGAAGCCATGATGCAAGCTTCCTCCAGGCGTTTCGTGAAGGTCGCGCCGCCGATGGTGTACGCCGGCGTCGGCAACGCTTTGCGGCGGGCCTATGCCATGGACGGCGACGCGCCCTCGATGAAGATGTTCGAGGATCTGCTCGCCCGCCTCGACGAGGACTGAGACGCGCATTTTCAAGTCGGCCTGCACCCAACCCCTTCGGAGCACCCGGAGGGGTTTGTTTTTGCGTGTGCATGCCGCCAGGGTGATGCTGTGCCGAAGCGCAAGGAAGCCGATGCGAAATGCACTTCCCCTGCTGCTGCTCCCGCTCGCGGCTGCCTGCGGGCAGGATGAGTCGGGGCTGCCGGTGGCGGAAAACCGCGGAACGATGCGTACCCCCGCAGTTCCAACCAAGGCCGAGGGCACGATGGCCTCGGCACCGCCGGCCGGCGCGCCGGCAGCAGGCGCTCGGGACGCTGCGGGGGTGTTGCGCCGTTATTACGATCTCATCGAAGCCGGCCAATATAGGGACGCCTGGGCGATGCGTGGCGGCAAGCCGGCGGACGCAGCGGCCTTTGCGGCCAATTTCGCAGCTTACCGGCGTTATAAAGTGACGCTTGGAAAGCCGAGCGATCCCGTTTCGCAAGAAGGCTGGCTTTTCGTCGAAGTGCCCATTCAGATTTTCGGTGCCTTGAAGAACGGCACGCCGTTCGGCAGCGCCGGCAGCGTCACCTTGCGGCGCGCCGAGAGTGTCCCCGGGGCTACGCTGCGCCAGCGGGACTGGCACATCTACACCGGCTGAAGGAATTGCGTTGGGCCAAATGGTGGAACCCTTGCCTGCCTTGGGACTTGATGTAATATCGTCTCATCCACGACAGGAGAGTCGCCATGCGCCACCGCAGTCTTTCCCCCGCTTACGATGCCGCCCTCGACGGCGGGCCGATCAGCGACCTCAACATCACACCCTTGATCGACGTGATGCTCGTGCTGCTCATTATGTTCATTCTCACCCTTCCGCTTGCGACTCACGGCGTGAAGATCGATCTGCCGACAGGCGTACCGCTCGCTGCCCAGACCAAGCCCGAGATCCACAATCTGGCGCTGGATCGGGACGGGAGCCTGTTCTTCGATGGTGCGCCGATCGCCGAGGCAGCGCTGCCGTCGCGACTCGAGGCAATGGACGCAGCCAATCCGCTCGCCGCGCTGCAGATGAGCACCGCCGCCGAAGCGCGCTACGAGGATTTCGACCGGGTGCTGGCGCTGGTGGCCGGCGCGGGTATCGACCGGCTGGGCTTCGTCGGGAACCATGACTATGCGGGAGCGATTTAATCCGGGACGGCTGACAAAGGAGGCGGACATGGCAAGGATGATCGGTGCCGCGGCGCTGGCCGCGGCGCTAGCGCTGGCGGGCTGCGAGGACGGAGCCCCCGAACCGGAGCGCCGCAGCGTTAAACCCGCCAACCCGACCAGCGAAGGGTTGGCGAAGCTCAGCCCGCTTTACCGCAACCTCGGCCTGCGCCGCGCGATCGTGGAGAATGGCCAGCGCTGCAAGCGCGTCGACCGCGGCGGGTACCAACAGGATTACAAGAACATGGCGATGTGGGTTGCCGAGTGCACCGACAGCGGGGAATGGGCGGTATTCATCGCACCGGCCGGCAACGTCCAGGTGCGTCGCTGCGGCAACCTCGAGCAGATCAATCTGCCGCCCTGCAAGCCCATCCCAGAAGAGCAGGATGGCGAAGCGGGCGCAAACCAGGCAGCGCCAGAAGCCTGAGCCTGAGCCTGAGCCTGCGCCGCCTCAGCGGCTGCCGGCCCCTTCCATATCCACCTTGGCATTGTCCCCCATGTCGGGCCGCGAAGAGGAGACCGCGGCGGCCGCCATGCGGATCAACGCCCGCACCCTGCCCGGGCTGTCCCAATATTGCGCGTCCTGCGGCGTTACCTTGAGGAGCCTGATCGCCGGGTCTTCCGGGCTGTCCCACCAAGCCTTCGCCGGCGTGTTGAACAATTCACGAATCTTCTCCCGGTCGTTCGACACCGCCGCCCGGCCGGTCACCGACACATAGGAATGGGAGCCGGAATCGGCGAAGGCCAGATTGACTTGCGGCCGGGCCTCCACTTCCTCGTCCTTGGCGCTGTCGGCGTCGGTAAGGAAATAGATCATTCCTTCCTCCCCAACCGGATGCGCTGCCATCGGGCGCGAACGGATCTCCTGGCCGTCATGGGTGGAGAACATGCAAAAGCCGATCCGCTCCATCATCTCCCAGACATGGGCCTGATCGTCGCTGCTGGCTGTCATGGGAAGCTCTCCTTCGGTAGCATTTCACCGAACAAACCGCCGCCCGCGCCGAGGTTCCGCACCCTGGACCAAAGCAGGTATCGGCGCGGGCTGTGACAAGTTGGCGCTTCGCATCGCCGCCCGAAGGGCATAGTCTTGAATACGTGGGGGAACACGATTCCTTGTTCGATGATGTGCAGCAGATCGGCTCGGCGGATCGGCTGACGCTCGACCTTGACGGCTGGGAAGGTCCGCTCGACCTGCTGCTCACCCTGGCACGATCGCAAAAGGTCGATCTGCGCGAGATCTCGATCCTGGCGCTGGTTGAGCAGTATCTCGCCTTCATCGCCGATGCCAAGAAGCTGAAGCTCGAGATCGCGGCCGATTACCTGGTCATGGCGGCGTGGCTGGCCTACCTCAAATCCTGCCTGCTGCTGCCCACGGAGACGGAGCAGGATCCGTCGCCGGAAGAACTGGCGATGCGGCTTCAACTGCGCCTCCAGCGACTCGCGGCGATGCGCGAAGCCGGCGCCCGGCTGATGGCGCGGGACCGACTTGGGCGCGACATATTCGTCCGCAGCGCTCCCGAGGGCCTGAAGGTGGTACGAAGCGCGCTGTGGCAGGCGGATCTGTACGACCTCATCGCCGCCTACGGCGCGGTCCGCGCCCGCACCGAGCCGGCGGTGCACATGGTGCATCTGCGGCCGGTCATGACCTTGGACGAGGCGCTGACTCGTTTGGAGCGGATGCTCGGCGTGCGTACCGCATGGACCCGTATCGAGGCCTTCTTACCCGACACGCAGGACGGAAATTATCGCAAGTCGGCGCTGGCCTCGAGCTTCGTCGCCGCGCTTGAACTGGCGCGGCGCGGGCGGCTGGAGTTCGACCAGGAGGCGACCTTCGCGCCGTTCTTCGTGCGGGCGGCATGATCGAACCTTCGGACGCGTTGCGCGCCGTGGAGGCGGTGCTGTTCGCCGCCGCCGGGCCGATAAGCGCGGAGGAGATAGCCGAGCATGTCGGCTCCGACATCGATGTAAGGGCGGCGCTTGGCGTCTTGGAAACGCATTACGCGGGACGCGGCGTAAACCTCGTCGAGCGGGCCAGGCGCTGGCACTTCCAGACCGCGCCCGATCTTGCCCATCTGTTGCGCCGCGAACGGGAGGAGAGCCGCAAGCTGTCTCGCGCCGCCGTCGAAACGCTGGCGATCATCGCCTATCACGAGCCGGTGAGCCGCGCGGAGATCGAGGCGATACGCGGCGTCCAGATATCGAAGGGCACGCTCGATGTGTTGATGGAGGCGGGTTGGGTACGGCCGGCGGGGCGGCGTGAAGCACCGGGCCGGCCGCTCACCTACGCCACCACGCCTGCCTTTCTTGCCCATTTCGGACTGGCCACTCGCCGCGACTTGCCGGGGATCGATGACCTCAAGGCCGCTGGCCTGCTGGATCCCATCGATGCGGCGCTGGAGCAGCTAGTGCTGGAAACCGGGCCCGAGGGAGACTAGGGAGGCTGCTAAGCCTCTTTCGGAGTTACGCATATGGGTGGGTTCAGCATCTGGCACTGGCTGGTCGTCGGGATCATTATCCTGCTGCTGTTTGGCAAGGGCCGCTTCTCCGAGATGATGGGCGATGTCGCCAAGGGCCTGAAGAGCTTCAAGAAGGGGATGACCGAAGAGGAGGAGGAGGCGGCCCGCACGCCGGCCGCCCCCGCCGCCGAGCCGCGCCGCCTGCGCGACGACACCACGATTGAAGTGCCCGCGGATCGCAGCCGCGACCTCGACAGCACCGATACGCGGCGCGAGCCCTGATCCGCCTCGCCTCAAGGGCGCTTCATGTTCGACATCGGCTATCTAGAGCTTCTCCTCATCGCTGCGGTGGCGCTGGTGGTTATCGGCCCCAAGGAATTGCCGCGAGTGATGCGCACGGTTGGCGAGTGGGTCGGCCGCGCCCGAGGCATGGCCCGCCACTTTCGCTCGGGCATCGACACGATGATCCGCGAGTCCGAGCTGGAGGAGATGGAGAAGAAGTGGAGGGACGAAAATGCGCGGATCATGCGGGAGCATCCTGCCGCGATCGGCACCTGGGATCCCGCCTCGCCGCCGCCCGTGCTGGAAGGCAGCCAGCCGCCGGTCGCCGCCGCTGCCCTGCCGCCCGAAATAGGAGAGGCCGACGAGCGCCCTGCGCCAACACCGCGTCCTGAGGAGCCGTTGCCGTGATCGGGGACCCTGACGACAGCAAAGCCCCGCTGATGGAGCATCTGATCGAGCTGAGACGGCGGCTGATCTGGTCGTTCGTAGGACTGGCTATAGCGTTCGCGATCAGCTTCTACTTCGCGGGCGAAATTTTCGCCTTCCTGGTCCAGCCCCTGATCGACTCGTTCGGCCCCGGCGAAGGACGCCTGGTCTACACCAAGCTCTACGAAGCGTTTTTCGTCGAGATCCGGGTGGCGCTGTTCGCCGCCTTCTTTCTCGCCTTCCCGATCATCGCCAGTCAGATCTGGCTGTTCGTCGCACCGGGCCTCTACGCCAAGGAGAAGAAGGCCTTCCTGCCGTTCCTCGTGGCCACCCCGGTGCTGTTCACGCTGGGCGGGGCCCTGGCTTATTATGTTGTGATGCCGCTCGCGATCCGCTTCCTGCTTGGCTATCAAGGGCAGATCGAGGGGATCGAGCAGGAAGCGCTGCCGGCGATGGGGGAGTATCTCTCCTTCGTGATGCACTTTCTGTTTGCCTTCGGCATCTCGTTCCTGCTGCCGATCCTGCTGATGCTGCTGGAGCGCGCTGGCATCGTGACGCGCGATCAGCTCAAGAACGGTCGGCGCTATGCCATCCTGGTGGCCTTCGTGATCGCCGCAGTGGCAACGCCGCCGGACGTGATTTCCCAGTTCATGCTCGCGATCCCGCTGATCCTTCTTTACGAACTCTCCCTGGTCGCCATCTGGTTCACCGAGCGCAAGCGCGCCCGCGCCGCCAAAGACCAGGCCGTCGCAGGGACCGAATAGAAAAAGGGGCCGCAGTGACGCGGCCCCCTCGTTCTCTGTCGCTGGACAAGCGTGGCTTAGATAGCCTTGTCGCCGGCTTCGCCGACCGACTTCACATCCTCGCCGACGCCCTTGACCGTGTTGCAGGCGCCAAGCGCGAGGCTGGTGGTGATTGCGAAAAGAGCAAGAAGCTTACGCATGAAAGGTCTCCTGGAGCTGCAGCCGGTGCGGAAGCGCCGGACCTGCTGACCAGAAGCTAAATGCGCGCCCAGAGAGGTCGGTTCCGTTCGCCTTCGCGCAGCCCCGCCGGAGCCACCTCGCTTGTCCCAGCCGGGGGCAAAGAAAAAGGCGCCTCGCAAGAGACGCCCGAGGGGATCTGGAGAATTTGAGCCCGGAGCCGCCACCGGGGGGGGGGGGGGGGG
>DASQNR010000006.1:0-93512 GCA_035644835.1 Allosphingosinicella sp. | reverse complement strand
GGCACCATCGTCGGTGACGTAGACCTCGCCGTGCTGGTACGGCGACATCGTGCCGGGATCCACATTGAGATAGGGATCAAGCTTGCGAATGCGAACCTTGAAGCCTCGGGCCTGCAGAAGGGCCGCCAGCGATGCCGCCATGAGACCTTTGCCGAGCGACGAGACCACGCCGCCGGTGATGAAAATGAACCGCGCCATGGGAGTTGGGGGATAGAGGCGGGGCGCGCGGGGGGAAAGGGCGCGAATCGAACGGTCGCGATTTATTTGCCCCGGGTGGTGCCGGCGCGACAACTCGTCCAAGGCGCCGTTCACGCGAGAAACTCCTGGGGAAAGACGAAGCTGTGACAGAAGGCGTAGTGGCGGTCGTGGGAGCCGGCTATTCCGGAACCATCGCCGCGGTGGAATTGGTGCGGCGGGGCCTGCAGGCCGTGCTTATCGAGCGCAGCGGGCGTTTCGCGGCCGGCGCCGCTTACGGCACGCGTTCGCCGTCACACCTCCTCAATGTACGGGCGGCGAGCATGAGCGCCTTCGATGGCGCCCCCGGCCATTTCAAGGAATGGCTCGAGGCGCAGGGCCTCGGCGGCGCCTCGAGTTTTGCGGCGCGGCGCGACTACCACCAGTATCTCGAGGGTATCTACGAGGAAGCCATGCAGACCGGCCGGCTGCATCCTGTTCAAGGCGAGGCGGCGACGCTTGGCCCCGGGGCACTGCGGCTGGCCGGTGGGCAAGACATAGGCTGCGATGCAGTGGTGCTTGCGGGCGGCAATTATCCTTCCAGGCTGCCGGAGATGCTGCGCGGCCCGAGCGCGCTTGAGGATCCGTGGGGGGCGGGCGGCGCGGAGAAGCTCGCAGCTTTGGCCAAAGGGTCGGGAGATGTGCTGCTGCTTGGCACCGGCCTTACGATGGTGGATGTCGCGTTGAGCCTGAGCGAAGCGGGCTTTAGCGGGCGAATGGTTGCCACCTCTCGGCGTGGGCTCGTGCCCCACCCCCATGAGGAGCCGGCCACCCCTCCCCTCGCCACGCCCGATCCGGCGCCGCTTGCGCAATTGCTGAGCGAGGTGCGGGCGCGCGCGGGCGGCGGCAGCTGGCGCGCGGCGGTGGATTCACTGCGGCCGGTGAGCCAGATCATTTGGCGCGGGCTCAGCGACCAGGAGAAAAGACGGTTCCTGCGGCACCTGCGTCCGTGGTGGGACGTGCACCGTCACCGCATCGCACCAGCGGTGGCCACCCGGATCGCGGCGCTGCGGGAGCAGGGCCGGCTGGAGGTGATTGCGGGGCGGATAAGCTCCGTCGCGAAAGGGACGATCGAGATCGCCCGGCGCAACGGCGGCACAGCGCGGGTGGTGGCTGCGGGCATCATCAACTGCACTGGGCCCGAAGCCATGGCGGCCCATATCGACGATCCCTTGATCCGCAACCTGATCGCCTCGGGCACGGCGCGGCCGGATCCGCTCGGTATCGGTCTCGATGTCGACGAAGCATCGCGGGTGCGGGGTAGCGACGGCTTCCCTTCGGAGCGGCTTTATGCGCTGGGGCCGCTTACCCGCGGCGCCTTTTGGGAAATTGTGGCGGTGCCCGACATTCGCGGGCAGGCGCGCCGCGTCGCCGACCGGATCGCCGCCGCTTACTGAGCGGGCGGCGGAACCGCGGCGTTGCCGGCCGGAGCCGCGGGGGCGGCGGGCGCCTGTCGAGCGGCGCCGGCGATCGGGTCTACGATCGGAGGCGCCTGGCCTGGCAGCGTGCCGGTCGGCTGCAGCGGCGCGCTGGGCGCTGGTCGGCGGGCGGCGTTGGGATCGATCTGGACAGGCGCCCGCTCCAGCGTGGCAAGGCCCGCAAGGACGATCGACAGGATCACGAACAGCGCCCCGAGCACCGCCGTGGCGCGGGTGAGGAAATCCGCCGCGCCGCGCGCCGACATCAGGCCCGAGGGGCTACCGCCGACGCCGAGACCGCCGCCTTCCGAGCGCTGCATCAGGATCACCCCGACCAAAGCGGCGGCAATCAGGGTTTGCACGATGAGGATGAAGGTGAACAGCATGGGGGACCGGGCTTTCGGGCAAGTGTTGGGCGCGATCTAGGAGAAAACGGGTCCGGGTTCAACATCAACCCTGCCCTGCGTATCCTCAGCCGCCGGCGGCCGCGACGATCGGCACGAACTGCTCCGCGGTGAGGCTGGCGCCGCCGACGAGACCGCCATCGACATCGGCGACTGCAAACAAGGTGGCGGCATTTCCCGCGTTCACCGAGCCCCCATAGAGGATGCGAATGCGCGTTCCGGCATCGCCGAAGCGGCCCACCAGCGCCTGACGGATCGCCCGATGCATTTCCTCGACATCGCCCGGCGTAGCGGTGCGGCCGGTGCCGATCGCCCAGATGGGTTCATAAGCGACAACCAGTTCCGCCTCGCCGTGAAGCTCCGGGAGCGAACCGGCGAGCTGCGCCGTCACTCGGGATATCGCCTGGCCGGCCAGCCTTTCGGCCTCGCTTTCGCCGACGCAGACGACGGCCTGCAGCCCGTGGCGGAGCGCCGATTCCGCCTTGGCGCGGACGATCTCGTCCGTTTCCCCCTGGTCGGCGCGGCGCTCGGAATGGCCGACAATGACGAGACGGGCGCCAGCCTCCTTGAGCATGGCGGCCGAGACATTGCCGGTGTGGGCGCCCTTGTCGTTCTGATGGCAATCCTGCGCGCCGATCGCGAGACCACCTGAGCGGGCGACGGCGGAGGAGATCAAGGTGAAAGGCGGGCAGATCGCGACATCTACGCCCGAGGCAGCGCGCACGGCGGCGGCAATGGCCGGCAGCTCGGCGAGCTGGGCAAGACTGCCGTTCATCTTCCAGTTGCCGGCGACGAGCTTGCGGCGAAGGGTCATGTGAGTTCCTCGAAATCCAGGGGTCGCCGCCGCCTAGCAAGCGTGGCGGCGAGTGCCAAGCTTGCCGGGGGCGCGCTCCCTTTCTATGACCCGCCCCAAAGCTTCCAGCGCGTCAGGACCTATCATGCTTTCCTTCTTCCGCCGCGGCATCACCGCCAAGCTCATGCTCGTTGTGCTCGGAATCGGCCTGTTCGCCATCGTGATCACCGGCTTCGGCACCGGCGGCGGCGGGCTGGGCGGCACCGGCGGACCCGGCGCGGGCACGATCGCCAAGGTCGGCGGCGACGAAATCACCGGTGCCGATGTGACGCAGGAGTTCAACCGCCAGCTCGCCCGCGCCCGCCAGACCAACCCCGAACTCGACATCGGCACATTTCTGCAGACCGGTGCGCTGGAGCAGATCGTTGATCAGATGATCGGCGTTGCCGCCACCGCCGAATATGCCCGCAGTCAGGGCCTTTCGGTGTCGCGGGCGATGATCGATCAGGAGATCGCCTCGATACCGGCCTTTCAGAACCTTGCAGGTCAATTCGACCAGCAGGCGTTTCTTGCCGCCCTGCAGCGCGAAAAGATCACCGAGGCGGACCTGCGGCGGGAAATCGAGACCAGGATGCTGCAGCGCCAGCTTCTGCTGCCGGCGGCCGGCTCCGCCTTCGTGCCTCGCGACATCGCCTCGCGCTATGCCTCGCTGCTGCTGGAAAGTCGCAGCGGCACCGTCGGGGTCGTTCCGACGGCGGCAATGGGCGCAGGCAAGGATCCAACCGATGCCGAAGTTGCGGCATATTACAGGAACAGCCAGGTCCGCTACACCGTGCCGGAGCGGCGGGTGATCCGTTATGCCACCTTCGGGCCGGAGCAGGTCGGCGCCGCAGCCCGCGCCACCGACGCCGAGATCGAGCAGGCCTACCGCCAGAACCCGGCTTATGCTGCCAAGGAGACGCGCACGCTGAGCCAGGTGGTGCTGCCCGATGAGGCGGCCGCCCGCGCGCTGGCGCAACGGGTGGCTGGCGGTGCGAGCTTTGCCCAGGCCGCGCAGCAGGCAGGCTTCGGCGCTGCCGACATCGCGCTCGGCGAGCTTAGCAAAGAGGCGTATCAGCGTGCCAGCTCCCCCGCCGTCGCCAACGCGGTGTTCGGAGCGGCGACAGGGGCGCTTGCGGGTCCGGTCAGGGGTCCGATCGGCTGGCATGTCGTCAAGGTCGAGAATGTGAAGACCACCCCCGCCCGTCCGCTGGCCAGCGTCCGCGCCGAGGTCGCGCAAGGCATCGAGCAGCGCAAGCGCCAGGAAGCCGTGGCTGACCTCGCCTCGCGCATCGAAGCAGCCGTCTCGGAAGGCCTCAACTTCAACGAGGTGGCACAGCGCGAGAAGCTGACGATCGTGGAGACCCCGCCGGTGACGGCGCAAGGCGCAGCGCCGTCCAATCCCGCTTTCCAGCCGGCGCCCGAGCTTGCGCCGCTGCTCACCGCCGCCTTCGAAGTTGAGGCCAATGCCGAGCCGGTGGTGGAGACGATCGCGCCCAACGAGCGCTACGCTCTTGTGACGGTGTCCGCTGTCGAGCCCGCCGCCGCGCCGCCGCTTGCGCAGATCCGCGACCGCGTGAAGGCCGACCTTTCCGCGCGTAACGCCGGCGAGCGGGCGCGTGCAGTGGCGACCTCCATCATGTCCAAGATCAACGCCGGTACTCCACCCGCCCAGGCCTTTGCCGAAGCACAGATAAAGCTGCCGGCCGTGCAGAGCGTCAGCGCGGTGCGCCGCGATATCGCTCGGCAGGGCCAGCAGGTTCCCCCGGCCCTGCAGCTGCTCTTCACCATGCCGCGCGGCAAGGCGAAGGTTCTGCCTGCGCCCAATGGGAGCGGTTGGTTCGTGGTCTATCTGGACAAGGTCGTGCCGGGCGACGCGGCCGGCACGCCCGAGCTGATCGAGGCGGTGAAGACCCAGTTCGCGCAGGTCATCGGCGATGAATATGCCCAGCAATTCACCGCCGCCGCCCGCATCCGCGGCAAGGTGAAGCGCAACGAGGAGGCGCTGGCCAAGCTGAAGCAGGAGCTGCAGGGCGGCGGTCCGGCGCAATAAGCGCGGGCGGTCCGCCTGCCGAGGTCGCTAGATTGCCGAAGCCGGCGGGACGCAAGTGCTCGTGCGCTGCGCCATTCCTCGCTGCCGATCTACGGCGTCGAGTCTCGAGCAGAGGGCATCGCCTCCGAGCGCCGCCACGGCTTGTTATCGAGCTTTCTGGGCGTACCGGAACAGACTGGTTGACAAGCCATCAACATGTTTTCTACATGTTCCCCGTCCGTTCCGAAGGGGCAGTATATGCTGACGCGCAAGCAACATGAGCTTCTCACCTACATCCACGGCAAGCTCGCCGAAACCGGGGTTTCTCCATCCTTTGAGGAGATGAAGGATGCGCTCGACCTCAAATCGAAGTCGGGTGTGCACCGGCTGATCTCGGCGCTGGAGGAGCGCGGCTTCCTGCGGCGCTTGCCCAATCGGGCGCGGGCATTGGAAGTGGTCAAGATGCCGGAGGTCAAGCCAGGTGCCGCGGCCGCTTCGCGGACACCGGTGCTGCCGCCTCTCGCGGCTAACGACCAGGTCATAGACCTGCCCCTCCACGGCCGCATCGCCGCGGGCATGCCGATAGAGGCGTTGGAAGGTCAGAGCAGCCTCCCCGTCCCGGCCGCCCTGCTTGGCCCTGGCGAGCATTATGCGCTGGAAGTCTCTGGCGACTCGATGGTCGAAGAAGGTATTCTCGACGGCGATTACGCCCTGATTCGCAAAACCGAGACGGCACGCGACGGCGAAATCGTGGTGGCCCTGATCAACGAGGAGGAAGCGACGCTCAAGACCTTCCGCCGCGAAGGGCAGATGATCCGCCTCGATCCCGCCAACCGGCTTTACGACCCGCAGCGCTACCGCCCCGATCAGGTGCGTATCCAGGGCAGGCTCGCAGGTCTGCTGCGGCGCTACTGAGGCGTTCAAACGCGGGAGCGGAAAAGGGGGAGCTTGCTATGGCGCGACTGAATTATGTGGAGTTGCCGGTAACCGACATTGGAGCGGCGAAGGCGTTCTACGAGGCCGCGTTCGGGTGGGAGCTGAGCGAGTTTGGCCCGAGCTATGCCGCGACGCTGACAGGCGATACAGATATTGGGTTGCAAGGCGATGCCGCCGAGGCGACGCAGGCACCGCTGCCGGTGGTGGATGTGCCCAGCCTGGAAGCTGCGCAGGCGGGGGTGTTGGCTGCCGGTGGACGGATCGTCCGTCCGATCTTCGCCTTTCCCGGCGGCCGCCGTTTCCACTTCCTCGACCCTTCGGGCAACGAGCTTGCAGCGGTGGAGGCCGACGCCGATTAGGCGGTTCTCAAGCACGGTGCCGGCCTGGCTTATCGGTGTTAGCCGAGCGAATCGATCCATGCGGGGAGTTCGGCAAGGCTGGGAAGGCTGGCGTAGCGAGGGTGTCCGAGGGGTGCTTTGGCGCGCTCGTGCACCCATTCGAGCTCGAACGGGATAAAGGCAGCCCAGGCGCCGGCCTCGAGCGCGGGCAGGATATCGGACCGCATCGAGTTGCCGGCCATCACCGCCGCCTCCGGCTCGGTGCCGTGACGGGCGAAAACCCGTGCATAGGTTTCGGGGCTTTTGTCGCTGACGATCTCGACCCCGGCGAAGGCTTCGCCAAGCCCGGAAGCAGCGAGCTTGGCTTCCTGATGGTGAAGATCACCCTTGGTAACGAGGACGAGCGGCGCGCGCTCGACGAGCTGCGGCAGCGCCTCCTCCACACCCGGGAGAAGCTCAACAGGATGTGCGAGCATCTCGCGACCGAGTTCGAGGATGCGGCGGACGACAGCGGGCGGCAGGTCGTCTCCCGCAATCTCGCCGGCGGCTTCGATCGCCGACAGAATGAACCCTTTGACGCCATAACCGTAAGCGGAGACATTGGCATGCTCGATCCTGTCGAGCCGACGCTGAATCTCTTCGGCAGGAGCGAAGGGCGCGAGCAGCCCGGCATAGGCTTCGAAAGTAAGGCGAAACCAGGTTTCGTTATGCCACAAAGTGTCGTCGGCATCGAGGCAGATGAGGCGGATCGGCATGATCAACTCCTAACGCGCGCACCCGCAGAAGGGAACTAACGCCTGGCGGACGGCCCAACGGGAGCCTGCTTCAGATGTCCGGCTCCACCTGCGAAAGCCGGGCTTCTTTCGAAAACAGCCGCTCGGATGTGTAAAATCGCAGCGGCCAATCGCGCCGGCCTTCCGGTGCGGTAAGCAGCGCGTTCACCTTGGCCACGAGCGCCAACGCCGGATCTGTTCGAGCCAGCACGGCACGAACGGCGCGGATGTAAAGCTGCGTGATCGTCTCGTGATAGCCTTCGGTGTCGCTGTTGACGCCGCCGACGCTCTCGTTGAAGCGGCGGATGATCCAGGGCAGGTCCCGCTCCGCGTCGACCTCCGGGCGTTTAACGAGGATGTATAGGCAAGCGGCGAGATGGGCCTCGTGGGTCCCTTCGGATCGGGTAAGGGTGCAGGCGAGAAGCCCCTCCCCGATGTGCCGCACGGCAGCGTCGCAGTCGAACAGGCGCGGCGCGTGATGCTCGGTCATGCTTCGTCTCCAGGCGAAAAGAAGGGCGCGCCGGCCTCGTGCCGACGCGCCCTTGAAGGTATTGGTTCGAGGCGCGGGCTCAGGCGGCGGTGGCGGTTTCCGACTGGGCTTGGGTACGGGGCGCAGCTTCCCGGACGCCGGCGTCGACATGGTCCTCGAACTTGGCGAAATTGTCGATGAACAGCTTCACCAGCTTGGCCGCGGTGGCGTCATACTCGTCTTTGTCGGCCCAGGTTTCGCGCGGGTTGAGGATCGCGCCGTCGACGCCCGGCACCGACACCGGCACCTGGAAGCCGAAATTCTCGTCCTGCCGAAACGCGGCGCTGTTCAAGCTGCCGTCGAGTGCGGCATTGAGCAGAGCGCGGGTCGCTTTGATCGGCATGCGGCTTCCAATGCCGTATTTGCCGCCGGTCCAGCCGGTATTGACCAGCCAGCAGCACACGCCCCCCTTGGCGATACGCTCCTTGAGGAGGTTGCCGTACACGCTGGGGTGGCGCGGCATGAACGGCGCGCCGAAGCATGTTGAGAAGGTGGCTTCCGGCTCGGTAACGCCGATCTCGGTGCCGGCGACCTTTGCAGTGTAGCCGGACAGGAAATGGTACATCGCCTGATCGGGCGTAAGGCGCGCGATCGGCGGCAGCACCCCGAACGCGTCGGCAGTAAGCATGACGATGTTCTGCGGCACCGGCCCCAGATTGTCGGCCGAGGAATTGGGAATGAAGTCGATCGGATAAGCACCGCGGCTGTTCTCCGCGAGGCTGTTGTCGTCCAGGTCCAACTCCCGGGTGACCGGATCCACCACGACATTCTCCAGCACGGTTCCGAACCGCCTGGTGGTAGCGTGGATTTCCGGCTCCGCATCGGCCGACAGTCGGATCATTTTGGCATAACAACCGCCTTCGAAGTTGAACACGGCGGTGTCGGACCAGCCATGCTCGTCGTCGCCGATCAGCGTGCGGGCGGGGTCGGCCGAAAGGGTGGTCTTGCCGGTGCCGGAAAGACCGAAGAACACGGCAGTGTCGCCATTCGCTCCGATATTGGCCGAGCAGTGCATCGGCATCACGCCCTCGGCCGGAAGCAGATAGTTCAGCACGCCGAACACCGATTTCTTCATTTCCCCGGCATAAGCGGTGCCGCCAATCAGGATCATGCGCTCAGTCAGGTTGACCGCGATCACGGTCTCCGAACGACAGCCGTGGCGAGCCGGATCGGCGCGGAAGCTCGGCAGGTCGATGATGGTGAACTCGGGCTCGAAATCCGTCAGGTCGGCCGCTTCGGGGCGCACCAGCAGGGTCCTGATGAAGAGATTGTGCCAGGCGAGTTCATTGATGACACGAACCCTCACGCGGTGCTCGGGCTGCGAGCCGCCATGAAGATCGGCAACGAACAGGGTTTGCTTCTCGGCAAGCGCGGCCAAAAAGTCGGCCTTGAGCACCGCAAAGTGGTCGGAGCTCATCGACTTGTTGTTGTCCCACCAGATCGTGCCGTCGGTTTCAGCATCGCGGACGGTGAACTTGTCCTTGGCGGAACGGCCGGTATGCGCGCCGGTCCTGACCACCAGCGGACCGTCCTTGGCGAGCACGCCTTCGCCGCGGGCAATCGCCTGCTCCACCAGCTGCGGGGTGAGGAGGTTCCAGTGAATTTCGGCTGCCGTCTCGACACCCAGATTGGCAAGCCCCTTTGCCGGCACGCGATTGGCCACGATATTCTCCTGCATCATCTTGTGGTGGCGGCAAGGCGCGGGCACGCCGCCGCTCGGTTCGGGCGCCCGCATATCCGAGCGTTCCCCTTCCGTCAAAGGGTAGCGCCCGCGTTCCCCCTCCGGTATGGCCCAAGTGGGCGAGAGGGAGCATTTTCAGCGACATGCCAATGACGATCGCGCTGGTCGACGACGACCGAAACATCCTGACGTCCGTGTCGATCGCGCTTCAGGCCGAAGGCTATGCCACCCGGGTCTATTCGGATGGGGAAACAGCGCTCAAGGCCCTGATTGACAATCCGCCCGACATGGCCGTGCTGGATGTGAAGATGCCGCGCATGGACGGCATGGAATTGCTGCGCCGGTTGCGCGAGAAGAGCGAGCTGCCGGTTATCTTCCTGACCTCCAAGGACGAGGAGATAGACGAGGCTTTGGGCCTCGCCACGGGCGCGGACGATTACATCAAGAAGCCATTCTCGCAGCGCCTGCTGATCGCGCGCATCCGCTCGATTCTGCGCCGTACCGAGCTTCGCGCCGTTCCCGCCGATGCGGAGCCGCAGGTTGACGAGCCCGCACAGATGATGCGCGGGCGCCTGGTGATGGACCCGGCCCGCCATCGTGTCGCCTGGGACGGCAAAGATGTGACCCTTACCGTGACCGAGTTCATGATCCTGGAAGCGCTGGCGCAGCGGCCCGGCGTGGTGAAGTCGCGCAACCAGTTGATGGACGTGGCGTACCAAGACGATATCTATGTCGACGACCGCACCATCGACAGCCACATCAAGCGGCTGCGGCGCAAGTTCCGCGCCGTGGACGGCGAGTTCAAGGCGATCGAAACGCTGTACGGCGTAGGCTACCGCTTTGGCGAAGAATGAGGATCGGAGCCTTGCCTTAAGATGGTCCGGCCGGTGGATGCTTCTCCACCGCATCCTCGCCATCAACATTCTCGCTTTGGCTCTGGTCGGCGGCAGCATCTTCTATCTCGACGGCTTTCGCGGCCGCCTTACTGCCAGCGCCCTTGCCAATGCAGAAACGCAGGCGCGGATCGGCGCCGATACGCTGGCTGTGGCTGGCCCGGAGCTCCAGCCGCGGCTGTTGCGCCGGATCGGCCGCGCTTCCGGTACCCGGCTGCGCGTCTACCGCAGCGACGGCAGCCTGGCGCTTGACAGCTGGAAGGGCGCGGCGCCGACCTACGAGCTTCGCGACCCTCGCGCCGAACCGTGGCGCAAGCGTATCGCCCGCGGACTCGACAACGTCTTCGATGCGATCGTAGGCGCCCCTGCCCCCTCCACCTTGCGGCAGGATATTGCCGACAGCCTTGTCGCCTGGCCGGAGGCGCAAAGGGCGCTGCAAAGCCGCCAAGTCTCTACCATGCTGCGCCGGACCGGCGAGGGCACCACCTATGTGTCGGCGGCCGCCCCGGTCGGGGCGGATCGGGTGCTTCTCCTGACCCGTAACGCGCGGGACATCCGGCGCATCGTGCGGGACGAGCGGACCACGCTTGGTATCGTCCTGCTGGTCGCCATTGTCATGTCGGTGCTGCTGTCGCTGTTTCTTGCCCGCACCATTGCACTGCCGCTGCGCCGCCTCGCCCGCGCCGCCCACCGGGTCCGCCTCGGCCGTGCGCGCGAAGTGGCGGTGCCTCTGCTTCCCGCCCGGCGCGACGAGATCGGCCTGCTCGCCCGGGCGCTCCATGACATGACCCAGACGCTGCGAGACCGGATCGACGCCACCGAAGCCTTTGCCGCCGATGTCACCCACGAGCTCAAGAACCCGCTCGCGTCCCTGCGTTCGGCGGTGGACAGCTTCGATCGCGTGTCGGACCCCGATCTCCAGCGCCGCCTGCTCGAAGTGATCCGCCACGACGTCTCGCGCCTCGATCGGCTGATTGTTGAGATCGCCGAAATCTCGCGCCTCGACGCCGAGCTGTCGCGCGCCCGCTTCGATGCCGTCGATCTTGGCGTCATGGTCGACAAGTTGCTGCCGCATTGGGAGCAGATGGGTACCGAGCGACAAGTGCAGATCGTGTTCGCCCGTCCGCGCGCGGGCAGCGCCGTCGTTTCCGGCGATGAGTCGCGGCTGGCGCGGGCGCTCGACAACCTCGTCGACAACGCCATGTCCTTTTCGCCGCCGGGAGGCCTGGTTGAGATTGCCGTCTCCGAAGCGGGCGAGGAGGTGGTGGTGAGCGTCGAGGATGAAGGGCCCGGAGTTGCATCGGACAAGCGCCAGGCAATCTTCCAGCGCTTCCATTCCATTCGCCCGGAGGAGGAAGGATTTGGCCGCCATTCCGGTCTCGGCCTGGCACTCGCCCGAGCAACGGTGGAGGGCCATGGCGGCGGTATCGAGGTGGAGGACAGGCACGACGGCCGGAACGGAGCGCGATTCGTGATCCGCCTGCCCGTGGCGGCCGAGGGATGAGCGAGACGATACATGCCTCCTGCGTTGCGATCGCCGGACGAGCGGTTCTGATCGCGGGCCCATCGGGCAGCGGCAAATCGGACCTTTCGGCGCGCATGCTCGATCGGGGGGCGCAGTTGGTGAGCGACGATTACACCTGCCTCGAAGCGAAGGGCGGTCAGCTGCTCGCCTCACCGCCGCCGACCATCGCCGGACGTATCGAGCTGCGCGGCGTCGGCATCGTTTCACGGGCCCATCTGGCAGGTGTGCCGGTGGCATTGCTGGTCGACCTCGGCCGTCCGCCCGAGCGGCTGCCCGAGCCCCAGGCGGTGCACCTTGCCGGCATCGCCATTCCCTCGATCGGCTTCACGGCGCTTGAGGCCTCCGCCCCGATCAAGCTAGAGGCGGCGCTTCACCTCCTCGGACGCCCTTGCCTTTGAAGCCCGGTCCCGCCCCCAAGCGCATCATGCTCGTCACCGGCCTGTCCGGCGCGGGCAAGTCGACCGCCCTGCGCACACTCGAAGATCTCGGCTGGGAGGTGGTCGACAATCTGCCGCTGTCGCTGCTCGATCATCTTCTCTCCACCCCGCTTGGCAAGGGAAGCAGCCGGCGCGCGCGTCCGCTCGCCCTCGGCATCGACAGCCGTACCCGGGACTTCGACGCCGGCCGAGTGGTGAGCCAGATCAAGGCGCTGACCGAAGGGCAGAAGATGCCGGTCGAGACCCTGTTCTTCGACTGCGCGGGCGCCGAGCTGCTGCGACGATATTCGGAAACCCGCCGCCGCCACCCGCTGGCGCCCGACCGACCCGCTACGGACGGCATTGCCGCCGAGCGTGAGCTGATGGCGCCGCTGCGGCGCTGGGCGGACCATGTCGTCGACACCACCGACACGTCGCCCAAGGAACTCCAGCAGCAATTGCGCCAGCTTTTCGCCCCCGGCGGCGTCTCCCCTACCCTTACCTTGCTCTCCTTTGGATTCACCCGCGGCCTGCCGCGCAACGCCGACCTCGTGTTCGACATGCGCTTCCTCAAGAACCCGTATTGGCAGGACGATCTGCGCGCGCTGACCGGACTCGACGAGGCGGTATGCGAGCATATTGCCGGTGATCCCGCTTATGGCGAGGCGCTGCCGCGGATCGAGGATCTGCTCACCACCTTGCTGCCCCATTATCGCGCGGAGGGACGCTCATATGTCACGGTGGCGTTCGGTTGTACCGGGGGAAGACATCGATCCGTCCATGTCGTCGAACGAGTCGCGAAAAGATTGCGCGAAAGCGGTTTTTCGCCCACGGTTGAGCATCGCGATCTCGCCTCGCGACCGCGCCAGGGCGTGGAAAGCGGCCTTGGGGGCAAGCCGCAGGAACAGGATGACGTTTGAATGATCGGTTTGGTTCTGGTGACCCATGGCCGGCTCGCGGCCGAGTTCGTCACCGCGATGGAGCATGTCGTGGGCCCGCAGCAGCATATCGAGGCGGTCTGCATCGGCCCCGAAGACGATATGGAGGGGCGCAGGAATGACATTTCGGACGCGATCTGCCGGGTTGACGACGGCGCCGGCGTGATCATCCTCACCGACCTGTTCGGGGGCACCCCATCCAATCTGGCCATATCGCTGATGAAATCGCAGTCCGTGGAGGTGATCGCGGGGGTCAACCTGCCGATGCTGATCCGGTTGGAAGGTGCACGCCGTACGATGGACTTGAAGGGCGCGGTCGGCGCGGCGCGCGAGGCCGGCCGTAAATATATTTCGGTCGCTTCCGAGATATTAGGCGAGACGGTCTGAGCGTGGCGAGCCGCAATGTTCAGCTCACCAATCGCCGCGGCCTGCACGCCCGCGCCAGCGCCAAGTTCGTCACCCTCGCTGCCGGCCAGACGGCAAGCGTCGAGGTGGAGAAAGACGGCTCCAGCGTGTGCGCCACCTCGATCATGGGGCTGATGATGCTGGGCGCAGCGATGGGTGACACCATCACCATCCGAGCGGAGGGTGACGGCGCCGAGCAGGCGGTGGACGCGCTGGCGGCCCTTGTCGAGGAGCGCTTCGGCGAGGAATAGTGCCGAGGCAGATCACCGCTTTCTCCAATCCGCTGGTCAAGGATGTGCGTGCCCTTCGCGACAAGAAGGGGCGGCGGCGCCACGAGCTGTTCATTGCCGAAGGGCTGCGCATCCTCACCGAGGCGCTCGAGGCCGGCCGTCTCCCGGTCATCCTCTTCTTCGCGGAGGGCGCGCGCCACCCGCTGCTCGACAGGCTGATCGCCCAAGTGGAGGCGGTGCATGGCGATGTGATCGAAACCACGCCCGACATCCTCCACAAGCTGTCCGGCAAGGACAATCCGCAAACGGTGCTCGGCGTCTACCGCGCCTTCGACCTTTCGCTCCATGAGATCGATCGCGGGGCAGCGCCGTTATGGATCGTCGCGCAGGCGTTGCGCGATCCGGGTAATCTCGGAACCATCCTGCGCACGGGCGACGCGGTCGGCGCCGGGGGCGTTCTCCTGATCGACGAGTGCGTCGATCCATTCTCCGTCGAAGCGGTTCGTGCCACCATGGGCGCATTGTTCACGCAACGGATCGCGGCCGCGCCCTGGGAGCAGTTCCGCGCCTGGCTTCGCGCCGGACCGGGCGTGCTGATCGGCACCAGCCTCAAGGCCGAACTGGACTATCAGGCGCCGGCATATCCGAAACCTGCCTTCATCCTGGTCGGCAACGAAGCGCAGGGCCTGCCCGAGCATATCGAGGCGGAATGCGACTTGCTGGTGAAGATGCCGATGATGGGCAAGGCAGACAGTCTCAACGCCGCGGTCGCGACGGCGGTGATGGCCTATGAGGTCATTAATCAATGGCGGCGAAACTAAAACACGGGAACCTCGGATTCCGCTTCTCGTTCTGCGAGCCAACAGCTTACGAGTGTGATCATGCGTAACTCAGTAAACATGCCGAAATGGCCCGCCTGGATACTCTTCGGCCTGGCTGCCGCCTGTGCCTATCCGGCGCTCACCAGCCCCAATCCCACCGATCCGACGCTGGAACGCCTGGCAGCGCACGGCAACGAGCCGCGCTGGCAGCTGCTGATCGACGGTCGTCGCATCGACTATGTTGGCATGAACGGAAAGAAGATATCGGCGGAGCGGCCAGATCCGAACCCGACCTTCAACGGCCGCCGCTACGAAACCGGACGGCTGACGGTGGATGTCATCCACACCCGCTGCAACGACGATTTGAGCGGCCGCGGTTTCGAGCATCAGGTGACGGTCATCGCCGATGGCAAGACCTTTCGCGGCTGCGGCGGCGACCGCCGCATCGATTGGGACCTGTAAGCGCCGCCTCCCCCGCGGCGCCACCCCGTCCTATTCGGCCGCTTCGGCGGTTTCGTCCGTCCGGTCGACCAAAGCGGGCCGAAGCACCTCGCCCGCGCTGGCGAGCGCTTCGACGGCGGGCACCTCCTCAAGCTCGCGGCTGCCGGTTTCGATGTTGAGCTCCTTGAACTTGCGGCCCGTTGAAACCAGGCGGCTGTTGAAGGAGGTCGTGAATATGTTGAAATTGCCCACCGCGTTGTTGAGACCGGTGCCGACCTTGCGCAGGTCCTCACCGACCTTGGCGAGCCGGTCGTAAAGCTCCTTGCCGAGCAGGGCGATGTCGCGGGCATTGCGGGCCAGCGCTTCCTGCTGCCACACCGAAGCGACCGAGCGGGCGATGGCGATGAGGTTGGTGGGGGTGGCGAGCAGCACCTTCTTGTCGAAGGCGAAGTCCCACAGCGTCGGATCATGCTCCAGCGCGGCGGAGAGGAAATGTTCGCCGGGCACGAACATGATGACATAGTCCGGGCTGTTGCCGAACTGGGTCTGGTAGGCCTTGTTGCCCAGAGCATTGACGTGGGCGCGCATAGACGCGGCATGTTGGGCGAGGCCGATGTGGCGTTCCGCTTCGTCAACAGCGCCGAACGCGTCCTGATAGGCGTTCAATGACACCTTGGCGTCTATGATCAGGGTGCGGCCGCCGGGGATGCGGATGACCACGTCGGGACGCAGTCGCCCGTCCTCGCCCTCCACGCTGACTTCGGTCTGGAAGTCGCAACTTTCGGTAAGGCCGCAGGTTTCGAGCACGTTCTTCAATTGCTGCTCGCCCCAGCGACCGCGGGACTTGGGCGCGTTGCGCAGTGAATTGACCAGCTTGGCCGCCTCGCTGCTCACCTTCTCCTGCCCGACGCGCATAGATTCGATCAAACCGACCAGGTTGCCGAACGAGTCTCGCCGCTCGGCCTCCACCTTGGCAACGCCCTCCTCGTAGCGCTGCAGGCGGTCAGTGACCGGCTGGAGCAGCGCCTTCAAACCGTTGCCGGCAATCTCCTCGGCTTGTTTGAAACGGGCATCGGCACGCTCCAGGAAGTTCTTCTGCGCATCGCCGAGCAGGCGGGCTCCGATTTCGCTGAACTGCGCGGAGAGCGCCTCGCGCGCCTCCTTCATCTGTTCGATCTGCGCCTGGAAGGCACGCTCGCGCTCCTCCTGCGCGGACGACAGGCCGGCGCAGCGCTGCTGGGCGGCCGAGCAATCCTGCCGCACTTCTTCGAGCTTGGCCTGGAGATCCGGCACCAGCCTGGCGCGCTCTTCGGCGGCGGCGAGATCGGTGATCGCCCGTTTGAATTCCTCCATTCGCGCATCCCGCTCGGCGCGCAAAGTCGCGGCCTGGCGGCTGCCCATGAACCAGCCAAGCGCAACGCCGCCGCCGATCGCGGCGACAGTGATGAGAAGAACGATCAGCGGGTCCATGCCTGCGCCTTGATGATGGAACGAACGGCGAACCTAGCCGCCTCTGCCACGCGGCTCAAGGCAGAAGGAGCAGGGCTGGGCGCTTCCACGCTCGGCAAGGTCCACAAAGCCGCCTCGCCGACGCGGGCCTTACAGGATCGCCGCCTTGTCGCGCTCCTTGCGCGCCTTCACAACCTTCTTGACGATCATGTCGCGCTTGAGGCGCGAGAGGTGGTCGATGAACAACACGCCGTCGAGATGGTCGACCTCGTGCTGCAGGCAGACCGACATCAGCCCGCCAAACTCGCCTTCCTGTTGGCGGCCCTGCTCGTCGATCCAGCGGGCGCGCACGACGTCCGGGCGCTCGACTTCGGCATATTGCTCCGGGATCGACAGGCAGCCCTCGTTGTAGATCTTGCGGACGTCGGAAGTCCGGACGATTTGGGGGTTGATGAACACGAAGGGGCGCCGCACCGGCTCGGCTTCGGGATCGTCTTCCCTGCCCTCTTCCGGATCCTGGAGGTCGATCACCACCACGCGGCGCGGCACGGCGACCTGGATGGCGGCAAGGCCGATGCCGGGGGCCTTGTACATGGTTTCGAACATGTCGCGGATCAGCGCCTGGATGTCGTCTCCGACCGATTCCACCGGCTGGGAATGCTGGCGCAGCAGGGGATCGGGTATCTCGATGATCGGCATGACGGACATGGCGCGGCTGCTACGGTCGGGCGCCGGCTGCGTCAACTAGGCGACAGGCCGCCGCGCTCTGAGGGCCTGGGCGAGGGTGCCTTCGTCGAGAAAGTCGAGCTCGCCGCCGACCGGCAAGCCGTGGGCGAGCTGGCTGAGCCGGAGAGGGTAGGTTTCCAGCCGCTCGGCAAGGTAGTGGGCGGTGGTCTGGCCTTCCAGCGTCGCATTCATTGCCAGCACCACCTCGTCGATGCCGCCCCTGGCGACACGGGCGACCAGCCGGTCTATCGACAGATCCTCCGGCCGTATGCCCTCCAGCGCGGAAAGGCGCCCGCCCAGCACGTGGAAGCGGCCGGGGAAGAGGCGGGAGCGGTCGAGCGCCCAGAGGTCCGACACTTCCTCCACCACGCAGAGCAGCCGGTCGTCGCGGCGCGGGTCCGAGCAAACGCTGCACGGATCGACGGTGTCGACATTGCCGCAGGTCGAGCAGACCGACAGGGTCTCGTTGACCCGCTCCAGCGCGCGCAGCAACGGCGCAAGCGCGGTTTCGCGCCTCTTGAGGAGGTGCAGCACGGCGCGGCGGGCCGAGCGCGGGCCGAGCCCGGGGAGACGGGCGAGCGCCTGGGACAAAGCGTCGATTTCGGGAGAAGCCATATCGGAGACGTAGGGTGCGGGCGACGGCGCGTAAATCCTCCCCATGAGCGGCCGGATTGGCTAAAGCGCCGGCATGCGAATTGCTTTCATGGGAACCCCCGATTTCGCGGTGCCGACGCTCGAGGCGCTGATCGCGGCCGGGCACGACATTGCCGCCGTCTACGCGCAGCCGCCGCGCCCGGCCGGACGCGGCAAGGCGCTGCGTCCGTCGCCCGTGCAGGCGCGGGCCGAGGCCGCGGGCATCCCGGTGCGCACCCCCCTCACCTTGCGCGATCCGGCCGAGCAGGAGGCGTTCGGGGCGCTCGATCCGGATGTCGCCGTTGTCGCGGCCTATGGCCTGATCCTTCCCGTGCCGATCCTCCAGGCCCCGCGCCACGGCTGTCTCAACATCCACGGCTCGCTGCTGCCACGCTGGCGCGGGGCGGCGCCGGTGCAGCGCTGCATCCTCGCCGGCGACGAGAGAACCGGCGTGTGCATCATGGAGATGGAGCGCGGCCTCGACACCGGCCCGGTGCTGCTGCGCCGCGACACCTACGTAAACGGCAAGAGCGCCGGCGCACTGACGCAGGAGCTGGCCGCGATGGGTGCGGCGATGATGGTGGAAGTGCTGGCGCGGCTGGCGGAGATCGTGCCGGAGCCGCAGCCGGAAGATGGCGTCACCTACGCGCACAAAATCGAGAAGCACGAAGCGCGGCTGGATTTCACCCGCTCGGCCATCGAAGTGGAGCGGCAGGTCCGCGCCTTTGCGCCTGTGCCCGGCGCCTTCTTCGAGCATGACGGCGAGCGCATCAAGATCCACCGGGCCGCAGTCGTAGACGCGGACGGCGCGCAAGGGACGGTGCTCGACGAGACGCTTACCGTCGCATGCGGTGCAGGCGCACTGGCGCCGACGCTGGTGCAGCGCGCCGGGCGGGCGCCAATGTCTCCCGCCGAGCTGCTGCGCGGCTTCGCCCTCCCCCCGGGCACGAAGCTGTTGTGACCCGTTTCAGGCTGTGGGTGGAATATGACGGCGCGCCCTTCATGGGCTGGCAGCGCCAGGCGCATGGGCCGTCGGTCCAGCAGGCGGTCGAGGAGGCGGTGGCGGCGATCACCGGCGAAACGCCGGTGCTCCACGCCGCCGGCCGCACCGATGCGGGCGTTCATGCCCTCGCCATGTCGGCCCATGTCGATGTGGCCCGGGAGATCACGCCCTTTCGCCTGACCGAAGCGCTGAACGCCAAGCTGCGGCCCCTGCCGGTGGCGATCCTCAAGACGGAAGCGGTGGCCGACAACTGGCACGCCCGGTTCAGCTGCATCGGCCGGCGCTATGTCTACCGCATCGTCAACCGCCGCGCGCCGCTGGCGCTGGAGGCCGGCAAGGCCTGGCAGGTGACGGTGCCGCTCGATGCGCAGGCAATGGACGCTGCGGCGAAAAGGCTGGTGGGGCGGCATGACTTCACCACCTTCCGCTCCGCCCATTGCCAGTCGGAGAATCCCCTCAAGTCGCTCGACCGGCTCGAGGTGGTGCGCTCCGGCGACAGGATCGAGGTGCATGCGGAAGCGCGCTCATTCCTCCACCACCAGGTCCGCTCGATGGTGGGCTGCCTGCAACTGGTCGGCCGGGGCAAGTGGAGCGCCGACGATCTCCAGGCAGCGCTGGAGGCGAAGGACCGGGCGGCGCTCGGCTATAACGCGCCGCCTGAGGGGCTTTATTTCGTCGAGGCTTTGTATCCGGGCGAGGAGACGCCGAGTCCGAAGACTCGTTGAAGCGATTTTTCGAGCATCAGAAGTTGCCAAAGGAGGCGCGAAGCGTCGATGCGGCCCGAGCGGTGGCCGGCGGCGGCGCGGGCGATGGCGGCCTCGTCGAACCAGCCGAGCTCGCGCAGCGCCGGGCTGCGGGCGAGGGCCTCGGCCTCCCCGGCGAGGGGTCCGCGCAGCCAGGCGGCGATGGGAGTGACGAAGCCCTGCTTGCGGCGGTGGAGGATCTCGGGCGGCAGATAGCGGCCCAAAGCCTTTTTCATCAGATACTTGCCCGTCCCTCCTCGCAGCCGCATGCGGGAGGGCAAGCGGGCAGCGAACTCGACCAGGCGATGATCAAGCAGGGGCTCCCGCGCCTCAAGGCTCACCGCCATCGAGGTGCGGTCGACCTTGGTGAGGATGTCGCCGGGCAGCCAGATCTTCATATCGGCATATTGGGCACGGCCGAGCGCATCGGCGGCGGGAGCGGCGCGCATGGTGTCGATGTAACGCTGCTCGCCGCGATAGCCGCTCAGAGCGTTTCTCAACGACGGCGCGTAAAGCCTTGACCGGACGAGCGGCGGCGTCACGCCGACCGCATTGGCATAGGCTTCCTCGCCGGTTTGGCCGAGCGCCTGCAAAGTTGTCTTGGCCCGGAACATCTGGGGTGCCCAGTCCAACTTCGGGTAGACGTTGCCAAGGGTAGCGAACAGCCCGCGCGCGCCCTGGGGGATGAAGCCCCTCACCTTCTCCTCGGCGGAGAACAGGCGGTAGCGGCGGTAGCCGGCAAAGGCTTCGTCGGCGCCGTCGCCGGACAGCGCCACCTTGACCTTCTCCCGCGCCAGCTCCGACACCCGGTAGGTCGACAAAGCGGACGCATCGGCGAAGGGCTCGTCGAAGGCATCGGCAAGCGTGTCGATCAGGCCGTAATCGTCGGCACCGACGATGCGGCTGCGGTGGCTGGTGGCGAAGCGCTCGGCGACCTGGGCCGCCCAGCGGCTTTCGTCATGATCGGCTTCGGTGAAGCCGATCGAGCAGGTCTCGACCGCGCTGCGGCTCGCTTCGGCCATCAAGGCGACCACCGCGGAGCTGTCGACTCCGCCCGAAAGAAAGGCGCCGAGGGGCACATCGGCGACCATGCGCGAGGTGACGGCGGCGCGCAGGCGCTCGACCATCTCCTCCTCCAGCGAGGCGGCGGAGGCGCGCGAGGGGTTGGAGAAATCGACATCCCACCAGCGCACCGGCCGCGGAACCGGGCGGCCGCGGCGGATGAGGAGATAATGGCCGGCGGCAAGCTTGGTGACGCCTTCGACGATCGCGGCGTCGTCGGGGACATAGCCGAGCGTCAGATAATCCTCGACGGCGTGCGCGCTTACTTCGCGCCGAAGCATAGGATGAGCCAGCAAGCCCTTGAGTTCCGATGCGAAAATAAGCGCGCCGTCGGATAAGTTGGCAAGAAACAGCGGTTTGACGCCGAGCCGGTCGCGGGCCAGGAACAAGGCGTCGGCATCGGCATCGTAAAGCGCGAAGGCGAACATGCCGTTGAAGCGCGAAAGGCATTCCGGCCCCCACTGACGCCAGGCGGCAAGGATCACCTCCGTGTCGCTTTCGGTGGAGAAAATGTGGCCCTTCCCCGCCAGCTCGGCGCGGACCTCGCGAAAGTTGTAGATCTCGCCATTGTAGGTGAGCGCGAGGCGCCGGTCGGCCGACAGCATCGGCTGGACGCCGCCTTCGAGATCGATGATCGACAAGCGGCGATGGCCCAGGCCCACGCCCGGCGCGGTCCAGACGCCGCTGCCGTCCGGCCCGCGATGCGCGAGGCTGTCGGCCATGACGCGGATCCGCGCCGCCTCGACCGGCTTGGGAACCTGGGGGTGGAAAAGGCCTGCTATGCCGCACATCAGCCGTCCCCTGGCAGACCGGCGGCTCGATCGGCAAGGGCGGCGGGATCGCCAAGCGACGAGAGGAAGGCGTCAATCGCCGGACGGGGGCTGACCCGCTCGGCCGGTGCGGCCGCGGAGACGAGGATCGCCACCGCCCGCTGCGGACCGCCCAGGAGGCGCACCTTGACCGTTTCGAGCTTCACCGCGGCCGGGCTGCCGGTCAGCGCCGAGCCGACCCGATAGAAGCTCACCACTTCGCGAAGCACGCCGTGGGAGGCGATCCGCTCGGCGCGGCCGCCCGGCGGCGGCGGCGCGGCGGCGGACCACGCCCAGCCGCTGTCGGTGGGCGCGGCGCCCTGGCCGAAGCCGATCAGTTCGCGCCCCTCTTCCTGCCGGGCGAAGACCGCGACGGCGAGATCGACTTCCCGGCCGGCGGCGTCCCGGTAGCGTCCGGTGCGAACGAGGTCTGCACCGGCGTAGCGCGGCTCCCAGGGCCGGCCGCCGGTCGCTTCGATGCGAGTCCAGCCGCGGACTTCGGGCAGTGCGAAGCCGGCCGGCGGCGCCTCGGTGCCCGCCGAAGCGACCGCCGCGATCCACAGCGGCGGGGCGGCTGCGAGGGCGACTGCGGCGGCGGCGACATGGACGGCGCGGCGCGGAGGGCCGGCGGGGCGGCGCAATGCCTCGGGATCGAACCACCTGTCGCCGGGCTTGCGATCGAAAAAAGGCCAGCCGGCGGCCATGATCAGCGCGATGACGATGGCGAAGAACAGCCAGCCGTAGACGACATGGTCGACGCCCTCGGCGATCTCGACGCCCTGGTGGTGGGCGAGGAAGATGATGCCCCAGGCTCGGACCCCGTTGGCGAGGATGGGAATAAGGATGGCGGCGGCCATGAAGGCGGCGCGGCGCGCGGTGCTGCGGAAGCAGACATTGGCGACGAGTGCGCCATAGGCGGCCATGGCCACCAGGAACTTCACCCCCGAACATGCCTCGGCCACTTCGAAATAGCCGGTCGGTGTCGAGATGAAGATGCCTTCGATATAGGCGGGAACGCCGGTGACGGCGAGCAGGGCCATCGACATGTCGGCCGTCAAGGTCTGCATCATCGGCACGATCTCCTCCCCGGCCGGGACCAGGAAAAGGAGGTAGAAGAGCGGAAAGGCGATGGCGCGGGAGACCGAAGGCCCGAGGCAGGCGATGGCGGCGCCCTGCAGCATCAGGATGAGGGCGAGGTGGCGGGCAAGCGCGAGGCCGCCCGCTTCGCCGAGCAGCCACAGCCCGGCGCCCCCCGCCAGCAGCAGCAGGCCTGGCGCCCAGGCGGCCGGCGCGAGGCGGCGCAGTTCGGGCAGGCGCTGGCGGACCAGCCAGACGACGATCGGCGGAATGAGCAGGCAATGGTTGAAGGTGGAGCTGCCCCACCAGATGCCGACCATGTCGAGCGCGTCGCGCAGGAACAGGATCAGCAAGGCCGCCGTCACCGCGCCGAGCGCGGCGAGGTGGGGCCGCCAGCCCGCGCCGGTGAGCGGCGACGCGCGAACGATGGGAAGAACCGCGGTCATGCCGCCGCCTTGCGGGCCTGGGCACCGACCATGGCGGCGAGCGGGGCGAGCCGCGCATCCCAGGCATAAGCCGCTTCCATGCGGGCCCGGCCGGCGGCGCCGAGCGCCCGGGCGCGGGGCGGGTCGGCAAGGAGGCCGGCAATGGCGTCAGCCTGCGCCTGGGCGCCGTCGGCAACCAGCAATTCCCGGCCGGGCTCGGCCTCGACGCCCTCGAAGGCGGCCGGAGAGGCGACCACGGGGCAGCCCATCGCCATCGCTTCCAGCACCTTGTTCTGGATGCCGCGGGCAATCCGCAACGGCGCTGCGACCACATCGGCCGCGGCCAGCCAGGCGCGAATGTCATCCACGGCGCCGGTCACCGTCACGCGCGAAGACGCCAGCGCCGTGACGGCATCGGCGGGATTGCGGCCGACGATCGCGAAATGGGCGCCTGGCAGGCGCGGCAGCACTTCGCCCGCGAACCAGGACACCGCATCGATGTTTGGCGCATAATCCATCTGCCCGGTGAAGACGATCAGCGGCCCCGGGAGCGCGGCCACCGGTTCGACGGCGCCCGGACGATAGAAATCGAGATCGACGCCGTTGTGCAGGGCGCGAATGTCGGCTCCCGGCAAGGCGGCGCGGCTGCGGAACAGGTCGGCTTCGGCATCGCTGACGAACAGGCTGATCGCTGCGCGGCGCGCGGTTTCACGTTCAAAGGCGAACAGCTTCGCCGCCTCCCGGCGGTGAACGGCGGCGAGCGGGCCGCCATTGGCGCCATAGGCTTCGAACTTGGCCGAATCCATGTCGACGAAGTCCATGACCAGATGCGTTCCCGGCGGCACGAACTGCGCCATCTGGCCGGAAAAGGCGAAGACGGTGCCAATCTCGCCGCGCGCCAGCAGGCGGTGGACGAAGCCGCGCATCGCGCCGCTGTCGAACAAGGTGAGCGAGACCGGCTTGCCGGTCAGCAGCGCGCGGGCACCGGCGACGGCGCGCGAGGTGCGGCGAATCTCGACATGGGCCTCGCCAAGCCGGCCGCCCAGCGCGTCCCGCAGCGCCGGGAGGTGGGCCGCGTCGGCTTCGTCATCGGCGAAGCAGGCGAGATGGACCCGCCCCAGCGACGCCAGGTGCTTGAGGATATTCCACGAGCGGATCTTGTCGCCGCGATTGGGCGGATAAGGGATCCGGTGAGCGAGGAAGAGGATGTCGCCGCTCATCCCAGCCCCCGCGCGATCGGGGGGCCGAGGAGGTTGGCGATCGGCAGCGGCAGCTTCTTCCAAAGCGCGACCTGCAGGCGATAGCGCGGCGACAAGGGGTTGGTCTCGCGCGCCTCGCCCTTGACGCCATAGCTCAGCGGCATTGGTTCAAAGCCCCAATTCTTCTTGAAGGCAAAGGCGCCGGTGCCGAGCTTCGAGCGGCCGAAATCGAAGCGCGTGCAGCCCCGCGCCGAAGCGTGGCGCATCAGTTCGTAATACATGAGGTCGTTGGCGCGCCAGGTGCGCGCCTCGGCGGTGCCGCCGCCCCAATAGGGATAGACGGTGCCGCCATGATAGAGGCTGAGCACCGAGGCGAGCGGCTGGCCCTTGCGGCGGACGGTGAGGATGTCGGCATCGAGGCCGTCGAGGACGGCTTCGAAGAGCCTTCGCGGGAAGACGGGAGTGCCGAGGTTGCGGACACTTTCGGAGTAGACGCGGTAGTGTGCCGCGGTGTCGCGGCCGGTCTCGACCTGGAGGTCGAAGCCCAGCGCGCGGCGCACTTCGGCGCGCTGCTTGCGCGGGATCGCCTTCAAGATGGCGTCATCGCCTTGCGGTATGTCGCGGATGAAATTTGCGTAGGTGCCTTCGCGCCGCTCCCAGCCCGGCGGGATCGGGCCGCCGCGAAGCTCGACGCTGGCGCAGCCGCGCTCCCCGGCGAGCCGCCAGGCCGCTTCGGCGAGGGCCTCGATGCCGCCGCCGACGATGCCGCCGCCGACGCCGAAGCCGGCCGAGACCAGCGCCGAGCCGAACAAGGGCGAGCGCATCTCGGTGAGCGGGAGGAAGCCGACCAGGGCGCCGTGCGCGTCCTGCGCCAGCAGGATGTGGGCGCGCTGGCCACAGCCGCGCTCCACCGCCTGCGCCCATTCGGGCAGGTGAAAGGGCTGTGCCTCGGGGCGGCCGGCGAGGAAGGCGCGAATTGCCGGCGTGTCGCCGGGCGTGGCGGCGCGAACGGTGCGGATCGGGGCCAGCGCGTTCATGACAGCCGCGCCGCTTCGCAAGCAGCGACCTGATCGGTGCGGCCCCAGCGATGCTGTTTGAGCAATTTCAAAAGCTTGGGGCGCATTGCCGAGAGGCGGCTGTAATGGCGCAGGCGCGAGCGCAGCGGCGCTGCCGTCACGCGCGGCTGGCCCGGATCGATCTCCCACGGGTGGAAATAGAAAATGGCGGGGCGCTGCTCGGCGCGATTGACGCGGCCGATCGCCCAGCTCGAGAAGCGGTAGGGCAGCAGGCGGAAGAAGCCCCCTCCTCCCGCCGCCATGCGCCGGCCGGCAAGCTCGACGGTGGTGACCGGAAGCTCGAGGAAGTTGCTGCCGGCCAGCGGGCGAAAGGCGAAGCGCGGCGCTTCGGGCCAACCATAATGATCGTGGGCGAGCGGAGCGACGCTGGAGGAATAGGCATAGCCTTCCTCGGCGAGGATGGCGTGGGCCCACGGCGTGCGGGCGTCGATCGAGAAGCTCGGCGCGCGGTAGCCGGTCGGGGCGACTCCTGCGGCATCGGCGATGGCGAGGTGGGCGCGGCGCAGGTCGGCCCGGAAGGCGTCGGGCGCCATGGTGAACACGCGGTCATGGTCCCAGCCGTGGCTGGCGATCTCATGGCCGGCGGCGACGATGCGGCGGATCAGGGCGGGATAACGGTGGGCAACCCAGCCCAGCGTGAAGAAGGTGCCCTTGACCTGGGCCTGATCGAACAAGGCCAGCACCGCGTCGCTGTTGCGCTCGACGCGCTGCGCGAGGCTGTCCCAGTCGGCCTTGGCGATCACCCGCTCAAAGGCGCCGACCTGGAACCAGTCCTCCACGTCGACGGAGAGGGCATTCAGCATGATGTCGAATCTTCCCCCGCCCGATCAGGCGGCGTTGCTGCGGTAGCCCGGCGCTTCGCTGTTCTCGACCCAGTCGACCAGCAGGGTCAAGACACGGCGCAATACCACTTCCTGCTCCTCGAGCCGGCTTTCGAGCTGGGCGACGCGGCGTTCGACGGCGAAGTCGCGGACGGCCTGCTCGGCGGGTGCGGGCGCGGCGGCGACGTGCGGCGTGCGCGACGGCGCGGCGGCGGGCGCGGCGGCGGCTTGCGGCCGGTCGGCGCGCATGTCGGCGGCGACGGCCTCGACATCGGCGGCGCCGATCCGTTCCAGCGACTCGATCGCGCCGTACAGCAGGACCCGGTTGGCGAGCTGGTTGACCTTGCGCGGCAGGCCGCCGGTGTGGCGGTGGATGCCGGCAAAGGCATCGGCTTCGAAGATCGGGCGGCCCTGCCAGCCGGCGACGGCCAGGCGGTGGACCAGATAGGGCTCGACCTCGGACGGCTCCATGGCGCCGAGATGGTGGCTGGCGATCACGCGCTGGCGCAATTGCTCAAGCCCCTCCCCGACTGCCAGGCGATCGCGGAACTCGGGCTGGCCGAGCAGGAAAATCTGAAGCAGGGAACGGCCTTGGCGGGTGAAGTTGGAAAGCATTCGCAGCTCTTCCAGCGCCGAAGTGGCAAGGCTTTGCGCTTCATCGACGATCAGCAGGCTGCGCTTGCCGGCCGCGGCTTCGTCGGCCAGGCGCTGCTCGATCCGGTCGAGAAGCTGCGCTTTTTCAAGCCCCTCGGTGGCGAGGCCGAAGCCCTGCGCGGCCAGGCGGAGCATGTCGTCGCCCTCGACCTGGGTGGAGACCAGGCTGACGGCATTGAGGCGCTCGCGGTCGATGGTGGCGAGGAGGTGGGCGGCGAGCGTCGACTTGCCGGCGCCGATCTCGCCGGTGACGGCGATGAAGCCTTCGCCCTGGGCGAGGCCGTAGCCCAGATAGGCCATCGCCTTCTTGTGGGTGCGGCTGTTGAACCAAAAGCGCGCATCCGGCGTCAGCTGGAACGGGCGGTCGGAAAGCCCATAGAAATCAGTATACATGCGTCCCGTCCTTTAGAAGCTGTAGCGCAGACCGAACAGCACCGAACCGATCGTGCTGTCATAGGGCCCGGACTGGGTGGTGTAGATGCCGGCGGCGATATTGCCCTGCAGGCGATCGTGGAACAGCCGCTGGTAATAGCTGCCGGTGACGCCGCTGGAGAAGGCATTGTCGGAGCCGGCGATGCCGCTGTCGAACCAGCTTGCATAAGCCGAGATGTCGTAGCCGGAGTCGCGGGAGAGCTGGCGGCCGGCGAAGGCGGACAGGCTGAAGCTCTGGTCGGTGACGCCGCGCAGCACGAAATCCCCGCCCGGAGGCGCGAAATAGCGGCGGTTGTTGTAGCTTGCGCCGGTGCCGAAGCTCCACGGGCCGCGTCCGCCGGAGAGGAGCAGGCTGGCGCCGCGGTTGCGGAAGTTGAAATTGTCGATCGACTGGAGCGCGTCATCGAAGCAGGCGCCGGTGCCGGGATCGGTGCCGTAGACGCAGCCGGGCTGGCCGAGGATGCCGCCGCCCAGGCCGCTCCTGCGGATGTCGAAGGCCTGCGGCACGCCGGCGAGATCGGCGACCATCAGGCGGCCGAAGCTCGAGACATTGTCGTAGACCGACGCGCTCAGCGCATAGCTCTGGTTGATGCGGTGCTCGAGCGAGCCGGTGAAGGTGGTGCCGCCGTAACGCCGACCGACGCGGGCCTGGAGCTCGGTGCGGGGGCTGGGGCGGTAGATGATGCCGGCGTCCCAGATCACGCCGTCCTGGTCGTAGGTGACCAAGCGGGGCTGGGAAGGATCGGGAATGACGGTGCCGCCAGGGCCGACCACGGGAACGCCGCCGGCATCGCGCACGATGTCCTGCTGCGAGCCCTCGCCGGTCTCGTAGCCGACACCGGCGGTGACGGCGAGGTGCGGCGAGACCGGCACCACGACGTCGCCGCGGATGTAGGCGGCCTCGAACTTCGAGTTGAAGCGGTTCATGTCCTCGCGGACATAGCCGCCGCCGACCGTCCAGCCGACCGGCAGCTCGCCCGGCGCCATGCCGACGCTGGCGGTGAAGTTGTGGACGGTGCTGGACGAATATTTCTCCACCCGCGGCGCGCCGGGCGGCAACGATGCGCCGGCCAGGCTGTGATCGTCGACATGGACATAGCCCAGCCGGTAGGAGGCGCCGACGGTGGTCGGGCCGACCCGGGTGTTGAGCGTCGGGCCGGCATAGACCGAATAGATTTCGGCGGTGTTCGCATCGTCGGCGGTGCGCAGGCCCGGGACGGGAATGCGGGCATCGGAATGGCTCTGGGTGGCCATCGCGCCGGCGTCGAAGGAGAGCAGGCCCGGCACCGCCTCGACATGGACCGCGGCGAGGCCGTTATGGACATCATCGTCGGCGATGCCGCCTTCCCAGGCGATGCGGCGCTGATAGTTGTAGGCGATGGTGGCGGTGACCCGGCGGGTCGCCACTTCCGCGTTCACGCCGCCGCCGACGCCGGTATAGGTCAGCACATCGCCGCCGTTGAAGTCGGCGGTGAGCACCTGCTGGATTTCCAGGTAGGGCGTGATCTTGGTCCGCACGGGCGCCGAATTGACGGCCGCCGCGGACAAAGCGGCAAGCGCTCCCGCCATTGCGACGGAAACCCAATGACGAGCACCAAGCCTAGGCAAACAAATGGTTTTCATTGGCCGTATCCATAATAGCTGCCGAACCGCCTTCCGGTCGCGGCAAAGCCCGCGCCGTTGAGCAGCAGGCGGATTTCGGTACAGGCGGAAAGCAACGCGACGGTCTCGCGCAGGTCCGACTCGGTGGTCTGATCGGCCCGCACCACCAGCAAGAGCTGGCCGGCATGGGCGGCAAGGACCGAGGCGGGCGAGGCGAGCAAGGCCGGCGGCGCATCGAACAGCAGGATGCGGCGCGGATTGGCGTCACCGAGGCGGTCGAACACCTCCCGGGTCCGTTCGGAGGCGAGAAGCTCCGTGACATTGGAGACATGCCGCCCGGCCGGAAGCACCGACAGGCCCGGCACATCGGTGCGGATCACGAGGCTTTCGGGATCGAGCGCCGGATCGGAGAGGGCGTCGACCAGCCCCAGACCGCCTTCCAGGCCGAGGATGGAGAGGATTTCGGGCTTGGGGAAATCGGCGTCGATCAACAGCACTTCGCGGTCGCGCTCGGCGGCCAGCGACAGCGCGAGGTTGACGGCGCAGAAGGTCTTGCCCTCGTCGGGCTGGGCCGAGCAGACCAGAATCGTACGCCCCTTGGCGCTGGCGCCGGCACCGTCGAGCAACTGGCGCTTGACGATGCGGAACTCCTCGGCGACGCCGCCCGACGGCGCGTCGGGCTCGATGAACCCCGCTTCGCGCAGCGCGTCCCGGTCCACCGCCGCGGTTCCGACCGGACGCGGCAGCGCGCGGGCCGGGCGCAGCCTGGGCGGATCGGGTTGCGGCGTCGGCGCTTCAAGGTGCGGCGCAAGCGCCTCGGATCGTGGCGTCAGCGCTTCGAGCTGCGGGGCCGGAGCTTCGGGCTGCGGGCTCGGCACTTCGGCCGTGGGCGCAGGTGCAGGCGCGCCGACCTCCAGTTTCGGCTTTGGCGCGGGCGCGGCGGCGGCAACCTCGGGCTCGGGCTTCGGCTCGGGCGCGGGCATTTGCGGGGGCTGCGGTACCGGCGTGAAGCCGTAGAGTTCGGCGGCGCGTTCGAGCAGCGAGCCGCCGGCGCGCAATGGCGTATGCTGGTTCATCTCATATCCCTCACGCAACCGTGCTTCGCTGCCAGAATTCGACCGCCATCAGCAGCGCCCAGCAGGCGGTGAGCGCCCCTGCCCCGCCGGCGAGCCAGAACAGGCGCTGCCGGTTGCGGATTCGGGCGGGGGCGGTCAGCACTTCCGAGATGGTGCCCAGCACCGGCAGCCCGGATGCCGCTTCAAGCCGTCCCTGGGTCGGAAAGGTGGTCTGGAGCTGCCCGCGCACGAAGGCGATGCCGATGCCGCCGCCGATCGCGACCACAAGGATCAGGCTGAGCAGCAGCGGCCGGTTCGGCGCTTGCGGAATCCGCGGCAGCGACGGCGGATCGATCACTCGAAACCTGATCGAATCGGTCTTGCTTTGGACATCGCTGCGCAGCCGCACCTGCTCGCGGTCTTCGAGCAATTTGTCATATTGCCGCTTCAGCACCTCATAGTCGCGGTTGAGGCGCGCCTGCTCGGCGACCACTCCGGGCTCATTGGCCTGGCGCGAATTGAGTTGGGCAAGATCGCCCTGGATCTGCGCCTTGCGCGCGCTCGCCGCCTGCACCTGGCCTTCTTTTTCAGCGACCATGGAGCGCAGCGCGACATGATTGGGATTGGCGGTGCTCGCCGCGGCGGCCGACGGCCGCTCGGCCGCAGCAGCGCCGCGCAGCCGGGCGATCTGCGCCTTCATCGCCACCACATCGGGGTGGGCATCGGTCCAGCCTTTGGACGACGCCGCGGCCAGATTGCTTTCCAGAAGCTGTATCTGCGCGGTCGCGGGTCCAGCCATGGACGAGCCGCCAAGGCCGGGAATGGTCGCCGGCGTGCTGCCGAGCTGGCCGCGCAGCGCGGCAAGCGCGCTTTGCGCCTGCATGAGCTGCTGCTCGACGCCGGAAAGCTCGGCGCGGGCGGCCGACATGCGCATGCCCACCGAACCTTCGCCGGGCAGGAGACCGAGGAACTTCTGCTCGAACTCGACGCGGCGCTGCTCGGCCTGCTGCAGATCCTGCTCGCGGCGGCGCAGCTCCTCGTCGAGGAAGGTCAGGCTCTGGCTCGCCTCGTCGCGGTCACCGGCGAGATTTTCCTCCACGAACAGGTCGAGGAGGTTCTGCACGATGGCGGCGGCAAGCTTGGAATTCTGCGAATTGGAGAAGCCGCCGACGCTGGCGGTGGCGCTGATTTCGAACAGATTGTCCTGCTGCGCGGTGATCTTGATGTCCTTGCGCAGCGCCTCGACCTGGGAGGCAAGATCGCGCTCGCTGGCCACCAGCGTGTTCAGATCGGTGCGGCGCACCACCTTTTCCAAATTGGCGGTGGAGGTCAGCGTCTGCTTGACGCGCAGCAGGTCGCCCTGCCGCTCGGCGGCGCTGATGCCCATCTGGTTGGGCAGGATCGACTGCATCTGGACGAAGACCCGCGCCTTCGATTCATAGCTGTTGGGGATGAGCGCGATGCCCAACCATCCGACGAGACACAGCGCCCAGGCGGTGCCGAGCGCGAGCCAACGGCGCCGCCAGACCTGGTGGAGCGCGATGCGGAGCTGTTCGTAAAGACCGTCCATCCGGGCCGTCGTCCTTCAATGGCTGGAGCGCGAGATCAGAACATGCTCTCGGGAATGATGATGACGTCGCCCGGCTCGAGGCGGACATTGGCGCTGGTGTCCCCCTTCTTGAGGAGGCGGGCGATCTTGAGATCATATTCGGTCTGGGTGCCGCTCGCCTTGTCGTGGCGGACGAGGCGCGCCTTGTCGCCGGCGGCATATTGGGAGAGGCCGCCGACCTCGATCATCGCGTCGAGCAGGGTCATGTTGGCGCGATACGGAAGCGAAGCCGGCTTCTCGGTGGCGCCGACGATGCGGATCTGCTGGCCGAACGTGCCCTGGAAGCTGTCGACGATCACCGACACCCGGGGGTCCTCGATATATTGGGTGAGCTTGACGCGAATATCCTCGGCCAGAATGGCGGGCGTCTTGCCGACCGCGCTCATGTCGGTGATCAAGGGCGTGGTGATCATGCCGTCCGGGCGAACCTGAACCTTGGCGCCAAGCTCGGGATTGCGCCACACGAAGATGGTGAGCTGATCGAGCGCGCCGATCACATATTTCTCGCTGTCGGCGCTGTCCGAGCCGACGAAGCTGGCCGCGGGCAGCGAATTGCCGGCGGACTTGGTGCCCGCGCAGCCGCTCAGCGCCGCGGCGCCGGCACCCAGGGCCAAGGCGATTTTGGACTTGTCCAGTGTACGCATCGAACCGTTCCTCTTCACAGCCACGTTGTTCCGCATGGTCGCTTGCCATCGGCGACCGGATGCAGATTTGGTCCTGCTATGAGGGGGAGAGGTAAAATTACCGTTAGGAACAACAGGCAATCGAGCGGCGTCCCAGATCGGGACCGCCTGTCCGCGAGGCGTTAAGCCTCGTCGCCGACCAGAATCTCGCGTGCGGGCGGATGGCCGAGAAAGGCCTGCGGGCTTGCCGAAAGGCCGTAGGCACCGGCCAGGAAAACGGCGACGAGATCGCCGACCCTGGCAATCGGCAGCGCGACATCGTCGCCCAGCCGATCGAGCGGCGTGCACAGGCAGCCGACGATGCTCACCTCCTCCTCGGGCGCGGCGGCGAAGCGGGACGCAATGGCGACCGGGAAGTTGCGGCGCACGACCTGGCCGAAATTGCCCGACGCGGCGAGCTGGTGGTGCATGCCGCCGTCCGTCACCAGAAAGGTCTTGCCGTGGCTTTCCTTGCGATCGACGATCCTGGTCAGGTAGACCCCCGCCTCCCCGACCAGCCAGCGCCCGAGCTCGATCGCGAAGCCGGTGTGGCCGAGAATCGGCGGTCGCGCGGCGAGCGTTTGGGCAAGCGCCGCGCCGACGGCTTCGACATCGAGCGGCCGTTCGCCATGGACATAAGGAATGCCGAAGCCGCCGCCCAGATTGATCATCGGCGGGGCGGCGCCGGCCGCTTCGGCAAGGCGCGCGGCCAGTGCCAAGGTGGCACGCTGGGCCTCCACGAGGGCGCTGGCCTCCAGGGCCTGCGAGCCCGCGAAGATGTGGAAACCGCGCCAGTCGGCTTCGCTTTCGAGCAGCCGGCGCACGAGGGCCGGCACGCGCTCGGCGTCCACGCCGAACGGCCTTGCGCCGCCGCCCATGCGCATGCCGGAGCCGCGGATCTCGAAATCCGGGTTCACGCGGACGGCAAGGCGGGCACGCATGCCGCGGGCGCGCGCGATCGACAGCGCCCGCTCCGCCTCGCCTTCGGATTCGAGGTTCAAGGTGATGCCGGCATGAATCGCGGCGGCAAGCTCGTCGTCGGTCTTGCCGGGGCCGGCGAAGGAGATGTCGGCAGCCGGGACGCCGGCCGCCAGCGCTTGGCGCATCTCACCGGCCGACGCCACGTCGAAGCCGTCGACCTGGCTTGAAATATGTTTCAACAAAGGTGGGTAAGGGTTTGCTTTGACTGCATAATGCAGGTTGACGCCTGAAAAGGCCCTGCGAAAGCGGGCGATGCGCTCACGCACCATGGCGGCATCGTAGACGAACAGCGGCGTGCCGCCCGCTCTGGCTGCCAGCGCCTCGGCGCCGTGGCCGCCGATGCGCAGGGTGCCGGCCTGGTCGGCCGCATAGCCTGGCGGCACGCTCCCCATCGGCTTGCTCATGATGTCAGCTCCCGCTTCAAGGCGTCGCGGTCGATCTTGCCGTTGGGCGAGCGCGGCAGCGTGTCGCGCCAGAGGATGGCCGACGGCTGCATGAAATTGGGAAGCTCGCGCCTGAGATGCGCGCGCAGCGCCTCCTCGCTTTCGCGTGCGCCGCGCAGGACAAGGGCGATCGCCTCGCCAAGCCGGGCATCGGGATAGCCCAGCGCCACGGCTTCGGCGGCGGCGCCGCTGTCCAGCGCCGCTTCCTCGATCTCGGTCGGGCTGACCCGGTTGCCGCTGGTCTTGATCATCGCATCGGCGCGGCCGACGAAATAGAAGAGGCCGTGTTCGCCGACGCGCACCCGGTCCCCGGACCAGACCGCCGTGCCGCCGTAGCGCGATCCCGCCGGCGCCGGGCGGAACCGCTCGGCGGTACGCGCCGGGTCGTTCCAATAGCCCTTGGCAACCAGCGGCCCGGCATGGACCAGTTCGCCTTCCTCGCCTTCGCCGGCGATGCGCCCCGCCGGGTCCGACGCCATGACTTCAGCGAAGGGGATGGCGCTGCCGACCGAGTCCGGATGAGTGTCGAGCAAGGCGGGATCGAGCGAGGTGGAGCGGAACGCCTCGGTGAGGCCGTACATCGAATGGATTTCGGCGGCGGGGAAGAGTTCGCGCATGCGGCGGATCACCGACACCGGAAGGCGGCCGCCGCTGTTGGTGAGGCGGCGCAGCGCCAAAGCGGCACGCGGCGGCCACGGCGCTTCAACAAGCTGTACCCAGAGCGGCGGGACGCCGGCCAAAGTGGTGATGGCATGCGCTTCGACGGCGCGGATGACATCGCGGGCGGCGAGATACTCGATCGGTACCGCGCAGGCGCCCGCCGCCCAGGTGGAAAGGAGCTGGCTCTGCCCGTAATCGAAGGCGAGCGGAAGCACGCCGAGGACGCGGTCGCGCGGCGTCAGGCGGAGATAATGGGCAACGCTGACGGCGCCCAGCCACAGATTGGCGTGGCTGAGCATCACCCCCTTGGGGCGGCCGGTGGAGCCCGACGTGTAGAGCAAGGCGGCGAGGTGGTCCGGATCCGCGTCCGAAGGCGGCAGGCGATCGGCAGCGTCCAGCATCGCCGCGCCTTCCTCCTCCGCCACCACCGCGCCGGCGAGCTCGCCCGGCGCGAGGGTAGCGATGCGGGCCTCGCCGCTGACCAGCAAGGCGGCGCCGCTGTCGGCGAGGATGTGCGCCACCTGGGCGCGCTTGAGGAGCGGGTTGATCGGGACATGGACAAGGCCAGCGCGGGCGCAGGCCAGCGGAAGGACCCCGGTCATCCGGGTCTTTGGAAGCCAGCTTGCCACCCGATCGCCCTTGGCCAGGCCCCTGTTCTTCAGCGCCGCGGCGAGGCTTCCGACCGCAGCTTCGAGGCCGGCATAATCGAGCAGCCCCTCGCGAGTCAGCAAGGCCGGCCGCTCCGGAGTCCCCATCAGGGGCAGCCGGTCGAGCGGACGGGGCGTGGGATCGGGCAGGTCGGCCATCTGGAGCGCGCTTTTGCCGCAATGCGGCAGCGAGGGGAAGCGCGGCTTGCCCGGTGCGCTTCCAGCGGTTAGGCCGCGAAGCCGGCACTCAAGGGGGAGGATCATGGCTGTCGCGCAGGGGGATGCGGAGGAAGTGGACGAGACGCTGCGAGCGGTACTGGCCGAGATACTCGGCCTCGAGCCGGCGCGGGTGGCGCGCTTCGAGGCAGCCACGCCCTTGTTCGGCGCGCTGCCGGAATTCGACTCGCTCGCCGTCGCCGGCCTTCTGACCGCGCTCGAAGAGCGGCTCGGCATCCTGATCGAGGACCATGAGGTCGATGCCGACATGATGGAGACATATGGCGCGCTTTCCACTTTCGTGCGGGCAAAGGCGCTGCGGTGACGGCGCGGCCGCACGAGCAGGCGGTCACTTTCACGCTGGAACGGCCCGAGCGAGCGGCGCTCGAGGCGCAATGGCGCGGGCTGGAAGCGCGCACCGACATCACTTTCTTCCTGAGCTGGGACTGGATCGGCGCGTGGATCGACGAGGCCGGGCTGCCGGATGTGGTGCTGGCGGGCCGCGCCGGCGGCGAGCTGGTCTGCCTCGGCCTGCTGCGGCGCAGCGTCGACAGGAGGCACGGCGTCGTGCGCAGCCGGACCCTGCATCTTCATGCCACGGGATGTGAAGACCAAGATGTCATCTTCATAGAATATAACGGTTTATTGACCGACCGGAGGTTCGCCCCGCTGGAGGCGCAGGCATTGGCCTTTCTGCGCTCCCGGCAGAAAGAGATCGGGCGGTTCGACGAGGTCGGCTTCGGCGGTTTTGCCGAGGATCGCTACCAGGCGGTTCGAACAGCGGGGCAGCGCACCCATGTTCACGCGCTCAAAAGCACCGCCTTCGTCGACCTCGCGGCGCTGCGGGTAAGCGGCGACGACTATCTTGCCACGCTGAGCGCCAATACGCGCCAGCAGATCCGGCGGGCGGTGCGCATCTACGAGGCGCGCGGGCCGCTGGCGCTGGAGCCGGCGCGGTCGGTGGAGGAGGCGCTCGAGTTCTTCGACGCGATGGGGGCGCTGCACGAAGCTGCGTGGCGGGGGAAGGGCGATGACGGAGGCGCCTGGCGCTTTCCCTTCCTTGTCGCCTTTCACCGCCGGGTGATCGCACGGAGCTTCGCCAAGGGCGGGGTCGAAATCGTTCGTGTCTCCTGCGGCGGCCAGGCGATCGGCTACATATACTGCCTGGTGCGGGGCGGGTGGATCGGCAGCTACCTGTCCGGCTTTGCGTATGAAGCGGACAACAAGGTCAAGCCGGGGCTGGTCAGCTTCTGCCTCTACATCCAGCACCGTCTCAAGACAGGCGGCGATGTGTTTGATTTCCTTGCCGGGGACCACCGCTACAAGACCAGCCTCGGCACGCTTGGGCCGTCTATTTACTGGTTCCGGGCGCAGGAGCGCCGCCCGCAATTCCTGCTCGAGCGTGCGCTGCGGCGGGCGAAGCAATGGGTGGAGCGTGTGCGCGCAAGGGGCGAGCGCTAAGTGCGACCCGTCACCCCGGACTTGATCCGGGGTCCACCTTCTTCTTTCAGCCTCGGAAGAAGGAAGGTGGATGCCGGATCAAGTCCGGCATGACGATTCTCTTAGAGTCTATTCGGCGGCCAGTGCCTCGAACTCCGCCTCGGCGAGGAAGCGTTCGGCATCCAGCGCCGCCATGCAGCCGGTGCCGGCGGCGGTGACCGCCTGGCGGTAGGTCTTGTCCATGACATCGCCGCAGGCGAATACGCCTTCCACGCTTGTGCGGGTACTGCCGGTCTCGACCTCCAGATAACCATCCGTGTCGAGCGCGAGCTTGCCTTTGAACAATTCGGTGGCCGGCGAATGGCCGATGGCGACGAAGCCGCCGTCCACCTCGATGCGGCTCGCCTCGCCCGTCCTGGTGTCGCGCAGGTCGATCGCGGTCAGGCCTTCGGGCTCGCCGCCGGCGACGAAGCGGTCGACCGCCTTGTTCCAGAGGATCTTGATGTTGGGATGGGCGAACAGGCGGTCCTGCAGGATCTTCTCGGCGCGCAGCGAGTCGCGGCGGTGGATCAGGGTCACGTCGCTGCTATGGTTGGTCATGTAGAGCGCTTCCTCGACCGCGGTGTTGCCGCCGCCGATCACCGCCACCTTCTTGCCGCGGTAGAAAAAGCCGTCGCAGGTCGCGCAGGCGGACACGCCCTTGCCCTTCAGATGCTCCTCCGACGGCAGGTTGAGCCACTTGGCCTGCGCCCCGGTCGCGATCACCAGCACATCGCCGGTGTAGATGGTGCCGCCGTCGCCGATCAGCCGGAACGGCCGCCGGGAGAGATCGACCTCGACGATATGGTCCCACATCATCTTGGCGCCGACATGCTCGGCCTGGGCCTGCATCTGCTCCATCAGCCAGGGCCCCTGGATGACGTCCTTGAAGCCGGGATAGTTCTCGACGTCGGTGGTGGTGGTGAGCTGGCCGCCCGGCTGGATGCCCTGCACCACGATCGGCGCCATGCCGGCCCGAGCACCGTAGATCGCCGCCGACAGCCCCGCCGGTCCGGAGCCGAGAATGAGCAAGCGCGTGGAATGGGTGGCGGCCATGGCGTTCGAATTCCGTAAGAAAGGGGCTGGGATATTCACCGGAGATAGGCACTCCCCTGCCCCTTCCGCAACCTCCATTTGCCGGTGCGGCGGGCGGCTGATAAGGCGCGGCCATAACGCTCGCACCCTGCACCAAGAGGCGCTGTCCATGAACGCTCCCGCCCAGATCCACGACAATCCGCTCGGCCTCGACGGCTTTGAATTCGTTGAATTCACCGGACCCGATCCCGAGGCTCTGGCCAGCCTGTTCACCGCTTTGGGTTTCAGCCATCTCGGCGACCATCGCTCCAAGAATGTGCGGCATTATGGGCAGGGCGACATCAATTTCATCCTCAACATGGAGCCTTCGGGCCAGGCCGCCGAGTTCCGCCAGGCCCACGGGCCTTCCGCCAACGGCATGGCATTCCGGGTCAAGGACGCGCGCAAGGCGTTCGACATGGCGGTGGAGCGCGGCGCGGTGGCGGTGGAGACTCAGCGCGGCCCGGGGGAGCTGGAGATTCCCGCGATCGAGGGGATTGGCGGCTCCTATCTGTACCTGGTCGACCGCTACGGCGCCGAGCAGATTTACGATACGGATTTCAGGCCGGTGGCAGGCGCCTCGCGCGACAGCAGCAGCGTCGGCCTCCACACGCTCGATCACCTCACCCACAATGTGAACCGCGGCCGCATGAACCATTGGGCGCAATTCTACGAGCGCATCTTCAACTTCCGGCAGATCCGCTATTTCGACATCGAAGGGCAGCAGACCGCGCTCGTCTCCCGGGCCATGACCGCGCCCGACGACAAGATCCGTATCCCCTTGAACGAGAGCCAGGACGAGCACAGCCAGATCGAGGAATTCCTTCGCGCGTATAAAGGCGAGGGAATCCAGCACATTGCGCTGGCTACCGACGACATCTTCGCAACTGTCGACGCGATGCGCGACAACGGCGTGCGCTTCCAGGACAGTCCCGAAACCTATTACGACCTGATCGACGAGCGCCTTCCAGGCCACGACCACAGCGTCGACGAGATGCGCAAGCGCCGTATCCTCATCGACGGCTCGCCCGAAACCGGCGAAGGCCTGCTGCTCCAGATCTTCACCGAAAACATGGTTGGCCCGATCTTCTTCGAGATCATCCAGCGCAAGGGCAATCAGGGCTTCGGCGAAGGCAATTTCAAGGCTTTGTTCGAGTCGATCGAGCTCGACCAGATTCGCCGCGGCGTCATTCCGGCGGCCAGGGACCATGGCTGAGCCGGGCGACCCCGCCGGCGACGGCCTCACCGTCATCGCCCATGTCTACAGCCAGCCTGAAGCGGCGGTGCTGACGGCGACGCTCGCCGCCTACGGCTTCGACACCATGTCCGGGAGCCGCGGCGCCATATCGGTGATGCCGGACCTGATGGTGGCGCTTGGCGGCATTCCCATCGCCGTGCGCAGCGCGGATGCCGCCGACGCCATCGCCCTGCTCGAGGAGATCGATACCGGCTGGGTCCAGCCGTCCCCCGCCTTCGACGACAATGAAGCGGTGAACGGCGCGACCGCGATTGCCGCCACCGCTTTGGGCGGCGTGCCGATGCCGCGGATCAAGGGCGACTATGCGTGGCGGGCAAAGGCGGCGCCGGCAAAGGCGGAGCGGGATCCGTCAGAGCCTTGAGCTTCAGCGCATCACCGGTGGCGGCGCTCGACGCGGTGTTGTCGAAGATGCACCAGACATCCCGCCCCTCCTCCCGCGCCTGGAGCATGGCCGCGGCATAAGCTTCAAGGCGCCCGTCATCGTAGCTCGATCGGTAGGTCACCGGCGAGCCGTGCAGACGCCAATAGGCAAGGTCGCGCCACCCGCCCGGCACGGCCGCCGCAGCGCAGCGCGCCGGATCGGCCGCGACTCGGGCGATCCCCAGGTCGCGCAGCAGGGCGTCGGGCTCCTCTTCGAACCAGCTTGGGTGGCGCGGCTCACAGGCCAGGCCGCCGCTCCACGAGCTGCGCAGCAAGGCAAAGAAGCCTTGGGCGAGCGGCAGGTCGAAGGCGAGGCTTGGCGGCAGCTGCACCAAGACCACCGCCAGCCTGGTGCCCAGCAGCCGCATTTCCTCCACCGCGGGCCCGATCAGGTCCTCACATTGCGCAAGCTTGCGCTTGTGGGTGATCTCCTTGGAAAGCTTGGCCGAGAATCGGAAATCCTCCGGCACCTCGGCTGCCCAGCGCAACCAGGTCGAGGCGCGGTGGGAGCGATGAAAGGAGGAGTTTATCTCGGCACACCGGAATTGGGTGGAATAGCGGGCAAGGCCGTTCCCCTCGTCCGGAAAGGAGGAAGCGCAGTCGCGGGCGATGCTCCAGCCGGCCGTGCCGATGCGCAGGCTTGTGCTTTTCAGGTCCATCGCCCGCCAACGCGCGACGAGGGCCGGACGATGCGCCGCGGCTAGTCCGTGTCCGTAGCGCGGTACGAAAGGCGGCCGCCGTGCAGGGTGCGCGGTCCACTTCCATCGAACTGCGCGCGCATCCGGTTGGCGAATTCGACCAGCGCCTGCTGGAGTTCGGGCGGCAGGCAGACATAAGCCGACAGCAGCTCGGTGCCGCCATCGCCGAGCCAGCCGCCCTCGACCCGCTGCCCTGTCAGCACATAGATGACATCGACCTTGGCGTCGGCCAGGCGGGCGAGATAATCCGCCCTCAGCTCCCGCCGATCGTTCTCGTACAGGCTCTGCTTGGGAACATCCGTGCCTACCAGAGACGCGAATTCCGCCTGCTTAAGCCCCAGCCGCTTTCGTTCTTCGGCGAGTCGCGCCCCGAAACTCATCGCTTTTCAAAATTCCTTACTGGCCCATTGTCCATTATGGACTAATATGTACGGAATGTAGATGAAGTTTATTACACGCGCGATCCGCGTCTGTCCCTTTCGAAATGAGAGTTGCGGCCATGCCTGGAACATGCGCTCACAGCCCCCGGATCAGGGCTGATCGAGATCGATCGTCCGGTCGGAACGCCCGAGCGCAGGTCCCGCCGAACATGCAAAGGTCTGGCTTCCTTCCCCGGGGCCGCCGTTCAGGAACACGTCCGGCGTGCCCGCTCCTGCCCCGCCTCCCGGTGTCAGGGGCGAACCCGTTGACGACGTAGTCGCGGACGCCGGAGGCCAGCGGCCCCTTGCTGGAGGCCCCGGCAGATGCCGGCGCCAGGACCATCGCGAGCAGCGTGCAGGTCGCCACCTTGCTCAGGGCGACAACGGGTGGAAAGCGCCGGGCGCACGTGCCAAGGAGCAGCATGTTCGGGCAAAATAGGCCGGCGCAGGCTGTGCGCCATCAGCATCTGGCGTCACGATTGGTCGCCATGGTGTCAGGCGATTCGCCCGGCTGGTTCGTGACCGGCATCCTTGCCGGAATCGTCGGCAAGGTTGCCAGCGTCGTGGTGGGCCTGCCCATCGTCTTGGTGGCGGCCTGGGCCGGAGTCGATCCGTTCGAAGGCTTCAGCGGCCGCCTCCCCGCGTTGAGCTGGAAGGTCGTGGCCGCCGCGCTGGTCGTGGCGCCGATCCTGGAGTCTCTGCTGGTCTGGTTGAGCGTCTGGCTGCTCCAGGGCCGGCTGCGGCGCGGCCTGGCCGCGACCAGCCTGATCAGCGGGTCGGTGATGGCCGCGCTCCACGGCGCCTCCCTGGTCTCCGTCACCGTCTTTCCGGCCTTCGCGCTGCAGGCGCTGATCCTTGCCCGGTGGAGACTCCGCGGGTCCCCGTCGAAGGGCTATTGGTCGATCGCGATCGCGCACCTGGTGATGAACGGCAGCACCGTCTGGCTGGCGGCGATTTTCATGTGAACGGGTGGAGCATGATGCTAGCCGTCGCTCCGTAGCCGCGAGGTCAGCGGGGCGACCTGTGCACGAGGGCGGCTCCAACGATACCCCGATACCAGGCCTGCGAGCGCGACACCGGCTGCCAGGCTTCCCGTAATGGACGAGGTCAATCCCGCCCACATCGCTGCGACCGTGGCGGCGGCGGCGACAAGAAGCCCTGAGAGCACGTGCCCCCATTTGACCTTGCCGCGGGAAACCGACAGGCCGCTTTCGGCGGCGATCGCCCTCAACATCGCTCCCGCCTCCTGCGCCTCGATCGAGCCGCGCTGAAGCAGGATGGCGGCAAAGCGCTCAACAGTGGCCCAAACCGCCGGCCGCTCCAGCGCCTCGCGCACATCGGCCTCGAGGCGGGGCAGGAGGTCGCGCCTCGCCGGATCCAGCTGGTCGAGCTGCTTGTGGATCATCTCGTAATCGCCTTCACCGGCCTCCGCGAGGGCAGCCTTGCTGAGCCGTGCCCGGCCGCGGTCGACGAGGATCCGCTCCGCCAGCGGCCCGGCAAGCAAGGCGCGGATGAGGTGCAGCCGCGGCAGGTTGCGGTCGAAAAACGGGTCGGCTTCGACGGCGCGGGCGATGGCGGCGACATCGGTCGCCATCGCGATGTCGCCTCCTCCCCCGGGCTCGAGCGAGACCGGGCCGTGGATCCGGGTGCATGGGCTGAAGGCCGCGAAGACCGCATGTGCCGCCTCGTGAATTGCGGCGACCTCATCCTCGCTCATGCTCATGCCCGCGTCCTGCGATGCCGAGCGATATGTTGCAAGCGGGAGCCGGGCCGAGGTGAATCCGCTCCACGGGTCCTACCCCAGCGCGGTCTCGTCAGCGATCCGATCGCTTCCTCCCATGTCAAGCGCGTAGGACACGGACGGCTCGAACACACCGGACGAGCCGCCTACCTGGATCAACCAGCGATCGCCCTGCGCCGCCACGATCCAGAGCAGCCGCCAGCAATGCGCCCAGAGAATCGCCTCATGCTCCGCTGCGTCGGCGGCGCGCATGCGTATCCCGGCACAAAAGGGGCTGATCACGACCGCAACCGCCGTGTCCGGCGCACAGCAGGCGTCAAGCGCGGCCCGAAGCAGGGACGCGCGTTCCTCGTCGGTCTCCCACCCGCCGGTTCTGCCGTTCGGCAGCGAGGCAATATCGAGCTGCTCATCCTGGCCGGGACCGCTCGCAAGGTCGCCGAGCGCACGCTTGCACGCGATCGGCATGAGCTTGGCGAAGCGGATACCGCGAGCGCACAGGTGCGGCGCGATGGCACGAAAGTCTCGCGACACCTCGTGGCGCCGGTTTCGAAGCTGCATAAGGGCCTGCCTGCGCTTCAGCTCCTCGCGGCGACCCGCATCCATGTGGAGCCCCCCTCCCCCTCACCTTCTGCCCAGCCGCCACGACGGAAGGTCCGAACCGATCTGCCGCGACTAGATCGCGCGCAGCTTGAACCCGACCACCTTGCCCTCGTAGCGGCACTCGAACGATTGACGCTTCGACGCCTGCTCGACGGTGCCCCAGACGATGAGCCGGGACGCGCTGCGATATTCGGTATCGATGATACGCACGGTGCCGTGCCGTTCGGCTTGCGCGCTGCAGGCCGCGCGCGCGGCGGGGCCCGGATCCTGGGTCGGAGGTGCATCCGGCCGGTCCGCCGCGCGAACCACGGCACCGACGGCGCCGGCGGCGAGGCTTGCCGCGCAGCCCCCGAGCAGGAGGCTGGCGCTGCCGAGGATCAGGAAAACAGTCACTTTCATGCGCCAACCGTAGCAGCCGGCGACGAGGCTGTCAGCGTCGATCGGCGCAGGGCCGATCTCAGTCTCGAAAACCACGAGCCTTTTTGATGAGGCGTGTGCCGGACGGGCGATGTCCGGGACTGTTCGAGTGGTAGCGGAGGAGGGACTTGAACCCCCGACACGCGGATTATGATTCCGCTGCTCTAACCAGCTGAGCTACTCCGCCCCAAGGGCCCGCGCCGCCGGTCGGGCGGCGGGCGTGGCGGGCTATAGGCAGGGGCGCGGGAGCGGTCAACCGGCCTGCATGCGCCTGCCGCCCCCGCCCCTCCTCTCGCCGTGCCGGATGGGAACCGCCCGGCCTTAGTGTCGTTTGCCGGGACGATTGGAGTGCTGGACATGGAATTGCTGACCCCTCTCGAGACGCTGTGCCGGATCATCATCCGCGCGCGCGAGAATGAAGCCCAGGTGCCTGCTCAGGACCCGGACGAAGATGCCGACAATGTCGACGATTATGACGACGAGGGCGAGGGCGGCGGCGGCCTTTCGGCGCTGGAGGACGAGCTCAACGACGTCGAGGAGGAGTTGCGCGCCACGCTGGACGACCTCGCCGACGACCAGCTCGCCGAAACGCTGGCCCTGTCCTGGGTGGGCCGCGGCACTTATGATGTCAGCGAATGGGAGGATGCCTGCGCGGAAGCCAACGACATCGATCCCGAAAGCCGGATCGACGAGTTGCTCGACATGCCGCTGCTCGCCTCGCATCTCGAAGCAGGGCTCGCCGCCTTCGACTTCAGCTGCGACGGGGTCGGCCAGCTCGACTGACCGCCTCGCCGCCGCGAAAGCTGTAGCGCTTGATCGTCTCCCACGGGCCGCCCAGGTAGCGCCAGCTGGCGAGACCCCGGATGGCGAGCGGGCGCGGCTCGAAGGTGGCGCGTAGCTGCTGCTGCAGGCGCTTGGCCTCGCGCGGCTCAACCTTGTTCTGGATGGTGATGTGCGGCCGCCACGGCGCTTGGTCCTGGGGGGTGAGCAGGCCGTGAAAGGCTTGGGCGAGCTCCCCGCGCATCTCCTCCAGCTCCCGGCTTTCGATACGCAGGGCAGTGCCGGCGCCCAGATCCATCACCGACGCTATCGCGGCTCTCGGCGCGGGCTCGGCGGCCAGCACTGCGAGCCGGCGGTCAAGCTCGCGCGCGAGGTCGGGCGGCAGGTGGTGGAACAAGGTGAGGTGGGCGGGCACCTGGTTGCGCTCGGGCGGGAAATGGGCGCGGCGCATCTCCTGCAGCCAGCCATTGTCGCCGTCGCCGAACAGGGCGGTGACGATGATCGGCGCGGCGGAAATGTTCAGATCTCCACCTGGCTGCCGAGCTCCACCACCCGGTTGGGCGGGAGCTTGAAGAATTCCATCGCGCTTTCCGCGTTGCGCAGCATCCAGGCGAACAATCGCTCGCGCCAGACTGCCATGCCGGGCTTCTTGGAAGTGAGCAGGGTCTGACGGGCAAGGAAGAAACTGGTGTCCATCATCTTAAAGGCCGCGCCGCATTGCTCGACCCTTAGCAGTGCAGCAGGCACATCTGACTCCTGCATGAAACCGAAGCGCAGGATCAGCCGGTAGAAGCCGCTGCCGAGGTCCGTAAGGTCGAATGCCCGCCCCTCCTCGACATACGGCACGTCCTCGATTTTGACGGTGAGCAGCATCACCCGCTCGTGCAGCACCTTGTTGTGCTTCAGATTGTGGAGCAGCGCGTGGGGCACGCCGTCCGGCGCAGTGGTCATGAACACAGCGGTGCCGGAGACGCGGGTGGCGCTGTTGGCGGCGGACTTCACGAAAATTTCCACGGGCATCGCGGCCTCGCGCATCCGCGCCAGCATCAACTGGCGTCCGCGCGCCCAAGTGGTGAGCATGGTGAACGCAACGACGCCGATCAGCAGCGGAAACCAGCCGCCGTCGGGCACCTTGGTCAGGTTGGCGGCGAAATAGGCGGTATCGACGATGAAGAAGACTCCGAGCAGCGGCACCGCCACCCATGGCCTCCACTTCCACAAGGTGAGCAGGACGACGGCGAGCAGACAGGTATCGATGAACATCGCGCCGGTCACGGCGATACCGTACGCAGCGGCGAGGTTGCTGGAATTCTGGAAGAAAAGGACAAGCAGGATCACCATCACCATCAGCGCCCAGTTGATCACCGGGATGTAGATCTGGCCGGCCGCCGAGGCGCTGGTGTGAAGAATCCGGAGGCGCGGGATGAAGCCGAGTTGGATCGCCTGCTGGGTCACCGAAAAGGCGCCGGAGATCACCGCCTGGCTGGCAATGATCGTTGCCAAGGTGGCGATGAATACGAGAGGCAGGCGAAACCACTCAGGGGCGAGTAGATAAAAGGGGCTTGAGATCGCGGCGGGATCACCGATCAGCAGCACGCCCTGGCCAAGATAGTTGAGCATTAAGGCGGGCAGCACGAAATAAATCCAGCCCACCCGTATCGGCTTCCGGCCGAAATGGCCCATATCCGCGTACAGCGCCTCGGCACCGGTAACGGCGAGCACCACCGAACCCAAAGCGAGGAATGCCTTCCAGCCGTCTATCAGGAAGAACTGAACCGCATACCAGGGATTGAGCGCGGCGAAGATGGTGGGATCGCGGCTGATCGAGATGATGCCGAGCACCGCAAGGGTGATGAAATAAACCGAGACGACGGGGCCGAACAAGGCCCCCATCCGGGCGGTGCCGACCCGCTGGATGAGGAACAGGCAGACGAGGATGGAGATCGCGATTGGCACCACCAGCGGCGCAAGGCCTGATTCCACGACGGTGAGTCCCTCCACCGCGGACAGCACCGAGATGGCCGGCGTTATCATCGAATCGCCGTAGAACAGCGCGCAGGCGAAGACGCCGAGCAGGATGATACCGCTGGTCCAGCGCTTGCGCTCCTTGCCCCGCGCCGCGCCGGTGCCGCCGCCGCTAGTGCCGCCGCTGCGGCTGATCAGCGCTAGGAGGGCGAGGCTGCCGCCTTCCCCCTTGTTGTCGGCGCGGGTGAGAATGGTGACGTACTTGATCGTCACCACCAGCATCATCGACCAGAAGATGAGGCTGAGCACACCAAGCACATGGATGCGGTCCACCTCCAGAGGGTGGTGGCCGGCGAATGTCTCCCGGAATGCGTAGAGCGGGCTTGTGCCGATGTCGCCGAACACCACGCCGATTGCGCCCAGCGCCAGGCGGTGCAAGCCAGCAGGCTGGTGGTGCCCGGCAGTCGGATCCGCGGGATCAGGTGGGGCGGCGGCGTTGTCGGTCATCTTGGGCAAGGCGCGGGTGCGCCTCGATATCCTTCGCTCTCGCACTGGTTCCGCCAGGCGCGCCGCCCCTAGCACGGGCGCTTCCTCTTCCGCAACGGCGACAAAGCCCGATGGCGCGGCTATAGGCCCGGCAAACAGACAAGAGATGGAGTCGGAAATGCGCGTCGGCGTCCCCAAGGAAATCAAGAATCACGAATATCGCGTCGGGCTCACCCCCGGCTCGGTCGCCGAACTGGTCGCCGCCGGCCACGAGGTGATCGTCGAGACTCGCGCCGGCCTCGGCATCGACTTCGACGATCAGGCCTATATCGACGCCGGCGCCAGCATCGCCCCCGATGCCGCCGCGACCTTCGCCGCCGCCGACATGATCGTGAAGGTCAAGGAGCCGCAGCCGCAGGAAATCGCCCTGCTCGAGTCGCGCCACCTCCTTTTCACCTATCTCCACCTCGCGCCCGATCCCGATCAGGCGCACGGGCTGATGAAGTCCGGCGCCACCTGCATCGCCTATGAGACGGTGACCGCCAACGACCGCTCGCTGCCGCTCTTGAAGCCGATGAGCGAAGTCGCCGGCCGCATGTCGATCCAGGTCGGCGCCCATTATCTCGAAAAGGAGCAAGGCGGCCGCGGCGTGCTGCTCGGCGGCGTGCCGGGCGTGGCGCCGGCCAAGGTCGCGATCCTCGGCGGCGGCGTGTCGGGCGTCAACGCCGCGCAGATGGCGGTCGGCATGCGCGCCGATGTCACCATCTACGACATTTCCAACGCGCGTTTGGCCGAACTCGACATGTTCTTCGGCAGCCAGATCAAGACCGCTTATGCCTCGAGGGCGGCGATCGCCAAGGCGGTGACCCAGGCGGAGGTGGTGATCGGCGCGGTGCTGGTCCCCGGCGCGGCGGCGCCAAAGCTCGTCACCCGCGACATGCTCAAGACCATGAAGCGCGGCTCGGTGCTGGTCGATATCTCGATCGACCAGGGCGGCTGCTTCGAGACCTCGAAGGCGACCACGCATGAGGATCCGGTCTACGAGATCGACGGCGTCATCCATTATTGCGTGGCGAACATGCCCGGCGCGGTGGCCCGCACCTCGGCCTTTGCGCTCAACAACGCGACTTTGCCGTTCGTGCTCAAGCTCGCCAACCTTGGTGCGGAAGCCGCCATGGCGGCCGACCCGCACCTCGCCAACGGCCTCAACGTCTCGGCCGGCAAGATCCGCCACGAGGCCGTAGCCGAAGCGCTCGGGCTGCCCTTCGAAGCATTCTGAGGGCAGGAACAAAGTCGGAACAACCTCGTTGGTGGGGCGGATATCATCAGCAAGGACCAGCATCATGGCCGACAAGCAGAATGGGGGCGCGGACGCGCCGCAGAATGCCCAAAAGGATCCGGACGATTGGGTGACGGGGGACGAGTCGATGACCGGCCCCCAGGCCTCCTATCTCAAGACCCTGGCACAGGAAGCGGGCGAGGAGTTCGACCCTGAGCTCACCAAGGCCGAAGCCTCGAAGAAGATCGACGAACTGCAGCACGACACGGGGCGCGGCGTCGACCATTGACCCGGCGCGGCGTGGGCCAAGTCAGGGGATGCGCCCCGCCGCCCTCGCCTCGGCGATGGCGGCGAGCTGCTGTTCAAGGCCGGGGCGATAGCGCGCCCCGGGCGCAGACAAAGCCAGCGCCTCCTTCCACGCGCGTTCGGCTTCGGTGAAGCGGCCGCCCGCGGCCAATGCCAGGCCGTAGATCAGGCGCGGCGCCGGGTGTTTCGGGGCGAGCCTTTCGGCGCGGCGGAAGGCGAGATCGGCGGCGGGCGCGATCGTGCCGCCGCCGTGCAGCACCAGCGCATTGCCGTAGCCGGTCCATAAAGCGGCGTTGTTGGGATGGGCGCGAAGGCCTGAACGGATGATCGCCGCGCCGCCGCGCGTGTCGCCGCGCCGCTGATAGCCCTCGGCGATGGTCAGCCAGCGGTCGGCGGAATCGAACTTGCCGAACAGGCCGCCCCGCACCTCGGCGAACGCATTGGCCGGGACGCGCGCTTGGGCCGCCGAAGCGCGTGGGCTGCCGTCGAGGCTCGGCCGCCCGTGCCAGGCATAGCCGGCGCCGGCGAGAAGCAGGGCAGCAAGCAGGAATTGCAGTGGCCCGGCATCAAGCCGCGCGAAACGCCACAAGCCCGCGACCACAAGAAGCGCCAGCACCAGCAGGATGATCCAGCCCATCAGCCTTTCTCCCGCCGCCGCTTGAAGCGCCCGCGCGCCAGCCACAGGCCGGCTCCGACCAGCAGCAAGGGCGCCGCCCACAGCGGCCAGGTCACCGGCGCCATCCCCGGCTTGTAGCTCACCCAATGGCCGTAGCGCTCGACCAGCCAGGTGCGGATCGCCTCCGGCTTCTCGCCCGCCTCGATCCGCTCGCGTACCAGCGAGCGCATGTCGCCCGCCATGGTCGCGTCGCTGTCGGCGATCGACTGGCCCTGGCAGACCAGGCAGCGAAGCGTCTCCATCAACGCCCGCGCCTCAGCCTCCTGCCGCGGATCGCCCAGCTGCTTGTAGGCGTAGGGCGCATCCGGCGTGGTGGGCTGGGCGTGGGCCGGGGCGGAAGCCATCGCAGCGAGTATCAAAAGCAAACCGTCACCCACGCGTACGCGGGGGTCCCGCTTCTTCTTCTTGCGAGCGAGGGAAGCACACGAAGAAAGAACAGAAGCGGGTTTCCCGCTTTCGCGGGAATGACGGGTACGAGCGCTCACTTCGCCGCCTGCCACGCCGCCAGCAACTCCGGCACATGCTCAGGCCGGACCTCGCCGATATGCTGGTGGCGGATGATCCCCTGGCCGTCCACCACGAACGTCTCCGGGACGCCCGCCGATCCTAAAGCGAACTGCACCTGGCTCCTCGGATCGTCGCCGATCCGCTCGAACGGGTCGCCATGGCGGACCAGGAACCGCGCCACATCCTCCGGCGTGTCGCGGATGGCGATGGCGTCGATCGGCACGCCCCGCGCCTTCAACGCCAAAAGCTGCGGCGACTCGACCTGGCAGGGAATGCACCAGCTGCCGAACACATTCACCATCCGCGGTCGCCCGCTCTTCAGGTCGGCGCTGGAGAGCGGCGCCCGCCCCGGCAGCGCCGCCTCGAGCGCGAACTCGGGCATCGGCTTGCCGACCATGCGCGAGCGGATGCTGCTGTCCTGCTCCCCGCCCAGCCGGAAAGCGACCACGGCCAGGAATGCGGCGAAGACGGCGAGCGGGAGCCACAGGATCAGCCGGTTCACGAATATGCCTCCTGGTTGCGCGCGGTGCGCCCGCCGCGCCGGACGCGGCCGATCAGCGCCAGCAGCCCGCCGAGCGCGACCAGCCCTCCGCCCAGCCAGATCAGGGTGACGAACGGCTTCCACCACAGCCGAAGCTGCCAGCGGCCGCCTTCATCCTCCTTGCCGACCACGGTATAAAGCTGGCCGTCGAGCCGGGTGGCGATGGCGGCTTCGCTGGTCTCGGTCTGCGGGGAGATGAACATCCGGGCCTGCGGGCGCAGCACGAAGGCACGCTCGCCGCGGCTGGCAGTGAGCTTGGCTTCGATCGCCGTCCAGTTCGGCCCGGGGACCGGCTCTACCCCATCGAACCGCACCTGATACGGTCCCACCCGCACCGTTTCCCCCGGCCGCGCGGCGATCAGCACTTCCTTGGTGAACGCCGCTTCCGACGCCATGCCGGCAAGGCTGACGGCGATTCCGAGGTGGGAGATCACCATGCCCCAGATGAAGAGTGGCGTGCGCTTCAGATTGCGCTTCCACAGCGGCGCGACGCTCGCCGCGCCGACCCCGAAAGCGAGCATCAGGCCGAGCAAAGGCAGGATGCCGATGCCCGGCGCCAGCGCCAGCACCGCCGCGATGCTGATGCCCAGGATGACGATCGGCGCGATCAGCCGCCGCGTCACCTCCTTCACCGTGTCGCGGCGCCAGCGCAGCAGCGGCCCCGCGCCCATGATCAGCACCAGGATCAGCGCCAGCGGCCCGGCGGCGGCGTTGAAGTAAGGCGGGCCGACGGACAATTTCTCCCCCGCCACCGCCTCGATCAGCAGGGGGTAGAGCGTGCCGACCAGCACCACGCCGAGGATCGCGGAGAGCAGCAGGTTGTTGGCCACCAAAGCGCCTTCGCGGCTCACCGGCTCGAAGGTCGCACCCTCCTTCACCGTGCCGACGCGCAGCCCGAACAGCACCAGCGCCCCGCCGATGTAGAGGGTGAGCAGCGCCAGGATGAAGGCCCCGCGCTGCGGATCGACGGCGAAGCTGTGCACCGAGGTGAGGATACCGGAGCGGACCAGGAAGGTCCCCACCATCGACATGGAAAACGCGACCACCGCCAGCATCACCGTCCAGGCGCGAAGCCCGTCGCGGGTGGCGAGCACCGTCACCGAATGGAGCAAGGCGGTCGCCGCCAGCCAGGGCATCAGCGAGGCATTCTCCACCGGATCCCAGAACCACCAGCCGCCCCAGCCAAGCTCGTAATAGGCCCAATAGGAACCGGCGGTGATGCCCAGCGTCAGGAAGATCCACGCCGCCAGCACCCAGGGCCGCATCGCCTTCGCGAAGGCGGGGCCGACATCGCGGGTGATCAGCGCGCCGACCGCGAATGAAAAGGCGATCGAGATGCCGACATAGCCGAAATAGAGGGTCGGCGGATGGAAGGCGAGGCCCGGGTCCTGGAGCAGCGGGTTGAGCCCCTTCCCTTCCATCGGGGCCGGGCTGAGCCGCTGGAACGGGTTGGAGGCGAACAGCAGAAAGGCATAGAAGCCGATCCCGATCGCCGCCTGGGCGGTGAGCGTCGCCACCAGGGTGCGCTCGGCCAGCCGTCGCTCGAACAGGGCCACCGCCGCGCCGGCCAGCGCCAGAACCGCCACCCACAGCAGCATCGAGCCTTCGTGATTCCCCCAGGTGCCGGAGAATTTGTAGAGCCAGGGCTTCATCGCATGGCTGTTGGCCGCGACCAGCGCCACCGACAGATCGGTGCGCAGGAACAGCTGGATGAGGAGCAGGAAGGCGAAGCCGACCAGCACCGCCTGCGCCACCGCCACCGGCCGCACCGCCCGCAGCAGCTCGCCCCCGCCGGGACGCAAGGCGGCAATGCCGAAGACGAGCTGAAGCAGCGACATCGCCGCCGCCAGCCACAAAGCCGCCAAACCTGTCTCGGCGATCACTTCAGGCTCTCGCTCTTATGCTCGCCCGACTTCATGTCGAGCTGGGGCGGCATGTAATTCTCGTCATGCTTGGCGAGGATCTCGTCGGCCACGAACAGACCGTCCGGCTGGAAGCGTCCTTCGGCGACGACGCCGCTTTTCTCCTGGAACAGGTCGGGCAGGATGCCGGTGAAACGGACCGGGATGGTGTGCGGCGTGTCGTCGTGCACGGTGAATCGCACGGTGACCCCGTCCGGCTGGCGCTGCACCGATCCCGCCTGCACCATCCCGCCGATCCGCACCGCCCGCTCCAGCGGCACGCCTTGGCGCGCGACATCGCCGGGCGCGTAAAAATAGGCGGCCTGGTCCTTCAGCGCCGACATGGCGAGCAGCACCGCGCCGAGCACCGCGCCCACGGCCAGGACGAGCAGGGTCAGCCGCTGGTTCTTGCGCTTCACCGCCGGTCCCCCAGCGCGTTGGCCTCGGCCTCGGCCCGGCGCATCGCCAGGTAGCTCGCCGCCACCAGCCCCACCGTGCCGAGGAGGGTGATGAGGTAGGCGCCGAGGATGAAGGGCCAGTGGTTCACGACGCCAGCCGCCTCAGCCGCGCCTCGACCTTCTGCCGGGCCAGCGCGGCGCGCATCCGCATCAGCACCACCGCGCCGAACAATAGCGAAAAGCCCACGGCCGACGCCAGCAGCGGCCACAGCATCGACCCGTCGATCGAAGAGGAGCCGCGCACGAACGAGATGCTCTTGCCCTGGTGGAGCGTGTTCCACCAGACCACCGAATAATGGATGATCGGCAGGTTGATCGCACCCACCAGGCCGAATATGGCGGCAAGCCGCCCCTCCCCGCCTTTCTCCCGCTCCGCATCGGCAAGCGCGACATAAGCGATGTAGAGGAACAGGAGGACGAGCATGGAGGTCATCCGCCCGTCCCATTCCCACCAGGTGCCCCAGGTCGGCCGGCCCCAGATCGAGCCGGTGGCGAGGCAGATGGCGGTGAACGCCGCCCCCGGCACCGCAAGCGCGCGCGCCGCGACGCCGGCCAGCGGATGGCGCCAGACGAGCTGCATCAGGCTGGCCGCGGCAATGCCGGCCCAGCCGCCCATGCCCAGCCAGGCGGCGGGGACATGGATGTACATGATCCGCACGCTCTCGCCCTGCAGATAGTCGCGCGGCGCTACCAGCAGTCCCCAGCCAAGCGCGGCCGCGATCAGCAGCCCGCCGCTCCACCCGAATATGGGGGTCAGCGGTCGTGCAATCTTGAGGAAGCGGGCCGGATTCGCGAGGATATGCATGTGCAGGGGCGTCTCTAGCCGAGCGGCGCGCGGCGCTCTAGCCCCTCCCCTTCGGGGGAGGGGTTGGGGTGGGGCATGTAAGCCGGAAACAAAGCTCGGCCGCGGCAATAAACAACAACCCCCACCCCCAACCCCTCCCCTGAAGGAGAGGGGCTTAGGTCTTGCCTTTGCGACAGCATCGGGCCAGTCGCGCCGGCAATGGCCGCACCTTCGAAGCCGGCGGCAATGCCGGGCACCCGCCGCTCAAGCCCCTCCCCTTCAGGGGAGGGGTTGGGGTGGGGCATGTAAGCCGGAAACAAAGCTCGGCCGCGGCAACAAACAACAACCCCCACCCCATACCCCTCCCCTGAAGGAGAGGGGCTTAGGTCTTGCCTTTGCGACAGCATCGGACCAGTCGCGCCGGCAATGGCTTCGGACCGCCCCCAGCAGAACCGGCTCCTCGGCATCGGCCTGCGGGTCGGCGCCACCACCTGCTTCGCCTTCATGGCGGCCATGATCAAGCTGGGCTACGAGGCCGGCCTCCACACGGTGGAGCTCGCTTTCTACCGCTTCGCCTTCGGCCTGCCGCCGCTGCTGATCTGGATCGCGTGGAGCGGCAATCCCGGCGCCTGGCGCACCGGGCGGCCGATGGCGCACGTCTGGCGGGCGATCGTCGGCCTTTCCACCATGCTGCTCGCCTTCAGCGCCCTCGCCTATTTGCCGCTCGCCGAGTCGACCACCATCGGCTTTGCCGCGCCTTTGTTCGCGGTGATGCTGTCGGCGCTGGTGCTCAAGGAAAAGGTCGGCCTCCACCGCTGGAGCGCGGTGGCAATCGGTTTCTTGGGCGTCCTGCTGGTGATGCGGCCGCAGGCGTCGGACCTGCCGCCGGTCGGGCTCGCCCTCGCCGTCGCCGCCGCCTTCGGGGTGGGCGTCGTCACCATCACCATCCGCCAGATCGGCCGCACCGAGCATCCGCAGACCACCGTGCTCTGGTTCAGCCTGCTCTCCATGCTGGTGCTTGGCGCCATCATGCCGTTCCACGCCCGCCTGCACGAGCCCTACGCCTGGGGCGTGCTCGCCGCGCTCGGCCTGTTCGGCGGCTTCGGCCAGCTCTTCCTCACCGCCTCGCTGCGGTTCGCGCCGGTGTCGGTGGTGGTGCCGTTCGATTATACCCAGTTGCTCTGGGCGGTGCTGCTCGGCTGGCTGATCTTCGCCGACCAGCCCCCCGCCACCACCTGGAGCGGCGCCGCCGCGATCATCGCCAGCGGCCTCTACACCCTCTACCGCGAACACAAGCTGGGGCGGGAAAAGCCGCGGCCCGCGCCGCCGCTGTAGGAACCCCGCCAAAGTACTACTTTGGCGGGATGGGTTTAGCCTCGGCCGATCAGCCGCTTGGCCATGCCGTCGGCGACTTCGGCGGGGTTGCGGCCGGTGGCTTCGCTCTCCGCCCAGATCTGCTCGAGGCGGACCGGGATCTGCTCGATCCGCGCCTTGACGCCGGCGGCGTCCGCATCGCGCAGATATTCCGAGCTGACATTGATGATGCCGCCCGCGTTGATGACATAATCGGGGGCGTAGAGGATGCCGCGCTGGTGGATGCGCTGGCCGTCCTCGGGCGTCGCCAGCTGGTTGTTGGCGCCGCCGGCCACCACCGGCACATTCAGCGCCGCGATCGACTCGACGGTGAGGATCGCGCCCAAGGCGTTGGGGCTGAGCACATCCGCCTCGATCGTCATGATCTCTTCCGGCGCAACCACCGTGCCGCCCACTTCCACGGCAAGCCGGTCGGCCCGCGCCCGGTCGATGTCGGTGAGCGTGATCCGCGCGCCTTCGGCCGCCGCCTGGCGCGCCACGCCGCCGGCAACGCTGCCCGCGCCCTGGATGGCGAGGTGCAGCCCTTCAAGGCTGTCCTTGCCGAGCGCGCGGCGCACCGCGGCCTTGATGCCCAGGAACACGCCGTAGCTGGTGTGCGGGCCGGGATCGCCGCCCACTTCGCCCTCGTCCGCCGGAAGCCCGGCGATAAACTGGGTATGCTTGGAAACCTGGACGAGATCGGCGACGGTGACGCCGACGTCCTCGGCCGTCACATAGGCGCCGCACAGACGCTCCACCGCCCTGCCGTAGGCGACGAGCATTTCGGGCGTCTTGGTGCCCGCTTCGTCGGCCAGGATCACCGCCTTGCCGCCGCCCAGCGGCAGGCCGGCCATCGCGTTCTTGAAGCTCATGCCGCGCGACAGGCGCAGCGCGTCGCGCACCGCTTCGCCGGGGTCCGCATAATGCCAGAAGCGCACGCCGCCGGCGCCGGGGCCGAGGTGGGTGGAATGGACGCAGATCACGGCGCGCAGGCCGGTTTCGCGGTCGGTGACGAAGTGCACGATCTCATGATCGTCGAAATCGGGATAATTCCACGGGGAGTGCATGGTGGGGGTCGCCTGATCTGGGGGAAGGCGCGGTGGGGCGACCGACGGGACTTGAACCCGCGACCCCCGGTACCACAAACCGGTGCTCTAACCAACTGAGCTACGATCGCCACTGCGCACTGATGCGGGGCGCACATAGGAGCCGCGGCACGCCAGCGTCAAGGCGCGTGTGGCGCCCACCTGACAAGGCCGATGCGCCCGCGCCGGCTCCACCGCGCCAGCATCATCAAGGAGACGGACGCCAGCCCCGCCGCCAGCCCGATCCAGATGCCGACTCCCTCCCAGCCGAGCCCGAACGCCAGCCCGACGCCGGTGCCAAGCCCGATCCCCCAATAGCCGAGCGCCGCATAGATCATCGGCACCCGGGTATCCTGGAGGCCGCGCAGCATCCCCGCCCCCACCGCCTGCGCCCCGTCGAAAATCTGGAAGAAGGCGGCGACGACCAGGAAGGAGGTGGCAAGCGGGATCACCCCGGCATTGGCGGGATCGGCGGGATCGAGGAAGATGTGGACCAGCTTTTCCGGCACCGCCATGATCACCATCGCCGTCATCGCCATGAACCCCACGCCCATCGCGAATGCGGTCCAGCCGGCGATGCCGATGCCGACCGGATCGCGCCGGCCGTAGGCCAGGCCGACCCGCACGGTGGCCGCCTGGCTCATCCCCATCGGCACCATGAAGGTCAGCGCGGCAAGCTGGATGGCGATGGCGTGGGCGGCGATCGATTCCTGGCTGATCAGCCCCATCAGGAACACCGCCGCGGCGAAGATGCCGACTTCCAGCGACAAGGTGACGGCGATCGGCGTGCCGATCCGCCACACTTCGCGGAACCGCTCCCAGTCGGCGCGCCAGAAGCGGCCGAACAGGCGGTAGCGGCGAAAGCGCGGGTGCAGCATCACCACCGCCGCCATGCCGAAGAACAGGAACCAGTTGGCGCTGGCGCTGCCGATCCCGGCGCCGACCAGCCCGAGCTCGGGCAGGCCGAAGCGCCCGAAGATCAGCCCGTAATTGATGACGCCGTTATAGATCACCGCGATCAGCCCGATGATCAGCGACCAGACCGGCCGCTCCAGCGCCGAGATGAAGGAGCGCAGCACCAGGTAGAAGAAATAAGGCAGCAGCCCCCATTGCAGCGCGCGCACGAAAACCTGCGCATCGGCGGCAAGCTGCGGATCCTGCCCAAGCCCGACCAGGATCGCGCCGCTGTTCCACAGCACCGCCCACATCGGCACCGCGATGGCGACCGCCGCCCACATCGCCTGCCGGGCGGTACGGCGCACATCGCGCACGCTGTGGCGGCGCTCGCCGATCTCCTTGGCCATCATCGGCGCCGCCGCCGTCATCAGCCCCATGCCGAAGATCAGGAAGACGATGTAGACATTGACGCCCAGCGTGCCGGCGGCAAGCGTGCGCGGCCCCGCCCAGCCGAGCAGCACCACATCGGTGGCATGGATCAGCGCCTGGGCGATGTTCGTGAGAATGAGCGGCCAGGCAAGCGCCAGCGTCGCGCGAAACTCGGCGCGCCAGAGGCGTCTGCGGTGGCTCTCCTCCTGCATGGGACCCGAGCGCCTAGGCAGAGGCCGGGCGCGGGGCAAGCATTGCCTCGCCGCGCCGCCGCCCCATCTCCAAGCCATGATCCCACTCTCAGTCCTCGATCTCGCCCCCATCGCCGAAGGCCAGGATGCCGGCACCGCGCTCCGCAACTCCCGCGACCTCGCCCGCCACGCCGAGCGCTTGGGCTACAACCGCTTCTGGATGGCCGAGCACCATAGCATGCCCGGTATCGCCAGCGCCGCGACTTCCGTCGCCCTCGCCTTCGTCGGCGCGGGAACCACCAGCATCCGCATCGGCGCGGGCGGCATCATGCTCCCCAACCACGCACCGCTCGTGATCGCCGAACAATTCGGCACGCTGGAAGCGCTCTTCCCCGGCCGAGTCGATCTTGGCCTTGGCCGCGCGCCCGGCACCGACCGCGCGGCCGCCCTCGCGCTGCGCCGCAACCTCGCCTCCGACGAAAACCAGTTCCCGAGCGATGTCGTCGAGCTGATGAACTATTTCACCGGCGATCCCGACGCCCGGGTGCGGGCGGTGCCCGGCGAAGGCCAGGCGGTGCCGGTCTGGATCCTCGGCTCGAGCCTGTTCGGCGCCCAGCTCGCCGCCATGCTCGGCCTCCCCTACGCCTTCGCCTCCCACTTCGCGCCGGGGCAGATGATGGACGCAGTGCGCGTCTACCGCGAGCGCTTCCAGCCCTCCGCCCAGCTCGACCGGCCATATGTGATGCTCGGCTTCAATGCCTTCGCCGCCGACACCGACGCGGAAGCCCGGCTCCTCACGACGTCCGTCATGCAGGCCTTCGTCAACTTGCGCACCGGCCGCGCCTCCAAGCTGCCGCCGCCGGTGCCGGATTATGCCGACACCCTCCCCGCCCCCGCCCGCGCGATGCTCGACGAGGTCCTGTCCTGCTCCGCCATCGGCAGCCCGGCCGCCGTCAAGGCGCAGCTGGAGGCCTTTGTCGCCCGCACCGGCGCCGACGAGCTGATGGTCACCTCCCAGATCTTCGACCACCAGGCGCGGCTGCGTTCCTACGCCATCGTCGCGCAAGCCGCCGGGCAGGAACCCGCCGCGCCGCCAATCGCTTGACCCGGCGACATTCCAAGCGACGGGAGAGTTTTTCATGGCCGAAGACCGAGAGAAGATCAGCACCGGGCCCAATGAGCGCGCCATCAACGAGCCGATCGCCGGCACCGCGCCCGGAATTCCCGACAATGCCCGCGGCCCCGGCGAAGAGCTGCCCGAGCCGCCGAGCGACGAGGAAGTCGCCCGCATCGCCAGGAAGCTGGGCGTCCCGCCGCCGCCTGCCACGGACTGATCGCGGCCCCGCACTGGCGCCCGACGGAACAGTTGCGCCCGCCGCGGATTGAATCGCCTGCGAATCGATTTTGAAACAAGGACGGCACGATGGCGGCACGCGCCTATTGGAAGGGCCAGATCAGGCTCGCCCTGGTCTCCATTCCGGTGGAGATCTTCTCGGCGACCAAGAGCGGCGCCTCCATCGCCTTCAACCAGATCCACGAGCCGACCGGCAAGCGCATCAAATATGAAAAGGTGGTGGAGGGCGTCGGCGCGGTCGATCCGGAAGAGATCGTCAAGGGCTACCAATATGAGAAAGGCTCCTATGTCATCGTCGAGGACGAGGAGCTGGAAGCGGTAAAGCTCGAATCCAAGAAGACGCTCGAGCTCACCCAGTTCGTCGACTACGACGCCGTCGACGTCCTCTATTTCGAAAAGCCTTATTATGTTGTCCCCGCCGACGATCTTGCCGAGGAAGCCTTTATCGTCCTGCGCGAGGCGCTCAGGCGCACCCGCAAGATGGGCATCGGCCAGCTTGCCTTGCGCGGCCGCGAATACCTCGTCAGCGTCAAGCCGTGCGGGCGCGGTATCATCCTCGAGACCTTGCGCTACGCCGACGAGGTCAACAAGGCGCGCGACTATTTCCGCGACATTTCCGAAGGCAAGCCGGACGAGGAACTGCTCGACCTTGCCGAAACGCTGATCGAGAAGAAGACTGCCGACTTCGACGCCTCCAAATTCCACGACCGATATATCGAGGCGCTGCACGACCTCATCGAGCGCAAGCGCAAGGGCAAGGTTTTGCATACCGAGGAGGAGGAGGCGCCCGCCAAGGGCACCAACGTCATCGATCTCATGGCTGCCCTGAAGCGCTCGATCGAGAAGCCAGGCGCTGCCGGGGGAGCGAAAGCTTCGGGTGGGAGCGCGGCGAAGAAGCCGGCGGCCAAGGCTCCGGCGGCTGCGAAAAAAGCACCGATGAAGAAGGCAGCGCCTGCGAAAGCGGCGCCGGAAAAGGCACCACCGGCGAGGAAGCGGGCGTGAGCGGGATATCCTCCCCGCTTGCGGGGAGGGGGACCGGGCGCAGCGCGGTGGAGGGGGGCTGGGGCAGTGCGCGGCATCACCCCCCCTCCACTATGCTACGCATGGTCCCCCTCCCCGTCCCCGGGGAGGATCTGAGCCTTGGCTAAGCCCAACCCCCTCGACACCTATAACGAGAAGCGCGACTTCGCGAAGACCGCCGAGCCGCCCGGCGGGCCGGTGGACGCCCGCTCCGAATTCCCGCTCCTGTTCATGATCCAGAAGCACGACGCCACCCGGCTCCACTTCGACCTGCGCCTGGAACTGGACGGGGTGCTCAAAAGCTGGGCGGTGCCCAACGGCCCCAGCCTCAACCCCGCCGACAAGCGCCTCGCGGTCCGCACCGAAGACCATCCGATGGGCTATGCCAGCTTCGAGGGCACCATCCCCAAGGGCGAATATGGCGGCGGAACGGTGATGCTGTGGGATTGGGGCCGCTGGTGGCCGGACGAGCGCAAGGACCCCCGCAAGACGCTGGAGGAAGGCCACCTCCACTTCCGCACCGAAGGCCATCGTATGCAGGGCGAGTGGATCATGCTGCGCATGAAGAAAAAGCCCGGCGACCGCTCCAGGGCCGAAAACTGGATCCTGAAAAAGGTCACCGACGAGCATGCCGGCGGCTCGATGGCGCTCACCGAAACCTACCTCACCAGCATCAAGACCGGCCGCACGATGCTCGAGATCGCGGCCGGGAAAAAGGCCAGGGAACTCAAAGGCTGGAAGACCGATCCTTACACCAAAGATCCTCTCTTGAAAGGGGAGGGGGACCAGCCGAAGGCTGGTGGAGGGGGGGCCATGGCGAGCTCAGAACCCCCTCCACCACGCCGCTCTGCGGCGCGGTCCCCCTCCCCGTCCCGGGGAGGAAAAAGACGCCTCCCCCCTCCCCCCTTCCGCGAACCGCAAAAGGCGACCCTCGCCGACACCGTCCCGTCCGGCTCCGGCTGGATCCACGAAATGAAATATGACGGCTATCGCTGCCTCCTCTCCATCGGCGGCGGCCAGGCCAAGATCTACACCCGCTCCGGACTCGACTGGTCCGACAAATTCCCCGAAATCATCGCCGCCGCCCAGGAGGTCGAAGCCGGCTCCGCCCTCCTCGACGGCGAAATCGTCGCGCTCGACGACAAGGGCGCGTCGAGCTTCTCCGCCCTCCAGCAGGCCATCTCCGAAGGCGGCCGCGGCCTTTCCCTGTTCCTGTTCGACGCCCTCGAAGTGGACGGCGAGGACCTCACCACCCTCCCCAACATCGAACGCAAGGCCCGCCTCGCCACCCTCCTCGGCGAAGGCCAGCCGCCGCACATCCTCTATGCCGAGCATATCGTCGGCCGCGGCGACGAACTGCTCGCCGCCATGTGCGAGGCCCGGCAGGAAGGCATCATCTCCAAGAAAGCCGAGGCGCCGTATCGCGGCACCCGCACCAAATGCTGGCTCAAGATCAAGTGCATCCAGCGCCAGGAATTCATCATCATCGGCTGGACGCCCAGCGACAAGAAAGGCCGCGGCTTCCGCTCCCTCCTCCTCGCCGTCCACGAGGAAGGCGAACTGCGCTATGTCGGCAAGGTCGGCACCGGCTTTTCGGTGCAGGTGATGCACGATCTCCTGGCCAAGATGGAGAAGATCGCGCTCCCCAAGGCTCCCGCCACCGTCCCCCGCGCCGACGCCCGCGGCGCCCAGTGGGTGAAACCGCAACTGGTCGGCGAGATTGCCTTCAGCGAATTCACCTCCGAAGGAATCTTGCGCCACCCCAGCTTCCTCGGCCTGCGCGCCGACAAGAAGGCCAGGGACGTGGTCCGCGAGCTGCCCCAGCCGATCGCCCCCGCCCCCGCCGACACTATCAAGGTCACCAACCCCGAACGCGTGCTCTGGCCCGAAGCCGGCGTCACCAAGCTCCAGCTCGTCGATTATTACCGCGCAATCGGCCCTTTGATGGCGATGTGGGCCGCCAAGCGCCCCCTCTCCCTCGTCCGCTGCCCGCAGGGCCGCGCCAAGAAATGCTTCTTCCAGAAGCACAACACCGCCACCTTCGGTCCCCAGGTCCGCCAGGTCGAGATCGAGGAGAAGAAGGGCGAGCGGGTCGACTATGTTTATGTCGACGACACCGCCGGCCTCGTCGCCTGCGTGCAGATGGGCACCATCGAATTTCACGGCTGGGGCTCCAGCGTCGCCGACATCGAAAAGCCCGACCGGCTGATCTTCGACATCGATCCCGACGAAGGCCTGGCCTTCGAGGAAGTGCGTAAAGCGGCGCGCGATCTTCACCGCTACCTCGCCGACATGGGCCTGCAAAGCTTCGCCCTCACGACCGGCGGCAAGGGCCTCCATGTCGTCGTGCCGCTGACGCCCGAAGCCGAGTGGCCGCAGGTGCGCGACTTCGCACAGCGCTTCTGCGTGGCGCTCGCCACCGCCGAGCCCGACCGCTTCACCGCCAACCTTGCCAAGGCGCGGCGCAAGGGCCGCATGTTCCTCGATTACCTGCGCAACCAACGCGGAGCGACCGCCATCCTGCCTTATTCCGCCCGCGCCCGCGACGGCGCGCCGGTTTCCGCGCCCGTCACCTGGGACGAGCTTGACGATCTCCAGTCCGGCGCGCTCTTCTCCGTGCTGGACGCCGACACGCTTCTCGAACGCGCCTCCTCCCGAGCCCTGCAGGGCTGGGGCGAGGCCAGCCAGGTGCTTCCCGACCTATGACCATCGACATCAACACCGCCGACAAGGACGCCCTCGACTCGGTCGAAGGCCTGCAGGGCCACGGCCATGAAATCGTCCGCTACCGCGAGGAACGCGGCGGCTTCACCTCGCTTCGCCAGCTCGACGAAGTGCCGGGCCTGTCGGGTAAATTGGACGAAGCAACGCTCAACCGTCTCACCGTGGGACACAATGCGCGAAACAGTTGACGCCGTGCCTCGTAACGGTGAAGAACCAATTAACCATGCGGATCGTTAAGCCGCCATCAAGGAGGCCGTAACATGAAGAAATTGATCCTGCTTGCCGGCGCGGCCGGCCTGTTCCTCGTCAGCGCGGCCGAAACGCCGAACGCGGGCAAGACCGAAGGCGAGCTTTCGTCGGTGGTCGCGGCGCCCGCGCCCAAGGACGCTCCCGCCAGCAAGGCTGCGCCCGTTGCCGCCGCCAAGCCCAAGCCCGCCCCGGCCGCCGCCACCCAGACCGCGTCGAGCACCGCTTATCCACGCTGCTCGGCCACCGTTCGCGACCGCTGCGTCCAGGGCGGCAGCCGCAGCTACGCGCCGGCGCCCGAGCGCCGCATCCAGCTTGCTTCCCGCGCCGGCGAACGCGGCTAAGCCCTAGGCCTCGCGGCCATACCATTCGTCGAGCCGCATCAACTGGTCATATTCGCCCCAGGGCGAATGCTCGGGGTGCAGCTTGGCGGTGAAGGGAGCATCGCCGGTAAGCCATTTTTCCGCCGCGCCGATGAAGTTGCGCGCGGCCATGGTCGTGAACTCGGCGGGGTCGAAGCCGGTGCGGCCTCCCACCGGGCTTGCAACGAACCCAAGCTTGCCGGCCTTCTTGGCGAGCGACCAATATTCGAAGCAGGCGGGCACGCCCTCCACCTCCTTGAAGCCGCCATGTTCGGCGATGAGGCCAAGCAGGCCAAGCTGCATCGAATAGCCTTCCGCCACGGCCTTCGGGCCCGGCGGCGTCCCGGTCTTGTAGTCGACGATGGCGAGGCTGCCGTCGGCCAGCCGGTCGATCCGGTCGGCCATCCCTTCCAGGGTCACCCCTGAGATTTCGGCGGCGCCCCAGGCTTCGGCCTTGAGCGGCAGCCGCCCGGCCTCCTTGTTCCTGGCGACTTCGGCGGCGATGAAGTCGATCGCCTCCAGGAGGCGCGGCTGCCACAAGGCCCGCATCAAAGGGTGGGCGCTGCTTTGCGCCAGCAGCGTCTCGGCGCGGCGATGGAGCTGCGCGGGATCGCACGCATCCTCTTTCATCCACGCTTCCAGAACCGCGTGCACCGCGGTGCCGCGCCAGGCCGGGCCGGGATCGGCATCGGGCATGTCGAGCGGCGACAGGCGCAGCATCTTGCGGGCGTAGAACGCGAAGGGATCGGCCTTGAGCCGGTCGACCTCGGTTACCGAAATCCTGCGCGGCCGTATCGCCGCGGACGGCTGCGGCTCCGGGCGCTCGGCCGGACGATAGCCGGCGGGACGATCGATCCCGCGCGTCCAGACCTTGAGCGCGGGCGCCCGCGTCAGGCCGCCGGTCATCGCTTCGAGCCGCAACCAGAAGCGCGACGCGATGGCGGGCGCACGCGCGTCCCGCCGGGCGCGGGTGACGAGCACCTGCCGACCGCCAAGGCCGGAGGCGAAATCGTGTGCGGCAACTCCGATGCGGCGCTCCAGGCCCGGCAGGCCCAGCTCATGGCGCAGCCGCGGCGCCAGCCAGGGATCGGGCGCCGGCAAGGACGGCCAGACGCCCTCGTTGAGGCCGCCCAGGATCATCAGGTCGGCCTGCTGCAGCCGCGCCTCGATCACGCCCCAGATGAACAGGCGAGGATGCTGTCCATAAGGAGGCCGCACCGCCACCGCGTCCATCAACTGCCCGAGCAGCGGCGGCACGGCGGCCGGCACCACGCGCGTCGGCCCATAGGCGGCGGCCTCCTCGGCGGCGGCGAACAGCTCGGCGGCGGCGCGTCCGGCCGGACCGGCCCAGGCCTGGTCGCCGGTCAGCCGGGACGCCGCCTCGCGCAGCGCCGCGAGCAGCACGCCCGGCCCGCTCCGCTCGGCGGCGAACAGACGCTCCAGCGGGGCGAGCAAAGGCGCGGCTTCCCCCCACCATATCGCCGCCGCCTTGCGAATCTCCCGGTCGCGGCCGCCACGGTCGGCGAGATGCGCGGCAATTCCTGCCAGCCCCGCCGCGGGCCGCGGCCCGCGCAGCGCCAGATCCAATGTGCGCACCCCATCCAGCCAGGCCAGCCGCCCCTCGCCCTTCATCACCAGCGGGTGCTTGAGCAGCGCGAGCAAAGGCACCGGCGCGAATTGCTCGGCGGCCGCGCTCGCCAGCGCATGGAGAAAAGCGCCGGGCGGCGTCTGCGTCAGCGGCCGGCCGGCGCTGTCGTCCGCCTCGATGTTCCAGCGCTGCAATTGCGCCGACACCCGCCGCGCCAGATTGCGGTCCGGCGTCACCAGCGCCGCCGTCCGCCCCGGCACCTCCAGCGCCTCGCGCATGGCGAGCGCGATCGCCTGCGCCTCCTCGGCGGGATCGGAAAGCTCCAGTGCCCGCACCCCCGTCAGGCGCCGCTCGGCGGGCGGCAGGGTCTGCCAGCGCGCGGTAAAGGCGGCGGGCGCCATGGCATGGCCGATGGCGCGGCTGCGCACCGCAGGCGCGTCCCGCCCGCCGCCCCAGCGCCAGCGCTCCACTTCCGCCCGGGCCACGCCGATCCGGTCGAGCAGCAGCTTCAACTGATATTGCGGATGGGTCTCGATCGACGGCCGCCGCCGGCCGGTACTTTCGTCCTGCCCATGCGGTCCGAGCGCATCCCACTCGGCCTCGTCCATGGCGAGGTCGAGGCCGGGGAGGATCACCATCCCATTGGGCAGCCGCGAGACGACGCGCAGCAGGTCCGCCACCGCCGGCGCCGCGGTGCTGATGCCGGCGGCGCAGACGAAGCCGCGCGGCGGCTGCGCCCGCCAGCCCTTCGCCACCGCGTCCAGCAGCCGGTTGCGGCGGTCGGCCAGGTCGATGCGGCCGCGCTCCTTCAAAACCCGCGGCCATTGGTCGAGGATGATCGTCAGCCGCTCCAGCGATGCCTGCCAGTGGACCGACAGGTCCGGAAGCTCGGCCGCGAAGTCGCGCAGCCGCGCCGGGTCGATCCGCTCCACCAGCAACTGGTCGAGGGTGCGGGCAAGGTCCTCGGCAAGCCGCAGCGCCTCGGCCGCGTCGACGCCCTCGACATGGCGCTCGACCAGCCCCGCCAGAAGGAACAGGCGCTCGAGCGGCTCGACCGCGGGCGGGATCGGCGCGCCCTCCCCGGCCGGCTCGAGCGCGCCGCCGATCCGCTCGTCGAGTTCCGGATCGCCGACCGGCACCATCCGCGGCAGCAGCAGCCCGCCCGCTGAACGGCGCACGAAGGCATCGGTGATCGCGCGGGCGGCGCGGTTGTTTGGAACCAGCAGCAGGCCCTGCGCCAGCGCCATCGGATCGCCGCGATGCCGGGCAAGCAGGCCGGCCGCCAGCGCATCGGCTAAGGCGCGGTGCGGCGCGATGGTGAAAAGGGCGGGGTGCGGTGCCGACATAAGCAAAACGAGGCTAGCGGCCCGGGCGGACGGCAGGAAGCCCCGATCAGGCGCCGCTCAATATCTCTTCGGCCTTGGCGATATTTTCCGGCGCGCCGATGTCGAACCACAGCCCCTGGTGTCCCACCCCGTACAGGCGCCCTTGTTCGATCGCCCGGTCCCAGAAGATGTTGGTGGAGAACGGGCCCGCCGGATGCTCCGCCTCGAGCAGCCGCTTGGAGACGATCTGGATGCCGGTGAACACGAACGGCGCCACCGCGCCCGGCTTGCGCCTGCGCAGCTTGCCGGCCGGGCTCATGTGAAAATCGCCCTGCCCCTTGTGGCAATAGGCCCGGGCGAGCGGCACCAGCAGGAGGAGCGCATCCATCTTGGCGTCGTCCCAATTGGCCGCCAGCAGGCGCAGGCTGTCGACCGGCCCGTCCACCCACAGATTGTCGGAATTGACCACCAGGAACGGATCGGCATCGATCAGCGGCGCCGCCTTGACGAGGCCGCCGCCGGTTTCCAGCAATTGCTCCCGCTCGTCCGATATCGCGATCTCGATCCCGGACACCCGCGCCAGATGCGCTTCCAGCGTGTCGGCAAGATAATGCGCGTTGACCACCGCCTTGCGCACGCCCGCGACGCGCAGCCGATCGAGGCAATGGTCGAGCAGCGCTTTGCCTGCCACCTCGACCAGCGGCTTGGGCCGTGTCTCGGTCAGCGGCCGCATGCGCTTGCCGAGCCCCGCCGCCATCACCATCGCCACCGGCGGCACATCGCCCGCCGGATCGGGGCGCAGCGCCAGCGGCCGCCGGTAGCGGCTCATGCCGCGTCGCTCCAGGCGGCGGCGCGCTTGTCGGCCGGCACATGCGCCTCGAACCACGCCCGCACCGGCGCCAGCGCCGGGTGCGCGAGGTTCCTTTCCAGATAGCCCCACACCCGCGGCTGGAGCGGCAGGTAATGCTCCTTGCCGTCGCGCTTCCACAGCCGCGTGAAGATGCCCAGGATCTTGGTGTTCCGCTGCGCGCCGAGGATCTCGTAATGCGCCCGGAAAAGCTTGCCGTCCGCAACGTTGGCGGCCGCGGCATAACGCGCGATCATCGCCTCCTCCAGCGCAGGCGGGACATCGCGCCGCGCGTCCTGGAGCAGCGAGACGAGATCGTAGGCGGCATGGCCCGCCAGCGCGTCCTGAAAGTCGAGCAGGCCGAGCTGTTCGCGCCCCGGGAGCACCATCAGATTGTCGGCATGGTAGTCGCGAAGCACCAGCACCGGGTTGGCCGCCGCAAGCCGCGCGACATCGCCCCACACCGCGGCCCAGGCGGCAACGAAGTCCTGCGCCTCCGCCTCGAGCGCCAGCGCCGGGGCATACCAGTCGGTGAACAAAGCCACCTCCCGCGCCATCGCCGCCTCGTCATAAGGGGGAATATCCTCCGGCGCCGGCTGGCCGGCCAGCCGCGCGAGAATATCGACCGCGCCTTCGTAGATCGCGCGCTCCCGCTCCGGCTCCCGTGCGAGCAGCGGCCCCACCCGGTCGTCGCCGAAATCCTCGAGCAGCAGCAGGCCGAGCGTCCGGTCCACGGCGAGCGGCCGGGGCGGCGCGAAGCCGCGGTCGATGAGGTGCCCGGCCACCGTCAGGAACGGCCTGATATCCTCCTTGTCCGGCGGGGCGTCCATCAGCACCGCCGTCTCCTCGCCGCGGTGCACCCGGAAATAGCGGCGAAAGCTGGCGTCGCCGGCCAGCGGGCGGATCTCCGCCCCGGCCCAGCCATGGTTGCTCAGGAATTCGGGCGCCGCGGCGGGCGGTATCATGGTGGAGGCCATCGCCCTTCCCAAGCGGGCGGGACATGGGCTGTCAAGGCGCGGGCGCCCTCCCCCGTCCGCCGCAAGGTGAGCCGAAGCGCGTGGGGCCAAAGGTCATCGCCCAGCCGCTCCGGCCATTCCACCAGCAAAACGCCTCCGTCCAGCGCCTCGTCCAGGGCAAGCTCGGGCAGCTCGGCGGGATCCTCAATCCGGTACAGGTCGACATGCCAGACCGGCAGGGCAAGCTCCTCATAGGGCAGCACGATGGGGAAAGTCGGGCTCGCCACCTCGCCCTCGAACCCCAGGCCGCGCAGGATGCCGCGCGCCAGCGTGGTCTTGCCCGCACCCAAGTCGCCGTACAGCGCGATCGCATCGCCCGCGCGCAGCAAGCCGGCAATGCCCGCGCCACAGGCTTCGGTTGCTTCCGGTCCCTCCAGCAGGATCATCGGCTGCGCGGCAGGGTGATCGTCACGGTGGTGCCTTCGCCGGGCTGGGAGACGAGTTCGATCTTGCCGCCATGGGCTTCCACGAACTGCTTGGCGAGCGGCAGGCCCAGGCCCAGCGCCGCTTCGCCCTGCGGCGCGGCGGCGCGGTTGAAGCGATCGAACACCCGCGCCTGGTCGGCCGCCGCGATCCCGCGGCCATTGTCCGACACGGTGATCTGCGCCTGCCCGCGCGTCCCCCCCGCGTGCAGCAACACCCGCCCGCCCGCGTCCGTATAAGCGAGCGCATTCTCGACCACATTGTCCAGCGCCTGCCGCAACCGCTTGCGGTCGCCGATGACGCCACCCGCGCGCGTTTCGAGTTTGACGTCGAGTTCGATCCGCTTGCCGAGGGCCGCCTCGCCGGCCGCCGCGGCGGCATCGCGGCACATCTGGGCGACGTCGATCTCGTCCTCGACGAGCAGCAGGCTGCCGCTGTCGCTCTGGGTAAGGTCGAGGACATTGTCGATCAACGCGCCAAGCCGCGCCACCGCCTCGAGGATCGCCGCCACATAATCCCTGGCGTCGGCCGGCAGGTCTCCGCCATAGCCGCCGGCGAGCATCTCGGCGAAGCCGCCGATCGAAGTCAGCGGCGTGCGCAGCTCGTAGCTCATGTTGGAGACGAAGGCGGTCTTGAGCCGGTCCGCTTCCTCCAGCGCGGAGGTCCGCTCCCGCAGCGCCGCCTCGACGGTACGGCTCGCGGTCACATCGAGCATCGTAAACAGCGCGTTGCCGTCGGGGAGCGGCACCGCCGCGAACTCGAACTCGCGCCCATCGAGAAAGGCGACGCGGCCGCCGCGCTGCTTGCGCTCCACCGTGGCGTTCCGGACCAGCTCTCGCACCAGGCCCGCATGCGACGGATTCTTGAGCTTCTTGCCGATGTGGGTGGTCAGCGCATCGATGCGCGGATGGCCGGCAAGCTGCTCCTCCTCGAACTGCCACAGCTCGCGGAAGCGGTTGTTCCAAAGGTGGAGCCGCCCATCGGACGCGAACACGCCGACCGCTTCGAACAGATTGTCGAAGGTGGCGGTGCGAACTCTCAGCAGGGTGTCGCGCGCCGAGGCGAGCTGGAGCTGCTCGGTGCGGTCCTCGAAGATCAGCAGCAGGCCGCCGTCCGGAAGCGGCTGGGCGACCACGCGCAGGTGCCGCCCCCCCGGAAGCAGCCAATCCTCCTCCTCCGCGGCCAGCGTTTCCACGAACCAGCGCGCCCGGTCGCGCTTCCATTCGGGATAGTCGCGCACTTCCGGCAACTGTCCGCTCTCGCGCATCTGGTCGAGCAGCCGGTTGAATTCGGGCCGCTCCGCCAGCGTCTCGGCACGCAGCGCGAACATCCGGCCGAACGGCTGGTTGAAGAAGATCAGGCTGCGATCGGCGGCGAACTGGGCGACTCCGGCCGAAAGGCGGTCGAGCATGTCGCGCTGCGCCCGCACGAAGCGCGACAGGTCGGCGCGCGCCTGCTCCCGGTCCTCGACATCGATGGCATAGCCCGCCACCCCGCCGGCGCCGAGCGGCACTTCCACCACCCGCATCATCCGCCGCTCTCCGGCGACCGTGGCGGGAACCGTGCGCACCACGCTCGCTCCGGCGTCGCGCACGCGCGCGGCATGGGCCAGGGCCACGCCCTCGGCCTCGTCGATCAGCTCGATACAATCCGCGACCACCCGCGCGGCATCGTCCGCCTCGACCGCTTCCACATACGCGCTGTTGACCAGCGCCAGGCGCAGATCGGGGCCGCGGTGCCAGACCGGGAACGGAGCCGCCTCGATCAGGCCGGACAAGGCGTCCAAGGCGCCCGCGAGCCGCTCGCCCCGCGCCGCCAGGCTTGCGCGCTGCTCCTCCCCCTGGGTTTCGTCGAGAAACCACAGCAGCACGGAGCCTTCGCCCGCGGGCGCCGGGGCGGGCTCGCCGCGCACCAGGAGGACTCGGCGCGACCCTTGAACCGCCACAGGAAGCGAGAAGCTGGCGCCGGTCGATGCGCTCTGCCGCACCTGGGCCTCGAGAGCGGCCGCCGCATCGGCGGCGATACCGTCGTCGCCGCTCGAAAGATCGCCCAGCGAGGCCGGCATCTCGTGGAGGCCGAGCGCCTGCGCGAGGCGGCGGGTGCCTTGGATCCCAAGGTCGGGATCGACCAGCAGCGGCATGGCCGGCGAAGCCGCCAGAAAGGCCTCGCTGCGTTCCGCTTCGGAGCGGAGCGCCGCTCCTTCCCGCGCCAGCCGCAGCCCTCGAACCACGGCCCAGCAGGCGACCGCCAGCCAGGCGGCGCAGACCAGCGCCAGGGCGGCCCCGGCAAGGGGGCTCAAGCTCAGCATATCGGAAGAAGCCGCGCCGCGGCCTGGAGCGCGTTCATCGTGGCTGTCTAGACGCCTGCGCCGGGGAGCGGAAGTACGCCCGGCGCACGGTTCGCACCACTTGAATCACCGGCCGCCGCCGCGGCGCGCCGCGGCGAGTCGCGATCAAGCCGCGCTTTCGCCCTTCTTTTCGGCGTAAACGCGCACCGGCTCCTTGCGGCCTTCGACGACATCCTTGTCGATCATGACTTCATCGACGCCGTCCATCGAAGGCAGATCGAACATCGTGTCGAGCAGGATATTCTCCAGGATCGACCGCAGGCCGCGAGCGCCGGTCTTGCGCTCGATCGCCTTCTTGGCGACGGCGACCATGGCCTCGTCGGTGAAGCTGAGCTTCACATCCTCCATGTCGAACAGCTTGCCATATTGCTTGACCAGCGCGTTCTTGGGCTCGCGCAGGATCTTGACGAGGGCGACCTCGTCCAGATCCTCCAGCGTCGCGATCACCGGCAGGCGGCCGACGAATTCGGGGATGAGGCCGAACTTCAGGAGATCGTCCGGCTCGCCCTGGCGCAGGATCTCGCCGGTGCGGCGCTCTTCGGGCGCGGCGACATAGGCGCCGAATCCGATCGACTTGCCCTGCAGGCGGTCGGCGATAATCTTTTCGAGGCCGGCGAAGGCGCCGCCGCAGATGAACAGGATGTTGGTGGTGTCGACCTGCAGGAATTCCTGCTGCGGATGCTTGCGCCCGCCCTGCGGCGGCACCGACGCGGTGGTGCCCTCCATCAGCTTCAGGAGCGCCTGCTGCACGCCCTCGCCCGAGACGTCGCGGGTGATGGAGGGATTGTCCGACTTGCGCGAAATCTTGTCGATCTCGTCGATATAGACGATGCCGCGCTGCGCCCGCTCGACATTATAGTCGCTGGCCTGGAGCAGCTTGAGGATGATGTTCTCGACATCCTCGCCGACATAGCCGGCTTCGGTCAGCGTCGTCGCGTCGGCCATGGTGAAGGGCACATCGAGCAGCCGCGCCAGCGTCTGCGCCAGCAGCGTCTTGCCGCAGCCGGTCGGCCCGACGAGCAGGATGTTCGACTTGGAAAGCTCGACCTCGCCGCCCTTGGAGCCGTGCGCCAGGCGCTTGTAGTGATTGTGCACGGCGACGGAGAGCACGCGCTTGGCGTGGCTCTGGCCGATCACATAATCGTCGAGGTGGTTGCAGATTTCGAGCGGCGTGGGCACGCCGTCGCGAGTCTTGACCAGCGAGGACTTGGTCTCCTCGCGGATGATATCGTTGCACAGCTCGACGCACTCGTCGCAGATGAACACGGTGGGTCCGGCGATGAGCTTCCTCACCTCGTGCTGCGATTTCCCGCAGAAGGAGCAGTAAAGGGTGCTCTTGGAATCGCTGCCGCTAAGCTTGGTCATTTTCGTCCTAACAGGCGCCGCCGCGCCCTTTGCCTCGAAACCATCCTAGACCGCACTATCGCACGATCACAATGGCCTATTGATTAACGCCGCCCCGTTTGCCCCGCCCCGGCAGGCGGAGAGAGCCGGTAAGGAACGGGAGCGCCGCAGCCGCGCATTTGTTCCGGGCCGATCCGGGAAGAGCCGGACCATACCGCCGACGTAGGAGCGCCCCGCCGCTGCGGCAAGCGCGCCCCCTCGAGATCAGGCCGCTTCCGCCTGATGGGTGCTGTCGCCCTCGCCCGGCGCGGGGCGCTTTTCGAACACTTCGTCGACCAGGCCGAAATCCTTGGCCTCGCTGGCGCTGAAGAACTTGTCGCGCTCCACCGCGGTTTCGATCTTGTCGATCGGCTGGCCGGTATATTTCGCCATCAGCTCGTTCATCCGGTGCCGGATGCGCAGGATTTCCTTGGCCTGGATCTCGATGTCGGTGGCCTGGCCCTGCGCGCCGCCCGATGGCTGGTGGACCATGATCCGCGCGTTGGTCAGCGCCACCCGCATGCCCGGCTCGCCGGCCGCCAGCAGGAACGCGCCCATCGAGGCGGCCTGGCCCATGCACACCGTGCCGACCCGGGGGCGGATATATTGCATGGTGTCGTGGATCGCCATGCCAGCCGTCACCACGCCGCCCGGCGAGTTGATGTACATGAAGATGTCCTTCTTGGGATTCTCGCTCTCCAGGTAGAGGAGCTGGGCGGTGATCAGGGTCGCCATATGGTCCTCGACTCCGCCGGTCACGAACACGATCCGCTCCCGCAGCAGCCGCGAATAGATGTCGAAGGAGCGCTCGCCGCGATTCGACTGCTCGATGACGATGGGGACGAGGCCGTTTACGATGTCTTCGTGGTCGCGCATGTGGGGAGCATCCTGAGGCTGTGTGTGTCGGACCCCACATGGGGCGGAAGGGGTGCGCGGTTCAAGGGGGCGCAGCGCGCTACGGCTTCTCCGCCCGCAGGTCGTGGACGCGGATCGCGCCGTCGTCATAGGCCGCCCGCTCCCGCCCCTCGAAGGCGGCAAGCGCCTGCTGGGTCAGCACGGTCCGGCCGAGCTGATCCTTGAAGAACGCGCTGTCGCTCTGCACGATGAGCGGCTGGAGGTAGGCCGCGCCCATTCCCGCCTCGCTGCGCCACGACCAGGCCACGAACGCCACGCCGTGGCGGCGCAGATACTCCGCCCACGCCGCGGGATCGGCCGAGTGGGGCGGCGGCGAGGGCCCGGTCAGCCCCGGCCAGTCTGCGACGAACACCCGGTTGCGGCGGAAATCGAAATGGTAAGGGTGGTCGATTCGGGCGAGCAGCGGCGCGCCGGGCGGAACCGCGGCCTGGGCGGCGCGCACCGCCGCCTTCGCCTGCCGCGCCGGCCCGGCCGGCGAGACAGGCACCGCGCCCGCCGCCCAGCGATAGAGGATGCCGCCGCGATAGGTGTCGGCGCCATAGCCCGGCCGAAGGATGGCGTAGAGCGCCACGCTCAGCATCACCGGCGGCGCCAGCGCCAGCGCCCAGCGCGGCCCGGGATACCGCCGCTCGGCAAGCCACAGCGGCAAGGCGAACAGGAACAGCCCCGCGGCGGCGGCATAGCCGTAGCGATAGCCCGACACCGTATATTTCGCCTGAGCCAGCACCAGCAGCAGGCTGCACAGCAACAGCGCCGCGCCCGCGAACAGCCTCTCCGGCGCGGGCATGCGCTCGCGCAGCAGCCCCAGCCCGACCAGCGCCGGGAACAGCAGCAGCACCGCAATGCGCCCACCGGACTATATGAAGTCGGCCAGCGAGGCGGCGTCCGTGCCCTGCAGCGGCGACAACCGCCCGGCCCCGGTAAAGGGAAACAGCAGGGTCCCCGCCTCTCGCAGCGAGATCAGCGCCCAGGGCAAGGCAAAGGCCAAAGCGGCAAGCCCCGCCACCAGTGCCTCCCCAACCACGCCCACCCGCCGCTCCCGCCACAGCAGAGTCCCGTAAAATGCCCCGGCGATCGCTGCGGCGGGGACCAGATAGGTGGTCTTGAGGCACACCAGGCCAAAGGCGAACAGCCCGATCAGCACCGGCCGCGCCGGGCGGAACGGCGCCCCCGCCAGCCCCATGCATAGCCGCGCGAACGCATAAACCATAGCCATTCCAAGCATATCCGGCGTCATGTTCATGGCCGGACTGAAGGCGGCGAGAAACACCAGGGCGAGCAAGCCGGCGGCCGCCCAGGCCGGCGGCACCGCCCGGGCGCGAAGGTCGGCGAGCAGCAAGGCGGCCAGCATGATCAGGCCGCCGCCGATGTCGACGATGCGCAGCCGCCAGCTTTCGCGCAGCGGGTCGCCCAGCCCGTAAGCCCAGGCCGCGCCGCCCAGCCCCGCCTCGAACCGGCGGTAGGAGAAGGGATCGGGCCCCGTGCTCCCGGTCTGGAAGATGCGCTCGGCATAGACCAGATAGCCCTGCACATCGTCGGTATTGGCAAAGTGCCAGCCGGCGCTGTTGAGCGCGAGCAGCCCCACCGCGCCCAGCGCCGCCCCCACCATCCACCGCCCGCGCCCGGCGGAGGGAAGCGCGACATGCCGCCTCTTTCCCCACAAGCGAAGCAACTGGACGACCAGACCGACCGCCAGAAAGCCGGTGATCCAGCGCGAGGACCGAAGAATGCCGCCTTCGAGCAGCACCGCCAGCGCCAGGTAGCAGGCCAGCCCCGCCGCCGCCGCGAGCCCGAGCCCCCGCCCCTCCCGCTCCGGCAGGGCGAGCGAAAGCAGCGCCCCGCCCCACCCGGCCAGCCCAAGCACCATGAACAGCACAAAGCCGCCCCCTGCCGCCAGGATGCTCCCGATCTCCACCGCCATCGCCACGCCCCGAACGCCTCCCCTCAGGAGACCGCTAGCCCGACATATTTAGCATCGGCTTAACCGCCGCTCCGGCCCACGCGCCCGCACCCGGCCATTTTGGGGCTGTACGGCCCGCTCCTGGGCTTTAGGTTCCGCCCCCATGAACAGCCGACGCACCGCCTTGAAGGGCCTCGCCGCCCTCGCCGCCGCCACCGCCCTCCCCGCGCCCGCTTTGGCCGCCGCGCCCCAGCGCACCGCCCGCCCCGCGCGCCGCAAGCCGCCCCGGCTTCGCGCCGGCGACACGGTCGGGCTGGTCGAGCCCGCCGGCTTCACCGACGACGCCTTCGATCTCGCTCTGGTCATCGACACCGTCAAGGCGATGGGCCTGGTGCCCAAGCCCGCCCCGCATCTCGCCGCCCGCTGGGGCTATCTTGCCGGCAAGGACGAAGCCCGCGCCGCCGACTTGAACGCGATGTTCGCCGACAAGGAGGTGAAAGCGATCTTCGCCGTACGCGGCGGCTGGGGCTCGGCCCGCATCCTGCCCCATCTCGATTGGGCCACCATCGCCCGCAACCCCAAGCTCCTCACCGGCTTTTCCGACATCACCGCCCTCCACATGGCCATCGCCGCCAAGGCCGGCTTCACCACCATCCACGGCCCCAATGCTGCGGGGAGCTGGGGCGCCCAGTCGTGGGAAAGCTTCCGCGCCCTCGCCTTCGAAGCCGCCACCCCCACCTATAGCAACCCAACCCCCAGCGAGGACCGCCTCGTCCAGCGCGCCGGCCGCATCCGCACCATCCGGCCCGGCCGCGCCTCGGGCCCGCTGCTCGGCGGCAATTTGACCGTCCTCTCCTCGCTGGTGGGGACGCCCTATCTCCCCGACTTCACCGGCGCGATCCTGTTCCTCGAAGATATCGACGAGGCCGAATACCGGATCGACCGGATGCTGACCCAGCTCGCCCTCGCCGGCATCCTCGGCAAGCTCGCCGGAATGGTGTTCGGCCAATGCACCGATTGCCGGGCGCGCGGCCCCTCCTTCGGCGGCTTCACCCTGTCCGAAGTGCTCACCCAGCATTTCGTCCCGCTCGGCATCCCCGTCTTCCAGGGCGCAGGCTTCGGCCATGTCGCCAACCAGTTCAGCCTGCCGGTCGGCATCGCGGCCGAAATCGACGCGGCGGCCGGCACCATCCGCATCCTCGAGCCCGCCGTCGCCTGACGCGTCACCGGCGCGCGCGATGCGTTGACAGGCCCGCGCCCTTTCGCCATTGAGCCGGCCTTCCTCGCTTCGAGCGCTTCCGGACAGGTGGCCGAGTGGTTAAAGGCAGCAGACTGTAAATCTGCCCGCGCAAGCGTACGCTGGTTCGAATCCAGCCCTGTCCACCAGGCGTTTCGGGCGAGGAGAGAATAAGCGGGTATAGCTCAATGGTAGAGCACTAGCCTTCCAAGCTTGTGATGCGGGTTCGATCCCCGCTACCCGCTCCATTCCACCACCTCGTCGAAAACCCGGGCCGCTGGTCCAGCGCCGCCCGCGCCCCCTAGGCCCCAGTCTTGTCCCGGTGCGGGCATCCCGGCCAGCAGCAGGGGCGGCGCTTGCCCTCCTTGAGGCTCGAACACCCCCAGGCGATCCGCTTGCGCCGGGTCTCCGCCTTCTTGGCCGACTGGATCCAGCAGATCCATTCGTTGCGTGCGAGCGGCGTGATGTCGTCCCAGGTCGCCAGGGCTTCGGGATCGAGCCTGAGCGCCTCCCTGACATCGTCGGGAAGGTCGTGCACGACGCCGCCCGATATGAGTCTCTCGTCGGCCATCGGCAGGCTGAACCTTTCACGGGCAGGATCGAGCCCGCCCATAGCACAAGCGCGGCAAAACCCCCAGCAAACCCGCTCGCCGCGGCAGCGCGTACGATCCTTTTAACCTTTTGGGGTGCAAAGGGGCAGCCCTGTGAAAACACGCAAGGGCGAAGCCAATGACCGACTCGCAATCAAGTCTCGTCGCCATCATCCTGGGATTGGCCGTTTTCTCGATCATCGTCGCCATCGGCTGGCGCAGCGTCCAGAACCGCCGCATCCTGCGCCTGCAGGGCGCCAACGGGCAGGAAACGATCATCGTCGCCAGTGAAGACGACGACATCAGCAGCGTCGTCACCACCAGCACCGCCGAAACCGCGCACCCCGCCCCCGCTCCCGCGTCCCCCATGGTCGTCGTGAACACCGGCGTCGCCGCCGATCCGGCGCCGCAGTTCGGCCGCGCTCCGGCCCGCAGCGAAGCCGAACTCGCCGCCGACGCCGACGACGCGGCACGCAGCCGCCTCGACCGGGTAGCCTCTTCCGCCCAATAAGCCACTCGCCCACTCCGCCGCGCCGCCGGGCGCGGTGCCGGGCGAAGCTCACTCGCAGCGCATCGCCGGCCGGTACACCTGCATGGCGTTGGTGCCGCTATTCCCGCCCAAGGTGATCCCGCCGCCCGGCAGGAAGATACGCCCGCCGATCACCGCGCTGCCTTTCAGGCCGTGAACCGCGATGGGGAGATCGGGCAGCCTGGTCCAGCGGTCGGCGCGCGGATCGTAGCCGTAGCTGGTCGGCGTCAGGCCCAGCACATGGCCGCGCTCGCCCTCCCCGCCGAACACGAACATGCACCCCGCATGGGCCGCGCCGGTGATCCCGCCGCGCGGCGCCGGCAGCGGCGCGCCCTTGCTCCAGCGCCGCGTCCCGGGATCGTAGATCTCCACCGTGTCGACCCGCTCGGCCATCGCGCCCGGCCCGGTGCGCCCGCCTGCGACGATCACCTTGCCGCCCAGCGCCACCATCGCCAGGTGATTGCGCTGCGTCGGCAGGTCGGGAAGCTTCTCCCACCTGTCGGTCGCCGGATCGTAGACCTCGAACGCCGATCCGCCCGGCGGACGCCCGCCCGCGACATAGATCTTGCCGTCCACCACCGCCTTGCCGCCGCCGCTTCGGGCCGTCGGCATCGGCGCCCGCTTCACCCAGCCGCCGCCGGCCGCCGGATCGTGCATCCAGGTGTCGGCGACGAACTTCTCCGGCTTCCCCGTGCTGGCGCCCTCGATCTCGCCGCCGATCATGTAAAGCTTGCCGCCTACCGCGGCGAGGTGGGTGTGGTGGATCGGCTGCGGCGTGGGCGGCCCGAGCGACCAGCGGCTGGTCGCCGGATCGTAGACCTGGACGAGATTCGAAGGCAGCCGCCCGGGCGGATAGCCGCCCAGCACCCAGATCCTGCCGCCAAGCTCGGCAATCGCATGTTCGGAGCGGGCGAGCGGCATCGCCGCGCCCATGCTCCAGCCGTCGAACTCCGGCATGGCACCGATCGGGGGACCGGCGGCCACCCGCCCGTTCCAGCTTTCGACGAGCTCGTCGGCCTGGACTCGCGTCGCCGGACCGGACGGCGGCGGCCCCGCCGCGGAGCCTTGCTGCGCCGCCGCGTTGCCCGGCGGCGCCTGCTGCGCCTGCGCAATGGCGGCCACCGACAAGCCAATCGCCACGGCGCCGGCCAATCCCCCAATCCCCACCTTCGTGATCCTGCCCACCACATTCTCCCGCTTGCCGATAGGGGAATGCTGCCACAGCGGAAGGCGCCTTGCCATATGCCGAAAGTCACGGTTTGAGTGCCCGCCCCCCAAGCTGGACTTGATCCCGCCGGCCGCTTGCCTGCACAAGAAGCCGCATGCACCTCACCGCCCTCCTCATTCCCACCCTCTCCAACCAGCTGCTCGCCCTTTCGGGCTGGCTCGACAAGGCGGAGGCGTTCGCCGCCGAGCGCGGGGAGAGCCCCGACGCGCTGCTCGCCCTGCGGCTCGCGCCCGACATGTTCCCGCTGACCACCCAGCTGCGCTTCCTGGCGTTTCAGGCGCAGGAGCCGGTCTACCGGCTTCGCGGCGAGCCTCTCCCGCAAGCATTGATCGAGGTCCGGCAGGAAGGCCGCGACGGCGGGGAAAGGCCGGGCAGCTGGGCCGATGCCCGCGCCCGCATCGCCGAGGCGCAGGACTTTCTGGCCACGATCGGCCCGGACGCGCTCGATCTTGCCGCCGAACAACCGGTTGTGCACGAACTTCCCAACGGCATGATCTTCGACATGACCGGCGCGCACTATGTCCGCGACTGGGCATTGCCCCAGGTCGCGTTCCACCAGATGATCGCCTACGCCCTCCTGCGGCAGGCCGGGGTTCCGCTCGGCAAGGTCGATTATGTGCCGCACATGTTCGCCTACCTGCGGCCGCCGCCGGTCCCGGCCTAGAAAACCGCCTCCCGCGCGCCGGCGCCCCGATTGCGGCCGGGGGCACCTGAGTCCGCGCTCCGCCAGGCCAAAGCGGGCGCGGCCGGCACCAGCCTGCGCGCATCCCAGGCCGCGGCGGCGCGGCCGAGCGGGATGGCCGCGGCGCCCAAAGCCAGTCCGGCAAGGACATCGACGAGGTAATGACCGCCGGCGGCCGGGGTGGCGAGGATCGTCAGCAGCGCCCACCCGATCCCGATCCACCGCCATCGCGCCAGCTGCCAAAAGGCCCAGATGTAGATCGCGCCAAGCGCGGCATGGTAGCTTGGGAAGGTGATGATCCCCTTCATCGAAGCCAGGTCCAGCACCCGCAGCCCGCCCTCGCGGAGCGCCAGGATATCGGGCCGGTGGAGCCACGCGGCCGATGCGCCAAGCCTTGGATATGCCGCCGGATGGTAGAGATTGCCGAGCGCCGGCAGGAACAGCGAAAGCAGGATCGCCGCCGCTCCGGCAGCCGTGCTTGCGAACAGCAGGACTCGCGCCGCGCCGAGCCGCCCCGCCGCGGCCAGAGCCAGGATAAGCACGATCATCTGCGGGACGAGGCTGTGATAGGCGATCCAGCCGCCCGTCGCGAGTGCCGGCGCGGCATCCAGAAAGGCGAACGCCGAGGCGCGGTCGAAGCCCAGCGCCGCGTCCCAGGCGAGCAACCGGGCATCCCACAGCGGACCTCCCGCCCCGGCGGCAAGGTAGGAAAGGACCACGCCCGCCACCGAAAAGGCCAGCATCTGCGCGAACAGCGGCATCGCCCCTGCCAGCCAGCGCCAGCGCTCGGCGCGCGCCGCCGCCCCCTGGGCGAGAAACAGCAGGCCAAGCAAGCCGGCCGCGGCCGCCAGCGACCCGGCCTCGAGCGCATAATCGCCCGCTTGAAGCGCCGCCGCGCAGAACAGGCTCGCAAGGCAGATCAGCAGCCAGGTGGCGTGGTCGCGGCTTTCCCGGGTGAATTCCATCGGCAGCAAACGCAGGCGCCGCGGCTTCCGTTGCGCCGTTTGCGGCACGAACTTGCTTCATAAACGCTCCACCGCGCTGTAGCGGCGGGAACCGCGATGTGCTCAACGTCGCGCAAAGCCGCCGAGGCGCATGCGAACACAGGGGACGAAAATGACGCCACCGCCGGCGGCGGCAGCAGCGGGGGATGAAGAGGGGCAGGACGCGCGTCCGGCCCGCCCGAGCCTGCCCGAATCCTACCGCACCGTGCCCGTGCCGCTCTCCAGCGCCGTCTGGTGGCGAAAGCTCGGCGCCTTTGCCGGCCCCGGCTATCTGGTCGCGGTCGGCTATATGGACCCGGGCAATTGGGCGACCGGCATCGCCGGCGGCTCCGCTTTCGGTTATTCGCTGCTCTCCGTCATCCTCCTCTCCAACCTGATGGCGATGGTGCTCCAGTCGCTGGCCGCCAAGCTCGGCATCGTCACCGGCATGGATCTCGCCCAGGCCTGCCGCGCTCATTACAGCCGGCCGGTGCGCTGGTTCTTGTGGGTGATGTGCGAGCTTGCCATCATCGCCACCGATCTGGCCGAAGTGATCGGCACCGCCATCGCGCTGCAATTGCTGTTCGGCATCCCGCTCGTCTGGGGCGTGTGCCTGACCGCGCTCGACGTGTTCCTGATCCTGGCGCTGCAGCGCTACGGCTTTCGCAAGCTCGAAGCCTTCATCATCGCCCTGGTGGTGGTGATCGGCGTGTGCTTCGGGATCGAGCTTTTCCTCGCCCAGCCGAGCCTCGCGGGGATCGGCGCCGGCCTCGTCCCCGACGCCGAGATCCTTTCCAACCCGACCATGTTGTTCATCGCCATCGGCATCATCGGCGCCACCGTGATGCCGCACAATCTCTACCTCCACTCCTCGATCGTCCAGACTCGCAATTTCGAGCGCAACCACGCCGGCAAGCGCGAGGCGGTGCGCTACGCCACCATCGACAGCACGATCGCGCTGGCCCTCGCCTTGTTCATCAACGGCGCCATCCTGATCCTCGCCGCCGCCACCTTCCACACCGCCGGGCGCACCGAGGTGGCGGAAATCCAGGACGCCTACCAATTGCTCTCGCCGATGCTGGGCGTCGGCTTCGCAAGCACCCTGTTCGCCGTCGCCCTCCTCGCCTCGGGCCAGAATTCCACCATCACCGCCACGCTTGCGGGGCAGATCGTGATGGAGGGTTTCCTGGAGATCCGCCTCCCCGCCTGGCTGCGCCGCATGGTCACCCGCCTGCTCGCCATCGTGCCGGCGGTGATCGTCGCCGTCCTCTACGGCGCCAGCGGCACCGCCCGCCTCTTGGTGCTCAGCCAGGTCGTGCTCAGCCTCCAGCTCCCCTTCGCCGTCGTTCCGCTGGTCAAGTTCACCAGCGACCGCACCAAGATGGGCAAGTTCGTCAACCCGGCCTGGCTCAAGACCGCCGCCTGGACCATCTCCGCCGTCATCATCGCGCTCAACCTCAAGCTCCTCTGGGACGTCTTCACGGCGGTTTAAGGCTTCAAATGGCGCCTAGAGCATCCGCACCCGCGGCTCCGCCCCCTTCTTCCCCCATTGCAGTTCGCTCAACGCCCACACGCAGGCATCCGCCCGGTCCGGGCTCCGCCCCGGCCCTTCATAGCGCCCCGAGATGGTCAGCCCGGCCAGCTCATCCTCCAGCGCCGGGAACGCGCCGGCGAGCTTGGCCGTCCCCCGCTCGAACAACGCCGCCACCGGCTCCGCCCGCGCCGCCTTGCCGAGCACGGCCGGCACCATCCGCACCGGCAGCCCCGCCTCCACCGACCTGAGCACGCTTTCCACCATGTCCCCGCCCTGGTTCTTCTCGGCCACCACCCGGTCCGCCCCCCAAAGCTCCGCCGCCCGAACCACCGCCCGAGCCCAGCCTTCAGGCCGCATCCCCCGCACACTATAGTCGCCCAGCACGAACAGCGTCCCATCCGCCCGCTTCCCGCACGCCACGATCCCGCAGGCATCGCCCCCCACGCTCGCCGGCGGATCGACACCAATCACCACCCGAACCAATTCCTCCCGCGCCAAAGTACCACTTTGGCGCGCCGCCTCGATCACGTCCCGCGGCCACAAGCTCCCCTCCACATCCGCGATCAGCTCCCCATCCAGTTCCTGCCGGGCGAACCTTGTGCCCGCGTAAAGCCCCGTCACCGCCTCCGCGAAACCGGGCGGCAGCGCATCATTCTCCCGCGTGCCCCCGCCGCTCAGCACCACCGCGTCGCGCCCGGCCCGCGCGTCCGCATCCAGCGCCCGCATCAAGGGCGTCGGGCGCGGCGTCGTCGTCGCCACCACCCGCGGCGCCACGCCCAGCCGCAGCCCAAGCCGCAGATTGTCCCAAACCGCCTGCGCATTCGCAAACTTCGCCAGCTCGTCGCACCAGGCGTAATGGTGCTCGGGCCCGCGCAGCTTGTCCGGCCGCTCCGCCGAATAAGGAAAGGCCTGGCACCCGCCCGACATCTCCACGCACCCGCGCGAGGCCGACCAGCGCGCATATTCCCCCGTCCGCGCCGTCGCGGCGAGCCCGCTCACCCCGTCCACCATCACCTTCACCACCTCCTCGATCGTCCCCCCGACCAGCGCGATCCGCGCCCCCGGCACTTCGCGCGCCCGCGCCCACACCCATTCCGCGCCCGCCCGGGTCTTGCCGAAGCCCCGCCCGGCCATGATCAGCCACACCCGCCAGTCGCCGTCGGGCGCCGCCTGCCCCGGCCGCGCCCGCCAGTCCCAGCCGTCGAACAGCCGCCGCCGCACCGGCGAGGGCAAGCCGTCCACCACCCGCCGAACCTCGTCCGGATCGACGATGTCGTCGACCCGCGCCACCAGATCCGTAAAGTCGTCCGCATCCGGCGCCACCGCAAACCCGCCCCGTCCCTGTCCCCGCCTGCTCATCCTTCCTCTCCCGTCTCCACCGACCCCTGCTGCTCCGGCGCCTGCACCTGCGCCTCGTCGCCCGCCTGCGCCTCCTCCGCCTCGCCCTCCTCCGCGTCCCGCGCCCGAGCCTCCGCCCGCACCCGGATCCCGCGCGCGATCAGCGCCTTGGCAAGCGCCACCCGAACCTCCTCGTTGCTGGCCACGGTGGGAGGCCGCCCGCCCCGCGCCCCCTGCCCCGCCCCGCCGCCGCCCAGCCCCAGCCGAAACCGCTCCCGCTGCGCCTCGTCGCGCAGCATCTGCATCGCCAGCCCGGCATCGAGATGCGCCGGCGCCGTATCCCCGCCGGGCAGATCGGGATCGTCCCCGGCAAGCTCGGGGCCCGCCTCCGCGCCCGTGCCGCCGCCCTCCGGCAAGGCCTCATCCTCAAGCCCCGCCGCCACCCGCTCAGCCTCGGCCGCCCGCGCCTGCGCTTCCTCTTTCCTGGCTTCCAGCAGCCACGCCCGCACCCGCACAAGCCCCTGCTCCAGCGCCCGGTCGAACCTTTCCCGAAACGCCTCGTCGTCCGCGCGATGCCGAAGCACCGTCCGGTAATGAAACCCCGCCTTTCGCGCCGCCCACGACAGGTTGGCAGTCCCCGAAAACCAGTCCAGGAACACCTCCCGCGCCTCCCCACCGAACGTCTTGCGCCCCGCCGCCGGCGCATATTGCGCGGCCCGGTTCTTGTTCGGCACCACCCGGGGCACCCCCACCACCTCCACCCGCTCACCCATCGCTTGTTCCTCCTCCACAAAGAAAAAGCCGCCCGGCAAACACCGGACGGCCACACAATTTTTCAGCTTCACACGGGCGAGACACCCGAACCGCCCCACTTTCGCCGCAGGGGATTTGCCCGAAACCTACCTATCCCATCATCCCGGACTTGATCCGGGACCCACCCCTTCTTCCAATGTTGGCCGCCAAGGAAGTGGCGCTTACCCTCCTGAACCGGCCCGAGCTCGTGTGGCTTGGCGAGGAAGTGCGGATGGAGGTTACGGACGAACACGGGACCCTGCTGTTCACCGTGATTATCGTCGGCATCGACGCCCCCGGGGCTCGGCACCTCGCTTAGCGCCTCCAGCGCTTGCGCGGGGTGCCGATCTGAACCACCGGCGCAGCCATTTCGGCGGCGAGCTTGTCAGTCGGCCGATAGGTGAGGCGCTTGCCTTCCATGCCCTTCAGAATGACCGCTGAGCGCTCGCCGTCGCTCATGGTGCGAGTGTCGGAACCGGCCGGATGTGCCAAGCGCGCGGACCCATGCAGTGTGCCTGCAACTCGCGTCGACTTTCGACCATCTGCGGAAAAAGGGCCAAGCTTTCGCACCGACCCCCTTTCGAATTTTTTTGAGGCGGTCGGTCTGAATCCCTTTACCTTGCCGCACATCTGGTCGAGCGGCCGTCGCGCCGCTCGTCGCGGGCATGACGCCGGCGGCTCGAGCCTGGTATAAGGATGCGACCAATGCACTACATGCTGCAATTCTACGAAGACCCCGAGGAAAGGGGCAAGCACCAGGATCCCTCGCAGGTCGAGGCTTATTTTGGCGGTTGGAACGCCTACATTGGCGCGCTCGCGCAATCCGGGGCAATGGTCAGCGGCAACGGGCTGCTGCCGCCCGAATCTGCCACGACGCTGCGGGTCCAGAACGGTACGCGGCACGTCGTCGACGGCCCGTTCGCCGACTCCAAGGAGATGCTGGGCGGCTATGTCATCCTCGACGTGCCCGATCTCGACGCCGCGCTCGAATGGGCCGCACGGGCGCCGTGCGTGACGGCCGGGTCGGTCGAGATCCGCCCCGTGCTGCCGCCGCCGGGCGCCTGATGGATCGCGCGCGCCACGATGCTGCCGATCAGGCGGAGGTCGTGGCGCGCTCGTCCTATGGCAAGCTGCTTGCGATCCTCGCCAAAAGATGCGGCGACATCGCAGTCGCCGAGGATGCACTTGGCGACGCCTTCGCTGCCGCGCTCGCGCAGTGGCCGCGTGACGGCACGCCGACCAATCCCCTTGGTTGGCTGTTGACGGTTGCCCGGCGCAGCATCGGCCATGCCGCAGGCCGACGACAAACGGCCGAAGCCGCCATCGCGCTTGTCCAGTTGCTCCAGGATGAGCGCGAGGCGACGGTCGCCAGCGCCTTCGGCGATGAACGGTTGGCGCTGATGTTCGTCTGCGCGCACCCGGCGATAGACGGCGACGTTCAGACACCGTTGATGCTTCAGACTGTGCTCGGGCTTGATGCGGCCCGCATTGCCGCCTGCTTCCTTGTGTCCAGCGGCACCATGAGTCAGAGGCTGGTGCGGGCGAAGCGGAAAATACGCGATGCCGGGATAGCGTTCGTCGTTCCCGGCCGCGCCGATCTGACCGGTCGCCTCGATATGGTTCTGTCGGCCGTCTACGCCGCCTATGGCACGGCCTGGGAAGACGTGAGCGGCACCGACAGCAAGCTTGTCGGGCTGGCGTCGGAAGCAATCTGGCTCGCGCGCCTGCTCGGGCAGTTGCTGCCCGAGGACCCTGAGGTCATGGGTCTGTTGTCGTTGATGTTGCATTGCGAGGCGCGCCGTAGTGCGCGGCGTGACGCTGAAGGCGTGTTTGTACCCCTCGACCGGCAGGACGCGTCCCAATGGAACGGCACGATGATCGGCGAAGCGGAAGCGCTGATCCGCGCAGCGTCGCTGCTTGCAGCACCGGGCCGCTTCCAGACCGAGGCCGCAATCCAATCGCTTCATGCGCATCAGGGGATGACCGGCGAGCGTTTCAGCGAACCGCTGGCGCGCCTTTACGATGTGCTCGCGCGCTTCGCGCCGACAACGGGCGTGCTGGTGGCGCGTGCGGTCGCCCATGCCGAGAACGGGAAAGCGATCTGTGCCCGGCGGCAACTCGACGATGTCCGTGACGGAACCCGGTATCAGCCGTGGTGGGCAGCGCGGGCGCGCGTGTGCTGGCTGGCCGGTGACGAGGATGGAGCATGGACGGCGGCCAGGACTGCAGCCGGGCTCAGCAGCGATCCCGGAGTCCGGGCCTTTCTGCTCGGCGGTGGATTCCGACGAGCAAAATGACCGCGACTGCAATTTATCGGCGGCGCTTCTGGCTGAGCTCGTTGGCATCACAAGCGAACGGTTGTGACACCGTCCACCCTGTGTCCGGTGCGGCAGCTGACGCCTGTTCCAGCGGCACTCGAACTCGCCCGGGTACTTCGGAAGATGCTAATGTCTGCTTACGACCCATTGCGGACAGTGCCGACTCGACGAACGGATTAACCAGTTGGTGGAACCTCTCCATCTAACAAAGCACTCCGGCAAGTGGAGTGATCGACATGAAGGCGTGGATATGGGTGTTGGCAACCGTAGCCCTGGTGGGCTGTTCGGAGGCGGGAGCAGACCCGAAAACATCCTATGCCCGAGCGATCGACTGCCAGGTTTTGACAGGGCTTATCGTCCATTATGACCCTGAGGCCACACAGGAACTGCGCACGGAGACGGCGTACGCGATGACGGCTTTTGGGGGTGAAGCGGCCAAATTGGGTGCTGCTCTGGGTTTGACCGAGGAGATGATCAACGCGGACAAGCTCAGCTCTTTTGAAGGCGTTCAGGATCGGGTGAGGCAAGTCGGTACCGTAGCCGCATCGAAAGAAATACAAAGCGGCGCGCAGCAATGCCTGCGCGAAAGGCCCTGAGCCAGAGGCGGAGCCGCTGTCGGCACTGTCAGCGAGTTGAACTGATACGCTCCGGGCTTGGCGAGAAAAGCGGGCGAATGAAGGTGCGACAAATCACGGAGAGATAAAATGAAGCTCGGAAAGTGGGTGGTGGTGCTTGGATGTCTGGCCGGGTGTTCAGAAGCAGGGGCTGATACCAGAACCGCTTACAATCGAGCAACCGAGTGCCAGGTCTTTACGACCCTCGTCGCTCATTACGATCCTCACGCAACAGAAGAACTGCGTTCACGTATGAACGACGCCAAGATCGCCTATTACGATGAAGCGACGCGACAGGGCGTTGCTCTGGGATTAAGGGAGGAGGCAATGAACGCGGACAAGCTCCGCTATTTCGAGGGAGTCCAAGATCGCGTGCGGCAAGTCGGCACGGTGCCAGGATCGAAAGAGATACAGGACAGTGCGCAAAAATGCCTTGGCGAACGCCCCTGACCGCGAGGCAGACGCCCTGTGTCGCGCGTGCGATGTTACCCACTATGCTCCTTCGGCGCGGGCCGGGCGAGAAGGTCCGCTTTCGACCCATTGCGGACATTCCCGGTAGGCATTGATCCCTTCTGAGGCTCAGCGCTTGCCTACGGACGGCGTCCCCTGCATATTTTCCGCAAGGGGGAAAACGTCCGTGAAAAATCTGTTCCAGATGACCGGAGGAGAACGGCGTGCCGCCGTTGCCGGCGTCAACCTTTTCTTTGCCGCGCTTCTCGGTGCTAACTTGGGTAGCCTGAACACGGTTTCCCTGAAGGAGCAGATTTATCTCTCGATTCTGATCGCGGGAGCCGTATCTGGCCTGTTCGTTGCAGCTGTCTCATCCCGGCGACGCACGAGCGTCGGCATATTGATCGCGTACGCGCTCCTTCTCGGTATGCTGGTCGTCGCGCCCCGGGCTGCGCTGATAGACCTCAAGACGCAGGTTCAGACTATCGTAGTTACCCTTGCGGTGTGGACCGCGTTCCTTCTGGTGATGCGCCTGACGCCCATCCTGCCGGGTGATGGCACCGAAGCGATGGCCATTGAAGACGAAATCGGCTCGACTGATCGCCGCGCAGAGTAGAGCAAGGAGAAGCGCTATGACTCGGCGGAACTCCTATTTCGCCGCTGCGGCGCTCGGGGCCGTCGCCGCCTTAGTGTTTCTGATATTGAACCAAGATGAGGACCTTACGACCCCAGTCGCGCTGTTCGCCGCGTGGACTTCCATTATGCTGGTCCTTGGATTGAGACAGCCCGCTTAGAAGAGGGTAATCCGAATGTCGGCTTTCGGGCCATAAGCCGACGTGGGCACGGGAAGTCCGCTTCGCGCCAATTGCAGCCATCAATGGAGCGTGGGGATCTCGTAAGTGGACGTTAGCTCACCTTCGTCTTACGTCTGCTTCTCCGCGTCTGGGAGCCGACTGGCGTAAGCAGACGCTCGTTTCTCAGCGTGGATCATTTGGTAAGTGTCCTCCTCTGGTAATACTACAGGATGATGCCAGAAGGTTCGAAAACATATTCTATTTGTCGGAACCGGCCTCATGTCGATGCGTTGACGGGAAATGCAAAAAGCAAGGTTCGTCGCCAGGGCTGCTTCTTTCTCGACAGTGTTCCTTGCCGGGTGCGCTGCGACTGTACAGCAGACCGGGCCCATGTTCGAACTTCCCACCCATCGCAGTACCACCGAGATCAATTCGGAAATTGTTGGAACGCTGAGTTTCGATGGGAAGTGCCTGTTCTTCGAACGCCGAAACAACTCGGGAACCTATGTGCCGCTCTGGCCGGGAGGCACACGTTTCGACGGCAAGACCGTCACCCTGCCGATGGCCGACGGCGGGAATGGAGCTTCGGCGGCGGTCGGACGCCAGATCAAGCTCCGTGGAACCAACGAAGTCCCAATTGGAGATGAGCCCGATCCGAATTGTCGCGGGCTAAGCTTTTCCGTCGTCCAACTCGCACAATAAGAACCGGATGTTGAGACCGCCGCCACGCCTTTGACCCGTTCTGGCTACGATAAGCTTGCGCGCGACGTTGCTGCCAAGCTGAAGAGCATCGACCCTCGGCACATTTACTTCTGCACCGTCTCGATCTCACGGTTAACTTTGCGTGCTTCTACAATGAGAAGGTCGTTCAGGCTCGACATCAGCTATCTTCCCCCGCGATCATTATAATCCCTTTCGGCCAAACAAGCGCCTCATTACCGAAGGCCCTGACGGGGGTGGAGGTGGCGGATTCAGTTTCTCGGGCGGCGGCGGTGCAGCAAAGGTCGACGGATCGCGAAAATGTTTCCAGCCTTCGATGAACCGGTCAAAATCTGCCTGGCGCATTTCCAGCGGATAGAGCCCCTCGAAAGGAGTATCTTTGAACCAGCGTTCAGCCATGTGCCGCTTATCGATTACTTCTTTCAAGTATCTCTCGGAACCAAATGGGCCAAAATAATGCTCGGTATCTGCACGCTTACTCTGCCATACTCCTACCTGATACTCTATGGAGTGCCTGAGCTCCTCTTGCTCTTTTTTTGTCGGTTTGCGGGCCCGATCGATCACGAACGGCTTTGTTCGACGGTAGACCGCCATACACCATGAGCCGACATCATGAGCCCCGACGATCAGCGGAATGTCGCGGCTCAAACCGCTCTTCGCCAGTTTCCCACGGACGGCTTGATGGTAGCGGAGTAGCAGAAACCACTCTGCGATCCTCATCGAGGCCCGCAACGTAGGATCGTTCGGGTGAGCTTCCGGCATTTCGAACTTTAGCAGCCAATCGTTCAACCGCTCCAAACCCTTGATCTCCAGTTCGTGCCCGTCCTCATCTGGGGAGCCTGTCCAAGGTGCGGGGTAAGCGCCGCTTAATTCCAGCAGTTCATCCGTGCTCGTCTCGGAGAACGCGATACGGCCATCTCGAAGGTAGCCGAGTTCGACGACAGGGTGGCGCAGGCCGTCATCTGAGTCGTCGGTGTAATTAGACAAGTGAAGCCATGCGGCGGTTATTGGCTTGCCCGTGGCTGAAAGCGCCTCGATACGCTCATTGAAGGCGGGCCAACCTTCGACCTGAACAGCGTCTAAGCCGAGGTCGTGAATGAGGCTGGCCGCAGGCGAGGGGTATTTTGTGAGCTGTGCCTTGAGCAAGCGCTCGGCTTCGTGGTGGCGCTCTCCCCGAATGAGAGCGGAAACCTCGTCGTCAAATTGCTTGAAGTTGCTCGATGAAGCCAGATCAACAGTCATGCGTAACGTGCCTTGTGACAAGAGGGCTTAACGCCGTCAGCTCGCGATCGTCCAGGTACGCTCGCGCTCATCCCGAAGTTTGGCGCAGCTGCATGAACAGGTCCAGCATCTCCGCACGAGCGCTTCCGCAGTGACTCTCTGAGCACCTATGGCCCGAACTCAGGCCCCGCCGGCCCCCGCTGCCACGAGGAGTTCACCCAAGCAGGGCTGACGCCATCGCGTCGCTCGAGGCTGCTATGCCTGCCGAAGACGCCGACACTCCCAGTGTATTTTGAAAGTGAGCCGAGCAGTTCGGCGCCGGCGACGAAAACGGCCCTGGTGCGGCTTGTGGCGGAAACACCATATTAGCTCTTCCGGTCTATGCCCCCGTGCAACGCAGAAGAACCCTGGTGACCGGGATCCGGGTCGTTGAAGAAGGCGGCGTACCAGATGAACAATGGGCATCGAGCAATCCTGCTCCACGCCGCGGTGTGGCTCCAGCGATTGAACGGCTACGGCCGGCCCTACCCCGCCACTGTTCTTGCCAGCGAGATCAAGCGGGGGGAGCGATTGCACCGCTGGACCTGCCATGAAGGTGACGATTTCACGTTTGAGGTGTTGGAAAAAGCGGGCCTCACTGGCGCTGAGGAGCCTTACTCATATGATGGAATGCTGCACCCGCTGACGTTCGAGCGGCCGACACTTCGTGAGGAACTTGAAGCGAATAACCTCGGGCAGGTCGATCATCTGAGCATCGTTCGCATGTTTGCGGAACAGGTGATCACAAAGGTCGGGCCTGAGTCGGAGAAGTTGGCGCCGTGGGACGACAGTTGGTTCGTACCATGGGCTAAGCTCACAGAAGCCTTCGACGTTCTCGCGGTCGAGGGTTACATGGGGAAACTCGGGAACCGCTATCGACTCCACCACAATCTGCTCACGCTATTGAAGGAGCGGGGCTGGTCGGTCGAGCTCGACACCAAGGCGAGCAATATGCGCCTGATGAACATCTGGGAAACGATGCCTACCAATCTCAAGGAAGAGCTATCCAATTCTGGCGGCTCAGGTGCGCTTAGTCTTGCCGTTGCGATGGGCTACTTCTGGGATGAAGAGCGCGGCTGGGTCGATGGATCGCTTGCGGGAATGGACCCCAACCACCTCGAGCTGAAGGGTGGTCATATACCGACAGCGATCCGCATCGTAGACCTGCTAAGAGCAAAATCTTAGCGTTGATGCGATCGAGCCTGCCCGAAGGCGCAAACCTGGTTCGCTTACCGCCCTTGCGAGACCGCCGACTCCCTCATTTGCTACTTCTAAGCCTGAGTGGCCAACACGGTGAAGATCACTACATCGGCAGCGATGTGAGCAATGATCGCGGCGAGCAGCCCCCCCCGATTGCAAAGCTAGTGCTCCAAGCGGCTTCGTGGTTTTCTGAGGAACGTCCGCTTACGACCCATTGCGGACATTCGAATGCGGTGCGATTAGCTGCGCGGTGAGTAGCGAACCAGCAGCCCCCAGCCCATTATAAGCCTTCGTAAGTCCTATCCTCGGCCTGCCTACTTGGGGCGTGAAGCAGGGGCACGGCAGCTTCCTCACCTTTGAGTTTGGCCAGCCAAGGTTGGAAGTGAGGGAACTGCGCCAGTCGGAGGAGCGAGGCTGGCGCAGGTCCGCCTACGTTCACGGCGAGTGGCACCTATGGATTTACTGCTGCCACTGGCGGGCACTTCAAGACGGGACGGAGCTTGCGTGGAGTGAAGACGCGAACGAAGTGATCAGACGCGCTGCTGCCACTTTGAATGGGCAGAAGCTGATCGCCGTGAACGTGGTTACCACCGAAGGCCGTTCGACCTTCACATTCGACCTTGGCGGCTCCCTAGAGACTTGGCCTTACGGGGATGATCCGACTGCCGAACAGTGGTTCTTTTACGGTATCACTGAAGTCTTCACATACAGGGCAGACGGGCAATATTCGCAGGGGTCTAGAGACACATTGCCAGATCAGGAGTGCTGGCTTCCGCTAGGATGAACGTCCGCTAACCACCTATAGCGGACGTTCATACGAAGGTCGCCTACGACCCATAGCAGCCCCCTCAGGTCCGTTCCCGGGGTGCGCTCACTGCGACCAGGACGAATAGAAGTAGCAGTAGAAACTGCACGCTTCTGAGGAAGGCTGCGGGCCGATCAGCGCCATTGATCAGAGCGATGTCGCTGTGAATGGCAACGGCAAGCGGGGGCAGCGCGATCACCGCGAGGAGGGCAAGGATGCTTCTCGCAGGCTGGATGCGATACCATCGATTTGGAGCCACCCCCGCAACCACGAGGGCTACCGTGGGGAAGCCATAGATGAGCAGGTCTGAGCGATGCTCTGGTGAAAAGTAGTAACCGCCAAAGAACATCAACCCGAACAGGTTCAAAAACGCAAAGGTGAGGGCAGCGACGCGCGCCCAAAGGGGAGGATTGTTCATACTCCGCGTGATTGCACATCCCAACGTCCGCTTTCCACCCATGGCGGACATTCCCACCCGCATCCCACCGAGGCTAGACTCTCCCGACGCGCGCGGCCTAGCTTCCACACCACCCGTGGTGGCGGATCGTGGTGGGGGATCGTGATCGCCGGCAATGCGCCGCTTTGGTTGTATCTAGAGTTGGAAGATAACCGATTGGCCAGCCTGGAGGCCGCCTCGCGCATAGCCCTAGCATCAGGTGCGGCACCTGACGCATGTTCCAGCGGCACTCGAACTCGACCGGATACTTCGGGCGATGCTTCCCGCTGACATCGATGTGAGTGCCATTGATCCCGCGCTTTAGCTGAGCCCGGAAGCCCTTAATCGCATTCACGCCAGCATCGCCAGGTCTGCATATTCACCCGCCCCGATGCGCAATCGGCGCGGGTCGCAAGAGATTGGGGGATCGGCGCCAATGCCGGCCACGCCGGGCAATGCCTCACGCACACGCCGTTCCCGAAGACTGAAGCAGGCCCGCCCTCCCCTCCTCCCGCACAGCCGGCGCGAAGTACCACTTCGCGACGCACGGGGCTCAGCCGTCGTTCACCCGCGTGTCCCCACATTGCCAAGGCCGCGCGAACGCCTATTTAAGGGGTAACGCACTCTTCAGTGGCGCTGTCACGGGCCGCCCCTTTCCGGGCCCCCATGAAAGTACCACTTGGGTTCCCGTCGAAATACCATTTCGACGGGTCGATTTGATGGGATTTCTTATGGCCGACAATCGCACGCCTACCCCGGACAAGGACCCCAATGGCGGGGGCGCCAATCCGTGGATGAAGTCGCTGTTCATCTGGGCGGGGATCCTGCTCGCGCTGATCCTGTTCGTGCAGATCGTCGACGGCGGCGGGCGGGCGGCATCCGGCCAGGCGGTGGCCTATTCGGATTTCCTCAACCGGGTCGAGGAAGGCTCGGTCAAGGAAGTGTCGATCGGGCGCGATACGATCAGCGGCAAATTGTCGAACGGCGAGAGCTTTCGCACCAACGCCATTCCCGATCCCGAGCTGACTTCGCGCCTCAGGGAAAAGGGCGTCGCCTTCCAGGGCGAGACCGAGCAGCAGACCAGCGTCTGGCTGATCCTCCTCTACCAGTCGATGCCGTTCCTGCTGATCCTGGGCATCGCCTTCTTCATCATGCGCCAGATGCAGAAGAATGCCGGGTCGGGCGCGATGGGCTTTGGCAAGTCCAAGGCCAAGCTGCTGACCGAGAAGAGCGGGCGCGTCACCTTCGACGATGTCGCCGGCATCGACGAGGCGCGCGAGGAATTGCAGGAGATCGTCGACTTCCTCAAGGACCCGACCAAGTTCGCGCGGCTGGGCGGCAAGATTCCGAAGGGCGCGCTGCTCGTGGGCTCGCCGGGTACCGGCAAGACCTTGCTCGCCCGCGCGATCGCGGGTGAGGCGAACGTGCCCTTCTTCACCATTTCGGGTTCGGACTTCGTCGAGATGTTCGTGGGCGTCGGCGCGAGCCGGGTGCGCGACATGTTCGAGCAGGCCAAGAAGAACGCCCCCTGCATCGTCTTCATCGACGAGATCGACGCGGTCGGCCGCCATCGCGGCGCGGGCCTCGGCAACGGCAATGATGAGCGCGAGCAGACGCTGAACCAGCTCCTCGTCGAGATGGACGGCTTCGAGGCCAACGAAGGCATCATCATCATCGCGGCGACCAACCGCCCGGACGTGCTCGATCCCGCGCTTCTGCGCCCCGGCCGCTTCGACCGTCAGGTCGTCGTGCCGCGCCCGGACATTGAGGGCCGCGAGAAAATCCTCGCCGTCCACATGAAGAAGCTGCCTTTGGCTCCAGACGTCGACCCCCGCACCATTGCTCGCGGCACCCCCGGCTTCAGCGGCGCCGACCTCGCCAATCTCGTCAACGAGGCAGCGCTGATGGCGGCGCGGCTGGGCAAGCGTCTGGTGTCGATGGCGCAGTTCGAGCTTGCCAAGGACCGCGTCATCATGGG
>DASQNR010000005.1:0-26308 GCA_035644835.1 Allosphingosinicella sp. | reverse complement strand
CCGATCTCGACCTTGGACATTATGAGCGGTTTACCGGCGTCCCGGCGCGCCAGAGCGACAACGTGACCTCGGGACGCATCTATCAAGGCATCATCCAGCGCGAGCGGCGCGGCGACTATCTTGGCGCCACCGTCCAGGTCGTTCCCCATGTGACCAACGCGATCAAGGAGTTCATCGCCGCGGATATCGATCCCGATCTCGATTTCATGCTGTGCGAGATCGGCGGCACCGTGGGCGACATCGAAAGCCTGCCCTTTATTGAAGCGATCCGCCAGTTCAGGAACGAGCGCCCGCGCCCCGACACGCTGTCCATTCACACCACCTTGGTTCCCTACATCGCCGCCGCCGGCGAGCTGAAGACCAAGCCGACCCAGCACAGCGTTCGCGAGCTCACCAGCCTCGGCATCCAGCCCGAAATCCTCGTTTGCCGCACCGAGCATCCGCTGCCCGACAGCGACCGCGCCAAGATCGCGCTCTTCTGCAACGTCCGCAAGGACGCGGTCATTCCCGCGCTCGACGCCAAGAGCATTTACGCCGTCCCCGCCCAATATCACGCGGCCGGCCTCGACGCGGAGGTATTGCGCGCCTTTGGGATCGAAGACGCGCCCGCGCCCCGCATGGCGCGTTGGGAGGACGTCACCGACCGCTTGTTCAATCCGGAAGGAGAAGTGACGATCGGCGTCGTCGGCAAATATGTCGGCCTGCAGGACGCCTATAAGAGCCTCACTGAGGCGCTGGTTCATGGCGGCATGGCCAATCGCGTCAAGGTCAAGATCAACTGGCTCGATGCCGAATTGTTCGAAGATCCCGAAGCCGATATCCCCTCCCAGCTCGAGCCGCTCCACGGCATCCTCGTTCCTGGCGGTTTCGGCGAGCGCGGCTCGGAGGGCAAGATCGCCTCCGTGCAGTTCGCGCGGGAGCGCGGCGTGCCCTTTTTCGGCATTTGCCTCGGTATGCAGATGGCCTGCATCGAGGCCGCGCGAAACACCGCCGGTCTCAGCGGCGCCAACACCACGGAATTCGGCCACACCGAAGAGCCGGTGGTCGGCCTGATCACCGAGTGGATGAGCAAGGAGGGCCTCAAGGAGCGCCGCGACGCCGCTGCGGACCTGGGCGGCACCATGCGGCTTGGCGCCTATGAAGCAAGCCTGGCCGGCAACAGCCATGTCGCTGCCATTTACGGGCGCACCCGAATTTCCGAGCGACATCGCCACCGCTACGAAGTCAATGTCCATTACCGCCAAGGTCTGGAGGAGGGCGGATTGCTCTTTTCCGGAATGAGCCCGGACGGCGCTCTGCCTGAAATCGTCGAGCGGCCCGACCACCCATGGTTCGTCGGAGTCCAGTTCCACCCGGAGCTCAGGTCCAAACCGTTCGAACCGCATCCGTTGTTCGCAAGCTTCATCGAGGCGGCGGTGAAGCAGTCGCGGCTGGTCTGATCGGCTGACGCGGCTGTACCGGCGGCCTAGGCAGCCGGACCGCACGCGAAAACAGCTCCACCCCAACGAACAAGTGCCCGGGCATCGCTGCCCGGGCACCCGTGTGACGATCGCTCGCCAACCCCCTTTATTGAAAGCATGGCACGCACGAATCTCCACCTCGCTTGGAGAAACGGAGCCAACACCTCCCCGAACCAGGGCCATCGCCTCCGTGCTCGTAAGGCGGGACGCTAGGGAGCGGTGGCAGGATTGTCACGGACCTTCCAAGGGTTTGTGACAAAATCCTCGATCGCTGTGTCGGGGAAGCAACAGCCGCGCGCCCGCTCCGCCCCGCGGCGGCGGTTGCCTTGGGGAAGGTGCCCCCTTAGAGGCTTGGCCTACCCTTCATGCCGCCCGATCGGACAGCCAACCCGCAATGCGCCTTTCCCGTTACTTTCTCCCCGTCACCAAGGAAACGCCCTCCGACGCCCAGATCGTCAGCCACAAGCTGATGCTGCGTGCCGGTTTGGTGCGCCAGACCGCGGCCGGCATCTATGCCTGGCTGCCGCTCGGCCTCAAGGTGCTGAACCGGATCGCCCAGATCGTCCGCGAGGAGCAGGATCGCGCCGGTGCCGTTGAACTGCTGATGCCGACCATCCAGTCGGCCGACTTGTGGCGCCAATCCGGCCGCTACGACGCCTACGGACCGGAGATGCTGCGTTTCGTCGATCGGCACGAGCGCGAAATGCTCTACGGGCCGACCAACGAGGAGATGATCACGGCCATCTTTCGCGATGCCGCCAAGAGCTACCGCGACTTGCCTCGTACGCTTTACCATATCCAGTGGAAGTTTCGCGATGAAGTGCGGCCCCGCTTCGGTGTCATGCGCGGCCGCGAATTCCTGATGAAGGACGCCTACAGCTTCGATCTCGACGAGGACGGCCTCAAGGCCAGCTACGAAGCAATGTTCGTCGCCTATCTGCGCACTTTTGCGCGGCTTGGCCTGCAGGCGGTGCCGGTGCGCGCCCCGACCGGCCCGATTGGCGGCAACCTGTCCCATGAATTCCACATCCTCGCCCACACCGGTGAGAGCGCGATCTTCTACGATGGCGCGCTCGAGGATGTGACCAGGGAAGACCTGCTCGCCGCCGATGCCTCCACCATCGCCCGCCTCACCGGCCTTTACGCGATGGAGGAAGAAGAACATGCCAAGGTCGCCGACTGCCCGGTGCCGGCCGAACGACTCCGGTCGCGGCGCGGCATCGAGGTCGGCCACATCTTCGCGTTCGGCACCAAGTACAGCGCCGCGATGGGCATGACGGTGCAGACCAGGGACGGCGGCCAGGTCCACCCCCAGATGGGCAGCTACGGCATCGGAGTCTCTCGCCTCGCCGGCGCGATCATTGAAGCGAGCCACGACGAGGCAGGCATCATCTGGCCCGAAGGCGTTGCGCCCTTCCATGTCGGCCTGGTCAACATGCGCGCCGACGATCCGGGCTGCGCCGCCGCCGCCGACGATATCTACGCACGCCTCTCCGCTGCCGGAGTGGACGCTTTGTACGACGACCGCGACGAGCGCGGCGGCGCCAAGTTCGCCACCATGGACGTGATTGGCCTGCCCTGGCAGCTGATCGTCGGCCCAAAAGGTCTGGCAAAGGGCGTCGTCGAACTGAAGCGCCGCGCCACCGGCGAGCGCGAGGAATTGTCGATCGAAAGCGCGCTGGCGAGGCTTTCTTCATGATCCTCAACCGCTACGAGCGGATGATCGCCAAGCGCTATCTGCTTCCGGGCAAGGGGGAGGGGTTCATCTTCCTCGTCGCCGCGATCAGCTTGGTGGCCGTCGCGCTCGGCGTTGCCGCGTTGATCATCGTGATGAGCGTCATGAACGGCTTTCGCGCCGAGCTGTTCGACAAGATCGTGGGCCTCAACGGCCACGCCGTGATTCAGGGCTATGGCGGCCGGCTCGAGAACTGGCAGGAAATCGTCCGTCAGGCGCAACGCACCCCGGGCGTGACCGAAGCCGTGCCGCTGATCGAGCAGCCGTTGATGGCGAGTTCCTCGGGCCGGGTGGAGGGCGTGCTGGTGCGCGGCATGCAGCGCCAGGACATCCTCGCCAACGCGACCTTGCAGGGCAAGGTCCTGTCCGGCAGCCTTGCCTCGCTCCAGCCTGGCTCCAACAATGTCGCGCTCGGAGCACGGCTCGCCGAGGCGCTCGGCGCCAGCGTCGGCGGCCAGATCAGCCTGCTCAGCCCCGAAGGCCGCACCACCCCGTTCGGCACGGTGCCGCGCATCGTCTCCTACAATGTCTCGGCAATCTTCGAGGTTGGCGTCTACGATTACGACAAGGCGTTCGTGATCATGCCGATCGAGGATGCCCAGACCCTGCTGATGTTGGACGATGCGGTCGGCATGGTGGAAATTCAGACGGTCAATGCCGACAAGGTGGACCAGATCCTCGCCCCGCTTGCCGGCCTGGTCAGCGGGCAGGCGGTGATCGCCGACTGGCGCAGCCTCAACAGCTCGCTGTTCGAAGCGCTTCAGGTCGAGCGGGTGGCCATGTTCGTCGTCCTGTCGATCATTATCCTGGTAGCCGTGTTCAACATCCTGTCCTCCCTGATCATGCTGGTGCGCGCCAAGACTCGCGACATCGCCATCCTGCGCACGATGGGCGCTACTCGCGGATCAATGATGAAGGTGTTCCTGACGGTCGGGGTCAGCATCGGCGCGCTTGGCATTCTGCTCGGCCTGATCCTGGGTGCCGTCTTCCTGTTCTTCCGGCAGTCGGTGGTGAATTTCGTCCAGTTCGTCACCGGCCAGAACCTTTGGGACCCCCAGATCCGCTTCCTCACCGAGCTGCCGTCCAAGACCGATCCGTTCGAAGTCATCGCCATCGCATCGCTGGCCCTGCTGTTCAGCTTCCTTGCCACCCTCTACCCCGCCTGGAAGGCGGCGAGCACCGATCCGGTGCAGGTTCTGCGCTATGAATAAGGTTCTCGAAGTCCGCGACTTGAAGCGCAGCTTCCGTCAGGGCGATGTGACCATCCATGTGCTTCGCGGCGTTGCGCTGGAGGTGGCGCCCGGCGAAATCGTGGCCCTGCTCGGCCCATCCGGTTCGGGCAAGTCGACGTTGCTCCAGGCGGTCGGCCTGCTGGAAGGCGGCTTCGAAGGCTCGATCCGCATCGGCGGCGAGGAAGCCTCCAAGCTGGACAATGACGGACGCACGCGGCTCCGCCGTGACGCCCTCGGGTTCGTTTACCAGTTCCACCATCTGCTGCCCGATTTCACCGCGTCCGAAAATGTCGTCCTGCCGCAGCTCATTCATGGCGCCACGGCCGAGGATGCGCGGCAGCGATCGGAAGCATTGCTCGGCGCCCTTGGCCTCGGCCATCGGCTGACTCACCGACCAAGCCAGCTCTCGGGCGGCGAGCAGCAGCGCGTCGCCGTTGCCCGGGCACTCGCCAATCGTCCCGCCATGGTGCTGGCCGACGAGCCGACCGGAAATCTCGACGAGGCCACCGCCGATGTCGTGTTCGGCGAATTTCTCAATCTGGTGCGCGGCGAGGGCAGCGCCGCTCTCGTCGCCACCCACAACGAACGGATTGCGGGAAAGATGGACCGCGTGCTGCGTTTGCACGACGGCGTGCTGGAGTAGCTGTCGCTTCCCCACGCGCTTGTGCGAGAGGATTTACATGGCTTTGCAACGCGTTCCGCTCCTGTTTGCCGCCGCCGCCCTGATTTCCTTGCCAGCCTGCGACTGGATGAAGAAACCTGAGGCGCCCGGTGCCAAGACCGAAAAGGAATTGCTCGCCGAACGCAGCGAACGCATCCGCAAGGCCTGCGCCTCCGACGCCACCTACGATCGTTTGAAGGAGCTGGTGTTCGACGAGGCCGCCCGCATCCGCAATTCGGATCCGCGCAATCTCGATCCGTTGGCGGCGGCTTCCGTGGTGCGTATGGAGAAGCCGGTGGTGAAGAGCCGCGATGAAGACCTCAACGTAACCGTCTGCACCGGCCGCTTCATCCTTGAGCTGCCGCAGGGCGCGGAAAATGCTTTCGACGGCAAGAGGCGGCTGGACGCTGCGGTGGAATATGCAGCGCAGGCGGCGGCCGACGGCAGCGGCCTCGTCTACCAGATGGATGGCGCCGAACCGATCATCTACCGGCTCGCGAGCTTCGGCCTGAAAGGCCAGGCGCTCGCCAGGGTGGTGGAGATGCCGCAACCCAGCGCGCCGCCCTCCGCGCCCGCGGAACTGGTGCTGATGGAGCCGGTCGCCCCGGTATCGCCGCCTCCGGCCGAACCCATTAGCCGTGCTGAAGCGCCGAAGGCCCCGCCGCCGCCCAAAGCCGTGAACAGGCCGACGCCGCCGCCGGCGGTGCCCAAGCCGCGTCCGCAACCGGCACCGGTTGAGCAGGCCAAGGCTCCGGCTGCCACGCCGTCCGAGGGGGGCGCGCAGCCAAGTTTCAATTGCCGCCACGGTCGTACCAGCACTGAGAAGATGGTCTGCGCCTCGCCGACGCTGGCGGCGCGCGACCGGCAGATGGCGTCGGTTTATTATGCCGCCATGGCCAAGGGGGATGCCTCGACCCGCAACCATCTGCGGCGCAGCCGCGACGCCTTTCTGGCGCGGCGCGAACGCTGCGGCAGTGAGGAGTGCGTCGCCGCCGCCTACAATTCGCGGATCGCCGAGATCAGGAGCATCGCCGACGGCGGCTGAAGCAGCTTGCAAAAGCTGTGGACAAGGGCGCCGCGGCTATTTCCTTGAAGGCCCTGCCTCCCCATAGTGGCGGACATGGCCCTGCCGTTTGTCCCGCTTCGCATCTTCTCCTGCTACACCATGCTGGAAGGCGCGATCGAGCCCAAGGCGATCGCCAAGCACGCCAGGAAGCTCGACTTCCCCGCCGCGGCGTTGACCGACCGTAACGGCCTCTACGCCGCCATGGCTTTCACCGAGGCCGCGAAAGGCGAGGGGGTACAGCCGATCATCGGCACCATGCTGGCGGTGGCCCGCCCCGGCGGAAGCACCCTCGACTGGCTCGCCCTCTACGCGCAGAATGCGGCCGGCTACGATAATCTGTGCGCCCTGGTTTCCGCCGCCCACCTCGATCGGCCGGTGGAAGAGGAAGCCAATGTCCCGCTCGACTTTCTCCAAGGGAGGAGCGATGGCCTCATTGCCCTCACCGCCGGCTCGGAAGGCGCGCTCGCCCGCCTGCTTGCACAGGAACAGGAGAAGCCGGCGCTGGAGATACTCGACCGCCTTCAGGACCTGTTTCCGGGCCGTCTTTACATCGAGCTCAGCCGCCGCGGCGACGACGTGGAGGAACGGGCCGAAGCGCGGCTGATCGAGCTGGCCTACCAGCGGGACTTGCCGCTCGTCGCCACCAACCCCGCGCGCTATGTCGACGCTCACTTCCACCCGGCCCACGACGCGATGCTGTGCATCGCCCAATCCAGCCAGATCGACCGCGACGACCGGCAACGCTCCTCGCCTGAAGCCTGGATCAAGCCAGCGGCCGAGATGCGGCGCCTGTTCCACGACATTCCCGAAGCCATAGAGAACAGTGCGGTGATTGCCCGCCGCTGCGCCTACGGCGCGCCCAAGCGCAAGCCGATCCTGCCCAGCGTCGCGGGCGACCTTGAAGGGGAGGCGGCGCAGCTTCGGGCCGACGCCCGCGCAGGTCTGGAGGCGCGGCTGGAAAGATATGAAGGGCTCGCGGAGGCGGACCGTGAGGCCTATTTCCAGCGGCTTGAGTATGAGGTCGACGTCATCGTCGGCATGGGCTTTCCGGGCTATTTCCTGATCGTTGCCGACTTCATCAAATGGGCCAAGGACAACGACATTCCCGTCGGCCCGGGCCGCGGCTCCGGGGCGGGCTCGGTGGTCGCCTGGTCGCTGACCATCACCGACCTCGACCCCATCCGCCTCGGCCTGCTGTTCGAGCGGTTCCTCAACCCCGAGCGCGTGTCGATGCCGGACTTCGACATCGATTTCTGCGAAACCCGTCGCGGCGAGGTGATCCGATATGTCCAGGGCCGCTACGGCGCGGACAAGGTCGCGCAGATTATCACCTTCGGGAAACTGAAGGCGCGCGCCGTGCTAAAGGACACTGGCCGCGTCCTCCAGATGCCCTACGGCCAGGTCGATCGCCTTGCGAAGGCGATCCCCAACCTGCCGGCGGATCCGTGGACGCTGGAGCGCGCGCTGAACGGCGTCTCGGAACTTGCTGCCGAATATAAGAACGACGCGCAGGTGCGCCGCCTGTTCGACCTCGCGATGAAGCTCGAAGGCCTGCCCAGACACAGCTCCACCCACGCGGCGGGCGTGGTGATCGGCGACCGGCGGCTCGACGCGTTGGTGCCGCTCTATCGCGATCCGCGCTCCGATATGCCGGTTACCCAGTTCGACATGAAATATGTCGAAGCGGCGGGGCTAGTGAAGTTCGACTTCCTGGGTCTCAAGACTTTGTCGGTGCTGCAAAAGGCGGTGCAGTTCATCGCGAGAGCCGGCGAGAAGGTCGATCTCGACACGCTGCGGTGGGACGACGAAGATGTCTACAAGCTGCTCCAGCGCGGCGACACGGTGGGCGTGTTCCAGCTGGAATCGGAAGGCATGCGCCGCACCCTGGCGGCAGTGAAGCCAACCAATTTCGAGGACATCATCGCCCTCGTCTCGCTTTACCGCCCGGGCCCGATGGATAATATCCCGATCTTCGGCGCGCGCAAGAATGGCCGCGAAGAGATCGCCTATCCGCACCCCCTGCTCGAAAATGTGCTCAAGGAAACCTACGGCATCTTCGTCTACCAGGAGCAGGTCATGGAGGCGGCCCGGGTGCTGGCCGGCTACAGCCTCGGCGAAGCCGATCTTTTGCGGCGCGCAATGGGCAAGAAGATTCAGGCGGAGATGGACGCGCAGCGCGAGCGTTTCGTTACCGGCTGCGCAGCCAATGCGATCAATCGGCCCAAGGCCAACGAGCTGTTCGACTTGATCGACAAGTTCGCCGGCTACGGCTTCAACAAGAGCCACGCCGCTGCCTACGCGCTGGTCGCCTACCAGACCGCTTGGGTGAAGGCGCATTATCCGGTCGAATTCTACGCCGCCTCGATGTGCTTCGACATGCACCAGACCGACAAGCTCGCCATCTTCGTCGATGACATGCGTCGCATGGAAGTCGAATGCCTGCCGCCGTCGATCAACGCCAGCGAAGCCGAATTCTCCGTCGAGGCGAGGGAGGGGGGCAGCCGCGCAGTGCGCTATGCCCTGGGCGCACTCAAGAATGTCGGTGAAAAGGCAATGGAGCAACTGGTTGCCGACCGCTGCGACAACGGCCGCTTCAAGACGCTCGACGATTTCGCTGAGCGAGTCGATCCCCGCCTTCTCAACCGTCGCCAGCTGGAGAGCCTCGCGGGGGGCGGCGCTTTCGACGGGATCGCGCCCAACCGCGCGGCCGTGTTCGCTGCCGCCGAGACGATCCTCGCCCATGCCGCCAGCGCCGCGGAGGCGCGCAGCAGCGGGCAGGGCGGCCTGTTCGGCGGCGAAAGCAATGTCGTGCCGATCCGGATGCCGGTGGCCGCGGCCTGGTCGATGGCGGAAAGCATGGCGGCCGAGAAGGAGGCGTTCGGCTTCTATTTCTCCGCCCATCCGGTGGACCGCTACCGCCACCTCGCGTTTGCCCACGGAGCCAGAAGCTTTGCCGATCTCGGCGCGCTGCCGGCCTCCGCGGAAGGGGGCCGATCTCCGGCGGTGATGGCCGCGTTGATTGAAGAAGCCCGCTGGCGTACTTCGGCACGCGGCCGGCGCTACCTGATGGCGACCATGTCCGATACGTCCGGCCAATTCATAGCCACCGTGTTCGACGATCTTGCAGCTGGCGCGGTGGAAGAAGCCGCCAAGGCCGGAAGCTGCGCGTTGCTCAACGTCGAGCTCGACCGCCGTCCCGGCGAGGAAGCGCCGCGGGTCACGGTGAAGTCGCTGCAGCCGTTCGAGAGCCTGTCGAAGCGCAGCCGCCTCCAGCTCGAGGTCGAAGTGGTGGAGGCAGGGGCGCTGCGGCGTCTCGCCGATCTGCTCGCCGGCGAGCGCGGCGGCAACGGCGAACTACGGCTGCGCGCGCCGTTCGCCGCCGGCGCGGCGGAAATCGTGCTTGGTCGCGACTTCAAGCTGGACGCGGAGCTTGCCGCCCGAGTGGAGCGGCTGGAGGGGGTGGTCGCGGTGCGCCTCTCCGTTGCCGCCGCATCGACGCCGCGGCTTGCGCTCGTCTCCTAGCCGCATAAACTGCTCCCCAGCCAAGGGAGAGCTTATGCTGGGTGGAATGCAGGACTGGCCGCTGAGGATCCCGCGAATTCTAGATCATGCCGAACGCGAGCACGGCACGCGCGAGCTCGTGTCTCTGTGGGCGAATCGCAGCGTCACGCGGACGAACTGGGCCGGTATCGCGCGAGACTCCCGTAAGCTGGCACAGGCGCTGGAGCGGCTCGGCATCCGTCCCGGCGACCGCGTGGCGACTTTGGGCATGAACCACAGCCGCCACGTGGTGGCCTGGTACGGCACGATCGGCATGGGCGGCGTCATCCACACCATCAATCCGCGGCTGTTCGAGGAGCAGCTCGCTTACATCGCCAATCACGCCGAAGACCGGGTGCTGTTCTACGACGCCGCCTTCGCGCCGATCGTCGAACGGATGAAGCCGCAGTGGACGACGATCGAACATTATATCTGCTTCGATCCGCCGGCGGGGCAGGACGGCTTCGAGGCGCTGATCGCGGGTGAGGATGGTGACTATCGCTGGGTGGAAGGCGATGAGCGGGACCCGGCGATGCTCTGCTACACCAGCGGCACGACCGGCAACCCGAAGGGCGTGCTGTACGAGCATCGCTCCACCGTCCTCCACGGCTTTGCCGAGGTCGGACGCGATGTATTCGATCTGTCCGCCCGCTCGGTGGTGCTGCCGATCGTGCCGATGTTCCACGCCGCCGCCTGGGGCCTCCCCTTCGCCACTGCCATGGTCGGCGGCAAGATGGTATTTTCGGCCGACTACACCCCCCACATCCTGTGCGACCTGATGCGGCACGAGGGCGTCACGCACAGCGCCGGGGTGCCCACGGTCTGGCTGGCGCTGATGGGCTATGTCGATGCGAGCAGTGCCGATTTGGGCAGCCTGTCGCTGATCCACATCGGCGGCGCGGCGGCGCCGCGGGCGATGATCGCCTGGTTCCGCGACAAGGGCATCCGCGTCGGACACGCCTGGGGCATGACCGAGATGTCGCCGCTCGGCACCTCGGGGGCGCCGCTCGCCGATTGGGATACGATGAACGACGAGGAGCAGCTCGATTATGTCTGCAAGCAGGGCCGCGTCCCCTTCGGCGTCGAGCTCCGCACGATCGGCGACGATGGCAAACTCCTGCCTCGCGATGGCAAGGCGTCGGGCCGCCTGCAGGCGCGCGGGCCATGGGTGATCAAGCAATATTTCCGGGACGAAGGCGGCCCTTGCGTGGATGAGGAAGGCTGGTTCGATACCGGCGACGTCGCCATCCTGCACCCGAATGGCGCGATGCAGATCACCGACCGGTCGAAGGACGTGATCAAGTCCGGCGGCGAGTGGATTAGCTCGATCGAGCTTGAAAACGCCGCGGTCGGCTGCGCGGGGGTCGCTGAAGCGGCGGCGGTGGGCGTTTATCATCCCAAATGGGACGAGCGGCCGCTGCTGCTGGTGGTGCGCAAGCCCGGCGCGGAGGTGACGCCGGGGCAGATCCTCGATCACTTGTCCGCCCATGTCGCCAAATGGTGGCTGCCGGACGAGATCCTGTTCGTCGACAGCCTGCCCCACACCGCCACTGGCAAGCTCCTCAAGACGGCGCTGCGGGAGGAGTATAAAAACTACCGGCTGGAGTCGGCGGCCTAAAGCAACCTGAGCTGCGGCCCTTGCGGCGGCACAAACAGGTCGCAGCGCAGCGGCACCTTGTCCTGGCTCAGGCCGTGCTTTCGTGCGGCGATTTCGAGGCGGGTGCGCATCAGCTCCGCCCAGGGGCCGGAGCCGCGGAGGCGGCTGAACCAGTTCGGGTCATTGTCCTTGCCGCCGCGCATGGAGTGAATGGTGTTCATCACCTTGGCGGCGCGGTCGGGGAAATGTTCTTCCAGCCAGGCCCGGAACAGCGGCGCGACCTCGTGCGGCAGGCGCACCGGCAGGAAAAAGACGCCGCGCGCGCCTGCTTCCGCCGCGGCTTCGACGATCTGCTCCAGCTCGTGGTCGGTGATGCCCGGCACCACCGGCGCGATCGCGGCGGTGACGGGCACGCCCGCTTCGCTCAGCGCCTTCACCGCCGCCAGCCGCTTGCGCGCGGCGGGTGCGCGCGGCTCGAGCGTGCGCGAAATGCGGGGATCGAGCGAGGTGATCGACATCGCAACCGACGCCATGCCCTCGGCCGCCATCCTCGAAACAATGTCAACATCGCCCACAACGCGGTCGGACTTGGTGGTGATGGTGAAGGGGTGTTTGGTCTCCGCCAGCACCTCCAGCACGCTCCGGGTGATCCGCCAGTCGGCCTCGATCGGCTGATAGGGATCGGTGTTGGTGCCGAGCGCGATGGGGCGCACTTCGTAGCCCGGCTGGGCCAGCTCGGCGCGGAGCAGGATTGCTGCATCCGGTTTGGCGAACAGCCTGGTCTCGAAGTCGAGGCCGGGCGACAGGTCGTGAAAAGCGTGGGTGGGCCTCGCGAAGCAATAGATGCAGCCATGCTCGCAGCCGCGATAGGGGTTCACCGAGCGGTCGAAGCCGATGTCGGGCGAGGTGTTGCGCGAAATGATCGACCTGGGCTTCTCCACCGTCACCGTGGTGCGGAGTGGCGGCGGCCCGCCGTCAAGGTCTTCGCGCGCGTCCAGCCAATCGCCGTCCGCTTCTCGTACGGGCAGGTTGAAGCGGGCCGGCGTCCGGTTCTCGGGCGCGCCGCGGCCGTGGCGGAGATCGGGGCGACTCATCGCCGGAGCTTGTGCCCCGACGTTCAGAACAAAGCAAGAACCTAGCTCAGTCGCTGCCCTGCACGCTCTGCTGGCCGCGCGGCGAAATTCGAACTGCCGTTGCGCCCGGGAGGCCCGGGAAGCGCGGCCACAGCCCCTGCGCCAAGGCCGTGCGGCTGGCCGATGTACGGCCTCCGGCCTCGTCGTAGATCCAGTAATTGCGCAGCACGATCGGCACGTAGCCGCGCGTTTCCCAATACGGAATCGACTCGATGTAGAGCAACGGATCGCCGCCATCCATCTGCCGGCCGTTCCAGTCGCCGATCGGCTTGGGGCCGGCATTGTAGGCGGCGATTACCTTGGGCAGCAGGCCGCCGGTGGCGGAAAGATCGCGCAGATATTCGATATAGGCCTGCCCGTATTCGAGATTGGCCGCGGGATCGTTGAGCTGCTCGCGCCCGAAGCTGTCGCCGCGCCAGCGGGCGACGTCGCCTGCAGTCCCGGGGCGGACCTGCATCAGGCCCACGGCGCCGGCCGGGCTCACCACCTCGGTGCGGAAGTTCGATTCCTGGAGCGCGTGGGCGAAGACCAGCGACTGCTCGACACGCCAGCCGCGCGACGGCCGCCAATCGGGCCGCGGATAGCGCGCGGCCGCGTTGATGCTCGTCCCGCGCGGCGCATTGTGCGCCAGCCAGAATTGGGTGGAGGCAAGGTTGAGGTCGGCCGCGAGGTGAAGCAGCGCATTGTGATCGCTCGCGCCGCCGATCCGCGCCTGGTGGCGAATATATTGGTCCGCCAGCCCGGTCTCGCCGATTTCGGAGAGGGCGATGGCGGTGCGGACATTGGGCTTGCCGGCGATCGGCCGCCATTCGGCGTCGCGATAATCGTGCAGGCCGACGAAATCCTTGGCCTTGATGCCGAGCGCGCTTGCCGCGAGCATTCCGTAGAACGTCTCCTTGTGCCGCGCCGCGCTGCGCAGCCGGCCCTGGACCATCTGGGGACGCGCGCACACCGTGTCGGCGCGCGCCGCCCAATAATGGCCGGCGGCGATCAGCTCGATATCCGCCGACCGGCTCGCGACGGTGGAAAATGCCTCCCCGGCGGCGCGGCAATCCTTGCCCCGCCAGGAAGCGAGGCCCGAGACCCAGGCGCCGTGCACCGCCCATTCGCCGCTGCCCTGCCGGGCCAGCTCGGACAAGCGCCGGGCCTCTCCGTCGGCGCCGGTTAGGTAGTAAGACCAGCCAATGCGCTGCTGGAATTCGGTGCGCGCCTCCGGCGTCAACTGGTCCTGATATTGGAGCAGCATGCTCTCGGCCTGCCCAGGCTGGTCCGCGACGATCAGCGGCTGGACGAGCTTCTCGAGCGCGGCCGCGGCGGCGTCGTTCTTGGTGGGCTGCGCGCGCGATCGGCGCGGCTGGCTGCCCTGCCAGACCAGCGGCTGGGCCTGCGGCAAGGCGGGCAGGGACACGGCGCCGCGTGTCTGGGCAAGCCGCGCCAACTGATCGGCCTTCGGCATTTCCGGTCCTGCCTCGACCAGGCGCAGCAACGGCTCGAGTTCGACGCGTGGCGATCCCTTGGCGAGATAATATTCGGCATAAGCGGCGTTGCGCAGCGGGCCTTCCGGCGCAGCTTCGAGGCGGGCGGCGGCACCGGCCCAGTCCCCGGCGCGGATGGCGGCAAAGGTGTCGCGCCAGGCGCCCCGCGCCGCCGAGCTCAATTCGCTCGGCGCGGCCCGGGTGCCGACATTGTCGAGGCTCGTAGCCGAGACATCGGCTTCGGCGGCGATCGTGGCCGCATCGCCACCGGCCGCAGCCTGTGCGGCGGCGGGCAAGGCAAGGGTGGCGGCAAGCAAGGCGGCGCGGAGCCTGATCATCGGTTGATCTCCTCGATCAGCAACTGGAGGTCCGCCCAGGCTTGCGCCTTTGCGGCGGGCAGGTTCAGCAGGCTTTGGGGGGAAAGGGTTACCAACGCCCTGACGGGGCCCGACTGGGTCTGGATCTCGTACCACCGTCCGCGCGCCTGCGCCATCGACAGGCCGAGCAGCGCCTTGGAGCAGGCGTCGCCGAGCAGAAGCACCGCCCGCGGCGCGGCCAGTCCGATATGGTGGCGGGCGAGGGTGGCGCAATTTTGCGCCGGCGCGGTGGCGAGGCGGCCGTCGGGGGGACGCAGGCAGGACAGAGCGGCAAGGTAGATGCTGGCGCGGTCGCGGCCGATCGCGGCCAGCATCCGGTCGAACAACCGCCCCGCCTCGCCTGAAACCAGCGTGCCCGCGCCGCAATCCTCGGCGCTCGGCATGTCGGTCATGATCATGAGGCCGGCCGCGGGATCGCCCGACGGACACACGCGCGGTGCCGACGGCGCGGCGAAAGGGAGGGTGTCGCTGCTCTGGAGCCATGCCTGGAACAGGCCGAGCTGCGCCGGCATCTCCGGTGCAGGCGCCGCGGGTGGGGGGAGCGCGGCAGGCGCGGCGCGCTGCTGCGGCGCCGCATGTTGCTCCGGCGCGCCGGGCGCCGCCTGAGCTGTGGCTTGCGGGCGCAACCAGTCGTGCGGGCTTTCGTCGATCAATGTATCGACGCCCGCATCGGCCCACCACGAAAGGGCGCTCGCCGCTTCCGCCGGTGTCAGTGGATCGTTTCCCCGCTCCATCCCCCGCGACTGGGGTCAAATGCGGGCGCACTGGTCAACTGCAAAATTGCCTCCTATCTGCCAGGCGTTGGCTGCCTGCGACGACACGAGTCCGAGCGCAAGCGGCGCGCCGATGGAGAGGTGAATGTCCGAACGCGAGTCGATGGCCTATGATGTGGTAATCGTGGGCGCAGGCCCCGCTGGGCTCGCCGCTTCGATCCGCCTCAAGCAACTGGCGGAGCAGGCCGGCCGCGAGCTTTCGGTATGCATCCTCGAAAAAGGCTCGGAGGTCGGCGCGCATATTCTCTCGGGCGCGGTGGTCGACCCGCGCGCCATGGACGAACTCATCCCCGACTGGCGCGACCTCGACAGCCCGCTGACCGTACCGGTGACGGAGAACCACCATTGGGTGATGACCCGGACCAAGAAATACGGAATGCCGCATCTTTTCATGCCGCCCTTCATGAACAACAAGGGGACCTTCACGGTAAGCCTGGGCAATCTTTGCCGATGGCTGGCGGGCCGGGCCGAGGCGCTCGGCGTCGAGATCTTCCCCGGCTTCGCGGCGGCGGAGATATTGTTCAACGACAATGGTTCGGTGAAGGGCGTCGCCACCGGCGACATGGGCGTGGCCCGCGACGGCACCCACCGTGCCGATTATCAGCCGGGGATGGAGCTGCACGGCCGCTACACCTTTTTCGCGGAAGGCGCGCGAGGGCACCTGACCAAGGAAGCCAAGCGGATCTTCGAGCTCGACAAGGGCAGCGAGCCGCAGGTCTACGGCATCGGCCTCAAGGAATTGTGGGATGTGGCTCCCGACAAGCATGTCCCCGGCCGCGTCATCCACACCCAGGGCTGGCCGCTGGACGACGCCTGGGGCGGCGGCTTCATCTACCATCAGGATGCCGGGCAGGTGGCGATCGGCTTCGTGGTCGCGTTGAACTATCGTAATCCCTACTTGTCGCCTTTTGAGGAATTCCAGCGCTGGAAGCAGCATCCGGCGATCCGCGAGATGCTGGAAGGCGGCAAGCGCGTCAGCTACGGCGCGCGGGCGATCAACGAGGGCGGCTACCAGGCCATCCCGCAGCTCGCTTTCCCGGGCGGCGTGCTGATCGGCTGCTCGGCGGGCTTCGTCAATGTGCCGCGCATCAAGGGCAGCCACACGGCCATGAAATCGGGCATGCTCGCCGCCGAAGCCGCCTTCGAGGCGATCGCGGCCGAGCGCTCCAACGACGCGCTCGACGCCTATGACAGCGCGCTGCACTCGAGCTGGGTGGCGGACGAACTCAAGATGGTGCGCAATGTCGAGCCGATGGTGGCGAAGTTCGGCGGCACCGCGGGCACGCTCCTGGCCGGCGCCGACATGTGGATGCGCACGCTGAGGATCGGCCTGCCGTTCACCATGAAGCACCACAAGGACAATGAGACCCTGTGGCGCAAGGATCTGATCAAGCCGATCGCCTATCCCAAGCCCGACGGCGTCATCAGCTTCGACCGATTGTCCTCCGTGTTCATCTCCAACACCAATCACGAGGAAGACCAACCGGTTCACCTGACGCTCAAGGATGCGTCGGTACCGGTACGGGTCAACCTGGAGGAATATGACGGGCCCGAGCAGCGTTATTGCCCGGCCGGCGTTTACGAATATGTCGAGGAAGCGGGCAAGCCGCGCCTGCAGATCAACGCGCAAAACTGCGTTCACTGCAAGACATGCGACATCAAGGACCCCCTGCAGAACATCAACTGGGTGGTACCGGAAGGCGGAGGAGGACCGAACTATCCCAATATGTAGGCCGGCGCTGGGCGCCCTTGTAGCAGGCGCGCTCCTTGTTCCGCTCCACCCGCTGCTCGCCAAGGTGGAGCCATCGCCGCTGGCCGATTATGCGCGCGCCCGGGCCGCCGACAGCTTCGGCGCGCCGGAGGATGCGGCGCGCAGCTATGCCGCCGCGCTTGCCATCGCTCCGGACAATCCTGTCCTTGCCGCCGCAGCCTTTCGCCAGGCCTTTGCCATCGGCGACAAGGCGCTCGCCGTCAGTGCCGCCCGCGCGCTCGACAGAGCGGGCAGCCTCGGGCCCGACGGGCGGCTCGTGCTGTTCGCCGAGGCCGTCACGCGCAAGAATTGGACGCTTGCGACCCGGGAGCTGGACCGACTGCGCGACGATCCCATCTTTTCTCATCTGACGCCGACGCTGGATGCCTGGCTTGCCGTGGGCCGCGGCAAGGGCGATCCGCTCGCGCCGATCGGCGCCATTCGGGACAATCCGCTTGCCGCCGCTTATGCCGCCGACCACCGGCCGTTCTTGCTGTTCGCCAAGGGCAAAACGAAAGAAGGCATGGCGGCGCTTTCCGCGACGGGCGTTTTGCCGCCGCGGCTGTCCATCGCGGCGGCCGCGCATGTCGCCCGCCGCGACCGCAAGGCGGCGCTCGCTTTGCTGGAGGGGGAGGGAGCGGCGCTGGCCGCCGCACGAGACCGCATAGAGGCCGGCCAGACGCTGCGCCCGGTGATCGCCACCGCGCCGCAGGGGATGGCGGAGCTGCTGCTGCGCCTTGCCGCCGATGCCGCCGCTGCCGAAGCTCCGGAACTTGCGCTTACCTTGTCGCGCACCGCCACGTTTCTCGCGCCCGGCAATGCCTCGCCGTGGCTCGTCACGGCCGAGCTCCTCGCCGGCCAGGAGCGCCACGACGCGGCCTTGACCGCATTGGCCAGGGTTTCGGCGGATGACAGCTTCGGTGCCGACGCTTCGGATCTGCGCCTGCGCATCATGAGCGGCAGCGGACGCGGTGATGGCGCCGTCGCGGAGGCGCAGGCCGCGGTCGCCGCCCGGCCCGGCAGCGTCGGCGGCTGGGCGAGGCTCGGCGATCTCCTGTCGCAGCTTGGCCGCGACGGCGAAGCGGCGCAGGCCTATGGCCGTGCGCTGGATCTGGTGCGCGGCGGCACCCGCGCGCCACAGCCCGAATGGACCTTGTGGCTGCTCAAGGGCAGCGCGCTGACCCAGAGCGGCGCTTGGCCGGAAGGCAAAGCGGCGCTGGAAGAAGCCTATCGCCTCGCCCCCGAGCAGGCGGTGGTGCTGAACTATCTTGGCTATTCGCAGCTCGAGCGCCGCGAGAATCTGGCGGAGGCCGAGCGCCTGATCCGGGAAGCAAGCAAGCTCCAGCCCGACGACGCCGCCATCACCGACAGCCTCGGCTGGGCGCTTTATGTGCGCGGCGATGTCCGCGGGGCGATCGAGCATCTGGAGCGGGCGTCGCGCGCCCAGCCCGCCGATTCGGCCATCAACGAGCATCTCGGCGACGCTTATTACACTGCCGGCCGCCGCTTCGAGGCGCGATACGCCTGGCAGGCGGCGCTCATCTATGCGGAAACCGAGGCCGCCGACCGTCTCAAAGCCAAGCTCGTCGCGGGCCTCAATCCTGCCCTCGCCGCGCCTTGATGGAGGAAATCGCCCGCGCCAAGATCAATCTGGCGCTGCATGTGCGGGGACGCGAGGCGGACGGCTACCATCGGCTGGAAACCGTCTTCGCCTTTGCCGAGCATGGCGACCTGCTGCGGGTGGAGGAGGCGGCGGAACTCAGCCTGCGGATCGAAGGGCCGTTCGCCTCCGCCCTGTCCCCTGGCGAAGACAATCTCGTGCTTCGCGCGGCGCGGGCGTTGCGGGAGCGGTTCGGTGTCAGGCCGGGCGCTGCGCTGACGCTCAACAAGCGGCTGCCGGTCGCGTCCGGGATCGGCGGCGGCTCGGCCGATGCCGCCGCCGCCTTGCGCCTGCTCGATCGCTGGTGGAAGCTTCGCGCGGGGGAGGCGGCCCTGCTCGACATCGCCCGTCCGCTCGGCGCCGATGTGCCGGCCTGCCTGCTCTCCCGGCCGCTGACCGGGACTGGGAGGGGCGACCAACTGGAACTCTATGACCTTGGCGAACTGACCGGCGCCCCGCTGCTCCTCGTCAACCCGGGGGTCGCGGTGTCGACGGCGGCCGTGTTCGGCCGCTGGGGCGGCAGCGACGGCGGACCGCTGCCCGCGGATCTGGCCGCGGCCCGCAACGATCTTGAGGCGCCCGCCATGGCGATAGCTCCGGTCATAGCCGAGGTGCTGGCGCGCCTCGGCGGAGCGCCGGGTGCCGGTCTCGTCCGCATGTCCGGCTCGGGTGCGACCTGCTTGGCGGTGTTCGACACCGAAGGCGCGCGCGATGCGGCACGCGCCGCGATTGCGGCGGCCAAGCCCGTCTGGTGGCAGCTCGCCACCCGTCTTGCGTGATCCGCCTGTGCCGTATCGGCACGGTTTCAAAGAGCGTTAACCATTGCACTCCGCAGCAATGCGTAGTGGCACGATCCTTGCTGCGGAAGTTGCGACGGGTCGACGCGCGGAGACAGCTTCGTGCCGACATTCGCCCGCGGTCCCGCCGATGCCAAGCATTGCGGCGCCGCGGCCCCAATGAGCCGGTCGCCCGCAGCTGGGCGGCCGGCTCTTTTTCTCCGCCGTCCTCAGCCCGGGCCTTCGGCTGCGGAACGAGCTTCAGAGCTGGCGCGTTGAGCCCGCGATAAGTCCCTCTGTGACTTGCATTTTCGCGATAACGAACCGGAGCAGGTCATGAAGGCGCCAGCTTTTTTCCTCATCCCTGCGGCGGCGGTGGCGCTGGGCGGTTGCGTTCAAACCAAGCAGATCGCCGATGTCGAATTCGCCCCGCCGCAAGGCGATTACAGCCTGCTGGTGATGCGCCCGGACGTGCAGGTCGGCCTGCTTACCGCAGGCGGCATGGTCGAGCCGCGCGCGGACTGGACCGAGCAGGCGCGGGCCAATCTGCTGCGCGCCCTTTCCGAGCAGCAATCCGGCCGCGGCGGCAAGACCCGCATTCTTGACACGCGCGAAGGCCTGCCCGGCATCGGCGCCGAAACCGTGGCCAACCTCGAACGGCTGCACAGCGCGGTCGGAGGATCGATCGCCCTCCACAAATATACGGGCGCCAACCTGCCGACCAAGCGCCGCCAGGGGCTCGACTGGACGATGGGTGAGGAAGCGGTGGCGTTCGGGCGGGCCACCGGCATGGACTATGCCCTGTTCCTCCACGCCCAGGACAGCTTCGCGTCAACCGGACGCTCGGCGCTGCAAGTGCTCGGGCTGGCCGGCTGCATTGTCGGCTTCTGCGCGCCGGTGGCGGGCGGCGGCCAGAGTGCCTATGCCTCGCTGGTCGACCTTCGCACGGGCGAGGTCGTGTGGTTCAATGTCCTGCAAACCAGCAGCCAGCTTCCCGGACTGCAATTTGGAGACATTCGTACGCCCGAGGGCGCCGCTCAGATGGTGGAACGGCTGCTCGGCCGGATGAAGGCGGGCCGCAACATCCGGGAGCGGCAATGAGCGTGGCCGAGGCGCTGCCCCTGACGCGGCGCATGCTGCTCGGCGGCTTGGGATGCGCCTGCTGCGCCGGTATCGCCGGCACCGCCCAGGCCCGCATCCGGCCCGCCGACATGGCGCCGCTGGTTGGGCCCGGCCACCGGCCCCAGGACAAGGACGAGCAGGGTCTTTGGCAGCAATATGAGCGAGTCGAGCAGGAGATTGCCGGGTCGAACCTGCTGGTCCGCGATCCCGCGCTGGAAAGCTATGTTCGTAGCCTCGCCGGCCGCGTGGGCGGCCCGGCCGCGGCCGACCTGCGCGTCTATCTTGCCCGCGTCCCCGAGTTCAACGCCTTTATCGCTCCGACCGGTTTCATGGTGGTCTTCTCGGGCCTGATGCTGCGGATGCGCGACGAAGCGCAGCTCGCCGGCATGGTCGGCCATGAGGCCGGCCATTTCCTGCGCCGTCACCAGATCCGTGCCTGGCGCGACATGAAGCGCAAGTCGGCGGCGCTGAGTTTCCTCGCCGTCGGCGCGGGCGTGGGCGGCGCCGCCACCGGGGTCTATGCCGGCGACCTCGTTCGCCTCACCCACACCGGCCTGATCCTCTCCTTGTTCGCCTATAGCCGCGAATTGGAGGCGGAAGCCGACGCGATGGGCCTCAAGCAGATGGCGCATGGCGGCTACGATCCCGCCGCCGTGCCCGAGACCTGGCAGCAGCTCACCGAGGAGATCGAGGCCAGCGCGGCGATGCGCAGAAAGCGGCCCAGGCGCGGCTATTCGCTGCTCGCCTCCCATCCGGCCCCCGAACAGCGCATGGTCGATCTGCGCGCCTCGGCGAGGGAGGTAACCGGCCTTGCCACCGCCGAGCGCGGGCGCGAGCGCTACCTCCAGGCGATCTCCGGCCACCGCAAGGGCTGGCTCGACGATCAGGTGAAGCTCAACGATCCCGGCGCCAGCCTGTATCTGATCCGCAACCTGGCCAAGGACGGCTGGAACGGCCTGCTGCGCTTCTACGAGGGCGAGGTGTGGCGCCTGCGCGGCCAGAAAGGCGACGGCGTGCTCGCCGGGAACAGCTATGCCGCCGCGATCGCGCATGCCGACGCGCCCGCCGAAGCCTGGCGCGCTCATGGCCAGCAGCTCATCCGCGAGGGACGCGGCGAAGAGGGCAAGGCGGCGCTGCGGCGCTACCTCGCACTTTCGCCCAATGCCCCGGACGCGCTTATGGTCCGGCACACGCTTGGCCAGTAAACGGGAGGAAGAAAGGCGCATGCGCAGCACCGGACGGATCGGTATTCTGGGAGCCCTGCTCCTCCTTCCCGCCTGCGCGGGCGGCGGCGGCAATCTGTTCAACCGCTACACGCTGGTGGAGCCGCGCGCCGAACAGGTTGCGCGCGGCAGCATGACGGTGATGCCGTCGATGCGCTGGAACAAAGCGCCCCGCGGCCCGCACGACATCGACCGGGAGGAGAATTGGACGCTGAACGGACCGCTGCTCGACGGCCTGACCTTCATCGGCGGGCTGGAGGATGGCAAGCGCATCGTCCAGCAGCGGCGCAAGGCGGACCAGAAGGTGCCCAATTTCAGCGCCGCCATGTCGCCGCAGGACATCGCCTCCATGATCGAGAGCTTCTACCGTATCCGCGCCGGCTCCACCCGATTCGACGTGACCCGCCTGCAGCCCCGCCAGTTCCTCGGCCAGCCCGGCTTCCAGTTCGATTACGAGCATCTCGGCGGAGACGAGGTCGAGCGGCGGGGCAGGGCGGTCGGCGCGATCATCGGCGGGCGCTTCTACCTTGCCCTCTTCGATGCAACGCGGATGCACTATTTTCCGGCCGGCCTTCCGGAGTTCGAACGGATCGTCGAAAGCGCCCGACTCGGAACGTGATCCCCAGCGCGTCCGGACCACAGGCTGCGGAGTGAGACCCGCGCTGTGAAGATGGCGCTCCTGTCGGCAGGCTCGGGCGGTTTGGAGTGACGAATCCGGCTCACCTGTTGCCGATGCGCACCTAAGTCCCGTAGACAATTATCTTTTTTGACGTCATGGAAGGACCCGTGCGGGAGGGATTCATGACTGTTATTACCGGAACTGCTGCGGGCGATCGGCTCTGGGGCACGATCTTCGCCGATCAAATCCACGGCGGCGCGGGCAACGACTGGATCAGCGGCGGCCAGGGTGCCGATCTGCTCAACGGCGGGGATGGCGACGACATGATCGTCGAGCGGGACGGCGGCGCCGACACGATCGACGGCGGTGCTGGCGACGACGTGATCCTGGTCGACCGCAGGGGCAAGTACGGGCTCTACATCCAGACCTCGGAGCTTACCCCGGTGGACACCGTCCGCATAACGGGCGGCACCGGCAACGACAGCATCTCCTTTGCGTGGGGCAATTACTTCGTAGATGCCGGGGACGGCGATGACGTGGTACGGCTCCTCGCGGGCGCATCGGCGACGATCACGCTGGGCCTTGGGCGCGACACGCTCACCATCGACGATTTCGCCATGTCGGGCCAGATGGTGTCGGTCCCGCTTTGGGTCGCCGACTTCAAGACCGGCAATTTCTTCGGCGGCGGCGATCGGCTGGACCTGCACACCTTGCTGGGCTCCAAGCTCACCAACTGGGACCAGGTCTCCAATCCGTTCGCGAGCGGCCATGTGCGTCTGGCCGGCGACAGCTATGGAGTGACGGTCAACATCTATTCCTCCGGTTTCGGCAGCAGCTATTCCAACCTGATGTATCTTTCGGGCGTGAGACTCAGCGCACTTACCGACTACAACCTCGCCGGCTTCACGACCTCCAGCACCGCTTCCCCCGCGACCAGCATGACCGGCACCGCGGCGGACGAGACCCTGTACGGCACCGCCGGAGCCGATACGATCGATGGCGGGGCCGGACACGACCGGATCGAAGGCGGCTTCGGCGACGATATCCTGCACGGCGGCGATGACGACGACTATCTCAACGGGCAGACCGGAAGAGACATCCTCCACGGCGGCGCTGGCAATGACAGGCTCGAAGACACGGCCGGCGGCAGCGACACGCTCCACGGCGAAGCGGGCGACGATGTCATCGTCGCGTCGCGCAGCTTCAACATGCCGGCGGGCACCCTCACCCTCAACGGCGGCGCGGGCCGGGACGACATCGGCTACAGGTGGGTCTTCGACGGCAGCGAAACGACTTTCCCGACCAAGATATTCAGCACGCTCATTGATGCGGGCGAGGACGATGACATCGTGCGTATCGGCGGCGTCCGCGGAATTGTCGACGTGACGCTTGGCGCCGGCGCCGATACCTTGATCCTGGGCACCGATTTCGTCCTTGGCAAAGGGACCATCGCAATTGCCGATTTCCAGGCGGGGGACGCGGGGGACTCGATCGATCTGGCCGGCTTCCTGGCAGCAACCGTCAGCGGGTGGAATGGAAGCGACAACCCGTTCGCCACCGGCCACTTGCGGGTGGTGCAGGACGCAGGCGGGCAGATTCTCGTGCAGGTGAATGCGGCCGGTAGCGGCAGCGCCTTCGTTACCGTGTTCACCCTCGGGGCTGTCGATGCCAACAGCCTGACTGCCGTCAATTTCGCCGGCTGGAGCCCCGGCGGCGGCAGCGCCGCGGGAGTGGCTTTCGACGGGGGCGACGGCGACGATGTGTTCACCGGCGGGGCCGGAGCGGACGTCTTCAACGGCCTCGGGGGCGATGACATTCTTGCAGGGGGTGCGGGCAACGACATCCTCAGCGGAGGCGAAGGCAAGGACCGTCTGTACGGCGGGTCGGGCGACGACATGCTCGACGGCGGGGCCGGAGACGATTTGCTGGAGGACAGCGACGGCGGCGCCGACCGGTTCTTTGGAGAAGCCGGGAACGACCGCATCGTCATCGCGCGCGCTGCCAACGCGCCGGCCGGGCTCACCGCGCAGGCCAGTGGCGGGGACGGCGATGACGCGTTCACCATCGCGATCGCGAATGCATCGAGCGTGGTGATCGACGGCGGCGACGGCAACGACAGTTTCGCCTTCCAGCTGCTGAAGGGCAGCGCGACATTGACCCTGGGCGCGGGCCAGGACGCAATCCGGCTCGAGCGGGAATATTTCGGGCCCAATATCAACCAGACTCGAGTTCAACCGATCGTCGTCACCGACTTCGAGGCCGGCCCGAACGGCGACGTCATCGATATGGGCGAAGCTTTGGCTTACGCGCTCGGCTGGCCCGCGGCGGGGGCGAACTTCCGCGCCGGAAACGTGCGCCTGGTGCAATCCGGAAGCGACGTCCTGCTGCAATACAGCTACTCGCCGTCTTCGTCCTCCGCCGTTTACCAGACGCTGATCGTCTTCCAGAATCTGCTGGTGTCCGACTTCACCAGCGACAATTTCCCAGGGGAGCAGCTGGCGCAGACCTTGGTGATCGCGGAGGCCGGCGGCATCGTCACCAACGCCGCAAGCATCTTCGGCATGCCGGCCGTCCGGTTGGCGGCCGAAATGGCGACCTTCGTCAACGCCGCCGGAGGCTGGGTAGAGGCGGGACATCCGAGCCAGGCCGGCGAGGTTCGCGCAGCCGTGCAGTTCGGCGCTGCGGGCGGCACTTTGGTCAACGAAAAAGGCGCGGTGATCGCAGGGCCGCGATCGGTTACGAACATCCACTCGGCGGAGGCGCAGTTCGCCGTGCTGGGCTCGGCCTTTGGCGACATTGTGTACAACCAGGGGAAGATCCTCGGCACCGTCAGCCTCGGCGCCGGCAACGACCGCTTCGTCGAAACCCTGGGGCCGGAGAACAACTCCTATTCGAACAGCATCGTCGAACTGGGCGATGGCGACGATCTTGCCGACTTCGACCTGGCGGGCGTGACCTATGTCGAGTTCCGCCGTGTCGACGGCGGCGCGGGCCAGGACGTCCTTGTCTATCGCAACATCACCGGCGCGGTGACGGCGGAGTGGATGGCAACCGGGTTCGAGAAGATGCACCTCATGGCCGCCGCATCCGGCGCGACCCTTACGATGAAACTCAAGCCGGCGATCGATGAGGTGCACCTTTCGAGCGGGCTGACTTTGGCGGTCACGGACCGGAGCTCCGGCCGCCCGTACACGTTGACGCCGTCCGGCACCCTTTACCTCGACGGGGGCAATTTCGCGACGGGGCTGCAGGCCTCCTTTGCCCGCATAATCGGCAGCGATGCCGCCGAAACGGTGATCCTTCGCGGATCCCGTGCGGTTCAAGCCGGCTATACCGCGCTCGGCCTGGTTTCCGTCGATCTCGGTGGTGGGGACGACGTGTTCGAATGGGGCTACAGCCATGCCCGGCCGGGTGCCGTCGAAGGCGGCTCCGGCTTGGACCGTCTGAAGGTGAGCCAGCGCACCGCGGCCGTGGACCTTTCGGTTTTCACCGGTTTCGAGACGGTGGAGACGGACTATTATTCGGCTTTCTTCACCACCAGCTTCGTACAAACGCTGAGCGGCATCGGCGCGGACGCACTGCGGTTGCTGCTTGGCTCGGGCCGGGCGGGCATTGTCCAGCTGGACCTGAACGCGCCCCTGCTCGCGGTCGGCGCAAGCGACGCAAAGCTCGTCATTCTGGCCGGCACCACGGTCGGCAGCGTGGCTGACCGTGAACTGCTCGAGCCGGGCGTCGCGGCGCAGGCGCAGTGGGTCGAGAATCATGGCCTGGTCGCAGGCAACGTCGATCTCGGCGGCGGCAGCGATGTGCTCGTGAATTCGGGACGCATCGACGGCGATGTGCGGCTGGGCAGCGGCAACGACTCGTTCACCAGCCTCTCGGGAAGCTCGGTGGGCGGCAGCATCCGCGGCGGCCACGGCGACGACCTTTATGTCATCGGCAATCGAGCCGACATGGTCTTGGAGCAGGCCGGCGAAGGCATTGACGAAGTCCGCACCGCGCTTGGCAGCCGTTCCGATTTCGCGGCGATGTACATCCTGCCGGCCAACGTGGAGAACCTCACCGGCACCTCTGCGACCGGCCAGGGCGTGTACGGCAACGCGCTCGAC
>DASQNR010000004.1:0-1573 GCA_035644835.1 Allosphingosinicella sp. | reverse complement strand
CGCATGGAAAGTATCGGCGGTGACCTCAGCACCATGGCACCGCGGCCCTTTGCGGAAGGGCAATTGGCGGCGATCCGGGCCATCTCGGCTCCGCGCTATTACCGGCCTGGCGAGGTGGTGCTCGAGGCCGGTGACGCCCTCGATCGCTTCGTGCTGGTCGAGGAAGGGGAGCTGGAAGTCGCCGATCCGGCGACCGGCGAGCGGCTGCTTCCCGGGACGCTCAAGTCGGGCCAGTTCATGGGCGAGCTCGCCTTTCTGAACGGCGGGCCGATGACGCTGACGATGCGCGCCTGCGTCCCCACGCGCACGCTGGAGGCGCCGCGCGCGGCCATGCTTCGACTGATGAGCGACGTGCCCGAGATCGGCGACCATGTGCTGACCGTCTTCTCGGCTCGGCGGCGGCGTATCTTCGAGGCGGGGGACAGCAGCTTGGTGGTGCGCGGCGCCGAACGCAGTTCCGCCGTGGCCCGCGTGGCGAGCTTCCTCAATCGCAACCGCATTCCGTTCCGCGAGGAGGCCGAAGGCGAGCCAGAGGTCAGCTGGTCGGGCAAGCGGCTGCCGGACCCGACCCCGCGCGCGGTCGCCCGTCATCTCGGGCTGGACCTCAAGGCAGCTCCTGCCCACGCCCTCGACCTCGTCATCGTCGGTGCCGGGCCGGCCGGCGTCGCTGCAGCGGTCTATGCCGGATCGGAGGGGCTAAAGGCGCTGGTGGTGGAGGACAGCGCAATCGGCGGGCAGGCGGGGACCAGCTCCAGGATCGAGAACTACATGGGTTTTCCGACCGGTATTTCGGGCGCGGACCTGACCTTTCGCGGACAGGTGCAGGCCATGAAGTTCGGCACGTGCTTCGCCATGCCACGCAGGGTCGAAGGGCTGTCACGGCGGGATGGCGGCTTCTGCGTCACGCTCGACGACGGCGAGGAATTGTGCGCCCGCTCGGTGTTGGTTGCAACCGGTGTCCAGTATCGCCGCTTGCCGCTCGACCGGCTCGAGGAGTTCGAGGGTGCCGGCGTCTATTATGCCGCCACCGAGATGGAAGCACGCTTCTGCTCGGAGACCGAGGTCGTGGTCGTCGGCGGCGGCAATAGCGCGGGGCAGGCGGCCATGTACCTCTCCCGCGTGGCTAAGCAGGTCCACCTTTTGGTGCGCGGCGCGGGTCTCGCCGAGACGATGAGCGCCTACCTTCGCGATCGCCTTGAGGCCGATCCGCGCATCACCATACACACAGGGAGCCAGCTTGAGCGGCTTGACGGCGAGAGCCATCTCGAACGGGTGGTGGTGGCCACACCCGCGGGCAGCGTGTCCATCGAATGCCGCGCCCTTTTCATCATGATCGGCGCGGCGCCCAATACCGGCTGGCTGTCGAGCCTGGTCGAACTCGACAGCCACGGCTTCGTTCGCACCGGGGCCGATGTCGACGCGCCATCGAGCTTCGCCACGTCCTGCCCGGGTGTGTTCGCCGTCGGGGACGTCCGCTCGGGCTCGGTCAAGCGGGTGGCGAGCAGCGTCGGCGAGGGATCGGTGGTGGTCAGCGCGATCTGGAGCCACGTCAATGCGCCGCCGCCCGCGTCGG
>DASQNR010000003.1:0-55572 GCA_035644835.1 Allosphingosinicella sp. | reverse complement strand
GCAACATCTTCTCGACGCAGGACCACGCCGCCGCCGCGATCGCGGCGTCGGGCGTGCCGGTCTTCGCCATCAAGGGCGAGACGCTTGAGGAATATTGGGATTATGTCGACCGCATCTTCGACTGGGGTCAGGAAGAGACCTGCAACATCATCCTCGACGACGGCGGCGACGCCACCATGTTCGCTTTGTGGGGCGCCCGGGTCGAGGCCGGCGAGGAACTGCTGACTCCAACCAACGAGGAAGAGGAAGTCTTCGTCGCCACGCTGCAGCGTTTCATTGCCGAGCGGCCGGGCTACCTCACCAAGACGGTCCAGAACATCGTCGGCGTGTCGGAAGAGACCACCACCGGCGTCCACCGCCTCTATGAGCTCGCCAAGCAGGGCAAGCTCCCGTTCCCGGCGATCAACGTCAATGACAGCGTCACCAAGTCGAAGTTCGACAACCTCTACGGCTGCAAGGAATCGCTGGTCGACGCGATCCGCCGCGCCACCGACGTGATGCTGGCCGGCAAGGTCGCCGTGGTCGCCGGCTTCGGTGACGTCGGCAAGGGCTCGGACGCTTCGCTCCGCAACGGCGGCGCGCGCGTTCTGGTGACCGAAGTCGATCCGATCTGTGCGCTGCAGGCGGCGATGGAGGGTTACGAAGTCGTGACGATGGAGGAGGCCGCGCCGCGTGCCGACATCTTCGTCACCGCGACCGGCAACATGGACGTCATCACCCTCGACCACATGCGGGCGATGAAGAACATGGCGATCGTCTGCAACATCGGCCACTTCGACAGCGAGATCCAGATCGGCGCGCTTCAGAACATGAAGTGGACCGAGATCAAGCCGCAGGTCGACGAGGTCGAATTCGCCGACGGCAAGAAGATCATCATCCTGTCCAAGGGCCGCCTGGTGAACCTCGGCAACGCCACCGGCCACCCGAGCTTCGTCATGTCGGCAAGCTTCACCAACCAGACGCTCGCCCAGATCGAGCTTTGGACCGGCGCAGACAAGTACAAGAACGACGTCTATGTGCTTCCAAAGCACCTCGACGAAAAGGTCGCCGCGCTTCACCTCGACAAGCTTGGCGTCAAGCTTTCCAAGCTGACCGCCAAGCAGGCTGGCTATATCGGCGTGCCGGTAGAAGGCCCGTTCAAGCCGGACCATTACCGCTACTAAAAGCCGGCTCCTGCCGTTGCACACGAAGGGGGCGTCCCAGGCGGGGCGCCCCTTTTCACGTTGCGCGGCCGTCACGGTTCATCAGGCATTCAACTCGTCTATGGAAAACAACGCCTCGTCGCAGTCTGCCGCAACAGGGCGGGGACGCGGTCAGGGAGTGAAGACCATGTTACGGGCGATCGACGGCGGGGCAGGGGGATATGACGGTGCGAAGGTGAAGGCCTTCCCGCACGATCCTTCGGCACGGGGCTATCAGCTCCTTTACCGGCCAGGCGAAGTCAATCACTGCCCCGCTTGCGGACGCACCCATTGGTATGTCGGCCGGTTGTCGGCGGAATGCGCCTTCTGCAGCACCGCCGTGGCGCTCGCGGATACCGGCATGACCGGGGTTGGGGTGCTTCATCCGTACAAGAGGCTCCGCCCCCTCCCACCCATCGACGGATTCGAGCAGGCGGCCTGAGGGGGCACGCAGCCAGCCGGCCCTGACCTGCCCGGCTGGCGCTCGTCGATCTGCCGCTCAGGCTGGAAAGAGAAGCACTGGTTCTCGGCGCGCCCGCTTCCATGGGGTTGGCCTCCGTCTAAGCCAATCCCGTCACTCCCGCGAAAGCGGGAGTCCCGCTTTTCCGCGACGTCCGTAAGAAAGAAGAAGCGGGACCTCGCTTTCGCGGGGGTGACGGGTAGAGGACGGAAGGCGCCCTGCGTGCCTCGCAGGATCATGTGGATGCACGTGGTGCCAGCGGGAGTGCCCGCTCCGGCTTTACTCCGCCTCGCCCTCGCCGGAGGACATCTCGTCCTCGCCGCCGCCCTGCGCATCCTGGAAATAGGGCTCGACCTCACCCTTCAGCTTCACCGTCATCGGCTGGCCAAAGCGGTCGAGGCTGCGGCCCGCGGCGACCCGGATCCAGCCTTCCGAGACCGAATATTCCTCCACATCCGTGCGCTCCTTGCCTTTGAAGCGGATGCCGATGCCACGGCGCAGCAACTCGGCGTCGAAATGCGGGCTCCTGGCGTTGAGCGAAAGGCGGTCGGGAGGCGTATCGGTCACGTCGAGCATCCTGTTCTTGTTCGTGTTTTGGCTTGTATCAGCGCAGCTTCGCGATCTTGATCCCGTCCGACTTGGCCCGGTCGTGCACCGAATCCTCCGAGCGGGTCAGCGCCTTGGCGATCGCTTTCAAGCCCATCCCCTTGGCCGCAAGGGTGTGGAGCTTGGCCACTTCCTCGGTCTTCCACGGCTGGCGGTGGCGGACGAAGTTTTCGCCCATCAGTCCTTAACCACCGTGCCCTTGGTGGAGGGGTTGGCGGCGATGGTTTTCTTGACTTCCTTCTTGGGCTTGCGCGCTTCCTTGCTGCCGCGAACTTGTCCCTTGGCCATCTCGTTTTCTCCTCAATCAGCGCCTGGCCGCTATATAGGCCGCGACTTGGCTTTCCAAAATGTCGAGCGGCAGCGAGCCGTTCTCCAGCACCGCAGCGTGGAAGTCGCGGATGTCGAACCGGTCGCCGAGCGCCTCTTGCGCGCGTTGGCGCAGCTCGAAGATCTTGAGCTGGCCGATCTTGTAGCTGGTCGCCTGTCCCGGCCAGTTGAAGTAGCGCTCCACCTCTTTGACGATATCGCGTTCCGACAGCAGCGAATTCTGCTGGAAGTAGCGGATCGCCTGCTCCCGGGTCCAGCGCTTGTGGTGGATGCCGGTGTCGGTGACGAGGCGCACCGCGCGCCACAGCTCGAGGCTGAGGTGCCCGAATTCCGAATAAGGGTCCTGATAGAAGCCCATCTCGCGCCCCAAACGCTCGGAATACAGGCCCCAGCCTTCGATATAGGCGCCGTAGCCGCCGAAGCGGCGGAACAGCGGGATGCCTTCGAGCTCCTGTTGCAGCGCGATCTGGAAATGGTGACCGGGCGCACCTTCATGATAGCTGATGCCCTCGATCTGCGGCTTGAGCACCTGGTTCATGTCGGCCAGGTTCACATAATAGATGCCCGGCCGCGAACCGTCCGGCGACGGCGCGTTGTAAAAGGCGACGGAGGCGGTTTCCTGCCGCCACGTCTCGACGGCGCGAACCTCGAGCGGTGCCTTGGGCAGGCGGCGAAAATATTGCGGCGCCTTTTCCATCACCTGCGCGATGAAGACATTGGCGTCCTTCAGATATTGCTCGCGCCCGGCGGCGGTGTTCGGATATTTGAACTCCCGGCCGTTCTTGATGTGCGCGAAAAAGGCCTGGAGGTTGCCCTTGAAGCCAACCCGGTTCTTGATCGCCTCCATTTCTTTCTGGATGCGCGCCACCTCGGTAAGGCCGATGGCGTGGATCTGGTCCGCCGAAAGGTCGGTGGTGGTCGAGGCCTTTAGCCGCGCCGCGTAGAATTCGCCGCCGTCGGGCAGGCTCCAAGCGCCCTGGTTGCCGGTCGCCTTGGGCTCGACCGCATCAAGGGTGCTCAGCATAGTATCGATGCCGCGCCGGAAACTGGTAGACAGCGCACTTCGCGCCTCGCCGATCAGCCGCGTCTTCTCGGCGAGCGAAATCTCGAGCGCATTCACCTTTTTCGTGAAGTCGGCGAGCAGCGGCGAATCGGGGCCTGCGGCGAAGGGTGCGCCAGCAATCGCGCGCCTGGCGTCGGCGCGAACCGGCGCGAGGTTGAACTTCGGGGGAACGATGCCTTTGTCCGCCTGGTCGCGCACCCGGGCCGAGATTTCCGCCATTGCACGCTCCGTCTCGCGGATTCGCGCGATATAGGCTTCGGCGTCGGCGACGCTGGTGACGCGGTGCTGGTTGATCAGGAAAACCGGCAGATTGCCCGCCGGGCTGCCATTGGTCGACATCGGAAAGCCGTAGTCGCGCCAGCGGGCATTATCGCGCGCCTGCGTCACCTCATGTTCGAACAGGCGGTAGCTGAGGCGGCCGGCGGGGCTGAGTTTTTCAGCGTCGAACTGCACCTTCATCTTGGCGAGCTGGGCCTCGGACAGTGCCAGCTGACGCTCGCTCTGTGCGGGCGTATAATCGTTCAACCGGTTATATTGCTCCTTGCGTCCCAGGCCGGTCAGCGTCTGCGGCGAGGAGGCGATGCTTTCCTCGAACGCGGCATCGAGGAAAGCGAGCAGCCGCGCGTCCTCGGTCGTTGAGGTGGCGACCGGCGCGCCCGATATGTTCGGTGCCGGCGCGCCGCGAGCCGCGCCGATTTCGTCGCGCGGGGCGGTTGCGCAAGCGGTGGCGAGAAAGAGGGCGGCAAGCGGGAGGGTGCGGATCAAGAGAGCGTCCTCATAGGCAAGGGTGGATCATCTTTAGCGTGTCCTTGCCGCCCGTCTAGCGTTCGCCCTTGCGCCCAGCAGGGGTCCCAGGCGGGCTCGGGTCCGAAGCGGGCGGCTAGGAAATCCGACAGGGCACGGACGCGGGCGGTGACCGCGCGGCCGGGCGGCATCAGGATGTGGAGAGCGGCTTCGGGCATCGGGAAGTCGCGCAGCAGCGGCAGCAGCGTGCCGCTTTCCAGCGCCGGCGCCGCGATAAAGGTGGGAAGCACGCACAGGCCCAGGCCAGCCTCCGCGGCCGCGCGCAACATCTCGCCATTGTCGGCCCGCAGCCGGGGCTTGAGGCGCACGTTTTCCCAGCGATTGCCGACTCGAAAACGCCATTGCTCGTTGCCGTAGACAAGATGGTCGTGCGCCGGGAGGTCGCGCGGGTGTTCGGGCCCGCTTCGGGTCGCGAGATAGGCCGGGCTACCGACCAGGATGCGGCGAGACGGGGCGATGCGGCGCACGATCAGTGCCGAATCGTCCAGGGTTCCGAGCCGCACCGCTAAGTCGAAGCCCCCGGCGATCAAGTCCACGGTCCGATCCTCGAAGCTGATGTCGAGCTCCACCCGGGGATGCTCTGCGGCGAATGCGGCCAGCGCGGGCGCGACATGTTCGACGCCGAAGGATAGCGGGGCGGTGAGGCGGATCGGGCCGGCGATCCGGGTTACCGCCTCGGCGACCACCTCCTGCGCCGCCTCCAGCTCGCACAGGATGTTGGACGCCCGCTCGTAATAGGCCTGGCCGGCCGCCGTCGGCTGCGCACCGCTTGCGCTGCGCGTCAGGAGGCGAGCGCGCAACTGTTCCTCAAGGCGGGCCACGCGGCGCGAGACGATCGACTTCGACATCCCCATTCGCTCGGCGGCGCGCGAAAAGGCGCCGGTCTCCACAACTCGCACAAAGGCGAGCACGTCCAGGAGATCGACCGAAGAGTGTTCCATATTGCGCAACACCATATTGCGCCGCGAGCGGCTAGCTGCAACTTCGCTAGGCGACTACATCGGGTCCTGCAAGTTCCCAGGGAGGCACATCATGACCAAGGTTCTCATTCTCGACAGCGCCGCCACCGGCGATCAGTCGGTATCGCGGAAGTTGGTCGACCAGTTGGTCGCCGGCCTGTCCGCCCGCGCAGGCGGCGCCGATATCGTGCGCCGCGACATCGGCGCCGAGCCGATCCCGCACCTTACCGCCGACACGGTGTTTGCGATCCGCAGCAACGAGGCGTCCACCGACGCCGGGCGCGAAGCCCTGGCCTTGTCCGATCGGCTGATCGCCGAACTGCGCGACGCCGATGTGCTGGTGATCGGGGCGCCGATGTACAATTTCGGCATTCCCTCGACGCTCAAGGCCTGGTTCGACCATGTGCTGCGGGCGCGGATCACTTTCCGTTACACCGAAAAAGGCCCGGAAGGGCTGGTGACCGGCAAGAAGGCGATCGTCGTGGAAAGCCGCGCCGGCCTCTACAGCGAAGGTCCCCAGGCGGCGATGGACAGCCAGGAGCCGCACCTGCGCACGCTGCTCGCCTTCATGGGTATCGAGAACGTGGCATTCGTGCGTGCCGAGAGGCTGGCTTTCGGCCCGGAAGCGGCCGAGGCATCGCTGGCGCAAGCCACGGATGAACTTCGTGCGCTGGCGCTTGTAGCCTGAGCATTACCTTCGTCTTGCCACGCAACGCTTGCGGCATGTTTCACCCGATCCAGCTCCCGTCGACCGGGTCGAGGGGAGGGCAGATATTCTGGAGTTCTCGACATGATCGACATTCGACCCTTCAACACGCTCGGCCATGCCGACCATGGCTGGTTGAAGGCGCGGCACCATTTCTCCTTCGCCGGCTACCACGCGCCGGAGCGGATGGGCTGGGGCGCGATCCGGGTGTGGAACGACGACGAGATCGCCGCCCGCTCCGGATTCCCGCCGCACCCACATGCCGACATGGAGATCATCACCTATGTCCGCCAAGGCGCGATCACCCATCAGGATTCACTGGGCAATCAAGGCCGTACCGAAGCAGGCGATGTGCAGGTGATGAGCGCCGGCACCGGCGTACGGCACGCCGAGTATAATCTCGAGGACGAGCAGACCACCTTGTTTCAGATCTGGGTGCTGACCGACAAACCGGGCGCGCAGCCGAGCTGGGGGACCAAGCAATTCCCCAAGGACGATCGGGAAGGCGCGTTCGTGACCCTGGCCAGCGGCTTTGCGGAGGATGATGATGCGCTCAAGATCAACGCCGCGGCCCGGATCATGGGGGCGACGTTGAAGGCGGGGGAGACCGCCGAGCTAAGCCTCGATCCTGCCCGGCACATCTATCTGGTGCCGGTAAATGGCTCGGTCGAGGTGAACGGCGTGGCGGCACAGGCGCGGGACGGGGTCGCTATCACCGGCGAGGAGCGGATCCGAATACGCGCCGCCGAGTATACCGAAATCGTGCTCGTCGACGCGCGCTGAAGCGGGAGCGCGTGCGCTTGGTCGTAGCTGCGTCGCCAGTGGAGCCGGACCGGCTGTTCAAAGCGTTGGCGCGCTCGCCCTTCCGCAGCCGCTTCCGGCTTGCTCGTGCCGACGCGAAGTATCTTGCGGAAAAGGGGATGGAGGCGGTGCTGGCCCATGGCGCCGCCTTCATCGCCGCGCGCCTCGCACCTGCCTTGCCGGTCAACGACGGCAGGCAAACCCCGATGCGCGGCCATCCGGTATTCGTCGCCCAGCATGCGACGGGGAGTTGTTGCCGCTCCTGCCTCGCTAAATGGCACAAGATCCCGGCCGGGCGGGCGCTCTCCCAGGAGGAGCAGGCGCATGTCGTGGCGGTGATCGCGCGCTGGTTGGAAGTTCGGGCGATGAGCATTCCACCCGGCGAGCAGTTCCGTTTGCTGTAGACAATGAGCAACAGTTTCACGCTTCGGCGAACTGGTTTTCCATTAACCCTCTTTGTCGGGCACGGCCGTGCGCGCGGGGCGTTCTACCCGCATGCCCCGATACTTCTTCCATTTCGAAAATTGCGGCGTGCAGTTGCGCGACAAGGTAGGGCTCTCTCTGCCCGACGCGGAAGCCGCCTGGTATCAGGCGGTACGCAGCGTTCGCGACCTTATCCGCGCCGAGGGGACGATCGGCTGCGGCTATGACGGGCAGGCGGTGGCGATCGAAGACGACAGCGGTTTCCCGGTGGACCGTCTGCCGTTCGGCGAGATTGCCGGCTTTGCCGGGACGATCTAGTGCAAGTCAGACCCGGCGGAAGACTCCGCGGGTGATCTTGCGCGGCGCGGGTGCGGTCATCAGCGCCACTTCGCGGTCGTGAAGCGGCATTTCGAACTCGCAGCCTGCTTCCTTTTCACGCTTCCACACAACGCGGCTGCGCTTGGCTTCAAATCCCGCGATCTTGAGCCACACTTCGGCGCCTTGCACGATATCGTCCTCAACTTCGGCCTTGAAGCCGCCGGTGGAGATGTCGAGCACCACGATCCGGCTGGTCCTGGCCCCGTCCTCCCGCAGGGCTGCGGCGAGATTGACGATGCGGCGCTCGGCCTTGCGGCCGTCCCCGATCGGGAGTTGGGAAAGCTCGGCGTTGATGAACAAGGACGGATCCTCCGCAAGGGCGTGTCGCCCAACGCCTAGCCCCGCCATGCCTTTCATCCGGTTAACGGAGCGCGGCGGCGGGCGTTTGCGCGCTTGGGGCCGGCGGCTCCCACAGGAGCACCGGCCCCCCCTCGATACGCGACGCGAGGGGCCGGGGGACGATTCGGGAACCGCCCGTCCGGCCTTCTCCTTCTGCGCTCCGGCGGTTAACGAAATCCTTCCGAAAGCGGTTAACGCGGCGTAAGTGCTTTGGCTTAAACTTTGAAACTAAAGTATCTTTTGAGAACGGGTGGATGTGCTCGGGGAAAAAAAGAGGCGGAGCCGATTGCTCGAACTCCGCCCCCCCGGTCGCGTACCTGATCCTGTTTCTAGGCCCGACCTCTTGCCAAAAGGTTGAAAGCGGGCGGCTGCTCAGCGGCCCGCCCAACTGACGATCTTCAGCCTTTCGCCGGAGCGAAGCGGCTGCTCGGCGCTGCGGCCGTTCAACATCAGCATATGATCGAGCGGGTCGTCGCTTGCCATCCGCCTGGCAAGAGTGCGCAGCGTGTCGGCTGGGCCGGCGGCAACCACCGCGATCCGCCTCGGCCTGAGCTGCGCCGCCTCCTCGGAGCTGAGCAGGCGGAAAGACCCGAACAAGGCCTGGAGAGCGGCCGGCGGGGCCTCGCCCGGCGGGCCGATCATCAGGAAGTGATAGGCGCCGCCGGGACCCGCATAGGCCATCAGCGACAGCGATACGGCGCCGTCCCGGGTGGCGACGCTGGCTGGAAGGAACAGCGCTTCCACGCCGTTGACCATCGTTCGCTCCGGTGTTCCGATCCTGGCATCGGCCTGGCCGAGCATCTGTTCGAGCAGCGCTTCGGCATAGGCCGCAAGGCCGCCGCGCGGCATGGCGCCGCCGCCGAACTCGCCGCGTATGCCGTTGGGGCCATCGAGCGCGATAGCCTGGGCGCTGTTGGTAAGGGTGAAACCTTCCGGTGCCTCGAAGCCGATCCGCATCACCGGATGGGCGAAGCGCCGGCCCAGCACGAAGCCTTGCGCGGGATCGTCGCCATAGAGGAGGCCGTCAATTTCCGCGAGGTAGCGTGCCTGATGCTCGGGCAGCGCGTTGTCGGCAAGGCCGGTCGCGAGGGCGGCCTCGCGGGCACGGGCGACCCGGTTGTCGGTGAGCGGATGGGTGCGCGCCCATTCTGGAATGGACTTGGCGTCGTCCGTGCTTCGGGTGCGGGTCAGATAGCGCTCGTTGCGGCCGAGCGCGCCCAGCATCTCCGAGGCTTCATGCGGATCGTAGCCGGCCGCCTGGAGGTAGGCGAGGCCCAGATCGTCCGCTTCATATTCCTGCTTGCGCGAGTAGCGCAGGCCGAAGAAGGCCGCCGCCTCGCCGACGAGACCGGCCAGCCGTTCCGATCCGCTCAGCACGCCCACGGCGGCGACCCCAAGGCTGCGCCAGAGGGAGCGCTTCTGCTGTTCCTCGCTGTGATTGCCGACGATATGGCCCACTTCATGGGCAAGGACGGAGGCAAATTCGGCTTCCGAATTGATGATGCCCATCAGCCCGCGCGTGACATAGATGTAGCAGCCCGGCACCGCGAAGGCGTTGACGACATTCGAATTGACCAGGGTGAAGGTGCACTGCCCCTCAAGCCCGGCGGCATCCGCCACCTTCTCCCCGACCTGCGCCAGATAACGGGCCTCGGGCGCGGAATAGGCGCCGCCGAATTCGGCGAGGAGTTGCGGATGGAGTTCGGCCCCGGCCCGCCGCTCCGCGTCGGTGACCGCAGGCCCTTCGCCGCCGCTGCCGCAGCCGGACATGGTGAGAGTCAGGCCTGCGGCCAAGAGGATTGGGCGGAGCAAGCGCATGTCCGCCGAACCGACCGCTCGCGCGCCGGTTCCTCCGGCCACGCTGCACCGGCGGTTTTCGCGGCCCGTGTGGTCCGCGGAGCCGAGGTGCTTGCCTGCCGATGTAGCGGCCCGCCAGCTCACAATATGAAGTCGGACGCTCCGATTATGTGCCCGCCGATGGTGGTGACCAGGATCGAGAGGTCCGCGGAGGCATCGCCGTTGGTGTCGGCCTCCACCAGCCATTGGCCGCCCATGTTTACCGCCCGCAACTGGCCCGCGACATAGCTGAACGCGCCGGTGCCGATGAAGCTGAACTGCGAATTGCCGTTGGCCGCATTGTTGTCGGCATCGATATTCCACAGGTCGATCTTGTCCCCCGCCGAGAAGTCGAGGATCTGGTCGCGTGCGGTGCGCGTCGATTCCAACGCGTTGCGATATTCGAACATATCGTTGCCCCCGCCGCCGCGGAGCGTGTCCGCCCCAAAATTGCCGACAAGGATATCTCTGCCGGCACCGCCGGTCAGGGCATCCACGCCCTTGCCTCCATAGAGGCTGAAGCGTCCGTCGGTTTCCGCCGATCCGTCAAAGGTCAGGCTCTCTCCTTCCCCGAGACTGAGGCCGGCCACCATCAAAGTCTGTCCGGAGCCCACATTGGCATCAACGGTGGTCAGCTTGTACTTGTTGGGCAGGAACCCGGGACCCGATCCGTAAACGGCGAGCTTTTCAATCCCGACCAGGTTGTTGGCGGCGAAGGTGAGATCGTAGCTGCCGAGCAGCCCTACTGTATCGAACCCGGCGCCGCCGTCGACGCTGTCCTCGACGGTGAGGGCGTTGCCGAAATAGATGAAGTCGTTGCCGCCGCCGCCGAACACCGTGTCGACGCCGCCGTCCTGAAGCACGACCAGGTCGCCGCCCGCGCCCATCTTGATGAGGTTGTCGAGCGCGTTGCCGTAGACGCCTTGGCCGGTAGAAGACGTGCCGGTCAGGTTTTCCACACGGTCGGGGAGGATGTACATCTTGGAATGGTCGTTGCGGCTGCCGAGCGCGGTGCGAACCTCATCGACGCCGCCGTTCGGAAACTCGACCACCTGATCCCCGACATGGTCGACGATGTAGACGTCGTTGCCGCCGCGCCCCGCCATCCTGTCGGCGCCCGCGCCGCCATCGATGTAGTCGGCCGCATCGCCGCCGTCGATGGAATTGTCCAGCGCGTTGCCCGTGCCGGAGAAGGAGACATCGTATGGCCCCATGTAGACCAAATTCTCGACATTGGTGGGCAGGGAATAAGCGGAGAGGGTCGTCCGCAGCGTGTCGATCCCTTCGTTCGCCAGTTCGACGACAGTGTCCCCGATATTGTCGACAAAGTAGAGGTCGTTGCCGGTCGAGCCCTCCATCCAGTCGGCGCCGGCATAGCCTTGCAGGATGTCATTGCCCGCGCCGCCTTCCAGGATATTGTCGAGGGCGTTGCCGTAAAGCTGGAAGTTACCCAAGCCCGCGAACACCATCCGTTCCACATTGGCGGGGAGCGTGTAGGCGGTGATGCCGCCCGCTATGACGATGGTCTCGTAGCCTTCTCCGGCTTGCTCCACCACCTCATCGCCAACATTGTTCACCCAGTAGAAATCGTCGCCGAGGCCGCCGATCATCCGGTCCGCGCCTTCGCGGCCGTCGAGCGTGTCGTCGCCCGCGCCGCCTTGCAGCACATTATCTCCGCTGTTGCCGCTGCCGAAAAAGAATGCGTTGCCGACATAGCGCAGGCTCTCCACATTTTCGGGAAGCGCGTAATAGCTGAGCGTGGTGTAGACGATATCCCAGCCTATGGCGGCCTCTTCGAACACCTGGTCGGTCGTGTCGTCGACGAAGAAGAGATCGCTTCCTGCTCCGCCGTACATCCGGTCGGCCCCTTCCTGACCCCTGAGGATGTCGTTGCCGTCGCCGCCGTAGAGATCGTCGTCGCCCGCGCCGCCCTCGATGACGTCGCTGCCGCCGTGGCCGTAGAGAATGTCGTTCTCGGCCGTGCCGCGGATGGTGTCGTCAATGGGGGTGCCGTTGATGATGGCCACAGTTTTTGCTCCGAAACAGAGAAGGACAGTGCGTATCCCTCTGCTCACCTTGTGTTGCGGCGCGACGTCTCCGGCCGCGCCAAAGCGTTTCAATTGTTACACCCATGCGCCGCCAGCCGGCGGGAACAAAGCGCGGGCGGTGTCATTGCACGGGGACGAACCGCAGCGAGGGAGAAGGTGATGGCGATCGATGAGCGTCCGGGCACACGAAAAGGCGCGAAATCAAAGCTGATGTGGATCGTGGGCTTCGTGCTCCTGGCGGTCGTGGTGATTATCGCGATCCGCGCCTTTATCCACGGCACCGACGTGCCCACTGCGCAGAATGCGGATCAGCCCGGCTACACAGAGGCCGACCGCGCGGTGGCGGGCGTGAAGCTGGAGAATGAAGCGGGCGAATAGGCGGGAGCGCGGGCGCTTTCGCCGCCGCCGCTCAGCTGTTGCCCGGTGCTGCGCAGCTCAAACGGGGCGCTGGGCAGGATGATCCAAGGCGGGCCGGCTGAGCTTCACTCGATCCTGAGGCCGATGAAGACGCCCAGCAGAAAGAGCATCAGCACCCCGATTAGGAGCGTAAGCTTCGTCGCCGACTGTTTCTGCATGGTCCCGATCTCCCTTGCGCCTAGACCGGCACGATCTTGCGGTGGTGCCAGGCGAACACCGCCATGGCGCCGCGATGCGGGCGCCAGCGCTCGGCAAGGTCGCGCAGCTGCTTTTCGCTCGGGCGCGCCTCCAGCCCCAGGATGCGGCCCACTTCAATCTGCACCGCGAGGTCGCCCGCCGGCCAGATGTCGGGGCGTCCTTCGGCGAACAGCAGGTAGATTTCCGCAGTCCACCGGCCGATTCCCTTGACTCGCACGAGTTCGTCGATCGCCTCCTCGTCATCGTCCGGCAAGCGGCCGAAATCGAGCCGGCCGGAGATCACCTCTTCCGCGAGGCTGCGGGCATAATCGGCCTTCTGGCGCGAGAGACCGGCCCCGCGCAGCGCCTCGTCGGACGCGGCGAGCAAAGCCTGGGGCAAAGGCGGGTCGCCGACCGCGGCGGTGAGCTTTGACCACATCGACGCCGCCGCCTGCACCGACACCTGCTGGCCGACGATGGCGCGCAGCAATGTCTCGTAGCCGCCCGCGCTGGTGCGGGGCTCCGGATAGCCGGCAGCCAGGAGGGCGGCGGCGATCTCCGGCTCCTGCGCCGCGAGCGCGTCCAGCGACGCCTTGAGCGCCTCCGCCTTGATCCCCACGCCCCGCTCCCGCTTGCCAAAGAGCATTTGCCTAGCATAGGCGAGCCGCTGCTTCCTTCCCGTTTTCAACTTCAAGGACATCATGGCAAACCTCACCATCGTCGGCCGCGACGGCAGCGAAAAGACGGTCAAGGCGCGCAACGGCTGGAGCGTGATGGAGACGATCCGCGATGCAGGCTTCGACGAGCTTCTGGCCTTGTGCGGCGGCTGCTGCAGCTGCGCCACATGCCATGTCCATGTTGACGAAGACTGGTCGGACAAGCTGAAGCCGGTGGGGGCGGACGAGGACGACCTGCTCGACAGCTCCAGCCACCGCACCGCCAACAGCCGGCTTTCCTGCCAGATCGAGATTTCGGAGGCGCTCGACGGCCTTCGCGTCACCATCGCGCCTGAGGATTGAGCGCTCCGCCCGGGTGCTCAGCCCCGGTGCGAGGCGGCCGCGTACAGGGCAACCGCCGCCGCGTTGGAGACGTTGAGGCTCTCGATTCGCTCGCTGATCGGCAGTCGGGCGAGGGCGTCGCAATGGGCTTCGGTGTTCTGCCGCATCCCTTCCCCCTCCGCGCCGAGCACAAGGGCGACCCTGTCGGGGCCGAGCGCCTGCTTGAGGCTGGTCTGCGTGCCGCCGGTGAGGCCGATCCGCCAGAAGCCGGCCTGCGCCATGTCGTCGAGCGCGCGGGCCAGGTTCACCACCCGGACCCAGGGCACGAACTCCAGCGCCCCGCTTGCCGCCTTGGCCAAGGCGCCCGACTCGGGCGGTGCATGGCGATCCTGGGTGACTAGGCCAAGCGCGTCAAAGGCGGCGCAGGTGCGCAAAATGGCGCCGACATTGTGCGGATCGGTAACCTGGTCGAGCACGATCAGCGGCCGGTGGTCTTCCGAATGGTCGAGCAGGTCGGCCAGCAGGATGTCCTCCAGCCGCTCGACTTCGGCTACGATCCCCTGGTGCGGAGCGTCCTTGGGCACCAGCCTGCCAAGATCCGCAGCGTCGGCATACGTGACGGGCGTGCCGGCAGGCAGCTCGTATTCCGCCGCGGCGTCGCGCGTGACCCAGAGCTGGAAGATACGCCGCTCCGGGTTCGCAAGGGCGGCGGAAACGGCGTGGCGGCCCCAGAAGCGGGGACGGTTCTCGGCCTTGGTAAGTTGTCGGGCTTTACGGCGCATGCCAAGGCTCATGCCGCCGCCGCCCGCCGCTGGCAAGCGGCAGCGGGCGTTTCGGCGGCACTCGCCACCTTGCCAAACCGAGCGACCCGGACCATCGCTGCGACTAACCCGGCAAGAAAGCGCACGCCTCCATGTCCGACGAGTCCGGCAACGCGAAGCTGATTGCGATCCTGGTCGGCGCCGGAGCGCTTGCCGCCTGGGCGGCCATGCTGTGGTTCATGTTCCGGGAAGTGCTTTAGCCTGCACGGCTTCGGATGTGATGCATCTAGGTGCTGCGGCCGAGGCAATGGCGCCGACCGCCAGCGCACCGGCTCGTTACTGTCGGCCATCGCCAACCTCCAGTATCGACATGCTTCGCGCGCCACCGGGCGGGGCAGGGGCGTTCAAATAAAGCGCTGGACACCTGCTACGGTTGTGGCATGCTACACGTGTAGCAGCCGGAGGCGAGAACGAGTCGCATGATTGGGTCCCTGCCGCGCCGCGAGCGCGAAATCTTTGAGATCCTGCTCGGGGAGGGCGAGGCCACGGCGGCCGATATCCGCCGCATCATGGCCGATCCGCCCAGTCATTCTGCGGTTCGCACCATGCTTGCGCGGCTGGAGGCGAAGGGCATGATCCGCCACCGGGTGGAGGATCAGGCCTATGTTTATCGCAGCGTTCGGCAGCCGGCCCAGGTGCGTGAGACCGCGCTTCAGCAGTTCGTAAAGACATTCTTCGACGGTTCGGCGGCAAGCGCCGCCACGGCCCTGTTGGGCCTTTCCCGGAAGCTGAAGCCTGAAGAGCTCGATGCGCTCCAGCAGGCGATCGATGCGGCAAAGGAGCGGACGAAATGAGCTACGACTTTTTCCTCGAAATGGCTTGGAAATCCGCTGCGATCAGTGCCGCGGCCCTGCTCATCGTCGCGGTGCTGCGCACCCGCTCCGCGGCGGACCGCGGTGCTGCTTTGCGAGTCGGAATGCTGCTCCTCCTGGCGCTGCCGGTAATCTCGGTGTCGCTGCCGTCGATCGTGGTCGAGACGCCTGCGCCCGCCGCGCCGCCGCGCTCTGCGGTAACGGCTTCGGCGGCCCCGCTTACCCTTTCACAATCCGAACTCGCCTCCTCGGAGACGATGGCGACGCTGAGCGCAGTTCAGGCGGGCGGCGACTGGAACGATCCCGGCCCGCTTTTCCTGCTGCTCTACCTTGGCGGCGTGGCGATGGTGGGCGGGCGCCTGCTCGCCGGTCTCCTGACGCTGCGCCGCTGGACTGCCGAGGCGAGTCCTGTCGTCGATCCACACTGGCAAGCCGCCCTGGACCGGGCCGATATGGGCGACCGGCAGATCCGCCTGCTGGTTTCCGACGAAGCGTCGTCCCCGCTCAGCTGGGGCTGGTTGCGCCCCGCGATCCTGCTCGACAGGGACGCGCTGCGCCGGCCCGAGGATGCCGATGCCATCCTTGCGCATGAAGTTGCCCATATCGTCCGCAACGACTGGCCGGTGCTGATGCTGTCGCGGATCGCCGTCGCGTTGTTCTGGTTCAACCCGCTGGTCTGGCGCCTCGACCGCGAAATCGCACAACAAGCCGAGGAAGCGGCCGACGGTTATGCCGCCGAGCGGGTGGAGCCGGCGCGCTACGCCCAGACCCTGCTCGATTGGGCGCGGCAAAGCGGCAGCTTCGTTCCAGCCAACGCCATGGCAGGCTCCGAGCCGGGTCTGAGCCGGCGGGTGAAGGCGCTACTCGATGGCCGCTTCCGCCGCCGCTCCAGCCGGTTCTGGAGCCTGGCTGCTACCTTGACCATGATAGGGGTGGCCGCACCGGTCGCTGCGGTGCAATTCGTGCCGCAGGCGCCGAACGCGCCGGAGCTGCCCAAGGCGCCTGCGGCGCCCGCTGCGCGCTTTGCGCCCGCTGCACCGGCCGCTCGTGTCGCCCCGGCGACCCGTGCTGCGCCGCCTGCACCGGCCGCCGTGTTGGCACCGCCCGCGCCCGGCGCTCCGGCTGCTCCCCCAACGGCCGCCGTGCCGCCCGCGCCGCCAGTGAAGCTCGCGGCGCTCCATCCGCATGGCGCCGCAGCGCCGCATCCGCCCGAACCACCGCGTCCGCCCCGTCCGTCCCACCGCGTCCATGTCGACGCCGAGGCGATCGCCGTGCAGGTGGAAGCTGCCGTCGCCGAGGCGCACAAAAGCGCCGCAGTGGTGCGCGCCCACGCGCTTGCCAACATCGACGCGAAGGCGATCGAGCGCCAGGTCCGCCATTCGGTTCGCGCCGGGCTCGCCGACGGCGCCCGCGGCTTGCAGCAGGGGGCGGTTGGAATGGAGCAAGGCGCAGACTCGATGGCGCGCGAAGCGGCCAGGCTTCGCGACCGCGGCCATCGCGAGCGCGAGATCGCCCGCGCCGCCGCACGCGGCGACACTGTGACCCACGAGGAGTTGCTGGACGCGGCCAGGGAGATGGCGGCAGGCGCCCGCGAGATGCGCGAGGCGGCCCGGGAAATGCACCGTGAAGCCGAGGAAATGCGGCGCGGCGGCTGACGCGGACGCCCGCTAAGGCTTGGCGACCGCCGCGGGCGCTGCCGCGGGAATGTCGGTCCGCCACCGCCCGGTGTTGCGATATTCCTCTCGAATGGTGGATTGCGGCAGCGGGTCCTCCGCAGCCGCGGGTGGCGCTGCAGCCACTGGCGCGGCCGGCTTGGGCAAAAAGGCCAGCGGCTCCATCGGCAACGGCAGGGCGGGAAGCTGCGGCGCGAGAACGAGCGGCACTGCGTCCGTCGATACCGGCAGCCGCTCAGCGATCACCGCCGCCGCGGCGGGCTCGCGGCCGGCATAACGCTGCGAGAAGGCGCCCGGCGTGCCCCAGCGATCCGGGATGCGGTAGAAATTATGGGCGCCGATCACCGCCACCTTGGCGAGGCGGTAAGCCCAGGCAGGCACCACCTGGTGGGTATGGTAATGGGTGGCGTGGCCAACGGGGGCGTGGACCTTGCCGGCGAGCGCCTCTCCAGCGATGCGCAACGCGCGCATCCAACCGAAGCCTCGAGCCGGCGCCGCCAGCGAGCCGTCGCAGGTGAAGGTGAACTGGCAGCCGCCGCCGGCCCGCATCGGACCCTGGTAGACCACTCCGCAGACGCTGCCCGGGTAGGAGGGGTGACGCACGCGGTTGAGCACCACCTGCGCGACCGCACGCTGGCCGTCTTCGCTTTCGGAGCGCGCCTCGTGGTAGACGGCCTCGGCGAGGCATTGCAGCGCCCTCTCCTGGTCGAGCGCGGCGGCGGCGCGAAATACGGTGGAGGACGCGCGGGGATTGGCGACGGCGGCGATCGGGATCGCGGCGTTGATCGCGGGCGCTTCTCCCGGGGCGACGGGAGCCAGCACCATTTCTTCCGGCTGTGGCTGCGCGAGCGGCGTCGAACCGGGAGCGGCGAGGGCAACGGACCGGCTTGATTTTTCCGAAAGATGCCGCCCCGGGGTGGCGTCGAGCGGCACGCATGAAGCGCTGAGAAGCAGCATGGCGGCGCACGCGACGTGCCGCCCGCCCCGCTGGGCAGCCGCTTCAAGTCCTACTAGAATCAAGATTTTCAGCACCGTCACGCCAGTTCTTCGCCTGTCCCAGATGCCCGCCTAGACCCCCTTTAGCTAATTTTGTTCTGCACTGCGGCCTCCTGTTTCCCGCCGTCCCGTTCTGACACGCTTCTTTGCAACAGGCTTACATGGATCGGTTTCGGCTTCCGCTGCGTTCGGGAGGAGAATGGGAATGGAGTAAGAGTTGATGCGTAAGCTGTTGGCGTATGTTTCCGCCGCGGCCCTGCTGGTGGCAGGCTGCGGCGAGGTGGGCAGTTCAGGCGGTTCGGCCGGTTCGGGCGGCGGCGGTGAGGCCAAGGCCGATGCGGCCCAGGTGAGCCCCGAAGCGCTCAAGGCAGCCGTTTCGGACGAGCGGGTGAAGCGCTTCTACGAAGGCCGTGACTGGGCGCCGGTGTGGAACGACAAATTGTCGCAGGACCTCACGGCCGCGATCGGCGATGCGCCGAGCCACGCCATCAATCCCGAATCCTATCTCGAAAAGGCCAAGGGCGGCGGTAGCGCCGCGGAGCGGGAGGCCGGGATGACCCTGGCGGCGCTGGATTACGCGCAGGCGCTGTCCACCGGCATGGTCGATCCCAAGAAGATCTTCGAAGTCTATGAAGTCAAAGCGCCCGAGGCCGACGTCGTGGGTGGCCTCGGCCAGGCGGTGCAGGGCGGCGATGTGCGTGGCTGGCTTGCCGGCCTCGCACCACAGGACCCGGAGTATAAAGCGCTGCAACAGGCCTATGCCGGCTATGCCAAGGCGGCGGCCGGGGAGCAGCGCCAGCCGGTCGCGCCGGGCGCATCGATCAAGCCGGGTGGCCGCGATCCGCGCGTCCCGGGCATCGTCGCGGCGCTTCGCGCCAACGGCTACCTCGCCGACGATGCCGAATCGCAAGGCGGCGCCGAGCAGGCGTCCGGCAATGCTTCTGCGCCCGCGAAGCAGGCCGCGGCACCGGCATCGGACCGCTACACGCCGGAGCTCGCCGCCGCGGTCAAAAAGGTGCAGGACGCATATGGCATCAAGCCGGACGGGGTGATCGGCAACGACACGCTCGAAGCGCTCAACACCGGTGCCAAGGACCGTGCGCGAATCCTCGCCGTCAATATGGAGCGACGCCGGTGGCTTGAGCGCCAGCCCGCCCAAACGCGGATCGACGTCAACACCGCCGCTGCTCAGCTCGAATATCTGCGCGACGGGCAGCCGGTCGACCGCCGCCGCGTCGTGGTGGGCCAGCCGGAATGGGAAACGCCGCCGCTTAGCTCGCCCATCGTGCGCCTGGTAGCCAATCCGCCGTGGAACGTGCCCGAGTCGATTGCTGAGGAAGAGGTTCGGCCCAAGGGGGCGGCTTATATGGCGAAGGAGAATATCGTCAAGAAGGACGGGCGGCTGGTGCAGCAGCCCGGACCCAAATCGGCGCTCGGCCTGGTCAAGTTCGACATGACCAACACCCATGCCATCTACCTGCACGACACGCCCGCCAAGGCGCTGTTCGGCACCACCGACCGGCATTCCAGCCACGGCTGCGTGCGCGTCCACGATGCGATCGGCTTTGCGCGGCTGTTAGCTGACAATCAGGGCCAGCTCGACGCCTTCAACAAGGCGCTGGCAACCGGCAAGGAGACCTCGGTCTCGCTGCCCAACCAAATCCCGGTCCGCTTGCTCTATCACAGCGCCTATGTGGAGGGCGGCAAGGTGATCTTCCGCGCCGATCCCTATGGCTGGGATGACAAGCTCGCCCAGGCGATGGGCCTGCCCGGCCAGATCCGCCCCAAGGTCGCTACCCGGCATCGCACCGATATCGGGCCGTAAGCAAAAGAGAAGGGGAGGGGGCGGCCGTTCTAGGCGCCCCCACCCCGCGCCTGTGCGCTCAGCTGTTCTGGTGCTTGCGCGCGCTGGTCCGGCTGGGCTTCGCATCGACTTTCTTCTCGCCCGAAATGGCCGATCCGGAGACGCCCTTTTCGCGCTCATGATCCTTCAAGGTAGGATTGCCGGTGTTGTTGCTGCTTTTTCCGCCGCCGATATTCTCGCGTATCTTCGCTCTCCTTGGCCGGGGCCGTGAAAACCCGTGTCGTGAGACAACGCAGCAAGGCGACCACGCTTCCCCAGCTCGCCCCGCTCGTCATATAAGTCGTCTCATGACTCGCCCGCTCTTCGCTCTCCTGCCGCTGCTGCTCGGGGCTTGCTCGCCGCTTGGCGCCTTCAACGGCGTCGTCGCCAAGGATAAAGGCGGCGTGCTGGTGGCGCGCAACCAGGCATTCGGCGCCGATCCGCGCCAGCGGCTCGACATCTACGCCCCGCGCGGAACTGCGCCGGGGGCAAAGCTGCCGGTGATCGTCTGGTTCTACGGAGGATCCTGGAATTCGGGCGCCAAGGAAGAATATGCTTTTGCCGGGCGGGCGCTTGCGGCGCAGGGCTTCGTCGTCGCGATCCCCGATTATCGGCTGGTTCCGCAGGTCCGGTACCCGGCTTTTCTGGAAGACGGCGCCGCGGCGGTGCGGCTGGTCCGCGCCAGTGCCGCACGCTTCGGCGGCGATGCGGACCGCATCGTGCTGGCCGGTCACTCGGCGGGCGCTTACAATGCGGCCATGCTCAGCCTCGATCCGGTCTGGCTGGGCGAGGACAGGCGGGCGGTGCGCGGCTTCGTCGGGCTTGCGGGACCTTATGATTTCCTGCCGCTGGATGTAGCCTCCACCCAGGCCGCCTTCGGCGCGGTATCCAACTTGCAAGCGACTCAGCCGATCAACGCTGCAAGCGCCGGCGATCCGCCCGCCTTGCTCGCCGCCGGCACCAAAGACACGCTGGTGCGGCCGGCGCAGAGCAGCCGCCTCGCCGCACGTCTGGCCGGGGCAGGGGTTTCGGTGGAGACGAAACTCTACCCCGGCATCGGCCATATCGGGATCATGACCGCACTGTCTCGTCCGTTGCGGGGCAAGGCGCCCGTGCTCGCCGATGTCGCTAATTTCTCCCGGCGGGTGACGCAGCAGCCCTGAACGGGCGTTTGCAGAACCGGCACGTCGGTTGGCAGAAGCGGCCTCGCCCCCGAGGCGCTGCCGCGGCAGGAAGGGATCAGCGGCGCAGGTCCGATCGTCTCATCCCCGAAAAGATCTGCGTCGCGCACCCTCTTCAGCTCCGCCGGTCAGGCTTCAGCTCCCGCCGCTCAGCCGACAGTCCGGCGGTCCGCTTCAATTGCGGCCGGTCAGTGCTCGGGCATTGGGGAGGTAGAGCCGCCCCACTTTCTGCTCCTCGCCATCGGCCAGGCAGGCGAACCAGCGGCCGGTATCGTCGCGGCGCATGCCGGTGATGAAATCCTTGCGCACAATGCCCGAACGGTGGAGCCGCACGAACAGGGCCGGGTCGAGCTCTTCCTCCAGCCGGGTCATGCTGTCGTTGATCAGCCAGCTGCGCGAACCGACGTGGAGCCGCATATAGTCCCGCTCGGCGGTGATCCGGTCGATCTCGGCGGCACCCAGCCGGAACAGGCCGCGTGGCTCCGATACCCAGAATTCAGTGAGAGGGGCGCCCCGGGGGCGCTCCGGCATCGATTCGGGGCGCGTGGCGAGCCGTTCGCGCGCCCGTTCCACGGCGCGGGCGAGGCGTTCGCCCGACACCGGCTTCATGACATAATCCACCGCCTCCACATCGAAGGCGGCGACGGCGAACGTGTCGAAGGCGGTGACGAACACCACCACCGGCGGCCGCTGCGCCCTACCAAGCGCACGGGCGACATCGATCCCGTCCATGCCGGGCATGGCGATGTCGAGCAGCACGGCGTCCGGACTTAGAGTTTCAAACCGGTCGAGCGCTTCGATGCCGTCGCCTGCGCTCCCGGCAACTTCTGCGCCGTCGATCCGGGCAAGCAGCATGCGCAGCCGCTCGACTGCGAGAGGTTCGTCATCGACGATCAGGAATCGGATTGATTGGGTCATCATGCTCCAGAGGCATGGCCAGCGTGACGCGGTACCCGCCGGCGGGCAAGGGGCCGTGACGACATTGGGCACGCTCCCCAAAGCGCGCGGCCAAACGTTCGCAAACATTGACAAGCCCGGTGCCGGTGCCGGCGCTCGGCGGCGTCCGGACTCCCGCGCCGAGATCGTTCTCGACCATCAGGATCAGGCGCCCATCCTCCTCACGGGCGCTGATCGACAGAGTGACCGGGGCGCTGGTGCAGGCGACTCCGTGCTTGATCGCATTCTCGATCACCGGCTGCAGGATCAGCGGCGGCACGCGGGCACCACGCAGCGCGTCCGGCACCGCGACCTCCACGGCCAGCCGCCTGGGGAAGCGCACCTGCTCGATATCGAGATACAGGCGCTGGAACTCCAACTCCTGGCCGAGGCGGATATCCTCGGCCGGTTCGATCGTAAGGCTGGAGCGGAAAAAGGTCGAAAGGTTGACGATCATCTCTTCCGCTTCCTCCTCCCGCCGCGCCATCACCAGGGCCGAGAGCGAGTTCAAGGTGTTGAACAGGAAGTGCGGGTTGACCTGGTAGCGCAGCGCCTTGAGCTGGGCGGCCTGGGCAACGCGTTCCGCCCGTGCCGCCCGCCGTTCCGCCCGCCGAAGCTGCGCGGCGGAGCTCATTGCCAGGTAGAAGCTCGCCCAGGCGGCAAAGAAGAAATACCAGGTGACGAGGCCGTCGGCGATCAGCCGCGGCACGCGCTGGCGCTGGAGGCTGCGCAGAGTCTCGTCGCTGAGCGGTGGCCGCGTGATCTGGATACGGGCTGCCGCCTCGCTTCGCCCGGGGCTGTTCTCGGCGCGTTGGGTGATGACCGCGCGACCCTGCAACGGCTGGTGGAGCGCGAAGGCGAGGTTGAAAGTGGAGAAGATCGCCGCCGCGGGAAGACAGGCGATGGCGGCGGCGATGATCTTGATCCGGATCGGCTCGTCGGCTGCGCGAGTGAGTACGATGTAGACGATAAAGGTCAGCACCACGCCAACCAGGCAGCCCAGCGCGCGATACTCGATCGCCCGGAAGCTTTCGTCGAGCAGCGCCATGCGCAGCAGGATCGTGAGGAAGTAGAACAGCCAGAAGCCGCCGATAGACGCGGCGGCAAGCGGCAGATCGGGCAGGCGGCGACGCAGCGATGAAAGCAGGCTGGAAAGCATGCGCCTCCTTAGCGACTCCGGCGCCCAAGGAAGCGGCCGATGGCTTCGCTTGGTAGAGCCCGACACTAGCTTTGTCGAAAAATCCGGCCGCTCCGTCTCTGCTCCACCCATTTTTGATCAACGATCAAGCCTCTGCACGACTTTTTTGTGGAAAACTTGTTGCGCAGCCGACGCTAGCGCGGAAATCTGCCATTTGCGTGAACTGCCTGTGGCAGCGATGTGACAGTTGCGCACGCCCCGCTCAGCGGGAGGCATTTGCGCGTTGCCGCTTTACCCGAAGCATGATTCATTTCTGAATGGGGAGCGGGGTTTGGTTAAGCGGTCGGTAACCGTTTGAATCGCATGATCACCGCCGGGTAGAAGGAGTGAGGTCATGGCGACGCATACGAAGCCGGCTCATGGGGCTTTGACGCTGGTTGAGATAAAGGAATTCGGGAGCTTCCCGGCGGCGACACAGCGCTACATCCGCCGTTCCCTGGATGTTGGCCTGGGCCGGCGCGACGCGATCCGCCGCTGGTCGCGCGACGTCGGCGAGGCCGCCAGCATCCGCGCGCAGGAGCGGATCTACCGGCGGCTCGAGGCCATCCGCACCAGCGTGCCGGACGATAGCGGCCTCGACGAGATGGAGCCCTTGATCGGGCCGCTCGTCACCGTCACCGCCTTCGATCTGGGGCAGGAGCGGCTCCCCGATTTCGCCTCCTATCGCTTTCTCTACGAGCGGCTGATCGGTGCGGCGGTTCGGCCCTGGCTGCCCGGCGCCTTTTGCGCGGCGGCAGCGCTTCCGCACCTCCATCCCGAGCGGCGGCGCGGCCTGCTCCAGTCGATCAGCGAGGCGGCGGCGACGGCGCCAGGCTGGTCGAACCGGGAACCGGTATTTTACCCCGAGTGGGTCGACAAGATCGACATGACCGTCGCGGGCTAAGCGTTCTTTTTCCTCGGACACCAGGACGGCGGGCCGCGAGGTCCGCCGTTCTTTGCGTCCCGCGCCCGCGGCCTAGGCTAGAGCCGGTCGAGAAGGCCGCTTGCGAACGCCGACAAAGTATCGTCGCGCGCGCCCATCACCACGATCCTGTCGCCGGCACGGGCCAGTTCGACGAGCCGGTCGGCGCAAGCCGCGCGCTCAGGGACATGCTCGGCCTGCCGCCCCGCCGCCATAGCCGCAGCGACGATGTCGCCGCTGCCGACAGCACGCTCCACCGTGCCCCCGAAATAGACCGGATCGGACATGATCAGCACATCCTCCTCGCCCATGCCGGCGGCAAAGGTTTCGACCAATTCGTTCTTCATCACCCGGAGCGGACCGTAGCCGTGCGGCTGGAAGAAGAGCAGCAGCCGGCCGGGAAAGGCGTGGAGAGTCTTGAGCGTTGCGCCTATCTTGTCGGGATTGTGCGCAAAATCGTCGATCACGCTGATGCCGCCGCGAGTGCCCACCACATCGAAGCGCCGCCGCAGCCCAGTGAAGCCGGATAGCACGTCAGCAGCCTGCGCCAGCGGCACGCCCGCGGCGCGCGCGGCGGCCAGCGCGGCCAGCGCGTTGGCCGCGTTGTGCCGGCCCGGCACCCGGAGATGCAGCGCGGCAGCCTCGTCTCCGGCACGGACGGTGAATCGAATGGCGAGCGGCTCCTCGACGATGTTCTCAGCCACCAGGTCGGCGGCGCCGTCGTAAAGGCTGAAAGTGACAAGCCGCCCCCGCTCGAGTTGCGCGGCGAGACGGCGCGCCTCGACGTCGGCATAATTGACGATGGCGATGCCGGCCCGGCCGAGGAAGCCGCCGAACAGGTCGCGCAGCTCCTCCATACTTTTGTGGTCGAGGCTGACATTGTTGAGCACCGCGATGCTCGGCGCATACAGCGCGATCGAGCCGTCGCTTTCGTCCACCTCGCTGACGAATGCGCCGCCCTGGCCTGCGAGCGCGCTGGCGAACGGCCTCTCGCAAGTGGCGAAGTTCTTCATCACCGCGCCGTTCATCACGGTTGGGTCTAGCCCCGCCTGATGGAGGATCCAGCCTATCATCCCAGTCACGGTCGATTTGCCGCTGGTCCCGGCGACGCCGATCGACATGGGCGCCGCGTTGAACAGTTGCGCCAGAAGCTGGGGGCGGGTGAGGTGCCGCGCGCCCAGGCGGCGGGCGGCCTGGACGTCGGGAACGGTTTCCTCAACCGCCGCGGAGGTGACCAGGATCTGCTCGGCCTCGGTCAGGCCGCTGCCGTCCTGGGGGAACAGAAGGATGCCCTGTCGCTCCAGAAAGCGGAATTTGTCCGCCAGCCGACCCTGATCGAGCGAACGGTCCGAGCCGGCGACGCTGGCTCCCTGCGCACGGACGATGCTGGCCAGAGGCAACATGCCGCTGCCGCCGATTCCACAAAAGAAATAGGATTTGGTCTGTGACATTCGCCCGCCCTATTGAGGTGCGGCAGCCTTTTCAAATGGTGAGGAGTAGGGATGCGAATTGCAGTGGTGGCGCCGAGCACGCCCCTGGCGCCCGAGCTCGCCGAAAGGGTGCTGGCGCAGGCCGCGCGCGACTTTCCGGAGGTCGAGCTCGTCTTCCACCCGCAATGCTTCCTCCGCCACCGCCATTTCGCCGGCGAGGACGCGGTGCGCGCCGCCGCCTTTGTGGGAACGGCCAACGATCCCGCTTTCGAGGCGATCTGGTGCGCGCGCGGCGGCTATGGCTCCAATCGCATCGCCGAGGCGGCGATAGCGGCGCTCGCGCCGGCTGCGCGCAACAAGGCCTATCTCGGCTACAGCGACGCCGGCTTCCTGTTCGCGGGCCTCTACCGTGCCGGCTTCAAGCGCCTCGCGCACGGGCCGATGGCGATGGACATCCGGCGCGAAAATGGGGAGGCGGCGACGGCGCGGGCGCTTGGCTGGCTGTCGCGGCGCGAGCCCGAGGCGCTGGAGCCGAGCATCGACGGCAGCCTTCCGACCGCCGCCTTCAATATCACGGTGCTTAGCCAGCTCCTGGGCACCGCGCTGGAGCCGGATCTGTCCGGCCATGTGCTGATGCTCGAGGAGGTGGCGGAGCATATGTACCGAACCGACCGGGCGCTGTTTCACATCACCGGCAACCCCACCGTTCGCCGGGTGGCCGGGATACGCTTCGGCCGCTGCACCGAAGTGCTGGCGAACGACCCAGATTTCGGCATGGATGCCGAAGATGTCGTCCGCCACTGGTGCGGCGCTTCCGGCATCGCCTATCTCGGCCGCGCCGACATCGGCCACGACGCCGCCAACAAGGTGGTCCCGTTCGGGCGCCTGCGCTAGCCTGCCGGTACTGCCGCCGGAGCGGCGATCGGTGCCGCTGGAAGCTGGTAGTGCACCGGAGCGCCGGGACCGAGCGGTAGGTCGAGGGCCACCCAGGCGATCACCAGCGCGGTTCCGGTGCCAAGCAGCCAAAGCGAGTAAGGCAGCATGGTCGCGGCCAAGCTGCCGAGGCCGAAATCCTTTTTCCAGCGCTGGCAGAAGACCAGGATCAGCGGGAAATAGACCATCAGCGGAGTAACGATGTTGGTGGCCCCGTCGCCGACCCGGTAGGCGGCCGTGGTCATTTCCGCGCTGATGCCGAGCAGCATCAGCATCGGCACCAGCACCGGCGCCAGCAAAGCCCATTTCGCGCTCGCCGAGCCGACGAACAGGTTCAAGGCGGCGGTGAAAAGCACGATCAGGGCCAGCAGGATGGGGGCGGGAAGGGCGAGCTGCTGGAGCCCCGCGGCGCCGTGCACCGCCGTGATGAGGCCCAGGTTCGACCAGTTGAACATGGCGACGAAATGGGCCGCGGCGAAGGCGAGCACGAGGTAATAGGCCAAATCCCCCATCGCGCCGGACATCATTTTGACGAGGTCGCGGTGGTTGGCCACCGTCCCCGCCGCCTTGCCATAAGCCCAGCCGGTGGCAAGGAAGAGGATGAAGAAGCCTGCCACCAGCGAGCGGTAGAAGGGGGTGAGGCGGCCTTCCGACGGCGCCTCCTGATCGATCAGCGGCGTTCCCGGCCCGACTGTGAACACCAGCCACAGGAGGACCACCGCCAGCGCGGCGAGGCCGGCCCGCTTCAGGCCCTTGCGCTGTTCCGGAGCGAGCGGGGCATCCGCATCGCCGGCGGCGATGGCGGCGCCTTCCTCGGCGACATAGGTGCCCAGGCGCGGCTCGATGACCCGGTCCGTCACATACCAGATCACCGGCAGGAAGACGAAGGTCATCGCCACGATGAAATACCAGTTGCCGGCGATGTTGGCCTGCCAGGCGGGAAATACGGTTTCGGCGGCCGCTTCGGTGATGCCGAACAGCAGGGCGTCAAGCTGGCCCGGCAGCAAATTGGCCGAGAAGCCGCCGGAAACGCCGGCAAAGGCCGCGGCGATGCCGGCGATCGGATGGCGCCCGGCGGCGGCATAGATCACGCCGGCAAGCGGGATCAGAACAACATAAGCGGCGTCGGCGGCGAGGTTGCCGAGCATCGCGACCAGTGCGACGATCGGCGTCAGGAGGAAACGCGGCGCGTTGCGAACCCCGGCCCGCATCGCGCTGGCGAACAGGCCGGAGCGCTCCGCGACGCCGGCGCCGAGCATCACCACCAGCACATAACCCAATGGATGAAAGTGCGTGAAGGTGGTCGGCATCTCCACCCACAGCCTGCGGATGTTCTCGGCGGACAGCAGGCTCTGCGCTGCGATCAGCGTGCGCGCGCCGGTCTCCTGGTCGACTTCGGTCGGGTGCAAAGCGGACACGCCGGCCGCAGCGGCGATCATGCTGATCAGCACCACGACGCCGATCAGGTAGAAGAAGATGAACACCGGGTCCGGCAGGCGGTTGCCCGTTCGTTCGATCCACGCCAGCATCCCGCGCTGCTGCGGGGTGGCGGTCATCGGGTCGCTCATCCTGTTCGCTCCGGCTGCGTTACGATACCGGCCGCTAGCGCAAAAGGCGGGAGCCGAGAAGACCCTAGGCGAACTCCTGCGGCGCCCCGAGACTAAACGGGGTTAGAATCGCTTGCACTCCCGCTGTGTTTGAGGTGTATCAGGCCACGAACCACAGGGAGGGTAATATGGCTAAGGGCACTTCTAGCGGATCTGGCGGCGGCGGCGGGCTTCAGCGCCCGGTTCAGCCGTCCGACGATCTCGCGCCGATCACGGGCAAGGACCCGCTTCCGCGCAGCCAGGTCGTCAGCAAGATGTGGGACTATATCCGCAAGAACAATCTCCAGAATCCGGAGAACAAGCGGGAGATCCTCGCCGACGAGACGCTGAAAAAGGTCTTCGGTGTGGACAAGGTGACGATGTTCGAGATGAACAAGCACCTCTCGCGCCACCTCAAGTAAGATCCGCCGCCGCGCATTCGCTGCGCGGCGCAGGTTCTTTTTCCGCGGCCGCTCCGACTTGCGTCGGGGCGGCCGTATGCTTTCGAGGCGTCGGCTCAGCGGCAGCCGCGCCAGCCTGCGGCGCCGCGGTTGGCCTGGTCCAGATGAAGGTGATCGGCGTGCGCGCGGTTATAATCGGGGGACAAGACGGTGGCGAACACGCCGCAGGCGCCGTCGCGCACGGCGCGCAGGAAGCGGCCTTTGCCGGCCGCGTCGTTCCAGTCCGCAATCAGTGAGATGCGCCGCCCATCGGCAAGACGGAAGCCGGCAACATCGACGGCATTGGCGGTGGCATGTTCGCTCCACACGCCTTCCGAACGGCCGTAGATGCGCCGGCAGCTATAGCTTCCGAAATGGTCGATCGCCACGACCCGGGAGCCGAGATGCTCGAGCGCGGCCGGTTGGACGACATGCCATTCCCAAAGCGCCAGCGCGGCGGCAACCGGGCAGCTCGTGCCGAGATCCGCGGGGTGCCAGCCGATGCCGAGCGCACCCCCGGAGCGGAAGCGCACCGCGTCGCTGTAACCGCATCGTTCGCCGGCGTTGCGCGGCGGCAAGGCCGTGAATCGCACCCCCGCGCGGGTAAGCAGTGCCCGGCATGTCTCGCCCTCCGTGCCGAGCGCGGCGAGCTTGCGTCCGGTAAAGGCACCGACAGGGCGGGTAAGATCGAGCTGGGTCCAGGGCATGTCCTCGGGATGGGTGCGGGCGTAGCCGTAGAAGAGCGTGGCCGCAAAGCCGAGGACGGCGAGGAGCAGGAGCCGTTTGAGCCAGCGCAGCCACTGCATGTCAGCGGCGCCGGGCCGTTTCAAGCGGCTCGCTGGTGATCGGGTAACCGGCATCCTCCGGGATGCAGACGAACTTCCTGCCCTCCCGCTCCTCTACCCACGGCGTGATCTTGCGCACCGGATGGCGGGCCGCATCGGCGCGGGCCTCCTCCAGCGAGGCGAAGCGCGCGAGCCGTTCGAGATTGCGCCTGGTCGGGAAGATGGCGTGGGCGCGGCCCGCATCCAGCTCAGCGAGCACGGCGGCGGCGTCTGCCCAGAAGGTGCGCGCAGCCTCAGTCCCGTCGGCGGTGGCAAAATCCGCGCCTGGCGGCGCTTCGGCGAGGTAGAAGAGGGTATCGAAGCGTCGCGTTTCCCGGAAGTTCGGGCACCAGCGCGCGAAGGGGGTGAGCGCTTCGGGCACAAGCGTCAGCCCTTCCTCAGCCAGCAGCGCGGCAAACGGCGTGCCCCGCGCAAGCCGTGCGCGCAGGCGTGACAATGCCTCCGCGCCGGGGGAAGGGCGCATTGCGGCCGCAACGCCCGTCTCCTCGATCGCCTCGCGAACCGCGGCTATGCGGGCCGCGCCGTCTTGGAGGCCGGGCGCAACGGAGCGGGCCGCAACATGGTCGTCCTCCTCGATCCGGCCGCCGGGGAACACCAGCGCGCCGGCGGCAAAGGCCATGGTCCTGGCGCGCTCCATGATCAGGATTTCAGGCGCTCCCCCGACGCGCGAGCGCATCAGGATCAGGGTCGCGGCCGGGGTCGGCTCGGGCAGCGGATCGGACATGAGACGGCGTTAGGGCCGCGGGCGCCGCGAAGAAAGGGGCGCCTCGCCGCCGGTTGGAGGCAGCAAGGAGCGCAGCAGCGTCTCGCGCTCGGCATCCTTGGCCCGGCCGAACAGCCGCCCCCACGCGATCAGTTCGGCAACTTCAGGGACGAACAAGCGTGCCCCGCCTACCTCCACCGCCTGCCGAGTTTTCGGCAGCAGCTCCCGCCAGCCCCTGCACTGCGCAGGCAGAAGCCTGCAAACAGCTCCACGCGATAGCCCTCCTCGTTCCAGCTGGCGAAGATGTCCGAGCGAAAGCGCGCATCCGCTATCCCAGGCTCGCGGACCATCCCGCGGCGGGCGAGAATGGCTCCGGCATCGCATCGGTGGACGAAGAGATCGATGTCGCCAACGACGACCTCTCGCGCGCCGTGGAGGGCCGCCGCCGCACTGCCGATCAGCCACCAAGGCTGCGCGCACTCCGCAAGCTCGCCCGCCAGCCGCTCAAGGGCGGCAATCAGCTCCGGATCGAGTTCACCCTGGCGCAATGCCTAGTCCCCAGCTCAGCCGCGGCGACCCGACCTCGGAAGGGCCGCACGCGGGCGGTCACCTGTTGCGGGGCGGCTGTCCCTTTGTCGGCAGGATCGTATAGCCTTTGACAATGCGGGCCTGACAGGACCAATTTGGCCAACCAGCAAGGGGCGGGCGTAATACCGGTGGGGCAAGGGAGTCTGGACGAGGATGCCGATGGCCTGGGCGCCCCGACCATCCTCTTGGGTCTGCTGATTGGGCTGGCAATGATGATGCTGCTGCTGTGACGATCTACGACCTTGCGATCGTCGGGGGCGGGGTGAATGGCACTGGCATCGCCCGCGACGCCGCCGGGCGGGGTGCATCGGTGCTGCTGCTCGAGCAGGGCGACCTTGCCCAAGGCACCTCCTCCGCCTCGACCAAGCTCGTCCACGGCGGCCTGCGCTACCTTGAACATCGCGAATTCGGACTGGTGCGCGAGTCGCTCAAGGAGCGCGAGCGGCTGTGGCGGATCGCGCCGCACATCATTTGGCCGATGCGCTTCGTTCTGCCTCACCGGAGAGGGCTGAGGCCGCGCTGGCTGCTCCGGCTCGGCCTGTTCCTGTACGATCATATCGGCGGCCGCCGCGCCTTGCTCGCGACGGAAAGCGTCGACCTCCATACCCACCCTGCAGGCGCCCCGCTCAAGCGGCGATATACGCGCGGCTATATCTATTCGGACGCCTGGGTGGACGATGCCCGGCTGGTGGTTCTCAACGCCCGCGACGCCGCCGACAAGGGGGCGGTGATCAGGACTCGCACGGAATTGATCCGTGGCGAACGCGGGCGGGATGTCTGGCGGCTGGCGACCGGCGGCGCGGCCGGACCGCAAGTGTTCGAGGCCCGCGCTATGGTCAACGCCGCCGGTCCCTCGGTGCTCGCCCTGCTGGAGCGCGCCGGCCGACCGCCGCCGGCCGGTATGCGGCTGGTACGCGGCTCGCACATCGTCGTGCCCAAGCTGTTTGACCATCCCTGGGCCTATTTCTTCCAGCTGCCCGACACGCGCATCTTCTTCGCCATTCCCTATGAGCGCCACTACACATTGATCGGCACCACCGACCGTGACCATCAGGCTTCACCGACGGAGGCGCGGGCCAGCGAGGAGGAGATCGCTTACCTGTGCGAAGGCGTGAACCAATATTTCGGGCGCCCGATCTCTCCCGCCGATATTGTCTGGACTTATTCGGGCGTGCGCCCGCTGGTGGACGACGGATCGGGGCGGCCCGAAGCGGCGACTCGCGGCTACAGCCTCCATCTCGACGGAGGCGAGGGCGGCGCGCCCTTACTGTCGGTGTTCGGCGGCAAGATCACCACCTACCGTCATCTGGCCGAGGAAGCGGTGGAGCGGCTGGCGCCCCTGCTGCCCGCGCTGTCGGGGCCGCCCTGGACCGCCGATTCGCCGCTGCCGGGCGGCAATTTCCCGATCGATGGCGCCGCCGATCTCGCCGCCGGATATGCCGCGGATTACCCGTTCCTGCAGCCCGAGTGGATCGACCGCCTCGTCAAGGCGTACGGCACGATCGCCCGCACCTGGCTGGGCGGTGCCGGCACCCTTGAGGACCTCGGCGTGCACTTCGGCCACGGCCTCACCGGGGCCGAGGTGGATTACCTCCGCACCCGCGAATGGGCGGTCAGCGCCGACGATGTCCTGTGGCGGCGAACCAAGCTGGGGCTGAGGCTCGATGCCGCGCAAAAGGCGGCGCTTGCGGCATTTCTTGACGAGCAGGGGGAACAGCCATGACATCGACGATTGAGGGGCCGCGCCAGGTCTGGTTGCCGTGCACCCTCCGATCTGCCCGCGATCGGCTGCGTCGGGAGCGGGGAGGGGAGGGATGAGCGAGCGCAGCCTGCTGGTGCTCGACGAGGGCACGACCTCCACGCGCGCCATCCTCTACGCCCCGGACGGCACCCGCCGCGGCGTCGCCCAGGCAGAGCTTACGCAACATTATCCGCGGCCCGGCTGGGTCGAGCACGATGCGGAGGAAATCTGGCAACGCACGCTCGCCTGCGCGCGCCAGATGGTGGCCGAGGCGGGCGGCGCGGACCGGATCGCCGCGATCGGCATCACCAACCAGCGCGAAACGGTGGTGGCGTGGGACCGGCGCACCGGCGACCCGCTGTGCCGCGCGATCGTCTGGCAGGACCGGCGCACCGCCGAGCACTGCGCGGCGCTGCGGGAGGCGGGGCACGAGCGGCCGATCAGCGAATCCACCGGGCTGCTGCTCGACCCCTATTTCTCCGCCACCAAGATGCGCTGGATCCTCGACCATGTGCCCGCCGCGCGCGAGGCGAGCGAACATCTCGCGCTCGGCACGGTCGAGAGCTGGCTGGTCTGGAAGCTGACCGGCGGCCTCCACATCAGCGACGCCAGCAACGCCAGCCGCACCCTGTTGCTGCCGCTGGAACGGGCGCAATGGGATCCGGCCTTGTGCGACCTGTTCGGAGTGCCCCGACGCGCGCTGCCGGAAGTGGTCGACACATGCGGCGCCTTTGCCCGCACGCGGCCCGAAATGTTCGGCGGGCCGATCCCGGTCTGCGGCCTGGCGGGTGACCAGCAGGCGGCAACGATCGGGCAGGGCTGCCTTGCGCCGGGCGAAACCAAGGCGACGCTCGGCACAGGCGCCTTCATCCTCACCAACATGGGTCGTACCCGGCCGCGTTCCTCGCAGCGGCTACTCGGCACCGTGCTGCACCAGCAGGCGGGCGAACGCATCTATGCGCTGGAAGGATCGCTGTTCGTCGCCGGCAGCCTGATCAAGTGGATGCGCGACGCGCTCGGCCTTATCGCCACCGCGGCGGAAACCGAGCAACTCGCCGGCTCAGTGGAGGATAATGGCGGAGTGTGGATGCTGCCTGCGCTGGTGGGGCTCGGCGCGCCGCACTGGCGGCCTGAAGTGACCGGCGCAATTACCGGCCTGCGGCTCGGCACCACGCGGGCGCACATCGTGCGCGCCGCGCTGGAATCGATCTCACACCAGTGCCTCGATCTCATGCATGCCTTTGCCCGCGATGGCGCCGCCTGGCGCAGCTTGCGCATCGACGGCGGCCTCAGCGCCAACGATTGGGTCGCCCAGGATCTGGCGGACATGCTGGCGCTGCCAGTGGAGCGGCCGAGCGATGTCGAAACCACCGCGCTAGGCGCGGCGATGCTCGCCGGAGTGGGCGTCGGCTGGTTCGGATCGCTCTCTCAAGCCGCGGCCATGCGGCCGGCGGCGGATCGCTTCAACCATCGCATGCCGCAGGCCGAGCGTGACGGCCGTGCCGCCGGATGGCATCGGCTGTTGCACCAAGCAGCCGGGATTTAGGCGGCGTTCTTCAAGAGGAAGCCCGTTCCGCAACTCGCGGTGCCGCGCAGCAAGGCGAGGGAGAGCGACGCAAACGCCGCCACCGCACTCGCCCGCCGTCACGTCAGGCGTCGTCTTCTGGATCTTCCAGCGCGCTTTCCAGCACGTCGCGCAGATCGCCGAGGCGGCCCTTGAGCTCGTCCGGATCGGCAAGCGGCGACCCGCTCGAAACCGCTTCGACCATCTCCAATTGGGCATCGATCATTTCGATCAAAATCTCTTCAAGGGTGATGCCCTCTGGTTCTTCATCCGCCACTTTGCATCTCCTGTTGCACGGTTCGTAGAGCCAATTGGCTTCCCAGCCGCAACAATGCTGGCAAGTGCCGGTTCCATCTGGCCGTTCTGACACTGGCTTCGCCTGCCGGTACGTGCTCCGCGGCAGGTGAAATGGGTTGGGGGCGCAACCGGGAGGATCAGGCTGGCCTCCTGGGTGCGAATTCCGGCGTGCCCGGCAGCGGTTCCAACCGCGGCGCCCTGTGGCTCGAAGTCGCCAGCACCAGCAGCGCGTTCAACTGGTCGGACGAAAAGGGCTTGGCAAGCACCTGGACATCTGCGGGCCGTTTCTCGATCGAATCGGCATCGGCATAGCCGGTGATGATGATCGCCGGCAGCCGCGGGCACAACGCGCGCGCCTGGCGGATCACTTCGGCGCCGGAGACATGCGGCATCGCGTAATCGGTGATGAGGAGATCGCAGCAATCCGGCGCCTCCCCGATCGCAGCCAGCCCCTCATTACCCCCCGAGGCTTCGATGACATGATGGCCAAGGTCGCTGAGCAGTGCCGCGGTGGTGGCACGCACCCCGTCATGATCGTCGATAAGCAGGATCCTGAGCGGGCGCGGTTGGGAAATGAATGGCGCGCTTTCGGCATCCGCGCCGCGCCTCTCCGCCTCGGCCGGCGTGCCGGGCAGCCACAATTCGGCGCGGGTGCCGACGCCGAGCGTGCTGTCGATGCGGAAGGCGCCGCCGGATTGCTTTGCGAAACCGTAGACCATCGACAGGCCGAGCCCGGTTCCCTTGCCGACATCCTTGGTGGTGAAGAAGGGCTCCATCACCTGTTCCAGGATCTCGGGTGAGATGCCGCAGCCGCTGTCGGCGACGGTGAGCACCACATAGTCACCGGCGTCGAGCCCGCGCTGCGCGCCGGCCGCCACCGTGCGATTGTCGGCGTAAACGGCGATGGTGCCGCCGTCGCGCATGGCGTCGCGCGCGTTGATGATCAGGTTCATCAAGGCAAGCTGGAGCTGCGACTGATCGGCGAATGCGGACCACAGGCCCGGCTCCACCCGCCACTCGAGCTCGACGAGACCGCCCAGCGTGTGGGTGAGCAGGTCGGTCACAGCCTCAGACAGCGCCTGGATTTCGACCGGCGCCGGTTCGAGCTGCTGGCGGCGCGCAAAGGCGAGCAGCCGGCCGACGAGTTCGGAACCCTGCTCGGCCGCGCGCCGCGTCATGTTGAGGATCTTGAGATGCTCTTCCTCCAGCGGCAAGCGCCGCTCGATCAGGCCGAGGCCGCCGAGAACGGCGGCGAGCAAATTGTTGAAATCATGGGCGATGCCGCCGGTCAGCTTGCCGATCGCGTCCATCTTGCGGGCCTGGACGAGCTGCATTTCCAGCTCCTTGCGGTCGGTTACGTCCAGCAAGGTGCCGGCAAACTCCACCGGCTGCCCCGCCTGGTCGCGCAGCAGCACGCTTTGATCGTGGAGATGCTTCCAGCTGCCGTCGGCGCATTGCCAGCGATATTCGACGGAGAAGCGGCCGGTGCCGCGGCGCGCGTCGAGCGCGGTCAGCACCTTTTCGCGATCGTCCTCGTGCAGCCGCTCGCTCCACAGGCTTGGGGACCGGGCCACATCATCGAGATCGTAGCCGGTCATCGCCTTGAGGTCGCCGCTGACATAGACCGGGCGGCGCGGCAGCGACTCGAGCGGCTCGAGGTAGAGCACGATTGGCAGCGACTGAAGGATCGCCCCCTGGCGTTGCTCGGCGAGGCGCAGCTCCTGCTCCACGCGCAGCCGCTCGGCATTGGCCTTGAGATTGGCGTCGAGCAGGGCCTGCTCGGCGCTGGCCTTGCGCTGTATCTCCTTGGTCATCGCGAACAGATCGACGAATACGGCGACCTTTGAGCGCAGCACGATCGGATCGACCGGCTTGAAGACATAATCCACCGCGCCCATCGCGTACCCGCGGATGAGATGCTCGGTTTCCTTGTTGACTGCGGACAGGAAGACGATCGGGATACGCTTGGTCTGCTCGCGCGAGCGGATGATCTGCGCGGTCTCGTAACCGTCGAGCCCGGGCATGTAGACGTCGAGCAGGATCACCGCGAACTCGCCCTTGAGGAGGTGGCGCAGCGCCTCCTCGCCGGACTTCGCCTCGACGATCTCGCAGACGTCCTCGAGGACGGTGCGGACCGCCAGCAGGTTGCGGGCATCGTCGTCGACCACCAGCACGCGCGGCCGCTCGGCCAGCGTGTGCGCCAGCGGGGTTTCCGAGGCGCGGGGCAGGGGCCCGGCGGGCGCGCTGCCGATCGGCATACTCACGCTCATCTTATTCCGCCGCGCGGATGGTCGGAACCTGCGCCGGAACCGCGGTTTCCCGCGCCCGTGCGATCCACACCCGCAGCAGCGCGAGCAGCAGATCGATGTCGACCGGCTTGGCGATATAATCGGACGCGCCCGCATCCAGGCACTTCTGGCGATCGCCCTTCATCGCCTTGGCGGTGACGGCGATCAACGGCACTTCGGCCAGCAGGGGGCGCTTCCTGATCTGCTGCATGGTCTCATAGCCGTCCATTTCGGGCATCATGATGTCGATCAGGGCGATGTCGATGCCCGGCGTCTGTTCAAGGATCAGGATGCCGTCCTTGCCGCGTTCGGCATGAAGCACTTCGACATCATGGGCCTCGAGCACGCTGGTCAGCGAGTAGATGTTGCGGATGTCGTCGTCGACGATCAGGATTTTCGCACCGGCAAGCTCGGGCACGGTTCGCGCCGCCGGCCAGGCCTGCGCCTCCGCCGCTTCGTGCAGCATCTCGGCCGCCGGTTCCGAGGCCTCGATATGGGCGGCGAGATCCCGGAATACCTCGGCCAGCTTGTGCTGATCCGCCGGCTTCACCGTGACTCCGAACGCACCCATGTCCAGAGCCGAAGCGATCTTGTCGGCGCCCGAGATCACATGAACCGGAAGATGGGCGGTCTGCGGATCGTGCTTGAGAAGATCGAGAAGCACGAAGCCGTCGATATCGGACAAACCAAGGTCGAGCGTGATCGCGTCGGGCTGGAGCTTGCGCGCCATTGCGAGCGTGCCGGCGCCGGCGGTGGAGACCACGCCCTTCAGCCCCGCCTCGTGCGCCATATCGAGCAGGATCGTCGCAAAGGTCGGGTCGTCCTCGACGATCAGCACGAACGGCTCGCCGGTAAGGCTGTCGCGGTCATCGCTGACTTCGAAGGCCGCGGGCAGCGCCGTCGGCACCATCGCTCCGCTATTGTCGTATCGCGCGCTGGAGCCCTGGATGGCCACGATCGGCGCAACCGCCTGGAGCGGAATGAACAAGGTGAAGGTGGAGCCTTCGCCCGGCTTCGAACGTACCTGCAGCTCTCCGCCGAGCAGACGCGCAATCTCGCGGCTGATCGAGAGGCCAAGGCCGGTACCGCCATATTTGCGGCTGGTGGTGCCGTCCGCCTGCTGGAACGCTTCGAAGATCAGCTTCTGCTTGTCGTCGGGAATGCCGATGCCGGTGTCCGTCACTTCGATCGCGATCGCCCGCTCGGCGGTACGCAGCACCGGGTGGCTCGGGCTCCAGCCCTTGTCGGCCGAACGCACACCAAGCGTGACGCTGCCTTGCGCGGTGAACTTGAAGGCGTTGGACAGGAGGTTGAGCACGATCTGCTGGAGCCGCTTCTCGTCGGTGCGGACGGTCTGCGGCAGGCCGGCTTCGAACCGGACATTGAAGTCCAGATTCTTGTCGGCGGCGAGCTGGCGGAAGGTCCGCTCCATGTGCTGCTTGAGGACGTTCATCGGCATCTCGCCCACCTCGATCGACACCGTACCGGATTCGATCTTGGAAAGGTCGAGGATGTCGTTGATCAGCGACAGGAGATCGGAACCCGCGCCGTGGATGGTGCGGGCGAATTCGGTCTGCTTCTCGTTCAGATTGCCCTGCGGATTGTCGGCAAGCAGCTTGGACAGGATGAGCAGCGAATTGAGCGGCGTGCGCAGCTCGTGGCTCATGTTGGCCAGGAATTCCGACTTGTACTTGGAGGTGAGGGCAAGCTGCTCGGCCTTCTCCTCCACGGCGCGCCGCGCCATTTCGATTTCGATGTTCTTCGCCTCGACCTGCTTCTTCTCGTTCTCGAGCAGCTGGGCTTTCTCCTGCAGCTCCTCGTTGGTGGCGTGCAGCTCCTCCTGCTTGGTGGTGAGTTCGGTCTGGCGGGCCTGCAGCTCCTGGGTGAGAAGCTGCGACTGCTTGAGCAGACCTTCGGTCCGCATCGTCGCCGCGATCGTGTTGAGCACGATGCCGACCGATTCCATCAGCTGGTCGAGGAAGCTCTGGTGGGTTTCGTTGAACTCGCTGAACGAGGCGAGCTCGATCACCGCCTTCACATCTTCCTCGAACAAGGCGGGAAGGATGGTGATGTTGGCCGGTGCGGAATGGCCGAGTCCGGAACCGATGCGGATGAAGTCGCCCGGCACCTGGTTGAGGAGCACGGGCCGCTTGTCGGCCGCCGCCTGACCGACCAGGCCTTCGCGCAGCTTGAACTCGCGCTTCAACTCGGTGTGGCTTTCGGCGCCGTAGCTGGCGACCAGCTCGAGCTTGGTTTCCTCCTCCTCGCGCTTGGTGACATAGAAGACGCCGTATTGCGCGTTCACCAGCGGCGCCAGTTCGGACATGATCAGGTTCGACACGGTGGTGAGATCGCGCTCGCCCTGCAGCATGCGGGAGAAGCGGGCGAGGTTGGTCTTGAGCCAATCCTGTTCGGCATTCTTGAGCGTCTGATCCTTCAGATTGCGGATCATCTCGTTGATCGTGTCCTTGAGCGCGGCCATTTCGCCCGACGCCTCTACCGCGATGGAGCGGGTAAGATCGCCCTTGGTCACCGCGGTCGCCACATCGGCGATGGAGCGCACCTGGTTGGTGAGGTTGGCAGCGAGCTGGTTTACGTTGTCGGTAAGATCGCGCCACAGGCCGGCGGCGCCCGGCACGCGGGCCTGGCCGCCCAGGCGCCCTTCGATGCCGACCTCGCGGGCCATGTTGGTGACCTGATCGCCGAAGGTCGACAAGGTCTCGATCATGAAGTTGATGGTTTCGGCGAGCGCGGCAATCTCGCCCTTCGCGTCCACCGTGAGCTTGCGACGCAAATTGCCCTGCGCCACCGCGGTGACGACATCGGCAATGCCGCGCACCTGGTTGGTGAGGTTGGTCGCCATCAGGTTGACGTTGTCGGTCAAGTCCTTCCACGTCCCGCCGACGCCCGGCACCTGCGCCTGGCCGCCGAGCTTGCCCTCCGTGCCGACCTCGCGCGCCACGCGAGTCACTTCGGAAGCGAAGCCGTTGAGCTGATCCACCATGACGTTGATCGTGTCTTTCAGCGCGAGGATCTCGCCCTTCACATCCACGGTGATCTTCTTGGACAAGTCGCCCCTTGCCACGGCGGTGGTCACATCGGCGATGTTGCGGACCTGGCCGGTGAGGTTCGCCGCCATCAGGTTGACGTTGTCGGTCAGATCCTTCCAGGTGCCCGCCACTCCGCGCACCTGCGCCTGGCCGCCGAGCTTGCCTTCGGTGCCGACTTCGCGCGCCACGCGAGTTACCTCCGAGGCGAAGCCGTTGAGCTGATCGACCATGGTGTTGATGGTGTTCTTGAGCTCCAGGATCTCGCCCTTCACATCGACGGTGATTTTCTTGGAAAGATCGCCAAGCGCCACCGCGGTGGTCACTTCCGCGATGTTGCGGACCTGGCCGGTGAGGTTGGCGGCCATGGCGTTCACATTGTCGGTCAAGTCCTTCCACGTGCCGCCGACGCCCTCCACCTGGGCCTGTCCGCCGAGCTTGCCTTCAGATCCGACTTCGCGGGCGACGCGAGTCACTTCGGAAGCGAAGGAGTTGAGCTGGTCGACCATGACGTTGATGGTGTTCTTGAGCTCGAGGATCTCGCCCTTCACGTCGACCGTGATCTTTTTGGACAGATCGCCGCGGGCCACGGCGGTGGTCACTTCGGCGATGTTGCGCACCTGCCCCGTCAGGTTGCCGGCCATCAGGTTTACGTTGTCGGTCAGATCCTTCCAGGTGCCGGCGACGCCTTCCACCTGCGCCTGCCCGCCGAGCTTGCCTTCCGAGCCGACTTCGCGGGCGACGCGAGTCACTTCGGAGGCGAAGCCGTTGAGCTGATCGACCATGACGTTGATGGTGTCCTTCAGCGCCAGAATTTCGCCGCGCACCTCCACCGTGATCTTTTTGGACAAATCGCCGCGCGCCACCGCGGTCGTCACTTCGGCGATGTTGCGGACCTGGCCGGTGAGGTTCGCCGCCATCAGGTTCACATTGTCGGTAAGATCGGCCCAGGTACCCGCGACGCCGGGCACCTGTGCCTGGCCGCCGAGCTTGCCTTCGGTACCGACCTCACGCGCCACGCGAGTCACTTCGGAGGCGAAGCCGTTGAGCTGATCGACCATCGTATTGATGGTGTTCTTGAGCTCGAGGATTTCGCCTTTCACATCGACAGTGATCTTCTTGGAAAGATCGCCGGACGCCACCGCGGTTGTAACCTCGGCGATGTTGCGGACCTGGCCGGTGAGGTTGTCGGCCATCAGGTTGACGTTGTCGGTGAGATCCTTCCACGTACCGCCCACGCCCGGCACCTGCGCCTGGCCGCCGAGCTTGCCTTCGGTGCCGACCTCGCGGGCCACGCGAGTCACTTCGGACGCGAAGCCGTTGAGCTGGTCCACCATCACGTTGATGGTGTTCTTGAGCTCCAGGATCTCGCCCTTCACATCCACCGTGATCTTCTTGGACAGATCGCCCTTGGCGACGGCCGTCGTCACTTCGGCGATGTTGCGCACCTGGCCGGTCAGGTTCGCCGCCATCAGGTTTACGTTGTCGGTCAAGTCGGCCCAGGTGCCGGCGACTCCGGGCACCTGCGCCTGGCCGCCGAGATTGCCTTCGGTGCCGACTTCCCTCGCCACGCGAGTCACTTCGCTGGCAAAGGCGTTAAGCTGATCGACCATCGTGTTGATGGTGTTCTTAAGCTCCAGGATTTCGCCCTTCACCTCGACGGTGATCTTCTTGGACAAATCGCCCGAGGCCACCGCGGTGGTCACTTCGGCGATGTTGCGCACCTGGCCGGTCAGGTTGGTGGCCATGGCGTTGACGTTGTCGGTCAGATCCTTCCAGGTGCCGGCGACGCCCTTCACATTGGCCTGGCCGCCCAGCTTGCCTTCCGTACCCACTTCGCGGGCCACGCGCGTCACTTCGGAGGCGAAGGAGGCGAGCTGCTCGACCATCGTGTTGACGATCTTGCCGATCCGCAGGAATTCGCCGCGTAGCGGACGCCCGTCGATCTCCACCGTCATCGACTGGGACAGGTCGCCCTTGGCCACCGCGCCGATCACGCGCGCCACCTCGGCGGTCGGCTGCACCATGTCCTCGATCAATTCGTTGACCGAGCGGATTGCCGTTTCCCAGCCGCCGGTGGCGTTCTTGACGCGGCCGCGCTGGGTGATCTTGCCCTCCTTGCCGACGACCTGGGAGAGACGCTCGAACTCGCGGGTCATTTCCTGGTTGAGATCGACCACCTCGTTGAACAAGGCCGCGATCTCGCCATCGACGCCGTCCGCATCCTCGGGCAGGCGAACGGAAAAATCGCCCCGTCGCAGGCTGCGCAGGGCCGAAACAAGCTGGCGGCGGTCAAGAAAGTCCCGGGGGGATTGGGCGTTCACTCAGCTACTCCTCGATCGAATTCATCTCCCCCCCTTAAAGTTCTTCGTGAACCAGCCCCCCGGCTGGCATGTGGCTCAACCGCAGGCGTAGCGCGGTTCCTCGCGCCGCAAAAGAGGTTTAGGCGCCGATCCTTCAACTGGGCGATCCTTCAACGGACCGGTTCTTCAATAGGCTTGCCAGCGCCAGGCCCGCGCGCCTAAGCGGCCGCGAAGCGCGGCAGAACAGGTACCCAGATTTTCCAATGCCTTCGAGCGAGCAGCTGGCAAGCTTCATCCGATCAAGCTTCCGCTCGGTCTGGTCGCTTGAACTGCTGCTGCTTCTGAAGCGGGAGCAGCGGTGCTGGGACAGGGGCGAGATCGTGGCGGCGCTGCGCGCCAGCGATCTGGTGGTTCATCAAAGCCTCGACAGCCTGACTGCCGCGGGGTTGGTGACGGTCGATGGTGAGGGGAGGGCCGCCTACAGTCCGGCCTCCGATTCGGTGGGGGCGTTGGTGGATCGTACGGAAAGCTTCTATGCGCGCAGCCCCGATGCGGTTCGCAGGCTGATCGTCAGCGCCGCGACGGGGGGCATCGCCGCCTTTGCCGACGCCTTCAGGCTGCGAAAGGATTGACGATGCAGGAAGCCTTCCCCGCCACCGTCTATTTCCTGTGCTTCGCGACCAGCGGCGCCTGCGCCTGGCTGCTTGGCCGCGGCTACCGGGCGACTGGCGCCCGGCTGCTGCTGTGGAGCGCGGTTTGCTTCCTGCTGCTGGGTGGGAACAACCTGCTGCTGTTCCTTGATCTTCTTATTCTGCCCGATGTCGACCTTCGGGTGGCGCGACTGCTTCTGGCGCTCGCGGCGGTGGCAACCCTGCTGTTCGGCTTCATCTGGGATGTCGAGGAGGAAGGGCGATGACCCTGCTCGACTTCCTCGCCGGCGCCGTCACCTTCGGCTATGCGCTGTGCGCCTTGTTCTTTTTGCGCTTCTGGCGCCGCACCGGCGATGGCCTGTTCCTCGCCTTTGGCACGGCATTTTTCCTGCTCGGCGTCAGTCAGGCGCTGCTCTCGCTCGCCAACGTGCCGGTCGAGGAGCGCAGCTGGTTGTATCTGTTCCGCCTCGCCGCTTTCGGCCTGATCCTGCTGGCGATCCTCAGAAAGAACCGCCAGCTTTAGCGACGCTCCGCGCGGCCGGCGGGTGGCTGGAAGGTCTGCGGCGCGGGTCCTCAAATCGGTGGCGCACAGAAGCTCACCCGTTACCTCGTCAGAGCATCATGGCGAAGATAAACGGCTGCCGGCGGGTGAACGGGGACTGACAGTCCTGTTCAGCCGTTCCTCACCCCAGTTGCCGCATTAAGCACGGGCCAATGTGGCGGCACGCGTGGGCAGGTATGCCATGTGCCCCCAAGGGGGCCCCTCATGTTGCGTATCGAGGGCGGGGCCGGCGCTTCAAGGAGAGCCGGCCCCGAATTCGATAGCCACGGCGCGCCCCGCCCCGCCCCGCCGCCCGGTCAACTCACAGCGTTGGTTGAGACGGGGTCCTGGATCCGTTTGAACCGGGCTCCGAGCCGGTCCATGCGCCGCTTATGCGGCATCATCCTCGTCGCACTCGGTGCGATGGCGGCGCAGCATGGACTCGGATGCGTCGACCAGTCTGTTTGTCTCGGCTATGCTCTCTCTCAGCGCCTGCTGGCTGGCCTCGACTTCCTGCTCATGCTGGAGGCGGCGCTCGGCGCGGTGGGCTTTTTCGGGCATCTTCGTGCAACGCTACATTGTGAAGGTGGTTTCATTCCACACAATTAACGGGCCAACAAGGCTGGCTTCGCGCCGGGCGCTAGGTTGAAGCGCGCATCGTTGGAGGCCACAGCATGCTGGTTCCGGGGAATGCTATTTAAACGCACGGCGCTGAAGATCGAGCACCATCAGGACAAACACCGCGGCGCCCCCTATGCCGCCGATCAGGAGGTATTGCATGTTGTCGACGCCCAGCGACCTGGAGGGCAGTACCCACGGAAACCAGTCGGCCTTGTCTGTTCCCGTCATCGCCACGCCTAGCGAAACAAGCGTCCCGCCGATCCCGAATGCCAAGGGCACCACGAAGTTCGCGCTGCGAAGCGCCACCCAAAGCTGAAGAGCAACGAGCAACAGCCCGGCGGCCGTCACGGACAATGTAGCGTCAACCATCCTTTGCCACGGAATGGGGCCTGGCGGCATGCGGCCCGTCAGCGTCCCTCCGATCAGCCCGCCTGCGACGGCGCACAGCATTACCATGGCCGTCATCGCTATGAAGGCAGCCACGCACACGATGGCCTTGGCTGCGAAAAAGCGCCAGCGCCCGATCGGAAGCGCAAGAATATGGTCCCAGCCGCGGCCCTTATATTCGATCTGGGCGATCAGGGTCGTGAACGCTGCCACGGCCATCGGAAGCAGGAAAAGCGCCCAAAGCGGGAGCGCCAGCCCGCTGACGATGGAATGCCAGGCAGGCACCTTTTCAGCGGCTGCTACCGCCAGGAGAACCAGGACTCCGAGCAAACCGGGAACGGCCAGAGCCAGCAGCAAGGCCAGGGACCCTTGCAGCTTGCGAAGCTCGCCAATGAGAACGCGGGTCACGCCGCGGCACTCTCGTCGGAGGCGCCGGCCGGGCCTGCTTGCACCGCGTCCCTGTACACATGTTCGAGGGTTCGCGTCTCGGCGGAGATTGCGTGCACATCCAGACCTGCTTGTACCAAGGTCCGGTTGACCAAAGCGGCGTCTCTCCACATCTCGTCCGCATCCCGATAGCGAAGCCGAAGCACGCTGTCCGAGTGATCGACCAACCGGGTGCCCCGTTGGGTGAGCAGGGCTGCTGCCCTCTGTGCGTCGTTGGTTTCGATACGAAGGATCCGGTCGCCCTTTAGCAGCGATCGCACGCTTTCCTGAAGGATCAGGCGTCCATGGTTCATGATGCCGACCATGCTCGCGACCTGCTCCACTTCGCTCAAGAGGTGGCTCGACAGGAAAACCGTGCCGCCCATGCGATCGGGGAGGCTTCGAATAAGATCCCGCATCGATACGATGCCGCTTGGGTCCAGGCCATTGGTGGGTTCGTCCAGCAGAAGCAGGCGCGGCGAACCCAGAAGCGATCGCGCCAAAGCCAGCCGCTGCTTCATTCCCAGCGAATAGCCGGCCACGCGCTGGTTGGCCGCGCTCCTCAGGTCGACGATTTCCAATACCCGATCGATTTCGCTGCCGGGCTGGTTCAAGAGGATACGGGTAATCTCGAGATTGTTGCGGCCGCTGAGATGATCGTAGAGGGCAGGGCTCTCGATCAGCGCTCCGACGCCCGCCAGCGCGGCGAGGCGATCGTGCGGCAGTTCGTGCCCCATCAGCCGAACCCGTCCACGGTCGGGCTTCAGCAATCCGAGCAGCAGACGCATCGTCGTGGTCTTGCCCGCCCCGTTGGGACCGGCAAAGCCATAGACGCAGCCCGTCGGCACACGCAGCGCCACATCGTGGAGCACGGTCTTGCGACCATAGCTTTTAGTCAGCCCTTCGGTTTCAACTGCAAACATCAAGCCTTCCCCATGCGGGTCTTCAACACTCAAGCACGATAGCATCCTGCCGACGCGGCGATGGCGGCATGCTTAGCCTCGGCGCCCCAGGCCCGAACCCGGGGACAGGCCGACGAATCGATTGCGCGCACGCAGCCCGCTCGCCCGCTCCCGTGGTCGTACGTTCCCGTCCGCCGCTATGTCACATCGCCCGCCGATCCCTGCAAGAACATTCCTCTCCAAAGATAATGCATTCAGAATGAACCAAGTTGTTAGCTAGTCCTTTGGGGCGGGTGTTTCCCCGGCTGTTGCAGCGACTCTTTTTGTCTGTCAGTCTCCTCGTGCTCTTGAAGATTAACTTCAAGTGCTCTCGTAAGCGAGATTTGAGGGGAAAAACAATGAACAGCAAGGTGATGGAAGCGTTTCGTTCGGTAGAGCTTAACGAGCAGGAGCTCGAAAAGGTTGTCGGTGGTGTGGATCAAACTCAGCTGGTGTCTGAGTGTTTCCCGTCCTCAGGCTGGTTCTGCTCCATCAGCGCGGAATGTAACGGCGGCAAGTCGTGCAATCCTTTCTACAATTAATCTAGTTCGCGCCCCGCATGTGCACATCCAGCACCTGCGGGGCGCGTTACTGAAGCGCAACGGCCACGGACGAGGCAGTGCTTAAAGGCGGCCATCCTTGCGGGCTGGTCATCGACCTGCTTGCACTTGCCTGCGATGCGCTTCAGGGCTGCGTTCAGTAGCTCGAACATTCCCTGACCGGCCGAAGGAAGTCACTGTGCATGATCTCGCGGCGCTCGCGACGTTCTTCTCCAACCATGTCGAGGCCGCGCTAGACGAGCTTCGGCAAAGAGTTCCGCCTGAAGGCCTCGAGAACGAAGCGCTGATCTCTTCCCTGCGGCTCGGCTTGAACCGGGAGTTCTTCGAGCTCAGCTACCGCACCCTCATCGGGCACTACAAGCTGGTCGAGCAGTCGGTGTCCTACCCGGAATATGTCGCCGCTTTGGGTCAGGATGAGCCCAGAGAGCATCTTCTGCGCGCCTACCCCGTGCTGCAAAGGTGGATGGAAAGCCTTGCAGCCAGGTGGGTCGAGAACATGGCAGCGCTGATAACCCGGTTCGAAGCGGATCGGGCTGAGCTGTCGACGCTGGTGGGCAAGGGCGCGGACCAGATTCGCCTGGAAGCTGTGAGACTCGGGCTTGGAGACTCGCACCGCGGAGGCAAATCGGTCGCACAGCTGCAGCTCTCGGGCGGGGTCAAGCTTCTCTACAAGCCACGCTCGCTGTCCATCGATGCGCACTTCTCGCAGCTCCTGGGCGAAATCGGCCGCGGCCTTGAGCTCGACTTCAAATTGCCGAAGCAGGTGAGCAAAGCCGGATATGGCTGGGTCGAGTATATCGAGTACACCGGATGCGGCCGGGCCGAGGAGATCGACCTTTATTACCAGCGCCTCGGAGCATTGCTGGCGATCCTGTACGTGCTGGGCGCCACCGATTTCCATTACGAGAACATCATCGCCCAGGGCGCCCACCCGGTGCTCATCGATCTTGAGACCTTCTTTCGTCCCCGGACACCTATCCTCGGCACCGAGGGCAATGAAGATAGCGACAACAGCGTATTGAGAACGGGCCTGCTTCCCCACCATATCGTGGTCGGCGAGCATGGCGGAGGCGACATCAGTGGAATGTCGGACGTCGAAGGGCAGGAGGCCCCGGTCGAGCGGCTCGTTCTGGAGCAGGACGAGAACGGCGAATTCGTGTTCCGAAGAGCGCGTGGGCAGCTTCTGGGTGCTCAGAATGTGCCCATGCTGGATGGCCAAAAGGTGGCGTTGACGGCCGACCACGCGAGAATGGTCAAGCAGGGCTTCACCCAATCCTATCGGCACATGGCGTCCAACAAGGTTGAACTGGCGAAGGGCCTTCAGGCGTTTGCCGATGACGAGATCAGGGTCCTCATTCGGGGCACGATCTTCTACACGCACCTTCTGGACGAGTCCCGGCACCCAGCCCTTCTTCTTTCCGAAGACAATGTCGCGGCGCACTTTGCGAACATCAAAGAGCGGTCCAAGGATTATGCGATCGGCGCCCTGCTCGTCGAGGATGAAATCACCGCGCTGCAAGGGCGCGATGTACCGTTGTTCACCTGCCTGGTCGGCGGGACCGATCTGATTGTCGACGACACACGGCGGCTGCCGGGTTTCTTCGTGCGAAGCGGCCTCGACGCGGTTCGCCAGCAGATCGCCGAGCTTTCGGAGCGCGACCTTCACCGGCAGCTTTGGATCATCGACCGGTCGCTCAAATTGGCCAACACCGACTCGGCAAGGCAGCCGGTTGCGCCGGGGGAGGTCCGTTCGCCTGCCGACGGCTCGACCAGCGGGTCGGGGAGCCGGGCTGCGACGCTGCCCGATCGACTATATCGTCAGGCGATTCTGATCGCCGATCATATAAGCGAAGTCGTCTACCAGGACGATGTCCACGCGAGTTGGCTCGTGTTGAAGTCCATGTCCGAAGATAATTCCGAGCTGACGATCTGGAACGCGTTTTACGATCTTTACGGCGGCATGCCGGGCGAAATCGCCTTTCTCGCCCAGGTTGCGAAAGCCGGCGGGAACGCGGCTCATGGCGATCTGGCGGACAAGGCTCTTCGCTATCTCGAACAACGAATCGCGCAGGCGTCCTACTCGATCCGTCCGCTTGGCTGGCTCGGGGGGTGGGGCAGCGTGATTTTCCTCATGACGGCGCTGGCCCGCTGGCGGGACGACCATTCCTATCATGACCGGGCCGAAGAACTGCTCGAGCGGATCGACTTCGCCCAACTGATCGAAGTCGACCGCGGGTTTTCGTTGCTCAAGGGTTGCGCAGGCTCCGTCTACGCCGGCGCGCTTCTCTACGGCGCCACCGGCTCACCGGCCGCGCTGGCCCTGGCGAGGAAGTCCTTCGATCATCTCATGCATCATCGAGCGGACGGCGAGCACGGCTTTGCCTGGACGATTGCGAGCGCCAGTCCTTTGTCGGGTCTGTCGCACGGGGCGTCCGGCTTTGCGGTCGCATTCGCCAAGATGTTTGAAGTCACCCAGGAGGAACGCTACCGCACAGCGTGTCTCGAAGCGCTCCGGTTCGAACGAACGCTGTTCGTGCCGGAGGACGGAAATTGGCTCGATCAGCGCGATTATGTGCTTCGCGAAGGGGGGCCGCGATGCACTGCATCCTGGGCTCACGGCGCCCCCGGCATTGGTATCGCCCGCATGGTGCTTCTGAAAGCCGGCATAGAGACTGACGAAATCGTAGAGGATCTGCATGTCGCGTTACGGACGACGCTTGATGCCGGCCTGACCGGCACCTTCCCGATAATCTCGGGCGATTTCGGCAGGCTGGAGCTCCCCCTGCTTTATGCGGAAACCTTCGGAAGCGACTATTGGCCCGCGACTCAAGATCTGATCGCCGAGGCATTGACCAATGTAGAGCGGCATACCGAAGCCCTGAGTGCCGCCCGCCCGGCGCAACTGGGCCTTTTTTCAGGTCTTACGGGCGTCGGCTACCAGTGTCTGCGCATTGCACGAAACACCAGCACGCCGTCCCTGGTGGGGCTGGATCTTGCTCCTGGCCGACGGCTGCTGCCGTGGGAGGCCTAGGCCTCCTCCTCGAAGCCGCGTGAGGCCTAGGCTTCCACGTCAAAGCCGCGCGGGATTTCGAACAGCTGGCCATCGAACAGCATGAAGCTCTTCTGCGCCGCCGAGACCGTCTCGGAGCGATGGGCGATGATGATCCGCGTGATGCCCATGGTGCCTACAACGGCGTTGACCTTGCGCTCCGTCGCCGGATCGAGGTGCGCCGTGCCTTCATCGATGACGAGGAGCTTGGGCGAGCGATACAGGGTCCTTGCCAGCAGAACGCGCTGCTTCTGGCCGCCCGATAGCGAAGACCCCATGTCGCCTACCAGGGTTTCAAAGCCCATCGGCATCCGCACGATCTCATCGTGGATAGCCGCCGCCGCCGCCGCCGCTTTGATGCGCTCGACGTCGGGGGCATCGTCGAACAGCGCGATGTTGTCCGCCAGCGATCCGGCAAAAAGGCTGTCATCCTGGAGAACGGCACCGATCTGGTCGTGATAATTCTTGTACCCAAAGCGGGAAAGGGGAATCCCGTCGATCAGGATGTCCCCCTCGTCCGGCTGCAACAGGCCGAGGATGATCTTGACGAGGGTTGATTTGCCTCCTCCGGACGGGCCTGTGATTGCCACATGCTCGCCCGGCTCGACGACCAGATTGACGCCGTTGAGCACAAGCGGATCCGAGGGGCTGTACCGGAAGCGGATATCGCGAAGTTCGAGCCGACCCTTGAGCGCCACGCTGGGCGGCGAAGCCTGCACGACGCTCACATCCTGGTCGGCCATGGCGATGTCGGCGAGGCGATCGAGATGGAGCCGCAGCATCTTGAACGCGATGCTGTGGTCGATCAGCGAGGCGGCGCGGGTGAGGAACTGGGTTTTGTAGGCGATGTAGGCGAACACCATGCCGACGCTGAACCCGCCGTCGATGACGAAGCCGATTGCCAGCCACACCACCAATATGGTTTCCAGCCCGAAGATGAGCCCGTTCGCGCTTTGCTGCCAGATGCCGATCCGAGCCAGCCCGATATTGGCATTGACGACATCGGTGAGCTTCGTCTGCCACTGGGCATGGCGCGCACTTTCCCGGTTGAACAGCCGCAAGGTCACCATGCCGCGGACGCTCTCGATCAGCATCGACTGCTCTTTGGAGGTGGCGACGATCGTTTCTTCCTGCGCCGCGCGCTGAAAGGAGAAGGAGATGATGCGGACCATGGCGTACAGCGCGAACGCGAGGAGCGCGATCAAGGTCAGCGACGGGCTGTAGAAGAACATCAGGACGAGGATGAGGATCGCCAGGACGCCGTCGATTACCGCCGCCACAGCGCCTTCCGTGAGTGCCTGCTGGATTGGCGTGATCGACTGGAAGCGAGACAATATGTCCCCGACATGGCGTTTCTCGAACCAGGAGACGGGAAGCCTGAACAGCCGTCTGGCTATGTTGGCCGCCACGCCGAAGCTCAAGGAGCTCCCCGCCGACAGGAGCACGAATGAGCGTAGCAATGACGCAACGACGTTGATGAGGGTGAACAGCCCGAAGCCGAGCGCGAGTACGACGAGCAGGTCCTGGTCGAGCGCCGGAAGGGCGCTGTCGATCGCCACCTGCATGTAATAAGGCGAGGCGAGAACAAACGCCTGCATCACCAGGCTGAGCACCAGCGTCTGGAGAAGCGCCCGCTTGAGACCGGTCATGCGGCGCCAAAGTTGCGGCAGTCTTAGCCGCTCGCGATGGTCCGCCGCTTCGAAATCGTCGGCCGGTCGAAGCTCCAGCGCCACTCCGGTGAAGTGCCTCGACAGCTCATCTAGCCCGAGCCATTTCGTTCCCATCGCCGGATCGTGGATCAATGCCTTGCCGGACTTTACGCGCTCCAGCACGACATAATGGTTCATGTCCCAGTGGAGGATAGCCGGCATCTGAAGGCTTGCGACTCCGTCGAGCGCAAGCTTGACGCCACGGCTGGAAAAACCGAGCCGGTCCGCAATCGAGATGAGCGACTTCAATGCCGCTCCGCGCAGGGAGGGTGCGAACTGGCGCCGGAGCGTCCCAATGTCCACGTTGAGACCGTGGAAATTGGCCACCATTGCCAATGAAGCCAGCCCGCATTCGGTCACCTCCGTTTGCCGAACCAGGCGCACGCGGGGCCGGCTGGACAAGCCGAGTTGGAGTTCGCTCGTCATCGGTTCCTTACCGCGAACAACGGTTCAAACAGCCACTCGACCAAGGTTTGTCGCTGGGTCACGATGCGCGCCGAAAGGGTCATTCCGGGGAGCAGCGGCTGTTTGCGGCCAAATGCCATGACGGAGGGATCGGATAGTTCGGCGGTCACCAGATACACCGGAACCGTCTCGCCCGCGGAGGTCGCCTTGGGAATGGCGACCGACGAAATTCTCGTGATACGCGCTTCAACCGACCCGAAGCGTTGATAGGGAAAGGCGTCGACGGCAAGGCGGACCTCCTGCCCCACTTCCAGAAAGCCTGCCGCGCTGGTGGGAACATAGAGCTCGGCGCGGGGGGTGGCGTTTGCGGGCATGATGAACATGAGCGGCTGTTGCTCGGTTGCCGGTTGCCCGAGGCGCGCCGTCAGCGCGGTCACCGTTCCGTCAACCGGGGTGGTGAGGCTGTAGCCCTGGTTGCTCTCGGCCTGGGCGCGTTGCTGCGCAAGCCCCGCGCGGCTCGACAGGACGCCGGCTGCCTGGGCCTCGGCGGTGGCACCCGATTGAGCGATCGATCTTTGCCCTTCTGCGAGATCGGAGCGCTTGGCGGCACGGGCCTGCTCAAGCTGCGCGAGCTGCTGACGCCGGGCGAGCAGTGCGCTTTCACGCGCATCGACATCGCGGCGGCTGATGAAGCCCTTGCCGGCAATGCCTTGCACCTGGCGAAACTCGTTGTCGGCAACTTCGACAAGCCGCCGCTGTGTCGAAATCTGGGTCTCGAGACTCTTCAACTCCTCACCGATGCCGGCAATGGTGGCCGCCAACCGGGACCGTTCCGCTGCCGCCGCCGTCATCATCAGATCGGTTTGGCTGGCGAGCCGCTGGTCCTGCTCAGCCAGCGCATCGATGACCCGCCGCGGTGCGGTGTCGCCACTCGCCATATCCTCTTCCGAGCGGATCGAAACCAGGGGCTCCCCGGCGCGCACATTCTGCCCCTCGCTAACTTGCAGCGCGGTGACGATGCCCCTTCGAGAAGGCATGATCGACGCGACGCCCTTGTCGAGAACAATTGCGCCGGAGACTGCTTCTACGCGCGAATACGAAGCTGAGGAAAGGAAGACGAGCGCCGCGGCGAGGGTTGCAAGCAAAGTGTAGCCAATCAGCTGCCAGGACATCGGCAGCGCGATGCTCACGTCGCCGTGCAGCCGCTCGGCCTGATGCTCCCGGACCTCCTTTCGGAAAAGCGATTGGTGTGGTGCGTTCACTTTGTCCCGTTCGGCCGTTGCATCAGGAATATGTCTTCCTGCATCAGGCATAGAGCGGCCTTGCCGCACTTCAAAGGCAAGACTCGGAGGTTACCTCCCAAATCGGACTCATTCTTCCGCTCCAGGGCGGTGCCGCAACCGCGCTGCGCCCGGGCTGCGGAAAGTCTTGGCACATGGCCCGGCGGCACCTGGCCGCGGTCACCAACGGGCCTGGAAGCGGCTGCCCCGCCGGCTTGCATCGGGCCGGACGATCTTTGCGCAAATCCTTGTATTCGACCTTCGAATGCCCCACGTTGGTGATGCTACGGTCGCAAATTGACGGTCTTTGGTGCTTTGCGGCTCCTATTCCTTCTCTGGCTTCTTTACGCTTGTGGGTCGCTTTCGGCCCTTTCTAAGAAGGAATTCATTATGCCGATCGGCACCGTAAAATTTTTCGACGACGCCAAGGGTTATGGCTTCATCACCAACGAAGCAGGGGGCAGCGACGCTTTCGTTCATGTCAGCGCCGTCCAGGCCGCGGGAATGAGTTCGCTCCAGAAGGAGCAGCGCCTTTCCTACGACCTCGAGAACGACAAGCGCGGCAAGACCAGCGCGGTCAATCTCCAGGCTGCCTGATCGCGGCCTCCGCTGTTAGCGGGATAAGAACGAAGGCGGGTGCATGCGCACCCGCCTTTTCTTTGACGCGTGAGGTTAATACCGCGCGGCGAAAGCAAGGAAGCAGAATGTCCGACCAGTCCGAAAACCTCCTCCATTTAGTCGCCGACATCGTTTCAGCTCACGTCTCCAACAATCATGTCGCCGTCGGGGATGTGGCCGTGCTGGTGCGGAATGTTCATTCCGCCCTGGCCGGCCTCGCGCAGGAAATCGAGCCGCCGGAAGCGGTCAGGCGCAACCCGGCCGTATCGGTTCGTTCGAGCGTGAGGGCCGAGGCCATCACCTGCCTCGTCTGCGGCTCCACGAACAAGATGTTGAAGCGCCACCTGCAAGCGGCACACGGCCTCACACCTGCGCAATACCGGTCGGAATTCGATCTCAAGAACGACTATCCGATGGTTGCTCCTGATTATGCTGCAACCCGCAGCGAGCTTGCGAAGCGCATCGGTCTCGGCTCGTCCGAAAACCGGGGCGGACGCAAGCCCAAGCGGGTGGGCAAGCCCAAAACGGCAGCAGCGGGTTGACGGGAAGGGGGCGGTGGACGCTCCCTGCTCCGGACAACGGGGCACTTCCACGATACTTCCTCCCGCTCCGTCGTTCGTGGGTCCACTCCGGCAGAAGGCTCGAGTTCGCTTTCCGGCACGAGGTACGCGATCCAGGTTCATGCCCAGCTTCGTCTCCATCACCGATCCTCGCGACCCTCGGATCGAGGCGTATCGAGACATTCGCGAGCGCGACCTGGTGGGGCGGCAGGGGTTGTTTGTCGCCGAAGGCAGGGTCGTCGTGGAAAAGCTCGTCGCTTCGAGCCTCCATCGGCCATTGTCGCTCCTGATAGCGGCCAAGCGCGTTGAAGCGCTCAGGCCCGTCCTTGATCGGCTTTCGGATGACGTGCCGGTCTTCTCCGCCGCGCAACCCGTGGTCGACGCGGTGGCCGGCTTTGCCATGCACCGAGGGATCCTGGCGATCGGCCGGCGAGCCCGGAACCCTACGGCCGATGCGCTGCTGCGTCATATCGTCGGCGAGGACGAGAATGTATTGTTCTTGTCCGGCATCGCCAATCACGACAATCTGGGCGGCATCTTCCGCAACGCGGCCGCGTTCGGCGCGAGGGCGGTGCTGCTCGACCCGGACTGCTGCGATCCCCTGTATCGAAAGGCGATCCGGGTATCGGTGGGAGCCGCGCTGCTCGTACCGTTCGCGCGGCTAGGACACGGGGAAAATGGGCTCGAACTGCTCGATCGCCACGGCTTTTCGAGCGTGGCGCTCAGCCCGTCGGGCGAGACGCTGCTCAGCGACTGGCACCCTGCGAAGCGCAACGCGGTGCTGCTTGGCGCGGAAGGCCCGGGCCTGTCGCCTGAGCTGATCGGCGGGGCCAGGAGCGTGCGTATTCCCATGTCCGCCGGCTTCGACTCGCTCAACGTCGCTACGACTTCGGGGATTGTCCTGCACCACCTTGCCGCCCGGCGATCCTGAGCAGGACCCCCCTGGCGGCTTCGCCCCGACCCGGCTAGCCGCCGATCGCGAAAACCGTCTCCAGGAGGCGCGTTTCCGGCAATATGTAGACGATCCCCACCGTCCCTGCGAATGCGGGCGAAACGGCCCCGTCGTAAAACGAGGCGGGCACGTTGATGCAGCCGTACGAGACGCGGTTGTCGCCGGCGGTCGTCGATGCCAGCCGCTCGCGGCGGCGCTCTTTGGGGCCGCCCGTGATCACCCGGTGCAGCGATAAGGCGATGCCGTAGTCGATCCACAGAACATCCTGTTCGAGGTCACGGCCCAAGGCGGCTTCGAACCGGCCCGCCGGCGTGGTGCGCTCTTCCACCGGTATCGCGGACAGGCGGCGCTTGCCGATGCCCTCGGCACTGTCATCCCCGAAAGCGGCTCCGAGCAACGCAGGAGCGGCGGCGAGGATTTCACTCCGCGTGTTGAAGAGGAAGACCTTTGCCTCGCGCTTGTCGACGACGAGGAATGGCATGTCCCGGTTGTCGCCCGATGCCGCGATCCAATCGGCGAGCCGACGGACGTCCTGCGACGCCTGATGTGCGCCGAATGTTGGACGCCTCGACTCGGCGCGAGCCGGCGCGGGGGAAGCGCGCGCCCCTGTGGCGGAGGGCGCGCGCGAGTCCCCGATCCTTTGCGCAGTAGCCGGTTGCGGAGCCGCAAGGCCGGCCGTGAGCAGGAGAGCGAAGGCCGCCGGGCGGATCACAAGCGCGACCTCAATGGCGTGCCTGTTTCGGCGGACGGACCGGAACGATCGGCTTTGCCGGAGCAGGGGTGACCGGCAGGACGATGTCCGGGGCCGCTTCTTCTGCTTCCTCTTCGAGCGCGACGAGCGGCATCTTGATGCCCCCGTCGACAACCGACAGATTCAGGCTTGGCAGCAGGCCGATCACCACAGGCGGCAAGGCGATCACGGGTGTGATCAACGCGGTCTGGGTTGCCGGCGGCGATGCTGCCACAGGCGGCGGCACGATCGGCGGCGTGATCACCGGCGGTGTCACCACGGGAGGCACCACGATCACCGGCGGAGCAGGCAGCGGTGGTGGAGGTATGACAACTGCGACCGGCGGCGCTGGAGGCGCGGGTGGTGGCGGCGCGGGCGGTTCAGGCGCCGGCGGCGGCGGCGCGGGAGGCTCGGGCGCCGGTGGCGGCGGCGCGGGCGGCTCGGGCGCCGGTGGCGGAGGCGCGGGAGGCTCGGGCGCCGGTGGCGGCGGCGCG
>DASQNR010000002.1:0-111896 GCA_035644835.1 Allosphingosinicella sp. | reverse complement strand
TATGGCGAGGTGTTCGCCGCCGGCGGCGAACTCGGGCCGGCAGGCTCAGGTATCTTCAACGACCTGCGCATGCGTCCGAAATGGGTGGTCGACGCAGAGGTGCGGCTGACGGCGGGGGATGGCTTCGAGTTCGCGTTCGGCGCCAACAACCTGCTCGACGAGTATCCCGACCTTGTGCCGACGGGACTGGCAGGCGTGGCGCCGAACGGGACGAACGTTTTCTTCCCGCTCACCAGCTACGTGGTGCCTTACTCCCAATTCGCTCCTTTCGGGTTCAACGGCCGCTTCATCTATGGGCGCATGTCGATCCGTTTTTAGGGCAAGGGGCTTCGGGGCCGACCCGAGCGGCTTAGACAGCGTGTGCCCTGGTTGTAGCGTGATTGCTGGTGCCTCGGACGCGCATCGAACACTGCAGCTGGTCTGCTCAACTGGACTGTTGAGCGTTTGGCGCGCCCGACAGGATTCGAACCTGTGACCCCAAGCTTAGAAGGCTCGTGCTCTATCCAACTGAGCTACGGGCGCGCACCGTTTTGGCTGTAGCGCGCTTTTCCGGCGGGCGGAACAGCGCTAGGAGCAGGGCGATGCACGCAGACGAGGCAAAGTTGGTGGGGGCGGCGCGGTGAGCGGCTTTCAGGCCGCCAAGCTGGAGCTCGTCGCCGCACTCGGTCTCGGCAAGGATGCGATGCATATCTATGTCGGCCTGCTCGTCTTCCTGCTCGCCGCGGTGCTTACGCGGCGGCCGCTTCGAAGCCCGGTGCCGATCGGCGCAGTGCTTGCGGCGGCGGTGGCCGGCGAAGCCTGGGACCTCCTCGATACCGCCCGCGCCGGCAAGAGGCTGTGGTGGGCGGGGAGCTGGCACGATCTGTGGAACACCGCTTTCTCGCCTCTGATTCTCTTTCTCCTCGCTCGTTACACCCGCCTGCTGAAGCTCTAGGTGGCACGCCGCTTCGGTCTTTTCCTTCCCCATCTGCGCCTGCCGTTCCAGCTGACGCTGGCGCCGATCTTTCTATGGGGCGCACTGCTTTCCGGCGGGCGGTGGGGCTGGGAAACCTTTGCCGCTTTCCTCAGCCTGCACCTCTTTCTTTACCCCGCCGCCACCGCTTTCAATTCGGTCTATGACAAGGATGAAGGGCCGGTCGGCGGCATCGAGGCGCCGCCGCCGGTGCCGCCGGGCCTGCTCGGCTTCAGCCTCGCTGTAGGCGCGGTGGGCGTGCTTCTGGCGGTGCCCGCCGGCGCCGCCTTTCTGCTCCTCTACACGACGTCAGCCGGCTGGGCGGCCGCGGCGCCGCTCGTTCCCGCCAATCCGCTGTTTCTTGCCGGAGCGGCGAGCGCGGCGCTCACCGCCGTCGGCCTCTACCCCGCTACACAAGTCTTCCAGGTCGAGGAGGACCGTGCGCGGGGCGACGCGACGCTGGCGGTGACGCTCGGCCCGGCACGGGCGCTTCGGCTCGGTGCGCTGCTCCTGCTCGGCGGCGGCACCCTGGCGGCCTGGGCGGCAAGCCGCTTGCCCGGCGGCTGGCAAGCGGCAGCGGTGGCGCTCGGCTATCTCGCTTTGGCGGCCTTGCAGCTCCGGCTTGCCGCCACCGTAAACCGCCCCCACCTGTTCCGTCGCGCAATGCGGGTGGTCAATGCCGGCACCGCAGGCTTCCTGCTCTTCCTCCTGGCGCTCGCCCTCTGACGGGCCCGCGGCATCGCCCCTGCGGCCGCGGGCGCGGGAGGGACGGAGAAGAACGATTGGCAAGCCCGTCCCCGTCACCCCCCGGCCGCGGAAAAGCGGTCTCCTGCTTCCTACCGGAGGGACGGATTCGTTTCAGATGATCGGCTTGCCCCCGGTCACCGCAATGGTCGCGCCAGAGACATAGCTCGCCTCGTCGGACGCCAGCATGACATAGACCGGCGCCAGCTCGCGCGGCTGGCCCGGCCGCTTCATCGGCACCTGTTCGCCAAAGCTCGTCACCTTCTCGGCCGGCATGGTGGCGGGGATGAGCGGGGTCCAGATCGGCCCCGGGGCTACGCAATTGGCCCGGATGCCGCGCTCGGCGAGCATCTGCGCCAGGCCGCCGGTGAAGTTCTGGATCGCCCCTTTGGTGGAGGCATAAGCGAGCAGCTCCTCGCTCGGACTGTCGGCCTGCACCGAAGTGGTGTTGATGATCGACGCGCCCCGCTTCATGTGCGGAACGGCCGCCTTGGTCAGGTAGAACATGGCGTGGATGTTGACGGCGAAGGTATATTGCCATTCCGCATCGTCGATCTCTTCGATCTGGGAGAAGGTGTCCTGGTGGGCGGCATTGTTGACGAGGATGTCGATGCCGCCAAGTTCGCCCACCGTCCGCTCGACCATCGAGCGGCATTGCGCCGGATCGGAAATGTCGCCGGGAAGCAGCAGCGCCTTCGCCCCCGCCTCCTCGATCGCGGCGCGCACGGCCTGCGCATCCTCCTCTTCGGCGGCGAGGTAGCCGATCGCCACATCGGCGCCCTCGCGCGCAAAGGCGATGGCGACGGCGCGGCCGATGCCGCTGTCGCCTCCCGTGATCAGCGCCTTCTTGCCGGAGAGCCGCCCAGAGCCCTTGTAGCTGTCTTCGCCGTGATCGGGCACCGGCTCCATCCGTTGGGTCAGGCCGGGCATCGGCTGCGGCTGGTCCGGGAAGGGCGGCTTGGGATCGTCGGTCACTCGGGCTCTCCGTCGCATCATGAGTCGATGCGGCAGGCAACCTGAAAAGCGGTGGCTTGTTCCCCGACGCCGGGCGCGAGGGGGAACAAGCCGCCGGTCAGAGCAGGAAGTCGGAGGGGCGAAGATCGTAGCCGGGCTGGGTGACGACGATGAGCATGAAGTCGGCCACGAGATCGCCGTCCACGTCGCCCTCCACCACCCAGGCCCGGCCGAACTCGGCGTGGCGAACGGCGCGCAATTCGCCGGCCGTGCCGGTGAAGGCGGCGCCGCCGATCCAGGCGAATTTGCTGTTACCGTTCGCGGCATTGCCGTCCGCATCGATCGACCAAAGGTCGATCCGGTCGCTGCCGCCTTCGAAATCGTAGATGATATCGAACGCTGAGCGGGTCGAATCCTCGACCCGGCCATAGTGGAAGGTGTCGGCGCCGCGCCCGCCGCGCAGATGGTCCGCGCCGCCGCCGCCGTGGAGGACATCGTCGCCGGCGCCGCCGGTGATACTATCGGCGCCGGCCCCGCTCCAGACGGTGAAGCGGCCATCGGTCTCCGCCGCACCGTTGAAGGCAAGAACCTGATCGGCAGGAAGTGTGCCTGCAAAAATCAGGAAGCCGTCCCCCGCGGAGACATTCGCGTCGTGCATGGTGAGCTTGTAGCCGGTTTCCCCGGGAGATGCCTGCAACGCAATCTGTTCGATCCCGGTCAGGCTGTCCGCCGCGAAAGCGAGGCTGTAGGAGCCCCTCAGGACGAGGACGTCGTGCCCGGCGCCGCCATCGACCCGGTCATCGGTCGTGTAGGCCGCGCCGAAATAGAAATAATCGTTCCCTGCACCGCCTGCTACCTGGTCGACCCCGCCGCCGGAAAGATCCACCCGGTCGTTGCCATCGCCGAGGCGGAGCCGGTTGTGCCCGGCGTTGGCAGTGACGGTCCAATCCAGAACCGATGCGATGGTCAGATCCTCCACATTTTCCGGCAGCTGGTAGGTTGTGCCGAGGCCCTCCAGAGACCCGAAGATGCGCACCTCGTCACGGCCAGCGTCGGCATCCTCGTGAATTCGGTCCCGGGCGTTGTCGATGATATAGACATCGTTTCCGGACCCGCCGTAAAGGCGGTCCCCGCCGCGACCGCCGTCGAGCAAGTCATCTCCGCCGCCCCCTTCGAGCTCATCGTCGCCGTCGCCGAGGCGGAGCCTGTTGTCCCCGGCGTTACCGAGGGCGATCCAGTTCAGCGCCGATGCGATGGTCAGATCCTCCACATTCTCCGGCAGCCAGTAGAATGTGTTGTTGCCTTCCAGAGACCCGAAGATGCGCACCTCGTCACGGCCGCCGTCGGCGTCCTCGTGTATCCGGTCCCAATAGTCGTCGATGACATAAACATCGTTTCCAGGCCCCCCGTAGAGACTGTCGTAGCCGAGACCGCCGTCCAGGAAGTCATCCCCCCCGCCCCCATAGAGCCGGTCATAGCCGCCCCCGCCGTGGATGCGATCGTCGCCGTCTCCAAGCATCACCAAGTCATCGCCGTCCGACAGGCGGAGGTCGAAATTCTCAATCGAGAAGAAAGCAATGCCGACCGTGCCGTCGATGCTCCACCTTGCGTGATATCCGCCGCCCGAATAGGGCCAGACCGTCCAGACGCCATAACCCGGCTGGGTCTTGCCCGCCGCAGAAAAATCCAGAACGAGCGTGTCCGTGCCTTCCCCGCCGAATGCCATGTCGTGGCCCCCACTGGCGTCGCTCCTCAGGATATCGTCGCCGTCGAAGCCCTCAAGCCAATCGTCCCCCGCGCCGCCATCAAGATCGTCGCTTCCTGTGGTGCCATAGATGTAATCGTCGCCGCCGAGGCCGTTCACGGCCCCTCCGCCCAACCTTGCTACAAGTCGGTCGTCGCCTTCGGTGGGTGTATAAAACGGCATGCAGATTTTCCCTGGCCCGCGCGGGATGTCCAGGCCCGCGCCGCCAGCACGGTGCGGGGAAAGGAATGAAGAAATCGTGAGGACGGCGCGCGCGGCCGCCGATCAGCCGAGCGCTTCCAGCAGGCTTTCGAACAAGCGTCGGCCGTCCTGGCGGCCGTGGGCGGGCTCCACCGCGCGTTCCGGGTGCGGCATCATGCCGAGCACATTGCCCTTTTCCGAAATGATCCCGGCGATGTCGCGGGCCGACCCGTTGCATTCGCCCGAATAGCGGAACGCGACGCGCCCCTCCCCTTCCAGCCGGTCGAGCGTCTCCTCGTCCGCCTGGTAATTGCCGTCATGATGGGCAACCGGAATGACGATCTCTTCGCCCGCCTCGTAGCGTCCGGTGAAGGCGGACCGGCCGTTCTCCACGGTGAGCGCGACATCGCGGCAGACGAAGCGGATGCCGGCATTGCGCATTAGCGCGCCGGGCAGCAGGCCGGCTTCGGTGAGGATCTGGAAGCCGTTGCAGACGCCCAGCACCGGCACGCCCTTGTCCGCCGCGTCCTTAACCGCCCGCATCACCGGCGAGCGCGCCGCCATCGCCCCGGAACGCAGGTAATCGCCGTAGGAGAAGCCGCCGGGAACGGCGATGAGGTCGAGGCCGCCGGGCAGCTCGGCCTCGCCGTGCCACACCATCGCCGGGCGGACGCCGGTCACCGCCTCCAGCGCCACCGCCATGTCCCGGTCGCAATTGGAGCCCGGGAAGACGATCACCGCGCTCTTCACGCCGCCGCCTCTCTCCGCTCGATCCGGTAATTTTCGATCACCGTGTTGGCGAGGAGCTTGCGGCACATCGCCTCGACATCCTCGTCCGAAACCGTATCGGCAAGGTCAAGCTCGATCAGCTTGCCGGCCCGCACATCGTTGACGCCGGCAAAGCCCAGGCCCTCCAGCGCGTGGTGGATCGCCTTGCCCTGGGGATCGAGCACCCCGTTCTTCAAGGTCACATAGACGCGGGTCTTCATGGCATCTCGCTAACGGCGGCAGGAAGGATGGCGCGCATATGGCCGCGCCGGGCGCGGGCGGCAAGAAGTTCATCCTTTTTAAGTCCGTTGCACAGCCCCGTTGCGTCACGGGCCGCGGATCGAGGCTGGGCCTGTTCGTGTTGTTCGCCTTCGGCATCTCCGCGGCTACCGCACGAAGGGGTAAAGGCCGCGCTTGCTTGCGGCTCGCCGGGCGCGCGCCTATCTCGGGTCCATGGCCAACCCCCCCGAGCTCGCCCTTTCCGCATCCGCCGCCGCCCGCGTGGCTGCAATCGCCCAGCGTCAGGGCAAGGCACCGATCCTGCGTCTGGCGGTGGAAGGCGGCGGCTGCGCAGGCTTCTCCTACCGCTTCGGCCTTGCCGACGAAGTGGCGCCGGACGACCTGACCACCATCCGCGACGGAGTGACCCTGGTGGTGGACGAGATGACCCACGATCTGGTGCGCGGCGGCGAGGTGGATTTCGTGGAAAGCCTCGGCGGCGCCGCCTTTCAGGTCAGGAACCCCAACGCCGCATCCGGATGCGGCTGCGGGTCGAGCTTCAGCATCTGAGCCTTCCAGGCGTGGCGCTTCGCAGGTCCCGGCGTTAGGAGACGCGCCATGACAGATATTTCGATCCGGTTCGTCGAGGACGCCGCCGACCGCAAAACATTCGTCGACCTCGCTTATGCTTTGAACAGGGACGATCCCAATTGGGTGCCGCCCTTGAAGACGGAGGTTCACGGGCTGATCGACCCGCGCACCAATCCATGGTTCGAGCATGCCGAAGCGCGTTTCTTCCTGGCCGAGCGCGGCGGCGAGCCGGTCGGCCGCATCTCTGCCCAGGTCGACACCTTGGTGCAGCGACATATGGGCCAGGGCACCGGCCAGTGGGGAATGCTCGAGGCGGCGGACGAGGAGGTCGCACGCGCGCTGCTGCAACGCGCCCAAAGCTGGCTGCGCGGCCGCGACATGACCCGGGCGCTTGGGCCGTTCAGCCTTTCAATCTGGGATGAGCCAGGCCTGCTGATCCAGGGCCACGACCATCCGCCAACGGTGATGATGGGCCACAACAAGGCGGAGTATCAAGGCTGGGTCGAAGCCCAGGGCTATGCCCGAATCCACGACCTTTACACCTATGTGCTCGACGTAACGGTCGATTTCTCACCGCTGGTTCAGCGGATCATCCGCTCCGGCGAGAACAATCCGCGCATCCGGGTTCGCCGTGTCGACAAGAATAGGTTCGAGGAGGAGGCGCGGCTGCTGCTCGGCATCTTGAACGACGCCTGGTCGGACAATTGGGGCTATATCCCGCTGACGGAGAGCGAAATCGCTTATGCTGGCAAGAAGCTCAAGCCGATCGTGTTCGAGGACCTGATCCGCGTTGCCGAGGTCGACGGCGAGCCGGTCGCCTTCATGATGACCTTGCCCGATCTGAATGAGTTCACCCGTGACTTGAACGGCCGCCTGTTCCCGTTCGGCTGGGCCAAATTGCTGTGGCGGCTGCGCAACCCCCGCATCCATTCGGTGCGGGTGCCGTTGATGGGGGTGGTGAAGCGGCTCCATGCGTCCCGCCTTGCCAGCCAGCTCGCCTTCATGCTGGTGGAGTTCATCCGCCGTGATGCGATTTCGCGCTACGGCACGGTGCGCGGCGAGTTCGGCTGGATCCTGGAAAGCAACGGTCCGATGGTATCGATCTCCGAAGCGATCAACGCCAAGATCAACCGCATCTACCGGATCTACGAAAAGGCGCTCTGAAGCCGGCACCCGGCAACCCTTTGCAGCATCGCGTCGTTCATTCGCGAAACCCAGGGAGTCGACGCACGATGATCCGAACGCCTTTCACCGCCGCCGCCTTGCTCGCCCTTTCCGCCTGCGGCGGCCAGACCGAATCCGACAACACCGCCGCGGCGCTGGAAAACGCGGCAAGCCAGTCCACGCCGGAAGCTGCCGCCGTGCTCGAAAATGCGGCCGAGCAGATCCAGGAGCAGAATATTCAGGCCCCGATCTCCGAGCCCGGCTCGCCCGGTCAGCGCGCAATGGAGGCGGCCGGCAAGGCCCAGGTGCAGGGCAGCGGCGCCCCCAAGGCGCCGCCCAGTGTTCAGGCCAAGCCGCACGCGCCCGGCGATCCGGTGCCGCCGCCCAAGGTCGGCGCCGAAGGCAACCACGCCGGCGGCCACTGAGCGCGGCGCCGGAAGCTCGCGCAGCCGGCAATCGGCGCATCGCCCGCGTCCGTCAAAAAACCGCCTTATTGAGTCTCCAAAGCGAGATCCCATATTGGATATCTGGCGCGCGCCGCTTGCAGGCGCCCAAAAAGTTGAGGGATTACAATCGTGAAACTCGCAACTGCCGCACGGCCCAGCTTCTGGAGGCGTGAGCATCATCTCGATCGGATGACGTTCCGCGAGCTGGTGATCGCCTATTTCCAATACCCCGCCATCATCGCCTACTTGCTGCTGTCCGTGGTCGCGATGGTGCTGTTCGCCTATCAGCCCGCCCCGCTCATGCCGACCGTGGCGGCCTTTGCCGCGGCGACGATCATCTATCCGCTGGTCTGGTATGTGCTCCACCGCTGGGTTCTGCACAGCCGCTGGATGTTCAAGGTGCCCTTCATGGCGTCGACCTGGAAGCGCATCCATTACGATCACCACCAGGATCCCAACCACCTGGAAGTGCTGTTCGGCGCGCTCCACACGACTCTGCCGACCATCGGCCTCGCCACCCTCCCCCTGGGTTGGGCGATCGGCGAAGCGATCGTACCGGGCTCCGGCTTCGGCGCCGCGATGGCCGCCTTTGCCACCGGCCTGCTGACGACCTGCTTCTACGAGTTCGTGCACTGCATCCAGCACCTCGCCTACAAGCCCAAGCGCAAGGTCCTCCAGGACATGAAGAAGCGCCACATGGCCCACCATTTCCACGACGAGAACGGCAATTTCGGAATTACCACCTTCTTCTGGGACAAGCTGTTCGGCACCTATTACGACCGCCCGGAACGCCCGAAGAAGTCTGAAACCGTGTTCAACCTCGGCTACACGCCCGAGATTGCCGAGCGCTACCCGCATGTCGCCCGCCTGTCCGGCGGCGTCGCCACCGGCCACCCCCGCCAGCGCAAGGGCTGAGCCCCGCGCGGCGCCGGGGTGACGGGCACGGGCTAAGCCGCTAAGCGGCGAGCCGATGAAGATCGTCACCTACAATCTGAACGGCGTGCGCGCCCGGCTGCCGCGGCTCATCGAATATCTCGCCGAGGAGAAGCCGGACGCGCTGTGCCTCCAGGAGATCAAGTGCGCCGACGAGGCGTTTCCGATCGAGGACATCCGCGCCGCCGGCTATGACGGCCACTGGCACGGCCAGAAAGGCTTCAACGGCGTTGCGATCCTGACGCCCCAGGAGGCGCCTCCGGCCGCGCTGCGCCGTGTCGGCCTGCCCGGCGACCCTGACGACAGCCACAGCCGCTATATCGAGGCGGAGATCGGCGGCGTCGTCGTGGCCTCGATCTACCTCCCCAACGGCAACCCCGTGGGCACCGAGAAATTCGACTACAAGCTGGCCTGGATGGAGCGGCTGCGCGAGCACGCCCTCACCCTCCTTGCCGAGGAGCGCCCGGTGGTGCTGGCCGGCGACTGGAACATCATCCCCACTGACGAGGATGTGTTCTCGCCCCGCGCCATGGCGCACGATGCGCTGATGCAGCCGGAAAGCCGCGCCGCCTTCCGCCGCATCCTCCACCAGGGCTGGACCGACGCAATCCGCGCCCGCCACCCCGACAGCCCGATCTGGACCTTCTGGGACTATACGGCCGGCGCGTGGCAGCGCGACGCCGGGTTCAGGATCGACCACCTCCTGCTGTCCCCGCAGGCAGCGGACCGGCTGCTCGACGCGGGCGTGGACAAGGACCATCGCGGCCGCGAGAAAGCGAGCGACCATGCTCCGACCTGGGTGAAATTCGCCGAGGAATGAAGCGGGGGGGGCGGCTTGACCGCTTACCGCCAAGCTGCTCAACCGCGTGTTCGCTCTGGAGAAGATACGCATGCGCAAAGTCTATGTGGCCGGCGGCGCCGCGCTGCTGCTGATCCTCGCCGGAGCCGGCGGCTGGTACTGGGCCTCGCCGGGGCTCACCGTGAAATCGATGGTGGAGGCGGCGCAGGCCAATGATGAGGCGCGCTTTTCCTCTTACGTCGATTACACCGCCTTGCGCACCGACATGAAGACCGAGCTTACCACCCGCCTTCAGGAAGAGGCGAAGCGCGACGGCAGCGAGGAGGCCAAACTGGGTCTTGCCATGGGCATGGCGGTGATGGGCCCGTTGGTGGATCGAATGGTTTCGCCTTCCGGAATGAAGCAGGCCTTCGCCAACCTTGCCAATGAGCAGGCGGCGGCGAAGGGCAAAAGCAACGGCAAGACCGAGCAAGCGGATCCGCAGATCCGGCGCATGGGGCTCAATCGCTTCATCATCACGGGCAAGGACACCCCCGATTCGGGTCTGGTGTTCGAGCGGCGCGGGCTGAGCTGGAAGCTGGCCGGTATCGATCTCCCGCCGCTTTCCCCGGAAACGGCCGCCCGCCCGGCCCCAGCGCCCCGATAAATCCGGAAACTGCGAACAAGTCTCTCCGGATCGGCTGAAGTTGCGACGCCAGAGTACTTGGCGCGGGGCGCAACACAGGGCACCTTCGTTCCGGAAGAGCCACGCTGGCGGGGCAGCCGGGACAGCCCCGAGAGCGATCGGCTTCTCCTTACGCAAGGGGGTGACGCTCCGATGAAGATGGCATTGTTCAACCCGTACAGCTTGATCGCCGCCGCCGAACCGGCCCGCCATTCGGCCGATAATGCACCGTGCGACTTGGTCACTTGGCCGCAGCATCATCCGCTGCGCCGGAACTGCTGATGGCTGATCGTCCCAAGCTCGCCATCGCTACTTTCCATGGCATCGGCAGCTACTTCGATCGGTATGAAGATGCGGCGCTCCGATACGACCGGCAGCTCCAGGATGGCCTGCGCAAACGGCTTGGCGGCGACTTCGACTCCATCGCCTGGAAGGCGGTCCTGTGGAGCGCTCAAAAACTGGAAAGGCGCCAGCAGGAACTGATCCGGCGGCGCAGACCACCACGGCTGTGGAAGATGCTGTTCGAGTTCGTCTCCGCCAATCTGTGCGATGCGACGGCATACCGGCTGCCCGACCGGAAGGAGGATTATGAAGAATCCTCCTACTTCGCAGTGCAGAAGATGGTGCGTGAGGCTTTGCGAGAGCTCGAGTCGGAGATCGGGAAGGGCGCGGACGAGACGCCGCTCCTATGCATCGCCGAGTCGATGGGTTGCCGGGTGCTCTCGGGCTACGCGTGGGACGCTGCCCGGGATCGCGAGCGGATCGTCGGAAAAGGGGGCGACGCCGCATCGCTCACCAGCTTCCAACAGCTCCATACACTGGCCGGGCTAATCTATACCGGCTGCAACCTGCCGCTGCTGACCATGGATGTGGAGCAGAATGCGCTGATGCCGATGCGCCTCCCGCGCCACCCGTTGCCGCATGATCGCGCGTTCACCGCCAATTGGCTCAACTTCTACGATGACGACGATGTGCTGGGCTATCCGATCGCCGACCAGTACGCCGCCTACTTCGGCGGAAAGCACCCGCACCGTGAACGCTTCGAGGGTTGGGGCCGCGCGCCGGATGCCGAGCAGGCGCCGCGCGATCGGCAAGTGCGGGTCAGGCACATCCTGGGCTGGACCCCATTCGCCCATGTTCATTACTGGAAATCCGGGGTGGTCTTGGATGCGATCGCCGGTGAAGTCCGGCGGCTGCTGAACGCCTGAAGCGTCAGCGCCCGAGGCGCAGGCCGAGCCACAGCGTCCGCGGCGTCGCGCGCTCGATGATCCCGGCGCCGCTGATGCCCGCCTCCACCCGCGCGTCGGCCAGATTCTCAGCGCGCATTTCCAGCGCCAGGTGGCGCGTGAGCGACCAGGCGGCGGCGGCGTCGAGCGTCAGCGCATCGTTCAGGCGCTGGCGGTTGAGATCGTCCTCGAACTGAGTGCCGACATGGCGGGCGGTGAGCGAGCCGCGGCGGCCCGCGCTGTCGTTCCAGCCCGCGCCGGCGGAGAAAATGCTGCGCGGTGTCTGGGCGGGTCGCAGCCCATCGAGCGGCGCGGCAGCGCCCCCGCCCTTCACCTGAGCTCTCACCCACGACCAGCCGCCGAACAGGCTCCAGGGTCCGCGCTCGAGCCGAGCGTCCACTTCCACCCCGCGCGCGTCGATCGCGGAGAGATTCCGGCGCTGGCGATACTCGCCGCCCGCCGCGACGAAGCCGACGCCCGCGAAGGTGCCGGGGCCGCGGCCCAGCGTCACATTGGCGATCGCATCCTCCAGGCGATTGACGAACAAGGTCGCGCCGACGCGCAGGCCGTGCACCGGGCGCCACTCCAGCCCCGCCTCCGCCCCTTTCAGCCGCTCCGGCGCCAGGAGGGCGTTGGCGGCGGTGGCATCCGGCCCGACTCGAAACGGGCGGTAGAGCTCGTTCAGGGTCGGCAGGCGCCAGCCGAGATAGGCGGTGCTCCGCACGGTCAGCGCTGGGGCCATGTCCCAGGCGATGCCGGCGCGGCCGGTCGGCTGCCAGCCGTCGCGGTCGGCAAATGCGGTGTCGGTGAGCACCTGGCCGGTGGCGAAAACCTGCTCGCGCAGGCGTCCTTGCGCAATGAACCAGCGATCGATGCGGCCGCCGCCGGTGAGGGTGAATGGGCCGCCGGTCCAGCTCGCCTCGGCGAACGCGCCCAGCGTTTGAGTGCGGCCGCCGGCAACCCGGCCGCGCGTCCCGGTGCCGCCCACAAAGGCGAAGCGCTCGCGAGTCTCGCCCTCCGTCTGCCGCCAGTCGGCGCCCAGCCGCAGCTCGACCGCACGGGCGATGGCCGGCCGCCACTCCGCCCGCGCGCCCAGCCCGGTGGCCGGCACCTGATATTGTTCGGAAGCGCGCGACACGCTCGACCTTCCCCCGCCCACCGCGGCGAAGCTGTTGTAGAAATTGCGGGTCTGGACATAGCCAAGCGCGCTCCAGCGGCGGCCGACGAGCCGCAGCGAAGCGTCCGCGCCCTCCGTCTCGATGTCGCTGAAGGCAGTGCCGCGTTCGCGCCGGTCACTGAAGACCAGCCCGCTCGCCTGCAGCTCGATGCCGCTGCTCAGAGGCGTGGCGGCGCGCACGGCGAGGCTCTTCTGATCGTAAGGCGCCGGGCGATCGACCGGCCCGCGCGCCTCGCGCACCAGCGGCACGAAGCCGTCGCCCTTCATCCACGCCGCCGAGATCGTGGCGAAGCCCGAACCGAGCCACGCCCCCGCCCCGGCGAAAGCATCGAGGCTGTCGCGGCTGCCGTAGGAGAGGCCGGCGCCGAGGCCCTGGAGCGCCTCGGGTCCGGCGCTTTCAAGCTCGATCGTGCCAGCCAGGGCGCCGGGCCCGTTGGCACCGCTGCCGCCGCCGCGCGTGACGCGCGCTTCGCCGAGCCGGCGCGGATCGTAAGCCGGCCAGCTGATCCAGCCGCCGAAGGGGTCGGTCTGCGGCACCCCGTCCAGGATCAGCAGCGCCCGGCTCGACGCATTGCCGCCCAGCGCCCGCAATGTAGCGCCCTGGCTGGTGGGATTGGCGGAGCGGGCGTCCGAGCGGCGGAAGAGCTGAAAGCCCGGCACATCGCGCAGCACCTCCTCCATGCGGTTGGAAGCGGATCCCGCCAGCCGATCGCGCCCGATGGTGACGGTGCCGAACACCCGCTCACCCTGCGGCGCCCGGAGGCCGCGGCCGGTGACGACGATCTCCTCCTGCTGCGCGGCGGCGGGCGCGGCGACGGCGGCGAGAAGGGGCAGGAACAGCATGCGGCACATCGCCCCGCCATAGGGACGGCTGGAGCGGCGCGGGAGGGGGAAAAGGCCGGGCCGGGCTTTCCCCCCAAGCCGCGCGGGCTTACAGAGCGACCGACCCGCGCGCAGGAGAAAGCCGATGGCCGAACAGGAAACCAGGAACTCGCCGGAAGCCGCGATCCCCTCGCTGCCGACGCTGGTGGAAATGCAGCATTGGACATCCGTGATGGGCCGCGCGCAGCAGATGATGATGGAGCATGTCGCCAAAAGCCTCGGCGACGCCGAAGCGGCGGTCCCCAAGGCGGCGACCGCGCCGCCGCAAATGCCGTGGCTGACCATGTTCGGCGATCCCGCCAAGCTTGCCCAGGCGCAGGTCGATCTGTGGACCGACGGCCTGTCAATCTGGCAGCGCGCGCTGGGCCAGGACGTGCCCCGCACCGAGATCGCCGACAAGGCCGACAAGGACAAGCGCTTCAACGCCCCCGCCTGGGCCGACAATCCGCTGTTCGACATGATCCGCCAAAGCTACATCCTGGTGTCCGAACGGATGCTCGGCTCGGTCGACGCGATCGAAGGCGTGGACGACAAGCAGCGCGAAAAGCTGCGCTTCATCACCCGCGGCTTCGTTGACGCAATGTCCCCTTCCAACTTCGCAGCCACCAACCCGCTCGTCCTGCAGCGCGCGATGGAGACCAAGGGCGAAAGCCTCTTGAAGGGCCTGGAGAACATGCTGCGCGACCTTTCCAAGGGCCAGCTTACCCACACCGATCCCGAAGCGTTCGAAGTCGGCCGCAACATCGCGGTGACGCCCGGAAAGGTCGTGAAGCGCACGCCGCTCTACGAGCTGGTGCAATACACCCCCACCACCGAAACCGTGCACCAGACCCCGCTGGTCATCTTCCCGCCGTGGATCAACCGCTTCTACATCCTCGATCTCAACCCCAAGAAGAGCTTCATCCGCTGGGCGGTCGAGCAGGGCCTCACCGTCTTCGTGGTCTCGTGGAAATCCGCCGACGAAAGCCTCAAGGACACGGTGCTCGACGATTATGTGATGCGCGGCCAGGTCGACGCCATCGACACGATCCGCGAGCTGCTCGGCGTCCCATCCGTCCACGCCATCGGCTATTGCGTCGCCGGCACCACGCTTGCCTGCACCCTTTCCCTGCTCGCGGCGCGGGGCGAGGCCGACAAGGTCGCCTCCGCCACCTTCTTCACCGCCCAGGTCGATTTTTCCGAAGCGGGCGACCTGAACCTGCTGGTCGGCGACGAGACGATGCAGATGATCGAACAGATGTCGGCGGAGAAAGGCTTCATGGACGGCCGCTACATGGCCGCCACCTTCAACCTGCTGCGCGGCCGCGACCTGATCTGGAACTATGTCACCAACAATTACCTGATGGGCGACGCTTATCCGCCGTTCGACCTGCTCCACTGGAACGGCGACACCACCAACCTGCCCGCCAAGTGGCACGGCGCCTATCTGAAGGACTTCTACAAGGACAACAAGCTGATCCAGCCCGGCGCGATCGTCATCGACGGGACGCCCATCGACCTCCGCAAGGTCGAGACTCCCACCTATGTCCAGGCCGGCCGCGAGGACCATATCGCGCCTGCCAAGAGCGTCTGGAAGATCACCAACCACTTCCGCGGCCCGGTCAAGTTCGTGCTCGCCGGCTCCGGCCACATCGCCGGCGTCGTCAACCCGCCCGAAGCCGGCAAATACCAATATTGGACCAACGACGCCAAGGTCTCGACCCTCGACGAATTCGTCGAAGGCGCGACCGAGACCAAGGGCAGCTGGTGGCCCGACTGGATCAAGTGGATCGGCGCCCAGGGCGAAAAGCGCGTCCCCGCCAAGGGCGCGCGCGTGCCCGGGGGTGGGAAGTTGAAGGCGATCGAGGATGCGCCGGGGAGCTATGTGAAGGGGCGGTAGACCGGCTTTCCGCCTGAGCGCCCTTTGCATCGCAAACCCCCGCCCCGCTCGACGGCGCAGCGATGCATAATCGGGCCGTCACGAGCTCAGCGAGTAGCGCGGCTCATGGCTTTGAACCGTCGTGATGAGCCCGATCGGCAGAACCGGCCGCTTGTCGGCAAGGTCGATCTGAAAGCGCTTCAGGAGCGAGGCGAGCAGGATCTGCGCCTCGGCCATCGCGAAACCGGCGCCGATGCAGATGCGGGGGCCGCTGCCGAACGGAATGAAGGCGCCGTGCGTCCATGGCTGCGCCTGTCCTTCGAAACGCTGGGGCAAAAAGGCGTTGGGATGATCCCAATGGTCCTTGTGACGGTGCAGCGTCCAGGCGGATATCCAGATGATGTCCCCAGGCTCGACCCGTTCGCCCAGCACCTCGTCCGCCTCCAGGGCCTGCCGCACGAGCTGGGGGACCGGCGGGTAGAGGCGCAAGGCTTCGAGCAGAACGCATTTCAGCCGCGGCCAGTTCTTGAGATCCTGCAGGCCGGCGACCTCCTCGGGAGGGAATGCCGCCACTTCCTCCCGCACCGCGGCTTGTTCCCGCTGGTCCAGCGCCAGGAGATAGGCGGCCCAGGAGAGCAGGCGCGTCGTCGTCTCGAACCCGGCAAACAGCATCGTCGCCGTCTGATCGCGCACCTCGTCGGCGGCAAGGGCGGCGCCGCTTTCGGAATCGCGGGCGGCGAGCAGGAGATCGAGAATGTCGCGACCCTGATGGCCGCCGGCCGCGTCCTGCCGGCCCTCGATGAACGCGTCGATCGCGCGGTGCCACTCGGACTGGAAGCGCCGCCGGGGCCCGGCCAGGAAGGCGAAGGCGCTTTCGCTGCGCGCCAGCACGTCGGAGACCCTCGGTCGGCCTGGCCCGTCCAGGAAGAAGCGGGTGAGCCGGGCTATCTCCTTTCCGACCGTGTCGGCCGGGGAGGAGAAAAGCGCGCGCAGCACGGCGTCGAGCGTCGCCTGGTTGAATTCGGCGGTAAGGTTCGCCTCCGTCAGACCTGCGAGGCGGGCCTGCAATGCCTCGCCGGCCCTCAGGAAGTGCGGCAACAACTCGGCGATGTGGGTGGGGCCGAACAGCGGCGCCAGCATCTTGCGCTGTCGGCGCCAATCCTCGCCTTCGGCCAGGAAGAGGCCGTTGCCCATCATCCACCGAACCGATCGTATCGCGGCGGTCGGGCGGCCATATCTCGACGCGTGGGTGGTCAGCACATGCTTGACGCCGTCCGGATGGTTCACGCCGATCGTCGAACGGCCGAACATCCGAACCCGGCCGCTCTGAAACGTGAAGCTGTCCTCCGAATAGGCGGTCAGCGGATTGCGCAAGGTCGCCCGGAGCAGGCGCCATGCCGGGAGCGGCTTGGGGTGAACCGGATGCGTAGGAGGCGTGATCAGGCCGGCTGCGTCGGTCATTGGAAAGACCCTCCCTCGGCCCGCCCTACCGGACCCGGCGAGTTGTAGCCAGAGGGTGGAGGTGAGGATGGGAATTCGGTTTGTATGGATGGCCGCCACGCTTCTGGCGATGACAAGTTGCGCCCATCCGGGACGGGAGGATGAAGCGCCCGGTTCGTCGGCCAATGAAGGCAACAGGTCGCCGTCGAGCAAGATCGCCGCTCCTTCGATCTTGACGGCCCGGACGGGGGCATCCGCTTCTCGCTACGCATTCCCGAAGGAGCATCGGCCAAAGAGACCACCGGAGTGGACTCAATGTGGCTATCCCTAGTCGGTCCCCAACTGCGTGCGGCACTCGGTTACGACGTCTCGTCGCTGGCTTTCTCATGCCGTGGATCGCCTTGCCAGACGTTCGACACGGCTATCGATGGACGCAAGGCCAAGCTTGTCCTGGAGCCGCATGCGGAGGCGGCAAAGGGCTACCGTCTCAAGGGAGGCATAGTAGCCAAGGAACAGGTCAGCTTTACCGGACTGACCGGGCAAGGCGTTCTCCTCGTGAATGGCGAGTGCCTGTCGCCGGACGACTGCACTACACTTCGCCGGGCTGTGGAGAGCATTCGCTTCTCCGCTCAATGATGATCTTGAAGCGTGGCTTCTGCGGCCGGTCGGCATACACGTGCATGGATGCCGCCTATGCTTATGGTTACAGCTCTCCTATTGAGGCCACGATGCGATTTTTGTTGCCATTGTTCACCATGTTGGGAGCCTGCACGCAGGTGCAGTCTCCCACGAACGCCGTGGTAGGCGAGACGGCCGGAACGTCGCAGGTGAGGGACGCGGACATGCTGGCCACTTACGTGTTAGCGGACCCTCCAGCCGGTGTTCCCCGGCCGACTTTCCATACGGCAAGGATGGCAGGCTCCCTGGCCGAGAAAGATGGTTGCGTGGGATTGTCGACCGGCGGGTCGTTCCTGATCCTGGCTTTCGCTCCAACGGAAGCGGAATGGGATCAGCAACGCCGCGTGCTGGTGGTCGGTGGTTCCGCTTTCAGTCTCGGCCAGTCAGTGGAGGTGGGAGGTTCGGCATCCGGCGGACCAGCGGTGAAAGGGCTTTCGCCCGGCGTTCCGGAGCGCTGCCGCAAGCATGGCATATGGTATGTTGCGCCGGGCTCACTTGCTGCGTCGAGACAGTAATTGCTGATGACGCATCAAGCGGGTTGAACAGGTCTAGCGGAGCCGAACGCTTGCCGGAACTACGATGCTCAGGCGCGAATGATCCATTGAACCAGTAGCGTGAGCGCATTGCCCCCGTTACCCTTTGTCGGTCTCCAGCCCCTTCTCCACCAGCCGCCGCAGCGCCTCCGACCGAGAGGGTTTCGGGTCCGGCTGCTTTCCGATCCAAGCGTAGAGAGCCGCCTCCATCTCCGGGTACAGTCGCATGGAGATGGCCGGGCCAATGCCGGTGCGGGGGCGGCCGCGGCCTCTTTTGGGTGGATCGGCTATTGACTTGCCCCGAATAGTTGCGCACATATATTCGCGAACCGGGGCAAGGCGGCCACCCTGCGCCCGGTTCTGACCAACAACGCCTTGTTGAGGAGGCGAAGGATGGCTGGTGCCGACCTTAATGTGTCGCGGCGCGCTCTGCTAGGCGCTGCTTGCGCGGTGCCTGTGCTGGGCGCCGCTTCCCCCCTTCGTCATGCCGGACTTGATCCGGCATCCACCTTTTCTTCCGGCGCCGGTGCGGAAGGAAGGTGGACCCCGGATCAAGTCCGGGGTGACGGTGAACGCGCAGATCGGCGCGCCGTGCGGTGGGCGGCGGCGCTTGCCCGCTTCCGCCGGGCCGAGGCGGCGATCCTTGCGGCGGCGAGTACCGAGGATGAGGCGCTTTACGATCGGCTGGGGAGCCGCTTCGAGGCGGCGCTGCGGGAGCTCCTCAGGAGCGCCTCGCCCGACGGCGCGGCGCTGGCGGCCAAGCTCGACCTTGCCTTTGCCCACGAAGTCTCCACCCTGTCTGGCGGCGAGGCGTGCCTGGAGGCGATCCGCCGCGATGCGCACCGGCTCGCGCTCGGCGCCGGCTGAGGCCCGCACCTGCCCTGCTCTCAAAGGTCGTTGTCAGCCGAGCGCGACCGCCCGGCGTCGGCGCGCCGCCCCCATCAAGCCCGCCGAGGCGCCCGCCACCGCCAGCAAAGTCGCCGCGGCGATCCAGCCGTTGCGGCCCCCGCCGCTGCGCCCGCCGCGCGGCACGCGGGTGGCGGGATCTTCGCCGCTCCTCATGCCGGGCAGCCGTTCCACGGCACGCGCCGCACGCGCCAGGCCGGAACTGGCGCGGCCGAGCGTTCCGGCCAACGCCGTCGGCCGCGCGTGAAGCCGCGCGTCCACCATGTCGCGAAGGCGGTCCAGCACCGCCAGCGGCAGGGCGGAAAGGACATTGCCCGGCGGCCGCCGCGCGACGATCGGATGGGCGCGGGTCGGCGCGATCAGCCGCACCATCTCCCAGGCGACGCCCAGCAGCCGCAACTGGGCGCGGCTGAGCCTGGTCTGGAGCCGCGGCAACAGCGCGTCTTCCTCATCGCGCACATCCTCGCGCAGCAATTCCACGACGCGGTCCAGAATCTGGCGATATTCGGCCGAGGCCGGCGGCAGGGTTTCCAGCCGGGCGACCAGCGCGTTGATCTGCTGGTGCTCCAATTCCACCTGCAGCGTCAGCGCATGTCCGTCCGGCAGCACCCGCCGGATCACCGGCCATAAAACGGCTTCCTCGGCAAAGGCGTGCGGGAAAACCAGGCGGTAGATGTCGAGCAGGACTGGCGCCTGCTCATCGAGCGCAGCCGCGTCGAGGCGGTGAAGCAAGCGGTCGAGCCTGATATGGTCGCGCTTCTGGCGTGCCAGCACGCTGCCGCGCCCACCCATCTCCTCCGCATTTTGATTGGCGATTGACCTCATCACGCGCCCCTTTCCTGCCGGTCAACAACCGCAGGCGCCGAGGCCCGGTTCCCTCGAGCGCGCGCCCGCTGATCTGGATCAGGCTGATTGCCGCAAGGCCGGGCGGCCGGGTGCGGCCGGCCCGCGGCGACGCTCAGGCCAGGGCCGGCTCGTCCTCGCGCAGGTGCAGGTAGGTGCTGTCGAAATCGCCCACTTCGGCCAGCTTCTTCCAGTCGCCGATGGCGATCGTCCGGCTGGTCCGGCGCGTGATCAGGCTTTCCTGTTCGAGCAGCTTCAGCGTCCGGTTGACATGCACCGAGGTCAGGCCGGTGCAGTCGGCAAGCTGCTCCTGGGTGATCGGCAGCTCGTAATCGGTGGCTTCACCCAGGCCCGCGACCTTCAGCCGCAGGGCGAATTCGCACAGCAGATGGGCGACGCGGGTGCGGGAATCGCGCCGGCCGACATTGGCGATCCATTCGCGGAACACCGAGGCATCGACCAGCGTGTCGAACCACATCGCCATTCCGATCCTGGGCCGACCGAACGCCAATTGCTTGACCTCCTCGCGCGGGATGAACGCCACCTCGCTTTCCGTCAGCACCTGCACGCTGTGATCCGCGATCGTCAGGAACGAGTTTTGAAGGTCGACCAGGTCGCCCCGCATGTGGATCGCGACAATCTGCCGCGCCCCGTCAGCCACGATCTTGTGCCGGATCGCGAAGCCGGAAAGCATCACGCACGAATGGGTCGTCCTGTCCCGTTCGCGCACGATATAGCCGTGCCGCTCGATCGTCTTGGTGCGATGCGGGAGCCTGAGCAGGGCCGCTTCGTCGGCGGCGTCTAGATCCTGCCAATATCGCAGCTTCTGCACCATCGGCTGAAGGGTTGAAGGCGGCTGGTCGGCCATGGTTACGGGCTCCACTGTGGCGGGAGCTTAAGTGGCTCTCTGTCGCTGGGGGGCCGGAAGAGGCCAACGATGGCCCGTGCCTAGCACAGTTAAGGCGTGCCGCCCTGATCTATGTGCGACAGGCAAAACTAATCTCGGGCCGATTGAACCGCGCGATCTTGAGCTGTGTCGCGGCGGGAGACGGCAGCGGCAGCAGAGAAAGCGCGCGCTACCGACGAGCGATTCCCAGCTCGTCCTCGTCGTCGTCGAACGGCTTTTCGGTCCAGGCGAGCAAAGCTGCCGGGAGCGTGAGCACCAGCAGGAACCAGCCCCAGAAGAGAATCTCACCGGCGGATTCGGTGACGGTGATTTGCGTGACATCATACCCGATGCGGGCGGCAAACATGACCAGCAGGGAGACGCTCGCCACGATGATGTAGGCATTCTTGTAGGCGGCGTTGCGCGAGCTGATCTGGAACTCATCGAGTTCGGCATCGGGCGAATTGCCCCACTTCCAGTAGCGCGTTTTCTGGAACAGGAGGATCAGGGCGCCGAGCGACAGCAACAGCAAGGCAACGACCGAGATGGCGATCGGCAGCGTCCGGAGGCCTTCGGCAAACACCCACAGGACGCAGGCCACGCCATAGGCCCCATACATCACAAGAACCGTACTCTTACGCACCGCTGCGCTCAGGCTACGCTCGCTGACCTTCGACATCTCACTTCCCTCCCTTTTTGAGTTCGCTGACCAAGCCCTGAAACGGCTCAAGCGAGAAAATCAGATCGACGGGCGCCTCGAAGAAGGCGGCGATCTTCAGGCCAAGTTCCATGCTTGGGCCATAGTCCCCCCGCTCCAGATAGCCGATCGTCTGTTGATTCACGCCCACGGCCTCCGCCAATGCGCGGCGGCTGACACCACGTTCGGCACGCAACACTGAAATCCGATTGTGCAGCATATCACCGGTCCATCCTACGAATCGGTATGTATGACGGTTGTTTCGTTGTGTAAACACAATAAACCGGCCGTGCCTCCCTAAGCTGTACGCCGTGGTGGCCAGCGACATCGGCGACGGGCGGTAAAAACCTCTTTCCTACATGCCCCCGTTCATGATCCATCCTGCCGGATGACACACAAGCACCGCCCCGTCCTTTTGGCCCACGACCCAGGGAAACACTCGCCCGAGAGGAAGCTCGGGGGTGCGTCGGAGCGGACCGGCGCCGTATGCCCGCGTTTGCCTCAAATACGCCCTGCGGATTTTGCGCGACATCGTGAACTTCGTGAACTTCACCTCTGTGAGGGCCGCCTGCTGCGCAGCGTTTCGCTTGCGCCGTGGGTTGGCTGTTACTAGACCGGGGATGCGGGCCGGGCCCCTCTGGCGATCTCGACGATCGCGATGTCGGACCGCATCGGGAACGAGACCCGGTGCAAGGCCCAGATCCCTGGAACCACGCACCTCCTCGCCCGGGCGCCACCGGCACAACCGATGCTTCAAGAGGAACCAGGACCATGAAGAACAAGCCCAGCCACAACGATGTGTCGCGCCGGACAATGCTCTGGGGCGCCGCCGCGGCCGCCTCGCTGCCGCTCGCCGCGCAGGCGGCGGCGTCGGCGCCGCCCGCCGCGCCCACCGGCAGCCCGGCCGCGCGCACGCCCGACGAGGCGCTCGAGCTGCTGAAGCGCGGCAATCGCGATTTCCTGGCCGGCCGCATCCCCGCGCCCGATCGCAACGGCCGCCGCCGGCTGCAGATCGCCCGGGCCCAATATCCGTTCGCCGTCCTCGTCTCCTGCTCCGACAGCCGGGTGCCGCCCGAATTGCTGTTCGGCCGCGGCCTGGGCGAGCTGTTCATTATCCGTAACGCGGGCAACACCGTCGACACGGTGGCGATGGGCAGCCTTGAATATGCGGTTGCCGAACTCAAGGTGCCGCTGGTGGTGGTCATGGGCCACGAGCGCTGCGGCGCGGTCGCCGCCGCCGTCTCGGTGGTGGAGCAGGGCACGACTTTCCCGGGCAGCATCGGCCGCATGGTAGAGCCGATCGTGCCCGCCGTGCTGGAAGCGCGCCGCCGCGGCGGATCGGACCTGCTCGATGCCTCGGTGCGGGAGAATGTGCGGCGCACGGTGGCGCGGCTGCGCGAATTTTCCGAGCCGATGGTGCTCGACCGGCTCAAGGCCGGCACCCTGCGGGTGGTCGGCGCGCGCTACGACCTCGACGACGGCAGCGTCGACTTCTTCGACGAACGGCCGGGATCGCGGCTCTAGGCTCTTCGCCCGCGCCTTGCTGAAACCCAGGTCCGGTGACGGCGTTTAGCCGTCCCGGACGGCCCTTTTCTCCTCGCGGCGGTGCGGCCGCCTCGCCGCTTTGTTGCAGCGCAACATTTCTGCTTGAAACATGGCTGCCGCTGGCTTATGTTGCACTGCAGCAAGCGAACAACAGAGGTAGAACCATGGCCGATCAGAACCACGACACCAAGACGGCGCCCGCGTCCAAGCCGTCCGAAGCCGCCCATTCGGCTCCCGCCTCCGCTTCGGCGCATGTTGCCAAGGCCGCCGACAAGTCGGCCGACGCGCCCAAGGCCGCTGCCGCTCCGGCGAAGGCCGAAGCGCACAAGGCTGCGGCGCCCGCCGCCAAGGCCGATACGCCGAAGAAGGCCGCTCCGGCGCGCCGCGCCGCCGCCGCCAAGGCTGCCAAGCCTGCGCGCAAGGCCGCCAGGACCTTCGCCAAGGCGGCTCCCGCCGCAGCGGCGAGCGCCACCCGGGCCGCCAAGGCGGCCGTTCGTACCAGCACCGACACGATCAACGAAGGAACCAGGACCATGAAGAACGAAACCAACAAGGTCGCCGACCGCGTTCAGGCCGTTTTCGGCGATGCCAACGCCCGCGCCAAGACCGCGTTCGAGCGCAACACCCGCTTCGCCGAAGAGATGACCGACTTCACCAAGGGCAATGTCGCCGCGATCGTCGCCTCCACCAAGGTCGCCGCCAAGGGCGTCGAGACCATTGGCCAGGAAGTCGCCGAGCTCAGCCGTCGCAGCTTCGAGGAAGCGTCCGCCTCGATCCGCAACTTCGCCGAGATCAAGTCGCCGACCGACTTCTTCCGTCTCCAGACCGAATTCGCCCGCGGCCAGTTCGACACCCTGGTTGCCGAAGGCGCCAAGCTGTCCGAAGCGATGATCAAGATGGCCGGCGATGTCGCCCAGCCGCTGACCAGCCGCTACTCGGTCGCCGCCGAGAAGGTGAAAACCGTCGTTTCCGCCTAAGCGCGCGATTCCGACGACTTGAAAGGGGCGGTTCCCGTGCGGGAGCCGCCCCTTTTGACGTGCATCCGCCGCCGCGCGGCGGTTCGACAGCCTTTCGCGACCGCGAACCGCGCAACTCCCTTGCCGCCTTGAGGCGGCTTGCCATATCTAGGCGCATGACCATGGTACGGATCGATTCAGCCACTCGAAACGGCGCCCTCGCGTCCGCCATCTCCATGGCCGGCCGCAAGCAGGGCGGCGACGATGACGGCACCGGCCTCGGCGTCGCCACCCGCACGCGCACCCGCACCAAAACGCCCTCGCCGTACAAGGTGCTGATGCTCAACGACGATTACACGCCGATGGAATTCGTCGTGCTCGTCCTCCAGCGCTTCTTCAAGATGGGGATCGAGGATGCGACTCGCGTGATGCTGCAGGTCCACCAGCGCGGCGTCGGCATCTGCGGCGTCTTCACCTACGAAGTCGCCGAAACCAAGGTGACGCAGGTGATGGATTTCGCCCGCGAGAACCAGCACCCGCTGCAGTGCACGCTGGAAAAGGCCTGACCCGCGCAGCGCGCTCAGTTTAAGCGATCCGGCGCCGCTTGCGCCGCCCACCTTTTATATTAAGACCCCCCAATGGATCGCATCATCATCCGCGGCGGCAAGCCGCTCAACGGCCGCATTCCCATTTCGGGCGCCAAGAATGCCGCACTCACCCTGCTGCCCTGCGCGCTGCTCACCGACGAGCCGCTGACGCTGCGCAACCTGCCGCGTCTGGCCGATGTCGACAGCTTCGGCCATCTCCTCAACCAGCTCGGCGTCTCGACCACCGTGGAGGGCGCCAAGTCCGACGAATTCGGCCGGGTGATGACGCTGCGCGCGTCCAATATCGGCTCCACCGTCGCCCCCTACGACATCGTGCGCAAGATGCGCGCCTCGATCCTGGTGCTCGGGCCGCTCGTCGCCCGCGCCGGTGAAGCGACCGTGTCGCTGCCCGGCGGCTGCGCGATTGGCATGCGTCCGGTCGACCTGCACTTGAAGGCGCTGGAGGCGCTTGGCGCCGAAATCGAGATCGCCTCGGGCTATGTGAAGGCGACCGCGCCGAACGGCCGGCTGCGCGGCGGCACGGTCACCTTCCCCTTCGTCTCGGTCGGCGCGACCGAGAATGCGCTGATGGCGGCGGTGCTGGCCGAAGGCACCACCGTCATCGAGAATGCGGCGCGCGAGCCGGAGATCACCGACCTCGCCAAATGCCTGATCGCCATGGGCGCGGAGATCGAAGGCCTGCGCACCGACACTCTCACCATCCACGGCAAGGACCGGCTGCACGGCGCCACCTATGCAGTGATGGCCGACCGCATCGAGGCCGGCAGCTATGCCTGCGCCGCCGCGATCACCGGCGGCTCGCTGGAGCTGCTCGGCGCACGGCGCGACACCATGCCCTCGATCCTTTCCAGCCTCGCCGACGCCGGCCTGATCATCGAGGACACGCCCGGCGGCATCAAGGTCAGCGCCGACGGGCATTTGAAGCCGCTGTCCCTCTCCACCGCGCCTTACCCAGCCTTCCCCACCGATATGCAGGCGCAGCTCATGGCGATGCTGACCCTGGCCGAAGGCACCAGCCTGCTCACCGAAACCATCTTCGAAAACCGCTACATGCATGTGCCGGAGCTCAACCGCATGGGCGCCGACATCGAGGTGCGCGGCCGCTCGGCGGTGGTGCGGGGGGTCAAGGCGCTGCACGGTGCCCCGGTCATGGCGACCGACCTGCGCGCATCGATGAGCCTGGTGCTCGCCGGCCTTGCCGCTGCCGGCGAGACGCAGGTCCACCGCGTCTACCATCTCGACCGCGGCTATGAGCGGCTGGAGGAAAAGCTGCAGGCGGTCGGCGCGGATATCGAGCGGGCGAGCGACGGCTGATCGTGTCGGGGCGAACCCTGAGGCGCCTCACCAGTGACCGTCGCAGCGATCAAATTCGCTGTCTGGAGCCTCGCAGCGAGGCTTCGAACACCGCAGCGTCGCCGCCTTGCAGGTAACGCTCGACCTCGTTCAGGCTGGCTTTGACGCCGCGATTGCCGAAGCCGAAGACCCGACGGCCCGTCTCCGCATCCTCAAGTCCGTAGCGTCCCCAGTCATGCGCGCCCACGGAACGACCCTTTCCCTTCACCAGCCGGTATCCGGCCTTGGCGGCGAGCACGCGCACCGCCTGAGGATCGGTCAAGCCACCACCTCGACGGTGTGGATGAGCAGCCCCACGAGGCCGCCGACAAGGGTGCCGTTGATCCGGATATATTGAAGATCGCGGCCGACGGCATTCTCCAGCCGGCCGGTGATGGTGCGTGCATCCCAGCCGCGCACCGTCTCGGACACCAGCTTGACGATGCCGTTGCCGTACGTGGCGACGACGCCGACGACGGCGCGCCGGGCGAAGCCGTTGAGGGCGCGATTGAGCTGCGGGTCGGCCTGGATCGATTCTCCCAGCTGCTTGAGCATCTCGCCGAACCTGCCTGCGAGCGCCGCATCCGGATCCCGCGCCGCCTTGAGAAGGGCGTTGCGGCTATTCTCCCAGAGCCCGCCTACCCAGTCGCTCACCGCCTTGTTGGCGATGATCTCGTTCTTCCAGCTCTCGACCTTGAGCCTGGTCTCCTCGTCATTCTGCATGTTCCACGCCAGCGCCGCCAGCGCCTCCTCGGCCTTGGCCCGCAGCGGGTGATCGGGATCCACTGCCATGTCGATGGTAAGGCGCCTCAGACCGTCGATGATCGCTTCGGCCAACTTCTCGTCGAGGCCGGCAAGCCGCATGATCCAGCCCGCGCGGGTTTGAACCATGTCGCGGATCAGTTCCTCGTTTGCGTCAAGCGTACGCCCCGCCCAGGTGACTATGGAATCAAGGATCGGCATGTGCCGCTCTTCGGTGATCGCCGCTGAAAGCGTCTTGCCGAGCAACGGCGACACTTCAAGGCTGCGCAGGCGCGACGATGCCGCGTTCTTGACCAACCCGCCGAGCCGTTCCTGGTCCAGCGACTCCAGAAGGCTGGCGAACATGCGCGACGCGCCGGCGCGCATGCGGGCCTCCGGCGCGGGATTGGCCAGGAAGCGCCCGATGGCACCGGCCACGTCGACACTGCGCATCCGCCGCGCAACCACCGAGGCGGTGAGGAAATTGTCGCGCAGGAACAGCGCCAGCGTGTCGCCGATCCGATCCTTGTTGCGCGGAATGATCGCGGTGTGCGGGATCGGCAGGCCGAGCGGGTGGCGGAACAAGGCAGTGACCGCGAACCAGTCGGCCAACCCGCCCACCATTGCCGCCTCGGCGAAGGCGCGGACGAAGCCCCAGGCGGGGTGAATATCGTCGAGACGGCTGGTGGCGATGAACAAGGCGGCCATCGCCAGCAGCATGCCGGTCGCGATCAACCGCATCCGGCGAACCCCGGACGACAGTGCGTTTGGGACGGAGGCAGGCGAGGAGATCGACGTCATGAACCGGTCAATGGCTGGCGACGGCGATTGTTCACGCGCATCGCAGCGCCGCGGCAGGAGACGCAGCCCTTCCGCCTGCGCCCGGCAACGGCATCATCGAACGCGGAGACTTTTCCTGAATTCCATACCAGAACGACAGTCTTTCGGTCATTGACCCGGCGCATCGTCGCAACCATCCTCTGATTCAGGCCGCTTCGGTCCAACAGGGAGGAAAAACCATGAAATTCAGGAAGGCAACCACGATCGGGGCCATTGCCGTCTTCGTAACCCTGGCAGCCGCCACACCGGCGCGGGCCGGGAGCATCTGCAGCATCAGCCCGGATACCAGCTATTATGCGTGGTTTGCTTGGACCTTCGGCTATTGCCGGAGCTATAACGGCGATTGAGCCGCTGCAGCCATTGCTGGAGATCGAGGGGAGGACGCGCGGCGCCCTCCCCTTTTTATTTATGCGCAAGAGAAGCAAGCGGGCGTCTTCGGCACTCCGACGGCGGCCACTGAATGCTGCCATTGTCCGATGCTGCGCTTGCGATCACTCCGCCGGCTGCACCGCTGGCGGGGGTCCATGGTCCTTCTCGCCTTTGTAGGTGATGATGCGGCCGAACTTCGGCGCGAGCCACCTTTCGAAGCTGTCGGCAAGGCTGAACGAAGCGGGCACCAGCACCAGCGTCAGGAGCGTCGAAAGCATCAGGCCCCCGATCACCACCACCGCCATCGGTGCGCGCCAGCTGGCATCGCCCTCCAGCGACAAAGCCGTTGGCACCATGCCGGCCACCATCGCCATCGTCGTCATGACGATCGGCTGCGCGCGCTTGTGGCCCGCATCGATGATCGCCTCATTCTTCGGCACGCCCTTGGCCAGCTCCACGATGGTGAAATCGAGCAGCAGGATCGAGTTCTTGGCGACGATGCCGAACAGCATGAGGATGCCGATCAGCACCGGCATCGAGACGGCGTGCCCGGTGGCCCACAATGCCAGCAGACCGCCAAGGGGAGCGAGCAGCAGCGACCCCATGTTCACGAGCGGCGCCATCAAGCGCTTGTAGAGCAGCACCAGCACCGCGAAGACCAGGAAGGTCCCGGAGATCAGGGCGCCCAGGAACTCGGACATCAGCTTCGCTTCCTCCCGCTGCTGACCGGAGCGAGCGCGCTCCACCCCGTCGGGCAGGTTCTGGAGGATCGGCAGCGATTCAATGATCGCCTCCTTGTCGACGACACCCGGCTGGAGGTCCGCGCCGACGAGGATCCGGCGCTCCTGATTGAAGCGCTGGATCTGCGCCGGACCGGCTCCGAAGCTGATCGAGGCGACCACCTTGAGCGGCACCGAGCCGCCGGCCGTCGTCGGGACCGGCATATTCTCGATCGTCGACAGGTTGCGACGCGAATCCTCCTGGAGCGCGACCCGGATCGGCACCTGGCGATCGGAAAGCGAGAAGCGCGCGCTCGCCTGGTCGATTTCGCCTTGCGTCGCCGTGCGGATCGCCTGGCTCATCGCCGAGGTGGTTACGCCCATGTCGGCCATCAGGTTGAGCCGTGGGGTGATGGTGATCTCAGGACGCCTCAGGTCCCCGGCGATACGCGGCGCGACCAGTTCCGGGCGCTTGCGCATATCCTCCACCAGCTTGAGGGCCGCCTGCTGCAGCTTTACCGGATCGGAGCTGGAAAGCATGACCGCGATGGGACGGCCGCCGACACTGTTCTGGGCACGGAAGGTGACGCGGGCGTCGGGGATTCCCTGCAGAAGCGGCCCCACCTGCCGCTCGAAGTCGGTGCTGGTCCGCTCGCGCCCTTCGCCACGGTCCTTGAGCGATACATAGATCGTCGAAGCGCCGGCGCGCACCGAAGCGAAGGCCGATTCCACGTCGCCTTGCCCGCGGACCAGTGCCGCCGCGCGGTCGGCGACGAAGCGGGTCTGGTCAAGGGTGGAGCCCGGCGGCATCTCGATTGCAACCTGCACCGTGTCCTCGTCCGTTTCCGGCTGGAAGCTCGACGGCAGCACCATGAAAACGCCGATCTGCGCCAGGAAGCACAGGAAACCGACCCCGACGGACTTCCACCGGTTGCGCAGCGTCCAGCGCAGCAAGCCGAGATACTTGTCCATCAGCCAGCCTTCGCCATGCTTGGCCTCGCCGTGCGCCTTGAGGAAATAGGCCGCGAACATCGGCGTGATCAGACGGGCGACGGCCAGGCTGATCAGCACCGTGATGACGATGGTGAGGCCGAAGCTGATGAAATATTGTCCGATGATCCCGCCCATCATCGCCACTGGCAGGAAGACGGCGACGATCGAAAAGGTGGTGGCGACAACCGGCAGGCCGATCTCGTCGGCCGCGTCGATCGACGCCTGATAAGCGGATTTGCCCATCCTCATATGACGCACGATATTTTCGATCTCGACGATCGCATCATCGACCAGAACGCCGGCGACGAGACTGAGCGACAGCAAGGTCACCATGTTGAGCGTGAAGCCCATCATGGACATGAACCAGAAGGCAGGGATCGCCGAAAGCGGAATGGCGATCGCGGAGATCAGCGTGGCGCGCCAGTCGCGAAGGAAAAGGAACACGACGACCACCGCAAGGAGCGCGCCTTCGACCAGCGCCCGCATCGAGCTGTCATATTGGCCTTCGATATACTGAACTGGCGTGAAGAGCAGGGTGTAGCCCACCCGCGGATCTTCGACCTCGAGCTCGTTGAGCTGCTTCATCACCTCGTTGTAGACGGTGAGATCGGAATAGCCCTTGGCCTTCTGAACCATGAAGCTGACGACCTGGCGGCCGTTCTGGATGCCGTAGCTGGTCTGTTCGGCCCATTGGTCGCGAACGCTGGCAATCGAATTGAGCCGGATTGTGCGCCCGCCCCCGATCGACAATTGGGTTTCGCCCAGCGCATGGGCGGTAAGCGCGCTGCCGAGAACGCGAACGGACTGTTCGGAGCCGGCGATCTCGGCACGGCCGCCGGCGGCGTTTACGTTGATAGCGCGCAGCTGCTGGTTGACCTGGGAGGCGCTGATCCCCTGCGACTGCATGCGGACGGGATCGAGCTCAACTCGGATTTCGCGGCTGACGCCGCCCGTGCGGCTGACGATGGACACGCCCTCCACGCCCATCAAGCGGCGATTGATCGTGTCATCGATGAACCAGGAGAGCTGCTCCACCGTCATCGCCGTGCTTTCGGCCGACATATAGACGACCGGATAGTCGTCATTCTCCTCGCGCCGCACCTGCGGCTCCAGGATGCCATCGGGAAGGTCGCCGCGGATACGCGCCACCGCGTCGCGCACGTCGGTCACGGCGCGGTCGATCGGCGTGCCGATTTCAAAGGCGATCGAAGTGGTGCTGTTGCCTTCGCGAATGAAGGAGTTGATCTCGGTGACGCCTTCGATGCCGCGCACCGCGGCCTCGACACGGCGGGTGATCTGGATTTCCAGTTCGGGCGGCGCCGCACCCGGCTGGCTGATCGAGACGCTGGCACCCGGAACGCTGACGTCCGGGTTGAGGTTTACGTCCATGCGCATGAAGGCGAGCAGGCCCATGGCGAGGAGGGCCGTGAACAGGACGAGCGGGATCACCGGGTTGCGGATCGACCAGGCCGAGATGTTACGCATTATCCAACAACTCCCAATCGACCTGTGATTCTAGCGGGCGACCGCGCGTTGCGGACGCACCTTTTCGCCCGGGTTGAGGAATGCGCCCGCCGATTGCACGACCCGCTCATTGCCGTTGAGACCCTCGGCGATCACCACACCCTTGTCCGTCACCGTGCCGACGCGGACGGGCTGACGCTGAACCGTGTTGTTGGCGAGCACGATCAGCACATATGTGCCGGTGTCGTCGGTGAGAACCGCGGATTCCGGCAGCAGCGGCGCAACCGTCGCCCCGGCCTGGATGGCGGCAGCGGCAAAGCCGCCGGGCCTGAGTTCGCGATTATAAGGGATCGATATGCGCGCCTCGCCCTGACGCGTCTGCGGATCGATGATCGGCGAGATCTGCCAGATCGAACCTTGGTAGCTTTGCTGAGAGCCGACCGGCGTCACGGTGACGGGCACGCCCACCGATAGGGTGGAAAGATCCGTCTGGGGCAGACGGGCGAGCAACTCCATCTGTCCGCCCTGGGCGATACGGAACAGCGCCCCCGATCCGCCGCCTACGATCTGGCCGGGCTCGACATTGCGATCGAGAACGAGGCCGGCGGCAGGCGCGCGGACGTCCAGCCGTCCGATCCGGGCGCGGGCCGCGCCGAGTTGCGCCTGAGCGACGCGGACGCGCGCATTGGCCGCGTCTCGAGTCGCAACGCGGCGCTCAACATCGGCCTTGGACACGAAGCCGCGCGACACCAGCGTCTGAGCGCGCTGAAGCTCCTGCTCCGCCAGCCGGGCGTCCGCGCGGGCCACTTCGATGCTGGCGGCGAGTTGCTGCGCTTCCTGGGATTGAACCGAGCGATCGATAACCGCCAGCGTCTGGCCGGCGCCAACCCACTGGCCGGGCTCCACGAGCACTCGGGAGATCATGCCGCCCTCCCCCGCCACGCCCACGGGCATATCGCGACGCGCGGCCAGCGTGCCGGTTGCCGAAATGGTGCGAGCGATCTGTTGGCGACCGGGAACGACGACGCTGACCGCGGGCGCCTCACCAGCGCCCCCCTTGGCGGCCGCTCCCTGGGCGACCTTGGCGTCATCACCGCCGCGGCCGAAGAGCAGAAACAAGGCAATTGCCAGCACCAGCACCGCCACGACGGCGATGATGATGTTGCGCCGCCGGCGACGCTGCACCACGATCAGATCGGTCTGCGACCCCTCCGAAACGCCGTCCAGGGCGCCGCTGCGCCACTTGCTCGATTCGTAGTTCATTGCGTCCATCTTCCCCAACCCGCACGGCGGCCGCCCAGCCGCCTCAGCCAGTGTATTAGCTGCATAAGGCACCAACAACAAGCATATTCCGACGTGCAGCCCCCCGCGGCACGGAACCCCGGCTGTACATGCAATGTTGGACTTTTGCCATCGGCATGTATGTGCCGAACAAAAGCAAGCAAGGAAGGAACAGTTATGGACCTGATGAGCGACTACGGCTTTCTCGGCTGGATAGTCATTGGCGCGCTCGCCGGGATCATCGCCAAGGCGATCATGCCCGGCAAGGATCCGGGCGGCTGCATCGTCACAATCCTGCTGGGTATCGCCGGGGCGCTGGTGGCCGGGTTTATCGGCAATGCGGTCGGCTGGTATCGTCCGGGCGAGGGCGCAGGCTTCATCGCCGCCATAATCGGCGCGATCATTATCCTGTTCATCTACCGTCTGGTGGCCGGTCGCCGGCGTTAAGCGGCCCGAGTTGCGGCTTTCATGTCGGCGACGAAACCGCGCACCGCGTCGGCTTCGTTGCCGGGATTTTCGGCAATCAGGCGAACGATGGCCGAGCCGGAGATGACGCCGGACGCCCCGGCGCCAAGCGCCTGCGCAACATGGCCGGGCTGCGAGATACCGAAGCCAAATATGGCCGGCGGGGCGCCGAAGGCGCGCAGGGTGCCGAGCATTTGCGAGTGGCCGAAGCGCACTTCGCTATCCGCTCCCGTAACTCCAGCGCGGGCGACGCAATAGGTATAGCCTTCGCCGGCAGCGGCGATGCGGCGCAAGGTCGCGTCGGGCGTGTTGGCCGCGGCGATCAGCACCGGCGCCACGCCGTGGGTTCGCGCGGAGCCAAGGAACGGCTGCGCTTCCACCATCGGCACATCCGCCACGAGCACGCTGTCCACCCCCGCCTCGGCGGCGGCGGCGTAAAAGGAGTCTCGGCCGCGCGCCACCACCAGATTGGCGTAGGTGAGAAGGCCGACGGGCATGTCCGGATGGCGGGCCCGAAAGTCCTTGAGCAGAGCGAAGCAATCGGCTGGAGTGACGCCCTGCTTCAGCGCCCGCACGCCGGCCGCCTGGATCACCGGCCCGTCGGCAACCGGATCGGAGAAGGGGATGCCGACCTCCAGCATGTCGGCCCCGCCTTCGACCAGTGCGTCCAGGATGTCGGCGCTGGTGGCGAGATCGGGATCGCCGAGCATCACGAAGGCGCCGAACGCCCCCTCCCGCGCCGCTGCCAGCCGCGAGAACATGCTCCGATACCTGTTCATGCCGCGCCGAGCAGACGCTGCGCCTGCTCCATGTCCTTGTCCCCGCGGCCGGACAGGTTGACCACGATCACCATCTCCTGGTCCGCCGCGTCGGCCATCTTGAGCGCGTGCGACAAAGCGTGCGCCGATTCGAACGCGCAGACGATCCCTTCCGAGCGGGCCAGCAGCGCAAAGGCGTCGAGCGCCTCCCGGTCGGTGGCGCCGACATATTCGGCACGGCCGCTGTCCTTCATAAAGGCGTGCTCCGGCCCGACGCCCGGATAATCGAGGCCGGCCGAAACCGACCATGTGTCGGCGATCTGCCCGTCCGAGTCCTGCAGCAAATAGGTTTCGCAGCCGTGGAGGATGCCGGGGCGTCCGCGCAGCAAGGTGGCGCCATGCTCCTCCCCGCCAAGGCCGCGTCCCGCCGCTTCCACTCCGATCAGCCGCACCGCCTCGTCGGCCACGAAATCCGCGAACATGCCCATCGCGTTGGAGCCGCCGCCGACGCAAGCGACCACCGCATCGGGCAGGCGGCCTTCTTCCTCAAGGATCTGGGCACGCGCCTCGAGCCCGATGACACGCTGGAATTCGCGCACCATCAGCGGAAAGGGATGAGGTCCCGCAACCGTGCCCAGCAGGTAGTGCGTGTCTTCGAAACTGGCGGTCCAGTCACGCAAAGCCTCGTTGACCGCGTCCTTGAGGCCCTGCCTGCCGGAGGTGACCGGCACCACTTCGGCCCCCATCAACTGCATGCGAAAGACGTTGAGCTTCTGCCGCTCGACATCGTGGGCGCCCATGTAGATGCGGGTGCGAAGGCCGAACAAGGCCCCGGCAAGAGCAGTGGCGACGCCGTGCTGCCCGGCGCCGGTTTCGGCGATGATGCGAGTCTTGCCCATGCGGCGCGCGAGCAAGGCCTGGGCGAGCACCTGGTTGGTCTTGTGCGCGCCGCCGTGGAGCAGGTCTTCGCGCTTCAGGTAGATGCGCGCTTTGGCCGAACCGAGATTGCGACAGCGGGTGAGCGGAGTCGGGCGGCCGGCATATTTGGTCAGAAGCTCATCGAGCTCGGCCTTGAAGCCGGTATCTCCTTGGGCGTCGAGGAATGCCCGTTCCAGCGCCTCGAGCGCGGGCACCAGGATCTCGGGAACATAGGCGCCGCCATAGGCGCCGAAACGGCCTTCCATCTTCATGGCCGGACCTGCGCCCGGACGGGAAGTCTGAGGGCTTCGAAGAATGCGTGCATCTTTGCTTCGTCCTTTCGGCCCGGCGCGCTTTCAACGCCGGAGCTTACATCAAGCGCATAGGCGCCCATCCGCGCCGCCGCGGCGGCATTGGCAGGGTTGAGACCGCCGGCAAGAACATTGCGGCCAAGGTCGGGCCGGCCAGCGATCCGGCTCCAGTCGAAGGCGATGCCGGTGCCGCCGGAGCGGCCGTTCGCCTTGGTGTCGAACACGGTGCGGTCGGCGCCGAGGAGCGGCTCGGGGAGGTCGCGTCCGACCGCGGCCACGCCCCAGATTTCGGTGGCTTCGGGGAGGAGCGGGCGAAGCGCACGGACATAGGCCGCATCTTCCTCGCCGTGGAGCTGGACTGCGGCCAGGCCGACGGCGCGCGCGGCATCGGCGACAAGCATGGGTTTTTCGTTGCGGAACACCCCTACCGCCGGCAGGCCCGACGCGGCGGCAATTGCCTCGGCCCGGGTGCGCGTCACGGCGCGCGGGGTGTTCGGGACCATGATCAGGCCCGCGAAAGAGGCGCCGTGGGCGGCGGCGAGCTGCGCGTCTCCAGCGTCGGTGAGGCCGCACACCTTGGCTCGCCCGAAGGCGAGCGCACGGGCCGCGAGCGCCGGGTTTTCAGAGCGCATCAGCGAGGAGCCGACCAGAAAGGCGTCCGCATGGCGGGCGAGGCGCGCGACGTCGGCGCGGTTCTCGATGCCCGATTCGGAAACAAGGATGCGGTCGGCGGGGACCAGGTGTGCCAGCCGCTCGGTGACGGAAAGGTCGACGGAAAGGCTTTTCAAGTCTCGGTTGTTGATGCCGATGATCTCGGCGCCAAGCGCAACGGCGCGGGCGATTTCGGCCTGGTCGTGAGTTTCGACCAAGGCGTCCATGCCGAGTTGCCGGGCTTCGGCGATCACCGCCGCCGCGTCGGCATCGCCCAGCACGGAGAGCATTACCAGCACCGCGTCGGCGCCGTGCAGCCGCGCTTCGGCGACCTGGCGAGGGTCGATCACGAAATCCTTGGCAAGGATAGGGCCGTCGAAACAAAGGCGTACGGCGGCGAGATCCTCAAGCGAGCCGCCGAAATAGGGAGCGTCGGTGAGGACGCTGATCGCGTCCGCGGCGCCCTGGTAGGCGCGGGCGATGGCGGCGGGATCGACGGCCTCGCGCAGCACGCCCTTGGAGGGGGAGGCGCGCTTCACCTCCATCACGAACCGCGCACCGGGCGCCGCCAGCGCCGCCTTGAGGCTGCGCCTGGTCGGCTGCGCGCGGGAGCGCAGGTCGGCGAGCGTGACGCCGGCAAGGCGCGCCGCGACATCGACGCGCTTGCGGGCGACGATCTCACCCAGCACGCCGCTGATTTCACCCATTGGTGATCTCCACCAGCCGCAGCAACCGGTCGTGACCAGCGCCCGAGGCGATCACCGCCTTCGCCCGGCCTACCGCTTCGCGCAGCCCGGGCTCCATATCGGCGGCCAGCAGCAGCGCACCGGCGTTGAGAGCGACCACATCGGTCTCATCCTCCGAGCCCTGGCCGCGCAGCAGCGCCTCGAGCCGGCGGGCGTTCTCCTGCGGGCCGCCTCCCTTGAGGCTTGCCAGCGGCCGGCGCCGGAGCCCGGCTTCCTCCGGCGTCAGCGTCAGCCGGCTGAGGGCGCCGCCCGCGATCCGCACCACCTGCGTGTCGCCGTGCAAGGCAACCTCGTCGATGCCCGACCCGTGCACCACCAGCGCGTCCTGCACGCCCAGCGACTGAAGCGTATGCGCGACCGGCTCCAGGTGCCGCGCTTCGGCGACGCCGAGGAGCTGCACCTGCGGCTCGGCCGGATTAAGGCACGGGCCGAGCAGGTTCATGATCGTGCGGACCTTGAGCGCGCGGCGAACCGGCGCGGCGTGGCGGAGGCCGGGATGATAAAGGGGCGCGAGCAGAAAGCAGACCCCCGCCTCGTCGAGCGCCCGGCGGGAGACTTCGGCGGATACGTCGAGCTTGACGCCCAATTGCTCCAGAACATCGGCCGAGCCGCAGGGGGAGGTGACCGAACGATTGCCGTGCTTGGCGATCGGCAGCCCGGCCGCCGCGGCGACAAAGGCCACGGCCGTGGAGACGTTGATCAGCGAAGCGCCGTCACCGCCGGTGCCGCAAGTGTCGGCATATCGGTAGCTAGGGCGCGCAAAGGGGGCATCGGCGGCGCGTAGCGCACGGGCGGCGCCGATCATCTCCCCGGCGCTCTCACCCTTGAACCGCAGCGCCATCAGCATGGCGGCAATGGCAGGCTCGGGCAGCAAGCCTTCCACCAGCGCGGCGAAGACTCGTTCGGTGTCATCGCTGCCTAGCGTCTCCCCCGCATACAGGCGCTGAAGAGTCGGCTCCACAGCCGCGAAGGAGAGCGGTTCAGGCGCGGCGGCAAGGGCGGGATTGGCGTTCATGATGATGTTCCTGACAGAAGGGGACAAAAGAAAAGGCCCGCCGGAGGCGGGCCTTGCGTCGGGTGTTCGGACCTGATCGTCCCTTCACCATCGATGCACGCGCGCCTCCGCAGAACTGTCTCCCCACCACCACGCCCAGCCATGCCCGCCGGCCGCGGAAGCGGCCCTGCGCGGGCAAGGGAAAGGCGCAAGTGTGTTCATCGCCGTCCAACTTCCAGCTAAAGCCCGGCAGGTCAACCTAAATTGCCCGCTTGGCGCCAAAGCGGGCACGCCAAGCGGCGGGAACGTTCAGAAACGATGCAGTCACAGCGGCGTTTAGAAGAACCGGGTCCGTAACGGCGGACCGAGCCTATTTCGGAGACTGAAGATCATGACGCGAACCCTTCTCACCGCCTCGCTGCTGGCGATGGCGGCCGTTCCGGTCGCTGCTGCCCAGGCGCAGGGCGCGCCCGTGGCCGCCCAGACCATTGCCGGCACCCGGCTCGACATCGTCGCCACCGGCGAAGTGACCCGCGTGCCCGACATCGTGCGGGTCAGCGCCGGCGTTGTCACCGTTGCGCCGACCGCGTCGGGCGCGCTGCAGCAAAATGCCCAGCGGATGGACATGGTGCGCCAGGCGCTGCGCCGCGCCGGGGTTGCCGAACGCGACATCCAGACCAGCGCGCTCAACCTCCACCCGGACTATCGCCACGACGAGCGCGGCGGCACGCCCACGCTGATCGGCTATCGCGCCCAGAATGAAGTCTCGGTGCGCTTCCGCGACATCGCCAACACCGGCAAGATCCTCGACGCGCTGGTCGCGCAGGGCGCCAACCAGATCAACGGCCCGATGCTCGGCATCGACAAGCCTGAAGCCGCGCTCGACGAAGCGCGCACCAAAGCGCTCGCCGCCGCCCGTGCCCGAGCCGATCTTTACGCCCGCGCCACGGGCAAGCGCGTCGGCCGCATCCTTTCGATCAGCGAAGGCGGCGGCGGCCATGGGCCGATGCCGATGTACCGTGAAGCCGCCATGACGGTGAGCGCCGTGAGCAGGACTGAGATTAGCCCGGGAGAGCAGAGCCTCTCGGTTACCTTGGCCGTCAGCTACGAGCTGGAGTGAAGCGCACAAAAATGGGGCCGCCGGATCTCGTCCGGCGGCCCCGATCTTTGTTCCGGCAATGGCGCTTTAGCGGATGCGCTTGCGGGTGAAGAGGTTGACGATCGCGAGCAGGATGACCGCGCCGAGGAAGGAGACGAGCAGCGACATAACCGAGAAGTCGCCGCTGGTGATCGAGCCGCCGCCGAGCAACGGGCCGAGCAGCAGGCCGCCGAGCACGGCGCCGATGATGCCGACCACGATGTTGAGCAGGATGCCCTGCTGGGCATCGGTGCGCATCACTATGCTGGCCAGCCAGCCGAGAATACCGCCGATCACGATAATAAGAATCCAGGTCATTTGCTTCCCTCCTGTAAATGACGCCGACGAACCTGAACTGCGGCGCGGCGATCTTCCATTAAGACGCGCGATCAACCGCCTTGTTCCTCCTCCATAACGAGAAGCGGCCCTTCGGAGCCGTGCCTCCCCTAACAGTTTCGTATCGGCTCCGATACCATTACCGGCGCTGGCGCATCGAAATGCCGGGCGGTAAAGCGGCTCCTCAACCCTGCTGCGGAGTCACCATGCGCGCTTTGTTCTTTGTTTCCATAGCGATCGCCGCCGCTGCCCCGGCAGCGGCCCAGAAGATCGGCGCCCGCACCGGCGCGCCGGAGCAGCTTTTTGCCGGCATCGGCGAGGGCGTCTCCGACGCGGCGCTGGCACGGTCGATCGCCGAAGCGTCGGTTCACCCGCTCGGTTCGCTTGCCAATCCGGTCCGCGTCGGCGGGCCCGAGGGGGCACGTGCCTATATCGGCCGGCTGCGCTGCGGCGACGGCTCGGCGCCGCAAGTTGGCCCGCGCAGCGACGGTGGCGTCGGCGCTTATGGCAGCGTGGTTTCCCGCTACACGCTCGACTGCGGCCGCGGCACGCCGGCGCGCGGCGAGATCATGCTCGATATCTACCATGAGGAGCATGTCGAAACCCGGGCGCCGGCCGGCTTCGCCATCGCTGCGCGCTGATCCGCCGCGCGTCACGCTCTTGCGTGTCGGACTGCGCGGGTTCAAGGACGGCGCCCATGCGCACATTGCTGCGGCGCGCCGGCACCGCCCTGCTTTTCCTCGTCATCGCGCTCTGCCTTGCGCCGAGCATCGTGATGCCGTTCCTTGACCGAATTTATCATCAAGGACCCAGGAGCGGCCATTTCGATGGCGAGCGGTTCTTCAACCCCGGCGCCGCCGACGAAACTCATGGCGGACCGGGCCGCTTCATCAGCCGCTGGTTCCGGGACGGTGAGGAACGGGCGGTGTGGCCCAAATCGGTGCCGGTAACCCCCACCCGCCCCGCGGTTCGCGTCGAGGGCCAGGAGATGCGCGTTACCTGGATCGGCCACGCCACCGTTCTTGTTCAAACCGCCGGCCTCAACATCCTCACCGACCCGGTGTGGAGCGACACCGTCTCCCCCTTCCCGCCGCTCGGCCCGACCAGGGTTCGCGCGCCCGGCGTCCGCTTCGAGGACCTGCCGAAGATCGACCTCGTCCTGATCAGCCACAACCATTACGACCATATGGACCTGCCGACGCTGAAGCGCCTGTGGCAGCGGGATCATCCGCTCATCGTCACCAGCCTGGGCAACGACACCGTGTTGGAGAAGGCCGGTGTTCCTGCTCTCGCGCTCGATTGGGCGCAGAGCCAGGAGGTGATGCCCGGCTGCGTCCAGATCAATTCGGCCCAGAGCGTCACAAACTACGCGAACGCCGTGGCCCGGATGGAGTGCGCGTCTCCTGGCGCCACGGTCACCTTGAACCGCAACCACCATTGGTCGTCGCGCTGGGGCGCCGACAGGAACCGCGCCCTCTGGTCCGCCATCGTGGTGCGCACTGACGCCGGCAAGATCTTCTTCGCTGGCGACACCGGCTGGGGCGACGGCAGCTGGGTGGACGAAGCCGCAAGACGCGGCCCCTACCGCCTCGCCATCATCCCCATCGGGGCCTACGAGCCGCGCGACTTCATGAAGACCAACCACATCAACCCCGACGAAGCGGTCGCGATCTTCCAGAAGCTGAAGCCCGCCGCCGCGCTCGGCATCCACTGGGGCACGTTCCAGCTCACCTTTGAAGGCATCGACGACCCGCCGGAGCGGCTGGCGGCCCTGCGCCGGGCCCGCGGAATAGCCGACACCGCGTTTCGCGCCACCGAGGTAGGCGCAAGCTTCCGCGTTCCTTGAGGCAGCACGTTCTAACGTCCGTCCCGCGCCATGGCAAACGTCACCAGCGCCCTGCCGTGGCGGCAGGAGCCTCCTTGAGTGCCTGGATCGAGCGCGCATAAAGCGTCGCGAGCTCGACGTGTCTGGAGGTGGCAACCGGAAGCGTCGCCGTGACGGCAGCGGTAAGCTCGTCCGTCAGCCGGCGCTCGAGATACCGCAGGCCTCGCGGGGAGTGGACCGGTTGCTCCTGGGGCGCGAAACGAGGTGCGGCGGCTGCATCGGGCGAGGAACCCGGTAAACCCGAAATCGCGTCTGCCCGCACCGCCGCCACCGCGGAAAGGGACATCGGCGCGTGGTCGGCAGGCGACAGGAATGGCCTCAGCCCTGCCTCCCCCAGGGAGACCTCCGTCGTGAAGGTGAAAGGGCGGGGGCCGGGTGTCCGCCGGGTGAGTTCCAGCGCCTGCAGGTCGGCGTCGGCGAAGCCGGAGGCTGTGCTGGCGACAGGACCCAGGCGCCGCAACTGCACACCGACGGATTGCTGCCCGTCCCGATCGTCCAGCGTCACCGTCAGCGTCCGTCCGTCCGGCGCAAGTGAAAGCGTCGCCACCGCCGCAATAGGGTCGCCGCGTGACGAGCGCAGCTTCACGTGCTGAACGATGGTCGGCCCGCCCGGCAGGCCCTGCGTCAGATTGAGAAGCGGCGAAAGGATCAGCGCCTTCAACGCCCTGTCCCGGTCAGGCCCGCGGCGGTACTCACAAGAGGCTCCCCCATTGAGGAGATTGGCAACCTGTCCGTCATGACGTTCTTCCACATAATCAGCTCGCAAGCAGCTACGAGGCCCTGCGCCGAAGGGATGCAGCCTGATGCTCCTGCCGGGTGCTTGAAGGCGATTGCGAAGCAGGGGAGTTGAGGTGCGCAGACGTGCCGCAAGCTCATCCCGAACGACACCCTGCCCTTGGGTCGCATCGCCCGCCGCTATGCGGACCGGGTCGCTTCGCGCAGGCTCGCCACCAGTTGCCCCTCATCGCGCTCGTGATTGTAGAGGTGCGGCGTGATCCGCATGGTCTCGCCGCGAAGGCTGACATGAACCTGCGCCGCCGTCAGCCGGGCCTCGATGCCCGGCGGGATGCCGGCTTCGAAGCGGATCGACAGGAAGTGCGGCGCTCGGCCCGGCTCGGCGGCGGCGCCGGTGTCCGCCAGTGCCGCCTCGAGGCGGGCCGTAACGGCGCCGAGCGTTTCGGATATCCGCACGATGCCCCAGTCCAGCAATTGCTCGATCGCCGCGCCCGCGACCGGCAGCAGCGCGAAATTGGCGCGCTCACCCATGTCGAAGCGCCGGGCGCTGGGCTGGAATTCGTGCGGATAGCCGGTCAGCCGCCGGAAGTCGTCGGCGCCGGCGCGAGTCATCCACCCCTCCTCCAGCGGGTCCCCGCCCTGGTGGCGCGGCGCGACGTAGAGGAAGCCCAATGCGTAAGGCCCGAGCAGCCATTTGTAGCAGGCCGCCACCATGTAATCCGGATCCACTGCGGCAAGATCGAGCGGATAGGCGCCGATCGACTGGGTGGTGTCGAGCACCAGGGCCGCGCCCACCAGGCGGCAGCGCCGCGCCACCGCCTCCACATCGATGACGATGCCGTGGACCCAGTGGACATGGGGGCAGACGACCAGGCCGGTGCTGCCGTCGATCGCCTCCAGCAGCGCCCGGGTCCAGTCCGCGCCGCTGTCGGGCTTCGCAACCGTCACCAGAGTGGCTTCCGACTGGCGGCCGAGCGCGCGGGCGGCATAGATGCCGGAAGGAAAGTCGTCGCCGAGGGTGACGATGGTCTGGCTTGGGCCGATGCGGATGTTTCGCATCGCCGTCGCCATTCCATAGCTCACCGACGGGATAATCGCGACATCGTCCGCCGCGGCGCCGATCAGCCGCGCGTACAGGCCTCGCACCCGATCCGATTCATCGAAGAAGTGCGCCGATGTGATCTCCCAGGGTCGCAACTTGCGCTCCAGCCCCTGCCGGCCGGCCTGCCCCGCCGCCCTGAGCAGGGGGGACATCTTGGCGCAGTCGAAATAGGCAACGCCCTCCGGGATGTCGAAGAGCGCCCGCTGGCAGGAAATCGCGCGCACTTAGCCTCCGCTCTTGCCCGATGCCTGGAGTCCAGCGTCCGGTGCCGCGGCGCAGGTTGCGCCGGTTTTGCGGCCGGCGATCGTGCGGTTCATCTCGAAGTCGCCGCGGCCCGGCAAATAGGTCAGCGTATCCACGGTGCCTTCGAAGCTGGTGCCGGTGTAGCTCGCCTGCACGGTCTGCATTATGTCGCCGCTGATGCCGGGCCGGCTGCACTTCAGCGACATGTTGATGCGGCCGTTGCGGATGTAGCTGTTCTGCGTCTGGCACTGGTAGCCTGGGCCGGCGAAGAGCGCGCCGGGCGGGGTCGCCTCGCTTCCCGCCGGGATGCAGGCGGTTCCGCTTTCCTTCTCGCCGACCGCGGCTTTCAGCGCCGGCTCGGTTTTGTCGGTGGAGCGGATACTGCGCACCTCCAATGCGGTTTCCCATTGCCCCGCTTCCATGGTTGCGGCGGGCGCCGTTGCCGCCTTCTTCTCCTCCCCGCCTCCGTCGGAGCAGGCGGCGAGCAGGCAGACGGGTACGATCAACAGGCTGCGCATGGACATTCCCCTTTGTTTATGGCCGCCACGCTAGCGCTCGCCGCGCGCAATGACCATATGTGTCGCCATGGCAATCACCATCAGAACCGGCCTTCAGGAACCCGAAACCGGAGCGGATTTCGTCCCCCACCGCCCGCAACGCCCGGAGAAGGCGGAAGGCGGGCGGGCATTCAAGCTCGTCTCCGAATATTCACCCTCGGGCGACCAGCCGACCGCGATCGCGGAGCTCACCAGCTCCGCCCGCGATGGCGAGCAGACGCAGGTGCTCTTGGGCGTCACCGGCTCCGGCAAGACCTTCACCATGGCCAAGGTGATTGAGGAGCTGCAGCGCCCGGCGCTCGTCCTTGCCCCCAACAAGATCCTGGCCGCCCAGCTCTACGGCGAGTTCAAGAGCTTCTTCCCGGACAATGCGGTGGAGTTCTTCGTGAGCTATTACGATTACTACCAGCCCGAAGCCTATGTGCCGCGCTCCGACACCTACATCGAGAAGGAAAGCTCGGTGAACGAAGGCATCGACCGGATGCGCCACTCGGCGACGCGCTCGCTGCTCGAACGGGACGACGTGATCATCGTCGCCTCCGTCTCCTGCCTCTACGGCATCGGCTCGGTGGAAACCTATTCGGCGATGGTGTTTTCCTTGAAGAAGGGGGACACCGTCGATCAGCGCGAGATCATCAGGAAGCTCGTCGCGCTTCAGTACAAGCGTAACGACCAGGCCTTTGCCCGCGGCAATTTCCGGGTGCGCGGCGACAATCTCGAAATCTTTCCAAGCCATTATGAGGACACCGCCTGGCGGGTGAACTTCTTCGGCGACGAGATCGAGGAGATCGTCGAGTTCGATCCGCTGACCGGCAAGAAGGTGGCGAGCCTCAACAGCGTCAAGGTCTACGCCAACTCGCACTATGTGACGCCGGGGCCGACGCTCAAGCAGGCGATGGGCGCGATCAAGCACGAGCTTGAGGAGCGCCTCAAGGAAATGGTCGCGGAAGGCAAGCTCCTCGAAGCCCAGCGCCTTGAACAACGCACCAATTTCGACCTGGAGATGATCGCCGCCACCGGCAGCTGCGCCGGCATCGAGAATTACAGCCGCTTCCTCACCGGCCGCCTCCCCGGCGAGCCGCCGCCGACCCTGTTCGAGTACCTCCCGGAAAACGCCCTCCTCTTCGTCGACGAGAGCCACCAGACGGTGCCGCAGATCGGCGCCATGGCCAAGGGCGATCACCGCCGCAAGATCACGCTCGCCGAATACGGCTTCCGCCTCCCCTCCTGCATCGACAACCGCCCGCTGCGCTTCAACGAGTGGGACGCGATGCGCCCGCAGACCTTCGCGGTCTCCGCCACGCCCGGAAATTGGGAGATGGAGCAGACCGGCGGCGTCTTTGCCGAACAGGTCATCCGCCCCACCGGCCTCATCGACCCGCCGGTCGAGATCAAGCCTGTCGAGGACCAGGTCCAGGACCTGATCAACGAAGCGCGGATCACCGCCAACAAAGGCTACCGCACCCTCGTCACCACGCTGACCAAGCGCATGGCCGAGGATCTGACCGAGTTCATGCACGAAGCCGGCCTCAAGGTCCGCTACATGCACTCGGACGTCGAGACGCTGGAGCGCATCGAGCTGATCCGCGACCTGCGCCTCGGCGTCTACGACGTGCTGGTCGGCATCAACCTGCTTCGCGAGGGCCTCGACATCCCCGAATGCGGGCTGGTCGGCATTCTCGATGCGGACAAGGAAGGCTTCCTGCGTTCCGAAACCTCGCTCATCCAGACCATCGGCCGCGCCGCCCGCAACGTCGAGGGCCGCGTCATCCTCTACGCCGACCGGATCACCGGCTCGATGGAGCGCGCGCTTAACGAAACCGATCGGCGCCGGTCGAAGCAGCTCGAATACAATGCCGAGCACGGCATCACGCCGACCACCATCAAGCGCAACATCGCCGACATCATCGCCCACGTCTCGAGCCGCGACGGCGTCGTCATCGACACCGGCGACGAGGAGCGCCCCCACCTCGTCGGCCACAACCTCAAGGCCTATATCGCCGACCTCGAAAGCCGCATGCGCAAGGCCGCCGCCGACCTCGAATTCGAAGAAGCCGGCCGCCTCCGCGACGAAATCCGCCGCCTGGAAGCCGACGAACTCGGCATCCCCGACGGCGAGAAGCGCGCGCCGGTGTTCGGCAACTCGACCGAAGGCAAGCCCGGCACGAGAAAGACCCGCTACGGCAAGCAACAGCAGATGCGCATGAACAAGCGGGCGGAGGGGCGGCGCTAAAATAAAGCCCATTTTGAGCGCCAATGTTCCTTGAATTATCCCTCCCCCCAGGAGGACCTAGGATGATCCGCAGCTTCGTCGACCGAGCAACCGAAGCCATCTGGAACGGCGAGCGCACCCATAAGCTGCCGCCGGACATTCAGGATCGTGCCATGATCCGCCTGAGGATGCTGAACGTAGCAAAGGCATTGGACGATTTGCGCAACCCTCCGAGCAACCGCCTTCACGCCCTCACCGGCGACCGCGCCGGGCAGCATAGCATTTCAATTAACAGGCAATGGCGTATATGCTTCTTCTGGCGCGACGGAGGCGCGGACGGTGTCGAGATCACGGACTACCACTAACCCCGAATGGCTCCACAACCCACATGCCGGCGAGATGCTGGCCACCGAGTTCATGGAGCCGCTCGGTCTGGACGCAGCCTCGCTCGCACAGGCGATCGGCGCCTCCCCCGAACATGTAGCGGCCGTAATCGCCGGAAGTGCTCCGATGGATGCCGAGCTCGACCTTCGCCTCGCCCGCTATTTCCGCATGTCCGAAGGCTTCTTCCTGGGCCTCCAAGCGGATTACGAACTGCTGGAGGCGAAGCGGGCGCTCAACGGCTCGCTAGACCGGATCGTCCCCCGCGCCGCCTAGCCCCCGCTCAAAAGGGCAGCCAGCGATTCTTCTGGGAGAAGCGCATATAGCCGGCATTGATGCCGAGCCGCGCGCCGACGCCCATGCGGACCGGGATCAGCACCATATCGCCGCGGCGCAGGTAGCTGGCGGTGAAGCCGCCCACCACATAGGCATTGCCCTCGGCCGAGCCGAACCGCTTGAAGATGCGCTCGGCGTCGTGGAGGTTATAGACCAGCACGAACACCTTGGCCGCGTCCGCCCCGAAGTCGAAGCCGAGCGAGGGGCCGGTCCAGTAGATCGGCCGGTCGCCCTCGATCTGGTGGTGGAGCGTGCCCGATCCGTAGCGAACGCCGGCGATGAACGCGCCGCCGGCTTCCCGGCCGGTGATGTAGGCGGAAGGCTCGCCCTGATTGCGCAGCAAATCCTCGATCAGGTCGGCAAGCCCCTCCGCGCCCTTGCCGAACACGCCTTCGGCGGCGCTGAACACATCCTTGCGCGCCACCTTGGAGGATCCTGCCGCCGCGCTGGCACGCACGCTTGCGTCGGTCGCCGTTGTGCCGGCGCTCGTGGTGCCGGCTTCCGCCTCGATCTCCTGCGGCCCCGGATCGGCAGAGACCCACTCGCTCTCCTGCGGCGCCTCCTGATAGGCGGCGCCGGGATCGACGCCGGACACCTGCGCAGCGGCCGCGCCGCCAAGCGCCAAGGCGGCCGCCGCGGCGGCGAGCTTCATCATTGTGCCGAACATAGCCATTCCCCCTCTACCCTTCACCCTCGAAGTTAATCCTTTCCCGGCTTTCGCCGCAATGAACGCGCGACCGGGCGAGTCGATATTGCGCCGGATTGCGACGCCACACCGGGTTGAACCCGGCAAAGGCCCCGGCTATAGCCCGCCGCTCAGCGCTTCCGGAGACGTGGGTGAGTGGCTGAAACCAACGGTTTGCTAAACCGTCGTAGGGGGATTACTCCTACCGAGGGTTCGAATCCCTCCGTCTCCGCCATTTGCCCGCCGCGAGGGCACCCGTCGGTGCCGGTGAGCATTGTCCCGCATGAACCCTCGCCATGCCATCGAAACGTCCAGGGATTCAAAGCCCGGTGCCAAGTCAGCGCCGCCAGATCTAGAGCAGGTCGGCCCTTCTTCACACGTGCCGCAATCCGTTCGGTAAGCCTTTTTGACGTTCGATCAGCTCGGAAGGAGCAGGTTGTTCCCTTCTCCAAAATCGGCTAGCGGCGCAGCTTACCACCCATCCTCCCCCATCATTTCCTCGCACGTCGGCGGCCGGGCGGACGCTGTTCATCGCAGCGCCCAAGCACCTGATACGAAAGCTTATTATGATTTCCTCAGTAGAGGCGAAACGAGCGGCATTGATTGCCTGCGCGCTAGTCGCGGGGGTGGTGATCTGGCTGGCGGGATCCGCTACGCCTGTATTGGTACCGGATTCGGACTCGTATCTTCAGTTCAGCCCCTACCGAACAGCTTCGTACCCACTTTTCGTACGCCTGGTCGGACTGGACTTCCTCGTTCCCGCTCAACTTCTGTCATACGCTCTCGGCTGCGCCGCCTTGGGCGTCGCGGCTCTGAAGTTGACAGGAAGATTGTGGCTGGCGCTGTTGCTGATCGCGGCGGTATTCGTCAATCCTGAGGTCATGAGCTTCCAGCGAAGCGTGGTGAGCGAAGCGCTATTCATTCCAGTCTTGGTGGTCTGGCTGGCGAGCCTCTTTCTTCTCGTCCAGCATGTCAGCATGAGGAATGCCGCCCTCGCGGGAGCGCTGGCAGGCTTGGCGGCGACCGTTCGGCCAGCTTCCTATCCAATCATCTTAGTGGCTCTGCTGGCGATCTGGATCGGATCGAGGCAGGCGGGTTTCTCGAAGAAGATACAGATCATCCTGATATGCGTATTGAGCTGGGGTTCGCTCGTCGCGGCTGAACGCCTTTACTCTCGCGCGGCCCATGGGGCTGCCCTGACCTCACTTGCCGGTCCTCACATCTACGCGAAGGCTTCCTTGATCGAAGCCCCGCCTATCGAGAGGAAGGGCCTCGACTCGACCGAACACGTTCTCACCGAAGCCATGGAGGCAGAATACGCCTCCGTTCGAAAGGTGCTGCGCCAGGCTGACGGAACTTCAGTGTACCCCGCGATGCTTGCGCACTACGAGCAGTGCATCCAGCATCGCTGCACGCATCGATATCGGCCTTCCGGAGCATCAGCATCGGCCGAGTTCAATGCGGCCATGGGGCGGGTCGGCACGAAGAGGATCCTTCAGAGGCCTTTGGCTTTTCTTCCCCTCGCCTGGGAAGAATACCGGGCCTTGTGGGTGCTCGGGACTCGCACCCATCCGGATCGTGCCCGGCGTTTCGACGATTTCATCGAAGCGTCGCGGCCCTTGCCGCTTGAGGCGCATCTGCCTGAGCTTCTGCATCCGACGGAGCCGCGTTCATCCGCCCGCTTCGTTGGACCTGCCTTTGTACTGATCGGTGTCGCGTTGGCAGGGATAACCATGATCTTCGGATTCATCGCGCTGCGGACCCCCAACAGATCGAACGCCGTCAATACCGCGTTCTTTTCCGCGCTGACGGTCCAGGCGGTGTTCGTATTCACCTCCGTGACGGGGATTGGCGACGGGCGCTACACAATGGGGATGTGGCCGGCGATCGCCTCCGCCCTGGTACTTGCCGGCGCGGCTCTGCTTGAGCTGCGGAAGGGGCCCGCGGCGTCGCAATCTCTTTCCAATCCGCAGCGCTCCGGTTAGCCCCGTTGGCAGCCGTCTGACCATCACTCAACGGGAGGCCCGTCCTGCTGCAAGACCCTGCCGATACGGCGTTGCTCGCATTGCTCGAGGCGCTGGCCGGTGAAGCTTATGCCTTCACGACCGTGACGCCGGAGACTCATGCCAGAAATGTGCGCCGCAAGGCGCAGGCGAGCGGTTTAAGGGATGTGTTCGGCTGGAGCCTCCCTTTCGCGGACGGCGCAATCCCCGCCAGGTTCATCGACCTGCTCGGCCGCGCGGGCGCGCTGGAGCGCTGCGACGGCGATTTCTTCAGGAGCAAGGTCAGGGTTTCCCGCGCCGGGGAGGAGCTTTTCCTTCACTCGGCCTATCCCACGGACGACGCGAACTCCGTCTTCTTCGGGCCCGATACCTACCGTTACGCGGCTCTCCTCCGCGCCGAAATACCCCGGCTGGGGCAGGTCCACAGGATCGTCGATATCGGTGCCGGCAGCGGCGCCGGCGGCATCGTCGCGGCAAAGCTCGTACCGGCGGCCCGGCTTACGCTCGGCGACGTCAATCCGTCCGCGCTCCGCTTCGCCGCGATCAATGCCGCATTTGCCGGGGTCGAGGCGGAACTGGTCGAAAGTTCAGGTCTCACGCGTGTCGAAGGCGCCTTCGACCTGGTGATCGCGAACCCGCCGTACATCATGGACGAGGAGGAGCGCGCCTATCGGGACGGGGGCGGCATGCACGGGGCGCAGCTTTCGTTCGAATGGGCGATCGAGGCCGCCAGGCGGCTGCAACCCGGCGGGCACATGATCCTCTATACCGGCGTCTCGATCCTGGAGGGACGGGATGAGCTTCGCGCCGCGCTGGAGCGCGACTTGCCCGATCTGGGCTGCTCGTTGCGGTATCGGGAGATCGAGCCCGACATATTCGGAGAGGAACTGGACGAGCCGCAATACCGGTGCGTTGAACGAATCGCCGCGATCGGGGCCGTCATCGCAAAGGCGCAGTAGCGCCGGAACCTCCGATCGCCTTGGCTCCACGTCTCGGGTCTGCCGGCATCGCCCGTTCGGCGGCGCTGCCTAGCCGACCTCAGGCGGCTGCGGGATAGATGAACACCCGGCGCTGCTCCCGCAACTCGATCGGCGGCACCTTCACGAACACGAAGTTGAGCGGCACCGAATAGGTCAGCGTGACATCGAGAAAGTCGCTGCCGTTGGCGGTCCCGGACGTGATCGTGACGGGGCCCAACCGCTCGGCCTTGAGCGACAGCTTCTTCTGCAGGATCCTGGTGCGGACATCGGCGCTCGACGGGCGCGGATGCAGCGCCGCGAAGCGCGCGCCTTCCGCGACCGCGTGCTTCAGCCCGGCATTGGCGAGGAACAATATCCCCATCTGGGCGATGCCGATGATCATCATGAACAGCACCGGCGCGATCAGCGCGAACTCGACCGCGCCGACGCCGCGCTGGTCCTTGCCGAGACTGCGAATGCGCATCACTGGACCCTCACCGCGGATGTGGCATTGAGCTCGGCCATGCCGTTGCTCGATGTCTGGAACAGCCTCACGCCCAGAAAGGCATAGCGGAACGACGGCTTGAAATCGGCGCGCGCGGAGATGCGGACATAGCGGGAAACCATCTGGCCTTCCTCGCAGCTTCCCTCGAACGAAGATTGCCGCGATTGATTGCACTCTAGCCAGGCGTCCAGCGTCACGCGTTCCACCGGGATTTTGGCGGCCGTGGCGGCCTCGGTACGCAGGTGGCTGTAGTCGGTCTGCACCGTACCGACCATGGCGCGCTCCAGGGTGCGCTGGATCGCCTGCTGGAGCGCGATGTGGGCACTGAAGCCGCGCCCGAGATCGGTGATGCCGACGATCATCAGCGCGATGAACGGCATGATCAGCGCGAGCTCCACCGCGCTGACGCCGCGCGCGTCGCGCAGCAGCGCGGGCAGCATCCGGGCTGCCCTCCTCATGCCACCAGCCTCACGAACACGGCGTCGAACGACTTGCCGCCGGCAGTGGCCGGGCAGGTGTTGGTGACCTTGCTGTTGCCGGAGAATACCAGCCGAAGCGCGACGAGCTGCATGCATTCGGTGCGCATGCCGGTATTGCCGTTGAACGTCATGTTCGCCCGCGGAAAGTAGAAGCCGCCTTCGAAGCTGGTCGAGGTGTTGCCGTTGATCACGACGCTGTTGTTCAGCGGCGCCCGCGGATCCTGGTAGAAGAGAACGCCTTTATAGGTTCCGCTGGTGGGCGAGGTCAGGTTCATCTGCGCGCTGCCATGAAGCGACAATTGCGCAACGGACGAAGGATTGGTATCAGCGGTTTTGCTGGTCAGGATGATGGTCACCTCCGACCCGGAAAGGTGGCCGTGCGGACCAAGGTCAACCTTGCCGCCATCGATATAATAGGTGCCCTTGGGAAGCGTCACCGGACCCTTTATGTCCATGCCCTGGAAACAATATATGCCGCTGGAATTCTCCTCGACGGTTCCTCCGGATTTTGGAACGATCAGCTGCGAGTTGCAGGTCGTGGGGACTTGCGGCTTGGGCAGCTTGGAAAAGGGATCGGGCTGCTTGGGCGAGAAGGGCAGCAGCTTGGTGCCGCTCGGATAAGCGGTGCTGGCCGGAACGCCGCCGACCGCCGCGATCGGGTTGGCATTGACGACCGCGCTGCCGCTGCCCGACACCGCCGTGGCTGCTTTGGCGTTGGTCGCCACGCCGCAGCCGAGGTCGAGCGTGGTGTTGCCGGTGAAGGTGATGCCGGTGGTATTGCCTTCCTCCAGCGACACCATGCAGAAATTGCCGGTGAACACGACGGCGGCGGTCGCCTGCGCGCGCATCGTCGGCGTGGTCTTGGTGAAAAAGGAGTAGAAGGGCGTGCGGCGAGGCGACTCCACGGTCACCCGCACCGCATCCGCATTGCCGGCAAAGGGTCCGGAGCTCGGCGCATTCTCCACGGTCGTCTTGGACAGGGTCACCTTCTGGTTGAGCGCCAGATCGTGGTTCACCGAGGTTGTGACCGAGTTGTTCTGGACCAGCGCGTGTCCGCCCGCCAGCGCGGCCGAATCGGCGGTGCGCTGGAGGTGCCGCTGGGCGAGCGACATGCTCAAGGTGTCGACGCCGATCCCGGCGGCGCCTACCATCAGCGGGAGCGTCGCCGCGCCGAGGATCAGGGCATTGCCCCGGGAATCGCCTGCCAGCCTGCGGGCCATGGCAACGAGCGAGGGGATAAAGGCTGCTGCTTTGCTGGTCATACACAACGCGCTAGCGCAGGGCGGGTAAACAAGCGGTGCCGCCGGATGGATAGCGCCGCGTTAACCTAGAAAAATCAGCGCGATGGCTTGAAAGGGCCGTGCGTTGCATGTGCGGCGCGCCGCGCCTATCTCAAGGCCATGTTGGCCGACCGCCTGATCCGGATCCTTGCCGCTTTCGCGATGCTGCTGATGCCGCTCGCCATGGCTGGCGGCGTTCCGGCCGCTGCCGCCGCCGCGCCGCATCATGCCGCCGCCGCCGCCTCCGAAGGGCATTGCAGCCAAACCGGCGAGGATGACCAGGATCGCCGCCAGGGCGCCGCCGCCCATTGCACGATGGCCTGCGCCGCCCTGCCGGCCTGGCAGGCCCCGCTGCCTGCCGCCGCCCCCGCGCCGCGCCCTTCCGTCTTCGCCGGAAAGCCCTCGCCGATCGCCGGCCTCGCTCCGGAAGCCGAGACTCCGCCGCCCCGAACCGCCTGAAGATCGAACAAGCCCAACCGACTTTCAGGAGACACCGACATGAAGCTCATCCTCAGCGTGATTGCACTTGCCTTCGCCGCTCCCGCCGCCGCCCAGACCGCGCCGGCCGTCGATCACAGCCAGCACAGCCCGGCGGAACACGCCCAGCACGCCGCCGGCCACGACGGGCACAAGGGCCACGAAGGCCACGGCAAGGATGGCAAGCATGCCAAGCACGATTGCCCGATGACCAAGGACGGCAAGAAGATGGCCTGCTGCGACAAGCATGGCGATCACAAGGCCGCCGCGCCTGCCGCCAAGGGTGGCCACGCCGGCCACTAAGCACCGAACGGGGGAGGCGCGGACCAGCTTCGCGCCTCCTTCCCGCAAAGGATTGCCAGCATGACCATCGACACGCACGCCTTCGGGCGGCGAACCCTGCTTCGCGCGGCGGCGCTGGGCGGCGCCGGCCTCGGCCTCGCCCCTCTCCTCCCCGCCTGGGCGCAGAGCGGCACCGCCGGCCTCGTCCGCCGCAACGAGACGCTGTCGGGCGAGGATATCCGCCTCACCGTGGATCACAGCCCCTTCGCCACCGGCGGCCGCACCGGCCACGCGATCACGCTCAACGGCACGATCCCCGGCCCGCTGATCCGCCTTCGCGAGGGGCAGAAGGTGCGCCTCCATGTCGACAACCGGCTGGACGAGGACACGTCCATCCACTGGCATGGCCTGATCGTGCCGTTCGAAATGGACGGCGTGCCGGGGGTGAGCTTCCCCGGCATCAAGGCCCGCTCCACCTTCACCTACGAATTCCCGATCCGCCAGTCCGGCACCTATTGGTATCACAGCCACAGCGGCCACCAGGAGCAGTCCGGCCATTATGGCCCGATGGTGATCGACCCCGCCGGACCCGATCCCGTCGCCTACGACCGCGAGCATGTCATCGTGCTGTCCGACTGGACCTTCCTGCACCCGCACAAACTGATGGAGCGCCTCAAGCAGCAAGGCGGCTTCTTCAACCGCCAGCGCACCACCCTGCTGCGCCGCCTCCAGGGCAAGGACGACATGTCCGCCGAGGACCGGGCGATGTTCGCGCAAATGCGGATGGACCCCGCCGACATCCTCGACGTCACCGGCGCCGCCTACACCTACCTCGTCAACGGCCACGGCCCGGCCGAGAACTGGACCGGCCTGTTCAAGCCCGGCGAGCGGGTGCGCCTGCGCATCATCAATGCCGCGGCAATGACCATCTTCAACATCCGCATCCCCGGCCTGGCGATGGAGGTGGTCGCCTCCGACGGGCAAGGTGTCCGCCCCGTCACCGTCGACGAACTCCAGATCGGCAATGCCGAGACGTATGACGTGATCGTCACCCCCGGCGACTCCGCCTACAGCTTCGTCGCCGAGGCGATGGACCGCTCCGGCATGGGCGTCGCCACCCTCGCCCCGCGCGAAGGCATGCGCGCGGCGGTGCCGCCGCTGCGCGAGCGTCCTTTGCTCGGCATGAAGGATATGGGCATGGGCGGCATGGACCACGGTGCGCATCATGGCGGGAGTGGGGGCGGCGCGGCGATGGACCATTCCGGCATGAACATGCGCGATGCGTCGAAGGTACCGTTCGAAGTCGGCGTCGGCGTCGACATGATCGCCCCGATGCCCGTGGACCGTACCGGCGATCCCGGCCTCGGCCTCGACGATGTCGGGCACAAGGTCCTCACCTACCGCGACCTCGTCTCGGCGGTCTCAAACCCCGACCCCCGCGCCCCCACCCGCACGGTGGAAGTCCACCTCACCGGCAACATGGAGCGCTTCATGTGGTCGATCGACGGCAAGAAATTGTCGGAAGCGCCCGAGCCGATCCGCTTCGAGCGCAACGAACGCGTGCGCGTCACCATGATCAACCACACCATGATGACCCACCCGATGCACCTCCACGGCCACTTCTTCGAAGTGGTGAACGGCCATGCCGGCAACCATCCGGTGAAGCATACGGTGATGGTGATGCCGGGTTCCAAGCTGAGCTTCGACCTCACCGCCGACGCGCCCGGGGACTGGGCCTTCCACTGCCACCTGCTCCTCCACATGCATGCGGGGATGATGCGCGTCGTCACCGTCCGCCCGCTTGACGGAGAAGCGGCATGAAGCGGCTGATCCTCCTCCTCGCGCTCGGTGCTTCCGCGCCGGCGCTTGCGCAGCACGGGGGCCATGCCGGCCACGGCGCCCAGCCCCGGCCGGCGGACCCGCATGCCGGCCACGCCAAGCCGGCGGCGCCCGCGCCCAAGCCTCCCGCCGATCCGCATGCCGGGCATACCATGCCTGCACCCAAGCCTGTGGCCGATCCGCACGCGGGGCACGCGATGCCGCCCTCAAACCCCGCTGCCGACCCGCACGCCGGCCACACGATGCCCGCACCCAAGCCGGTCGCCGACCCACATGCAGGGCACGCTATGCCTGCCGCCAAGCCCGCTGCCGATCCCCATGCCGGCCACTCCATGCCCGCCGCCGATCCCCATGCCGGCCACGGCGCCGCTGCGCCCGCGCCTCCCGTAGCCCCGGCGCCCACGGCGGCGTCGGCCGGTCCCGCGCACGCCGCCGATGCCGTGTACGGCGCGCAGGCGATGGCGGCCGCACGCGAAGCGCTCCGCCAGGAGCATGGCGCGACCAAGACCGGCAAGCTGCTCCTCGACAGGCTGGAATACCGCCTCGCCAACGGGCGCGACGGCTACGCCTGGGACGCGCAGGGCTGGTATGGCGGCGACATCGACAAGCTCTGGCTGAAGAGCGAGGGCGAAGGCGGGTTCGGCGAAGGCCTCGAGCGCGGCGAGGTGCAGGCGCTGTGGAGCCGGGCGATCGACCCGTGGTTCGACCTCCAGCTCGGCTTGAGGCACGATTTCGGCCACGGCCCCGACCGCAGCCACCTCGCGCTGGGCGTCCAGGGCCTCGCGCCTTACTGGTTCGAAGTCGACGCCGCCGCCTTCGTCTCCGACAAAGGCGACATCACCGCCCGCTTCGAGGCGGAGTACGACCTTCGCATCACCCAGAAGCTGATCCTCCAGCCGGTCGCCGAGCTGGACTTCAGCCTCCAGGATGTGCCGGAGCTCCGCATCGGCTCCGGCCTCTCCAGCGCCGAAGCCGGGTTGCGCCTGCGCTACGAGTTCCGCCCTGAATTCGCGCCCTACCTGGGCGTCGAATATGAGCGCGGCTTTGGCGGCACGGCGCGCTTGCGCCGCGCGTCGGGCGAGGATGCGGGCGGCTGGAGCCTGCTTGCCGGGCTTCGCGCCTGGTTCTGAAGGGCAAGCTTTGACAGGCGCGGCATTCTGCTCTTTTAAGGCGCCATGCTGAGCCTCCAGTTCATCCGGGAAAATCCGGATCTTGTCCGCACCGCCGCCGAGCAGAAGAATGTTCGCCTCGATCTCGATCGCCTGCTGGCGCTCGACGGCGAAGTGCGGGCCTTGAAGTCGCGGATCGACGAACTGCGCCGCCAGCGCAACGAACTGAGCGCAGGCTTCAAGACCGCCGCCCCCGCCGATCGTCCGGCGCTCGGCGCCAAGGCCAAGGCGATGGGCGCCGAAGCCAGCGAGGCCGAGGCGACGCTGGCCGGCACCACCGAGGAGCTGAGCGCGCTCCTCCTGCGCCTCCCCAACATCCCGTGGGACGGCGCGCCGGTCGGCCCTGACGAGAATTCCAACACCGTCATCCGCACCGAAGGCACGCCGCGCACCTTCGATTTCGAGCCGCGCGACCATGTCGCCCTCCTCGAAATGAACGACTGGGCCGAGCTTGGCCGCATCACCCAGGTCGCCGGCGCCCGCCAATATTGCCTCAAGGGCCGCCTCGCCCTCCTCGAGCAGGCGGTGATGTTCCACGCCCAGCAGCGCCTCGCCGCCGAAGGCTTCACGCTGATGACGGTGCCCGCCCTTGCCCGCCCCTCCGCCTTCGTCGCCACCGGCCATTTCCCGGGGCACGAGGAGGAAGCCTACGAAGTCCCCAAGGACGAGCTCTTCCTCGCCGGCACCGGCGAAATCGCGCTGACCTCGCTGCACAGCGGCGAAATCCTGGAGGAAGCGCAGCTCCCCATTCTCTACGCCGGCTACTCCCCCTGCTTCCGCCGCGAAGCGGGCAGCGCCGGGCGCGACGTCCGCGGCCTGCTGCGCGTCCACCAGTTCCTCAAGCTGGAGCAATACGTCATCTGCGAGGACGATCCGGAAGTGTCGGCCAAGTGGCACGCCCGCCTGCTCGCCAATGCAGAAATGCTGCTCAGGGATCTGGAAATCCCCTATCAGGTGGTCGAAACCTCGACCGGCGACATGGGCCTCGGCAAGTTCCGCATGAATGATATCGAAAGCTGGGTGCCGAGCCTCGGCAAATATCGCGAGACCCACAGCTGCTCGACCCTGCACGACTGGCAGGCCCGTCGCGCCAATCTGCGCTGGCGGGACAAGGACAGGAAGGTGCGCTTCGTCCACACGCTCAACAACACGGCGCTGGCCAGCCCACGCATCCTCGTCCCCCTGCTTGAAAACCACCAGCAGGCGGACGGGCGGGTGAAGCTGCCAAAGGCGCTGCAGCCGCTGATGGGCGGAGAATATCTCTAGGCGCGCCGACGATTCCGCGCCGCCCGGCTGGATGCGGATGCGCGAAGGCACGGCACTCTTCTCCCGCGCCTGGCGCGCGATCGGCAGCCTGAGCCCCCGCGGGCCGCTGGACGGGCCGAAGCTGATGGTCATCCCCGGCTTCCTCGCCAGCGACCGCACCACGCTGGGCCTCCAGCGCGCGCTGGCGCAGGCCGGTTACCGAGTCACCGGCTGGGGCCTCGGCCTCAATCGCGGCGTCAGCGAGGACATCGTCGACCGCATCGGCGAGCGCGTCGCCCGCTTCGGCGCGGGCGAAAAGGTCATCCTGATCGGCTGGAGCCTCGGCGGCCTCTACGCCCGCGTGGTCGCCCAGGAACGGCCGGAACTGGTGGAGAAGGTCATCACCCTGGGCTCCCCTTTCTCCGGCGACCGCCGACGCAACAACAATGTCTGGCGCCTCTACGAATGGGTTGCCCGGCACCCGGTCAATGCGCCGCCGATCGACAAGGACCCGGCGGTGAAGCCGCCCGTGCCGACCCTCGCCATCTGGTCCCGCAAGGACGGCATCGTCTCCCCCGCCGGCGCCCGCGGTCTGCCGGAAGAACGCGACGCGGAACTGGAACTCACCTGCAGCCACATGGGCTTCGCGGTCGGCGCCAGGGCCTACCCGAAGATCGTCGAGGCGATCCACAACTTCGCGCCTCACGGCGGAGGCAACGGTGCGCCGATCCCAGGCTGCTGAACCGGACTTCTCTCTACTTTGTCTTCTGTCATTCAAGTCTCCGAGGGCGCGGGTGGTCAGTTCTCGTGCTCGGCAGGCGATCACCAAATCATTACGGCACGACAATAATTGTGCAGCATAGTTCATTCGCCTGGCTGTTGCAGCTATGCCACAGAACTCATCATAATGCGGCGCATTACAATGGTCGGGTTTTAAGGTTGCTTCGCTAAATAAGCTTTCTTACAATCTATGCTGCGAACGGGCTTCCTGTTTAGGATTCAAGAGTTTGGACATTGAAAATAACCATCCTGTGTTAGTTATAAAACATTCGCGCGCAAAGCTGATAATGCCGTTCCTTATATCGCAGTTTATTGGAATGCTTTTCATATATGCGCTTTATGCGGTGCTTAATGGACTAGTAAAATCTGAGCAGCTTCCTTTAGCGTACCTAGGACTGCTGGGAGGCTTGTTTGCCTATGCGACGTTGACTTCTATTTTTGCACTCAAGCTAGTAGATACTAGTTTTCTGACACTTTACGAAAACGGATATGCCTTTTGGAAGCCCAGTTTTAAGCGGCATCTAATAATTATCCCTCCGGACTCGGTTTGGAGGGTACAGGATAAATATATTTTGTTCCGTGATCCCAATACTGGGGACATAATCCAAAATTTGGAGCTTGCTCCCACCATAGATAGAAGTTTTGCACAGAGGATCACGCAGCGTGGCTGAAGTTTATTCGATATACAACGATTTTGTAGCGCCCTAAGGGATATAGCCTAAGGAGGAAGCGGAGACTATCATCGTTACCGCCAGGCTCAAGAATATCCAGCATGCCTCCGTCGCTTCCGGCTCTGGAGGATCGTCATTCAATTCGAACGTCTTGAATTTCAGTATTCAGGTCCAACCGATCGTCGCTAACGAAAACTACACGCAGGGCGCTTTGCAAACCACGGCTACTGCCTTGTCGGGGGTGGCCTCAAGCATCGAGGCTGTGCTCAAGGCGGCTGAAGCGGCGGGAGCGCCGATACCGAGGGGTGAGAAGGCGCGCTTGGCGGCGCTCGCAGAGACACTGCACGTCGCCAGCACGGGTTTGAAGACCGGCGCGATCGATCAATCGAGCGCCCACAAGATGGTTGCGACGGCCTTTGCGGTAGCATGGGACGTCGGTGGCGCGGCAGTGGTCGGCATCTCAATTGCAGCCATAGCGGCCGTGGCTACCGCATTTGCCGGAGCGGGATTGCCGCCGCACATCAAGGCCCTGACCGCTATGGGAGCGGGAGCCATGGGCATCCTCTTGGAGGTGACGCTGGGTGATAGCGGGCTTTACGAGGCGCTCGGAAAGGCAACGGCGGACGCTCTCTTCTGGGCGGGAGCAAAGGTTTCACAGGTCGGCGACGCGCTGAGTAACCTGCTGTCGCAAATCGTCGAGGCGGCGACTTCGGCAATGAACCCGTTCAACAACCAGCCGTATCGGGATTTGGATCTTTCGACCTACGATGTGATCCCGGGGCAGGACGATATCGATGGGGTCGCCGTTGAATTTTCCAACTATGCCGGTCTGGAACCCGTCGCACCGGAGATGTTATCGGTTCACACGGCTTTCTACCGCTCGGCCGACGGCCCGCCGTGGACCGTGGACGAACCGATTTCAGGTTACGCGATAGGACCCGGCGCGGTTAACGCTGAGCCTCTGTTTCTGGATCAGCCGATCGGATAGCGTCGGCTACACCGCATCCGCCGGCGGTTGCCGCGATCCGGTGCACTCCTCCTCCTCATCGCAAGATGGGGAGGAGCTACGCCAGAAACGCCGTCGCGACTTCCGGCGGCACCCGCAGCGGCCTGCCGGTCGCCCGGTCGAGCACCGCCCAGGTGGTCACCGCCTTGACCCGCACCTTCCCGTCGGCCCCGGTAAATTCCATGTGCCGGTCGAAGCGGGCTCCGCGCGGCGCGTGCGGCACCCAGGTGCGCCCCGTCACCGTCTCGCCTTCCTTCACCGACCGCAGATAGTCGATCTCATGCCGGGTCACGACCCAGATGAAGGCGTCGCGATGCTCAGGCGGCGCGGCGGCATACCAGTGGGCGCCGGCCAGATCCTGGATCCAGCGCACCCACACGGCATTGTTGACATGCCCATGCTCGTCAATGTCTTCGGCGGTGGCGGTGATCCGCCTTTCGAACGGCGTCACTTCAGGATCAGCCGCCCGCCCTCGCGTTCATGGGGTACCTTCGCTTGGGTGAGAAGCTGCGCCAGCGCCGTGCCCGGTTCCTTGGCACCTTCGTCCAAGAGCGCTTCGATCGATGCCGCGATTTGCGGATTGCCGATGGCGGCAAGCCATTCGGCGCGACTGAGTACGCCGTCGCTCCGATTGGCGGCGATCAGCCCTCGTATCCACGCTTCGAAACTCCGCCCTGACGCGGCTTCCGCGACAAGGCTGAACACCGCGCCGCAGGCGTAATAGGCCCGGTGCTCGCCACGCTGGCCTGCGGACGAGATACCCCGTCCTTTCGTCAGCCGCACGCAATCATCAACCTCGCGCTGCAGCTCCTTGCGGGAGTCGTACATGGGATCGGCCGCCGCCACCGCGCGGATGGCGAGCAGATCGGCGCCGCCTTCGGTGATCCACGCATCGCGGGCCGTTTCATAGCGCACCATCTGCCCAAGCCAGAAATGTGCGGCCTCGTGCGCGATGAACCATCGGGCGCGGTCGAAAACGGCAGGGTTCGGTGCGCTCATGCCCGAGCCTTGGAGGGCCATCACAATCAGCCCCGGCAATACGCTGCCACTCTGCGACACGCCGCCAGTGCCGGCGCCGCCCCAGCTCATCATCACCATCGGCTTGCCAGGGATGTTCGGCACTCCGAGCAAATCGCTGTACCGGCGAAGAGTTTGCGGCAGAAACGCGAGCAACTCGTCGCGAAACCAGGCGGGCAGCGCAGGGTCCACCACCGTCGTCAGATGCTCGCTCACCAGCGGTGCCGCCGGTCCGAACAGGATGTACGTGCCCGCCTCCCCGTCGAAGCTGGCGCTGTCGTAGCGCGCACCTTGATGAAGCACCTGGCCGCGGCGGTCGCGAAAGGTGAGCTTCGCCCGCGGGAGTGCCGCATCGGCGGACTGGCCGGCCGGCGCCATCAGAAAATGGTCGGTGAACAGCGCCACAGAACCATCGGTGAAAGCCAACGCCGGTGGGTAGTCCGCCTGCAGCGTAAGAGGCGCAGGCCGGAAACGGATCCGCACTTCGCGTGGAACACTGCCATCCGCGGCGGCGATCACGTCCCGGCCGTCCCGGCGCTCCCAGGCTAGACCGGGCGTATCGATCACCCAGCTCAGCGGCCGCCACGGGGTGCCCTGCTCCTGAATCAATGCGGAGCGGACGAAGGCCCAAGCCGGCACCTCGCGTGCAAAGCGGTAGCGCGCGCTCCATTGATCGCCGTCGCGCTCCACGGTCACCTCGACGGCGGGCCTTTCCCGAGGCGTGGGGCGGTCCGAGGGAGCGGCAACTGCGGCCCAGGGTGCGAGGAGGAAGCCGACCAGCGCAAGCAGGCGCATGGTCTACTTCCCCTCCCCGATCTGGGTGATCACGAAGGCATAGGCTTCGGCCACTTCCTTCAGCCGGTCCCAGCGCCCGGACTTGCCGCCGTGGCCCGCGCCCATGTTGATCTTGAGCAGCAGCAGGTTGTCGTCCGTCTTGGTGGCGCGAAGCTTGGCCGCCCATTTGGCCGGCTCCCAATAGGTGACGCGCGGATCGTTCAACCCGCCGGTGATCAGCATCGGCGGATATTTCTGCGCCTTCACCTGATCGTAGGGCGAGTAGGAGCGGATATATTCGAACGCCGCCTTGTCGGTGATGGGGTTGCCCCATTCCGGCCATTCGCCGGGGGTGAGCGGCAGGCTTTCGTCCTGCATGGTGTTCAAGACATCGACGAACGGCACGTCCGCCACCACCGCGCCCCACAACTCCGGATTGGTGTTGGCGACCACGCCCATCAGCTCGCCGCCGGCCGAGCCGCCCTGGATGCCGATATTGCCGGCACGCGTAAACTTCTGATCGATCAGGCCTTTGGCCGTATCGACGAAGTCGTTGAAGGTGTTGGTGCGCTTGGTGAGCTTGCCCTGCAGGAACCAGTCGTAGCCCAGATCGTCGCCGCCGCGGATGTGGGCGATGGCGTAGGCATAGCCGCGGTCGAGCAGGCTGATCCGGCTGGTCGAGAAGCTCGGCGGCACCGCATAGCCGTAGGCGCCGTAGGCGTAGAGGAAGAGCTTGCCCTGGCCGTTCTTCTCGAAGCCCTTTTTGTAGACCACCGAGACCGGCACCTTCTTGCCGTCGCGCGCCGGCAGCATCAGCCGCTCGGTGACATATTGCGAAGGATCGTAGCCCGAGGGGATTTCTTGGACCTTGAGCTGCTCGAGCTTGTCGGTCTTCGGGTGGTAATCGTAGACGGTGGAAGGCGTCACCATCGAGCTGTAGGTGACGCGGTACGCTTCCGGCGCGTAATCCGGATTGCCGCCGAAGCCGGCCGTGTAGCTCGCCTCCTTGAAAGGTATCCGCTCCTCCTTGCCGTCGTAGGCGCGCAGGCGAAGCTGATCGAGCCCCTCGACCCGCTCGGTGATGGCGAGGTGGTCGCGGTAGGAGGTGACGCCGCGCAGATACACGCTGTCGGAGCCGGGGATCACCGTCTTCCACACGTCCGGCTTCTTGGGATCGGCCTCGGCGAGGCGGAAATTCACATGGTCGTCATTGGTCAGCACCCACAGTTTCCCATGGGCGGCATCCACCGAATATTGCCGCTTGTCCTTGCGCGGCGACATCAAAGTCAGCGGCTGCGTGGGGTCCTTGGCGGACACGAAGCGCACTTCGTTGGTGGCATTGTCGCCGGTGGAGATGAAGATCAGGCTCTCGTCCTGCGCCTTGGAGATGCCGACTGTGAAGCCAAGCTCCTTGGTCTCCTCGTACAGCGTCTTGTCCTCAGCCACCGGCGTGCCGAGGCGGTGGTAGCGGGCGCGGTAGCTGCGCCAATTCTCGTTGACCTCGTTGAACACCACGCCCTTGGAATCGCTGGTCCACACCGGCTGGCCGATGCCGACCTTGGTGACCGTCTCGAGATCCTTGCCGGTGGCAAGATCACTAATGCGAAGGTCGAAGCGCTCGGAGCCGTTGTCGTCCACCAGCGTCGCGGCGAGCTTGCCGTCCGGGCTCACCGCCATCGCGCCGAGGCGGAAATATTCCTTGCCTTGCGCTTCGGCGGCCTCATCGAAGATCACCTGATCGGCGCCGGCGCCCTTGACGGGCTTCCTGTACCAGGTGCGGTATTGCGCGCCCGGCTTGAACGCCCACCAATAGAGGTAGTCGCCGTCGCGCAGCGGCACGGAGGATTCGTCCTCCTTCACGCGGCCTTTCATCTCCTCGAACAGGCCGTCGACCAGCTTCTGGTGCGGCGACATCGCCGCTTCGAAATAGGCGTTCTCGGCCTTGAGGTAGCTCAGCACATCCTCATCGTCGATCTTGGGATAGCCCTGGTCCTTGAGCCAGAAATACGGGTCCTCGACGGTGAAGCCGTGGCGTTCGTAGCTGTGGGGCCGTTGCTCGGCCTTGGGCGGCGGGGGGAGGTCTTTGGCTTTGGTCATGGTTCCGTTCTGGGCTGAGGCGGCGGTTGCAGCGAGCATGAGAATGGCTAGGAAAGCAGGCTTCATATTCCCCCGGCGGGCTGAGTGCTGGATGAAGCACTGCCCTGCTTCGGGGCGCGGGTAAAGAGAGGCCGATATGTCGAGCTACGAAGACCGCCTGAAGGCATTGCGCGAACAGTTGAAGGCCGATCGCCTCGACGGCTTCGTCGTGCCGCTCACCGACGAGCACATGAGCGAATATGTCGGCAGCTACGCCCAGCGCCTCGCCTGGCTGACCGGCTTCCAGGGCTCGGCCGGCGCGGCGGCGGTGCTTCCGCAGGAAGCGGCGATCTTCACCGACGGCCGCTACACCCTCCAGGTCCGCGACCAGGTCGACGGCCGCCACTGGTCCTACCAGTCGGTGCCGGAAACCAGCATCGCCGAATGGCTGGGCGCGCATGCCCCGGACGGCGGGCGGATCGGCTACGATCCGTGGCTCCACACCGCCGACTGGGTAAAGAAGGCCAAGGCGGCGTTGGCCGAAAAGGGCGCCGAGCTGGTCGCCGTCGCCCGCAACCCGATCGATGTCGTCTGGGCTGACCGCCCGGAGCCGTCCAAGGCCCGCCTCATCGTCCACCCCGATGCCTACGCCGGCAAGTCCTCCGCCGCCAAGCGCGCCGAAATGGCCGATTGGCTCAAGGAGCAGAAGGCCAACGCGGCCGTGCTCTCCGCCCTCGATTCGATCGCCTGGACCTTCAACGTCCGGGGGGAGGACGTCGAGCACACGCCGGTCGCCCTCTCCTTTGCAATCGTCAACGCCGACGGCACCGCCGACCTGTTCGTCGCGCCCGAGAAGATCGGCGACGACGTCCACGCCCACCTCGGCAATGCGGTGCGAGTCCACGACCGCGCCGCCTTCGCGCCGCACCTATCTTCCCTCGCCGGCAAGACGGTGCTCGCCGATCCGGAGCGGGCGGTGGCCGCCATCTTCGACGCCCTGGAAGGAGCGGGCGCCAAGGTGGTCTCGAAGCGCGACCCTTCCGTCCTCCCCCGCGCAATCAAGAACGAGGCGGAAGTCGCCGGCCACCGCGCCGCCCAGGTCCGCGACGGCGCGGCGATGACCCGCTTCCTCCACTGGCTCTCGGTCGAAGCGCCCAAGGGCAGTCTGGACGAGATCAAAGCCGCCGACCGCCTGCTCGAATTCCGCCGCCAGGCCGGCGACCTGCGCGATACCAGTTTCGACACCATCTCCGGCGCCGGCCCGAACGGCGCCATCGTCCACTACCGCGTCACCCCGGAAACCAACCGCCCGCTGGAGATGGATGCAATCTACCTCGTCGACTCCGGCGGCCAGTATCCGGACGGCACCACCGACATCACCCGCACGGTGATCGTCGGCACGCCCACGGCGGAGATGAAGGACCGCTTCACCCGCGTCCTGAAGGGCCATATCGCCCTCTCCACCGCAATCTTCCCCGAAGGCACCCGCGGCAGCCAGCTCGACACGCTGGCGCGGCAATATCTCTGGCAGGCGGGGCTCGACTACGCCCACGGCACCGGCCACGGCGTCGGCTCCTACCTCTCCGTCCACGAAGGCCCGCAGCGCATCTCGCCCGTCGGGTCCAGCCAGGCCGGCGGCGACGAGCCGCTGAAAGCCGGCATGATCCTCTCCAACGAGCCCGGCTATTACAAGGCCGGCGCCTACGGCATCCGCACCGAGAATTTGATCCTCGTCGCCCCCCGCGCGGTGGACGGCGCGGAGAAGAGCCTGCTCGGCTTCGACACCCTGACGTTTGCGCCGATCGACCGGACTCTGGTGGAGGTGTCGCTGCTCAGCGCGCAGGAGCGCCAGTGGCTGAATGATTATCACGCCCGGGTGCTGGAGGTGGTGGGCCCGCAGCTGGACGGCGAAGCTCTGGCCTGGGCGCGAGAGGCCTGCGCACCGCTCTAGTCACCCGCACAGCCGTCACCCCGGACGTAGGGACCCCATCAAAGTAGTACTTTGATGGGAACCTTGATCCGGGGTCCAGCTGGATGGCTGTCGTACGGGTGAAGAACTAGACCCCGGATCAAGTCCGGGGTGACGCTAAGGATCTCGCTGCCCGCGCAACTCCTGCTCCGAGGGCAGTTCCTCCCCTCCCCCCGCGCCTGCGCCTTCCTGCGCTTCAAATTCTCCCGCAGTGCCTCGGCGAGGCGGCGGTCGCGTTGTTCGTCGGGTTGTCTCATGGGTAAAAGCTAGGCGTCGGCACCCCGTTGCCGCAAGCCGCCTTGACATCACCCGCCGCGCGCGGCCATAGGCCCGCGTCTCCCGACAGGCGATGATGCTGCCGTAGCTCAGTGGTAGAGCGCATCCTTGGTAAGGCTGAGGTCGTGAGTTCAATCCTCACCGGCAGCACCATCGCCCGTCGGCGCCGCCCCCGGCGTGCCCCGCTTGTCCCGCTTGTCCCGCCTCGCTGTGTTCGCCTGCTCATCGCCGGCGTGATGTGCTTTCGCCCAAGTCCCGATTGACTCGCACTGGCGACAAACCCACGATCGGTGATTGGAGCAAAGGGAGCAACCGCCCTTGTGCGGCTTGGGGAGGATTGGGGATCATGTGGCGCCAACCTCCTCGCCGTCTGAAGGTCGCCTGCCTCGGCTTGGTCCTGTTTGCCGCCTCTGCTTCGGCATTCGCTCATACCGTCTCCACGACCGATACCGCCACTGGCCGGTCACCGGAAGCACTGTCTGCGTTCATGGTGGATGGGCGCTTCGAGCCCGGGTCTTTCGAGTGGCTTCGATGGAAGTTCAGCGACGATCCGCAGGAACAGGCGAAATGGAAGCAGGTCATGCAGTGGGTCGGCACGAAGGCCGAACTTCGGAAAAAGGAAGTGACCGCCAGCCTCGCGGCGCTCGGCTACCCTCAAGCAAAGGTGCCTGCTCAATGCCTGGAGGACAATACGTGCCGCTGGGTCATGCTCGGCGGATGGCTGACGAGCCTGCCCTCATGGGAGGCGGCGAAAAAAGCGATCGCTGAAGCGGGGCCCTTTGCACAAGGCTATGTCATGGCGGTGGCCGCGATGGAGCGCCATGCCCGGGAGGACACCGGTTCCGCTTCCCTGTCGAAGGAATTGCTGACCCGGATGCGCGTTGAACAAACCTTCCGGGCGGCAGCGGCCGACACGGAGGCAACTCCCCGTATCTCGGCCGAAGGCAAGCTGGCGTGGCGGATGTTTATCTGGCGCGAAATCATGCAGCGCGACACCGAGAACACACAGTGGCTCAAGGAGATGGTCGCCAGGAACGGCTGGCCTCGGCGCTCGGTGGTGGGAGCGGACGCCGCTCACGCTGCATGGCTTATAGCGCAACATGCCGATCGTGATCCGGCGTTTCAATTGGCGGCCCTCCAGCTCATGGAGCCTTTGGTCGCCAGGAGCGAGGTCACGCCCAAAGACTATGCATTTCTGTACGACAGAGTGTTCGGTGAGCTGCGCGGCCGGCAGCTTTATGGCACGCAGATGATATGCACGGGCGGTAGATACGAGCCCCAACCGATCGAAGATGTCGCGGGCGTCGACCGGCGGCGCGTCTCCGTCGGGCTTCCCAGGCTTGGCGTGCAGCTGGCAAAATATACAGGCCGAACCTGCTGAGGAAGCGCCGCAGCGCGTCGGCAGGTGGGTTGATCGGCGGCTCGCGACGGTGCGCCCAGTTCAATGCTTGGCGTTGCGGACCACCATGTCGAGCACCGCCGGGTGAAGCGGCCGCGCAAAGGCGCAGCCGAGCAGGTGGCCGCGCATCCACACCACTTGGGCATGAAGGCTCTCCAGGCCCGGCAGCTTCAGCCAGACGTCCGTTCCATTCTCGAGCTCGAGGTGGGTGGCGGCGCGAAATCCGTGGGTCGACAGGTCCAGGATCTGAATCGTAACGCCGCTGGCGCCGCGCTGCCTCAGACCAGCGCCAAGCGTCACTTCGGCGCGAGTGGCCTTGCGGCCCTCGCTGCCCGGCTCGGTGGAAAGCTGGCCCGTCAACATCGTCTCTTACTCTCCCGGGACGGCGATGCCCACGGAGACGCCCCACATCTGCGCAAGCTTCTTTTCCTGCGCGCTCATGTCCTCGCCGAACAGGCGCGGGCGGCGGAAGCGGGGCTGGTTCTGGTCGCAAGTGGTGCGCTTGAGCTGCACCAGAACCTCGCTTTCGTCGATCTGATAGGCGAATTCGAGCCCGGCCTTGCCGTCGCAGCACCAGGCAACCCGCGCCGGCACATTGATCGAGCCGCGGCAGAAGGCCACTTCGCTCCCCTGGGGAGGCAAGGACTTGGCTTCAACCAGGGCGCCGCGCTGCGAAAGGTCGCGCAGGCGCACGTCCATCTCACCGGCGCCGGTTCTCACTCTCGCGGACAGCAGCACGCGGGCGCGCTTGATCCGCCTTTTGCCTGCCACCGGACCGTCCACGAACGGATGTGCGCCCATCTGCCTCTATCTCCACTTTTCCTTGAAGGCCGAAGCTAGGCCCAAGGCACCTAAATTGTGGTAAACACCGCGAAGCTTTTTTCTAGGCGCCCGGCATCGCGATTGACCTGCCGCCGCGCGCCTCTATGGGCCGGAAAATGCGTTTCTTTTCCGACAATGCCGCCGCCGCCTGCCCCGAGGTCATGGTCGCCCTCCAGGAGGCGAACAGCCTCGACACCGCCTATGACGGAGACCGCTGGAGCACGCGTCTGGACGGCGCCTTTTCCGACCTGTTCGAGACGCAAGTGACGGCGCTGTGGGTAGCCACCGGCACCGCGGCCAACGCGCTCGCCCTCGCCGCTTTGTGCCCGCCATATGGCAGCATCGTCTGCCACCGCGACGCGCATATCCAGAATGACGAATGCGGAGCGCCCGAATTCTACACCCATGGCGCCAAGCTGCTGCTCGCTGAAGGGGAAGGCGCCAAGCTGACGCCCGATACCGTTTCGGCGCTGCTCGCCGGAGTGCGCAACGATGTCCACCAGACCCAGCCGCGCGCGCTGTCGATCACCAACGCCACCGAATATGGCCTGGTCTACACGGCGGACGAAGTCGCGGCGCTGGGCGCCCTGTGCCGGGAGCGCCGCCTTGCCTTCCATATGGACGGCGCCCGCTTCGCCAATGCGGTGGTGCGCACCGGCGCTTCCGTCGCCGATCTCACCTGGCGCGCGGGCGTCGAGGCGCTGAGCTTCGGCTTCGCCAAGAATGGCGGCATGTCGGCCGAAATACTGATCTTCTTCGATCCCGTCCACCGCGACGCCACGCTCTATCGCCGCAAGCGCGCCGGCCACCTCCTGTCCAAGGGCCGTTACCTGGCGGCCCAGGTGCTGGCGATGCTGGAAGGCGACGTCTGGCTGAGGAACGCGCGCGCCGCCAATCATGCCGCCGCCCGCCTCGCCGCCGCGGCGCCAGGGCGTCTTATCCTCCCGGTGGAGGCCAATGAGCTGTTCATCCGCGTCACCCCCGAAGAAACGCAGGGCCTGCGCGATCAGGGCTTCGACTTCTACGACTGGGGGCCGGGCGAGGCGCGGCTGGTAACGAGCTGGGACAGCGATCCCGCCGCCGTCGACGCCCTCGCCGCCGCGATCGCAGCCCTCTAGCATGCCGCACCGGCAGGCGAGCTTCTTCGAGCCTCGCGTCCTGTTTCCCTTTCTGCTGATCACTCTGATCTGGGGCTCGACCTGGCTGGTGATCCGCGACCAGCTCGGCACCGTACCGGGGCCGTGGTCGGTGGTTTACCGCTTCGTCATCGCCGCCGCGGCGATGTTCGTTCTCGCCATGGTGCGCGGCGATTCGCTGCGCATCGGGCGGGAGGGCCATGTCCTCGCCTTGCTGTTCGGCATTCCGCAATTCTGCCTGAACTTCAATTTCGTCTACGCGGCCGAGCATTACATCACCTCCGGCCTCGTCGCCGTGGTGTTCGCGCTGCTGCTGGTGCCCAATTCGGCGCTCGGCTGGCTGTTCCTCAAGCACAGGATGACCGGCCGCTTCCTGCTCGGCTCGGCCATCGCCATGGCCGGGGTCGCCTTGCTGTTCGTCCAGGAGCTGCGCCATTCAGAGGTCGCGCCGGCCAGCGTGCTGCTCGGCATCGGCCTCACCCTGATCGCCGTGCTCGCCGCCTCCGTCTCCAACGTCATGCAGGCCTCCGAGCGATTGCGTCACCGTCCCGTGGCGGCGATGCTCGCCTGGGGGATGCTCTACGGCCTGCTCGTCAACATCGCCTGCGCCTGGGCGCTCCACGGCCCGCCGGTGTTCGAAAGCCGCCCCGGCTATTGGTTCGGCCTCCTCTATCTTGGCCTGTTCGCCTCCGCCCTTGCCTTCACCATCTATTTCCGGCTGATCCGCCTCATCGGCCCCGCCCGCAGCGCCTATTCAAGCCTGCTCGTGCCCGTGATCGCCATGGCGCTCTCCACGGTCTTCGAAGGCTATCGCTGGTCCACCTTGGCGGCGGCCGGCGGAGTCCTCGCCCTCCTCGGCCTCGCCATCGCGCTGCGCTCCAACCGCCCGTCCGCTGTGCCGGAGGCCGCCGAGGCGTAGCGTTCAGAAACCGTTGTCCTACAGGCCCCGCCCCTGCCATGCTTGGCCGAATAGCGTTGGAGATCTCCTATGTCCCCCGGTACAGCCAGCAAGCCATTCCTGTGGGCGATGTTCGCCACTTTCGCGCTCCTGCCCGCGGCCGCCCTCAGCCCCGCTTCGGCCCAAAACGCAGCCCCCGCCGCCGCCCGCGAGTGGACGCCCGCCCAGGTTCAGGAGGTGCTGGACAAGACCCAGACCACCCGCCTCGCGCCCAGCCTGACGCACCTCAGCGCCGGCGAGCGCGTCGCCGTCGGAAACCTCCTCGAAGTCGGCCGCATCTTCCAGAACCTCTACGAAGCGCAGCGCCACCGCTCCGCCCTCCAGGTCCGCGATGCGCTGGCCCGCCGCACCGACGCCCACGGCCGGAACCTCGGGACGCTGTACCGCCTGTTCCAGGGGCCGGTCGCCACCACGCTCGACAATCGCCGCGAACCGTTCGTCGCGGTGGACGCGCCGCCGCCGGGCAAGAATGTCTATCCTTGGGATCTCACCAAGGCCGAGTTCGACGCCTATCTCGCCGCCAATCCCGCCCAGCGCGGCTCGCTCACCGACCTGCGCTCGGTGGTACGGCGGGCGGAAATGGCCACGCTGAAGCGCGATCTCGCCAAGCTCAGGCAATATCCGGTGCTCGACACGCTGCACCCCGGCCTCAATGCCCGGCTCGAGGCGCTCCAGAAGCGGCCCAACCGGGCGGCGCTCTACGGCCTCCCTTATTCCGTCGCCTATGCCGACGAGATGATCCGCGCCTACGGCCTCTTGAACGACGCCGCTGCAGCAGTGGAAAGCTCCGACTGGCAGTTCGCGAAGTTCCTCAAGAACCGTGCCCGCGATCTCCTGACTGACGATTACGAATCGGGCGACGCCGCCTGGATCACCGGCCGCTTCAAGAATCTGAATGCGCAGATCGGCGCCTACGAAACCTATGACGATGAATTGTTCGGCACCCGCGCCTTCTACTCCCTTTCCCTGCTCGCCACCCGCACGCGCGAAACCGCCGAGCTCCAGAAGGCGATGCAGGGCATCCAGGCGATCGAGGACATGCTGCCCACGACACGCCACAAGAAGGTCCGCGAGGACATACCGGTCGGCGTCTACGATGTGGTCGCCGATTTCGGCCAGGCGCGCGGGGGCAACACCGCCACCAATCTCCCCAACGAAGCCTATCTCGCCGACCGCTACGGCTCCATCATTCTGCTGCGCGCCAACATCATGCGCGATCCCACCATCTTCCGGGGCACCGGCGACGTGTTCGGTGCCGCAGTGGCACCGGACCAGGCGGGGCACCTCACCGCCGACTCGAACTTCTACCGCACGCTGTGGCACGAGGTCGGCCATTATCTCGGACCGGATGTCACCGCCGACGGTCGCCAGCTCGACGCGGCGCTCGGCGCCGATGCCAATCTCATCGAGGAGATGAAGGCCGATCTCGTCTCGCTGTTCGCCGCCCGCGAGCTGCGCCGCCGCAATTATTATACGGAGGACCAGCTCCGCTCCGTTTACGCCAGCGGCATCCTAAGGATGCTCCAGAACAACAAGCCGCGGCGCGAGCAGCCCTACAACATGATGCAGCTCATGCAGATGAACTACTTCCTCGACCGCGGCGTGCTGAAGTTCGATCCTTCCACCGCCAAGCTGCGCATCGATTACGCGCGGTATCACCAGGCGGTGAGCGACCTCCTGAAGCAGGTGCTGGCGATCCAGGAGAGCGGCAGCGGGGCGCAGGCGCTGATCGACCGCTGGGGCAGCTGGGACGAGCAGCTCCACGGCCGCATCGCGGGCAACATCCGCGCCCAGCAGCGCACCCGCTACCGCCTGTTTGACTATGCGGTGATGGAGGGCCGCTAAGAGGCTTGGCGCAGGAGGTAGCGGACGACCTCGTCCGCCGCCTCCTGCGCGCTCACCCGGGTGGTGTCGATGCGAATCTCCGGCGTCTCCGGAGCCTCGTAGGGTGAGCCGATGCCGGTGAAGTTGGGAATGAGCCCGCCCCGCGCCTTGGCGTAGAGCCCCTTGGGATCGCGCGCTTCCGCCTCGGCAAGCGGCGCATCGACGAAGATCTCCACGAACTCGCCGGCAGGCACCATCTCCCGCACCGTCCGCCGCTCGGCCCGGAAAGGGCTGATGAAGGCGGCGAGCACAATCAGCCCGGCATCCAGCATCAGCCGCGCCGTCTCGCCCACCCGGCGGACATTCTCCGCCCGGTCGGCGTCGGAAAAGCCGAGGTCGCGGTTAAGGCCGAGCCGCACATTGTCGCCGTCCAGCAAGAAGCTGTGCCGCCCCAGCGCATGCAGCTTCTTCTCGACGAGGTTGGCGATCGTCGACTTCCCCGCTCCGGACAGGCCGGTGAACCACACAAGCCTCGGCTTCTGCCCCTTGAGCGCCGCCCGCGCCTCCCGAGTCACCTCCAGCACCTGGGGGTGGATGTTGTTCGAGCGGCGCAGCGCATAATTGATCAGCCCGGCCCCCACCGTCTCGTTGGTCACCCGGTCGATCAGGATGAACCCACCAAGCTCGCGGCTTTCCGTGTAGGGCGCGAACACCAGCGGCACGTCGGTCCAAAGGTCGGCGACGCCGATACCGTTCAGAGCCAGCGTCTTGGCCGGCACCTCCTCGAAGCTCTCCACATCCACTTCGAACTTGGGCGGCTGGATGGTGGCAAGCGCGCTTTGCGTACCGAGCTTCAGCCGGTACTGGCGGCCGGTCAGCAACGGCTCCTCACTCATCCAGATGATGGTCGCTTCGAATTGGTCCGCGACCTCGGGCGGCGCCTCGGCATCCGCGATCGTGTCCCCGCGCGAGCAATCCACCTCCCGATCCAACGCGAGTGTCACTGACTGTCCGGCCACCGCCTGACCGAGATCCTTCTCCCCAAGCACGATCCGCGACACGGTGGCAGCGGTGCCCGCCGGCAACACTCGCACCGGGTCGCCCGGCCGCACTGATCCTGCCGCGATCAGGCCGGCAAAGCCGCGGAAATCCTGGCCCTGACGGCTCACCCACTGCACCGGCATACGCAGCGGCGCCTGCGCGCTGCCTTCCTCCGCCGGCGCCACCGCCTCGAGATGCTCGATCAGCGTCGGCCCGCCATACCAATCCATCGCCGCCGACCGGTGCGCGACATTGTCGCCCGCCACCGCCGAAACAGGTATCGCGGTGAAATCCTGCGCCACGGCGCGATACTCGTCCACGATCCGGTCGAACACGCTCCGGTCGTAGCCCACCAGGTCCATCTTGTTGACCAGCAGCACCAGCTTCGAGACGCCAAGCAGCCGACACAGATAGCTGTGCCGCCGCGTCTGGGTCAGCACGCCCTTGCGCGCGTCCACCAGCACCAGAGCTAGGTCCGCCGTCGAGGCGCCGGTCACTAAATTGCGGGTATATTGCTCGTGCCCCGGGGCGTCGGCGACGATGAACTTGCGCGTCGGAGTGGCGAAGAAGCGATAGGCCACATCGATGGTGATGCCCTGCTCCCGCTCCGCCTCCAGCCCGTCCACAAGCCGCGACAGGTCGCCCCCGCAGGCGGCAAGCTCGTCCTCATAGGCCGAGCCCGTGTCCGAGAGCAGCCGGCCAAGCAGGCTCGATTTGCCGTCATCCACAGAGCCGCAGGTGATGAAGCGCAGCAGGGTCTTCTCGCCCGCCATCTCAGAAATAGCCCTCGCGCTTCTTGCGCTCCATCGACGCGGCGCCGTCCCGGTCGATCAGCCGCCCCTGCCGCTCCGACTGGCGGCCGGCCTGCATCTCCGCCACGATTTCCGCGACGCTCAACGCCCGGCTCTCCACCGCGCCCGATAACGGATAGCAGCCGAGCGTGCGGAACCGCACCCAGCGCGTCCGCACCTCTTCCGCCCCCGGCGGCGCGAGCCGCTCGTCGTCGATCATCAGGATCGTGCCGTCGCGCTCGATCGTTGGCCGTGGCGCGGAGAAATAAAGTTCCGAGACTGCAATCCCCTCGGCAAGCACATATTCCCACACGTCGAATTCGGTCCAGTTGGAGATGGGAAACACCCGGAAGCTTTCCCCCTTTGCCTTGCGGCCGTTGTAGAGCTTCCAAAGCTCGGGCCGCTGGCGCTTCGGATCCCAGCGCTGGCCGGCGGCGCGGAAGGAGAAGACCCGCTCCTTGGCCCGCACCCTCTCCTCGTCTCGCCGCGCGCCGCCCAGGGCAAGATCGAAGCCATGCGCTTCCAGCGCCTGCTTCAGCCCATCCGTCTTCCACATCTGCGTGTGCAGCGAGGAGCCATGGTCGATGGGATTGATCCCCTTCGCCATGGCTTCCGGATTGCGGTGGACGATCAGCTCCATGCCCGCCTCCGCCGCCGCCCGGTCGCGCAATTCGTACATGGCGCGAAATTTCCACATCGTATCGATGTGCATCAGCGGGAATGGCGGCGGCGCCGGCGCGAATGCCTTGCGGGCTAGGTGGAGCAGCACCGACGAATCCTTGCCCGCCGAATAAAGCATCACCGGCCGCTCGGCTTCCGCCACCGCCTCGCGGAAGATGTGGATCGCCTCGGCTTCGAGCCGCTGGAGGTGGGTAAGGGTCATACGCGCCCGTCTTAGAGGCGGGGCCCGCACCGTTGCAACTCGCGCGCGCCCGCGCCATGTGCGCTGCCATGACCAACCCGCCCCTCAAGGCCGTCATCATCCCCGTGACGCCGCTGCAGCAGAATTGCACGCTGTTGTGGTGCACCAAAACCATGCGCGGCGCCTTCGTCGATCCCGGCGGCGATCTCGACCGGCTAAAGGCCGCGGCCGCCCAGAACAAGGTGGAGGTGGAGAAGATCATCCTCACCCACGGCCATATCGACCATTGCGGCGGCGCCGGCACTCTTGCGCAGGAGCTTGGCGTGCCGATCGAAGGTCCGCACGAGGAGGACCGCTTCTGGATCGCGCGGCTGGAGGATGACGGGCGCAGCTACGGCATCCCTGCCGCGGTGTTCGAGCCGGACCGCTGGCTGGTGCAGGACGACGTCGTGACGGTGGGCGAGCTCGTGCTCCATGTCCACCACTGCCCCGGCCATACTCCTGGGCATGTCGTCTTCCATCATCCCGAATCGAAGCTCGCTCTGGTCGGCGACGTCCTGTTCAAAGGCTCGATCGGCCGCACTGACTTTCCGATGAGCGACCATCAGGCGCTGCTCGATACGATACCGGCCAGGCTGTGGCCGATGGGCGATGAAACCATGTTCGTGCCGGGCCACGGGCCGATGAGCACCTTCGGTTACGAGCGGCGCACCAATGCCTTTGTCGCCGACCGGGTTCTCGCCCGCGCCTGATCAGCGCGAGGCGGTGCTGGCGGCATAGACGGGGCGCTGTTTGGGGATGTCGAAATACGGAATGGCAAGCGCGTAGAGCGCAAGGCCGAGCAGCATCAGCCAGGTCACCACCGCTCCGCCGGCGCGCATCAGGTTCGGCGCCCGCCGCTCCATTCCGAACGGATGGGCGAGGCGAGCGAGGATGAAGACGATGGCCGCGACCCACAGCCAGGTCGAGGAGCCCGCCGACAGCTCCACGAGCGCCAGCAGGATCAGGAAAAAGGGCGTGTATTCGACGAAATTGGCATGCGCGCGCATTCGGCTCGTCAGGCGCTCGTTTCCGCCGTCGCCGACCGAGACCTTGTCGCGGAACCGAAGCCGGCTGACCCGGGTCGCCAGCCAGATGTTGATCAACGCCGCCGCGGCCGCGATGGTGAGCGTGATCGGTAGCGTGATCTGCATAGCGTTCGGTCCTCCCCGTTTCGGCAATGGGAATTCGCATGGCGACGGCGCGCTTGCAACAGCGGCTAAATCCGCTATAGGCCACCCCGCTCAGGCGAGAGCAACCCGGCCGCCTTGGCCCGCGGCCCCACCGGCCGTTGACCATTGGCCCGCGCTCGCCACATCAACGAACCCGATCGATTGGAACAGGTACCAGGATGGCCGTCCCTAAGAGAAAAACGTCGCCCTCGAAGCGCAACATGCGCCGCAGCCACGACGCGCTGAAGCCGGTGAACTACCAGGAATGCCCGAATTGCGGCGAGCTGCGCCTGCCGCACAATCTGTGCGCCGCCTGCGGCCACTATAATGGGCGTGAAATCCGGCCGGTTGAGGCGTAACGCCCGCTTTTCGGCTTAAGGAGACGGCTAGGGTGGGCAGAGCGCCACGGATCGCAATCGACGCGATGGGTGGTGATGTCGGCCCGGCCGTGATGTGTGCCGGTGCCGCGCTTGCGTGGCGCCGCCGCCCCGACCTTTCCTTTGTTTTATTCGGAGACCAAGCGGCAGTGGCCGCCGAAGTCGCGCGGCACGACGGCTTGGCCACGGTGGCGACGATCGTCCATACGCCCGATGTCATCGGCGGCGAGGACAAGCCGACCCAGGCGATCCGCCGCGCCAAGACCACCTCGATGGGCCGCGCCATCGCTGCGGTGAAGGCGGGTGAGGCCGATGCAGCCGTCTCGGCCGGCAATACCGGCGCGCTGATGGCAATGGCCAAACTCGCGCTGCGCACCGTGCCCGGCATCGATCGGCCGGCCTTGGCGGCTCTGCTGCCGACGCTTGGCGAGAACGATCTTGTGATGCTTGATCTCGGCGCCAACACCGAGTCGAACGCACGCAACCTCGTCCAGTTCGCCGTCATGGGCGCCGCCTATTCGCGAGTGGTGCTCGATCTCGAAAAGCCGCGGGTCCAGCTTCTCAACATCGGCACGGAGGAATTGAAGGGCACCGGCGAACTCAAGGAGGCGGCCGCCATCTTGCGGGGCGCCAGTCACCTGGGGATGCGCTTCGAAGGCTTCATTGAAGGTGACAAGATCAGCCGCGGCGACGTCGACGTGGTCGTGACCGACGGCTTTTCCGGAAACATCGCCCTGAAGTCGCTCGAAGGCACCGCCCGCTTCGTCACCGATCTGCTGCGCCGAGCCTTTACCTCCTCGCTGCGCTCCAAAATCGGCTTCCTGATCTCACGACCCGCGACCGAGCTTTTGAAGCACCACCTCGACCCCAACAACCACAACGGCGCCGTCTTCCTCGGCCTCAACGGCCTGGTGGTGAAGAGCCATGGCAGCGCGACGGACAAGGGCGTTGCCAACGCGATCCGAGTCGCGGCGCGGATGGTACGCCAGGACCTCACACGCAAGATCATCGAGGATCTCGAACAGATCAACGCCAACGGGAAAACGCCCCGGTGACTCGCCGCTCGGTAATTGTCGGTACGGGATCGGCCTTGCCTGCCAACCGGGTCACCAATGCTCAACTTGCCGAGCGGGTGGACACCACCCACGAGTGGATCGTCTCGCGCACCGGCATCGAAGCGCGCCACATCGCCGCGGACGGGGAAACCACCGCCAGCCTCGCCACCGAAGCCGCCCGCAAGGCGTTGGCCGCGGCCGGGGTCCCGGCGGACAAGATTGGCCTGATCGTGCTTGCCACCGCAACTCCCGACCAGACCTTTCCGGCGAGCGCCACCCGCGTCCAGACCGCGCTTGGCATCAACGATTGCATCGCCTTCGACGTCGCCGCCGTCTGCACCGGCTTCCTTTATGCCCTCTCCGTCGCGGACAATATGCTGAAGGGCGGCATGTCGGATTATGCGCTGGTGATCGGATCCGAGACGTTCAGCCGCATCCTCGATTGGGACGATCGCACCACCTGCGTGCTGTTCGGCGACGGCGCGGGCGCGCTGCTGCTGGAAGCACAGGAGACTGAAGATCGGGGTATTCTTGCGACGCGGCTTCATGCCGACGGGCGCCATAACGATCTTCTTTATGTCGATGGCGGCGTCTCCACCACCGGCACGGTCGGCAAGCTGCGGATGAAGGGCAAGGAAGTGTTCCGACACGCCGTCACCAACCTTGCCGATGTGTTGACGGAGGTGCTCGTCGCATCCGGGCATTCGGCAGGAGAGGTCGACTGGGTGGTGCCGCACCAGGCGAACAAGCGCATTCTCGACGCTACCGCCAAGAAGCTGGGCCTCGATCCGGCGCGGGTGGTGGTGACGGTGGACCAGCATGCCAACACCTCCGCGGCCTCCGTGCCGCTGGCGCTGGATGTAGCGGTGCGGGACGGACGGATCCGCAAGGGAGACCTGATCGTGCTGGAGGCGATGGGCGGCGGCTTTACCTGGGGAGCGGCAGTCGCCCGGTACTGAGGGCATTCCGTCGCAATGCCAGTTTGCGCTAAGTGATAAGCTGGACTATGGTTTTACAACATTTTCTCTGGGGGAGGGGAAGACATGGCGGATGCAGGAATTATCAGGCGGACTGACGCAGGCACGCTGACACGCGCCGACCTGTCGGACGTGATCCATCGCGAAATCGGTTTATCGCGCGCCGACTCGGCCGGAGTCGTGGAGCGTATCCTTCACCACATGTGCGCTGCCCTCTCGGACGGCCAGAATGTAAAGATTTCCGGCTTCGGCAGCTTCATTCTTCGCGACAAGGGCGAGCGCGTCGGGCGCAACCCCAAGACCGGGGTCGAAGTGCCGATCGCGCCGCGCCGCGTGCTCACCTTCCGGGCGAGCCAGATCATGCGCGAGCGTATTGCCAAAGCCGGCTGAGCGCTCTCATGCCGGAAGCGCGAAGCAAGAGCGATCAGGCCTTTCGGACCATTGGCGAGCTTGCGGCCGATTTGGGTGTGCCGCAGCATATCCTGCGCTACTGGGAATCGCGTTTTCCCCAATTGAAGCCGCTGCAGCGCGCCGGTAACCGCCGCTACTACCGCCCCGCCGATGTCGTCCTGGCGCAGCGGATCCACCGCCTGCTTAACGAGGACGGATACACCATCCGGGGCGTCCAGCAGCTCCTTGCGGGACGGGCTGCCGAAGAAGATACGCAACTGCCCGCGCCTTCCTTCGAGTCCCTGCCGGCCATGCTTCACCCGGCTGCGCGGGATGAGCTGCGGCGCATTCGGGGAGCCCTCGCCCGCGCACTGGCCGACGCCGAAGCGTAGCAGCCTCGCTCCGTGCCGAAACGGATCAACGCTCGTCCCAAAAAATTTTTCTCAAGCCTTTTCTGCACCGTTCAGCCGCACTTCTGCACGACTCGTCGCCGCAGAAAACTGCGGTTTTTGCTTGGCCGCCCGGGCTGCTGCCCGGGTGCGTAACGGCTTCGTTCATCGGCGCGCCATGAAACTCTTCCGAGTTATTGCTCGTTGAGCCGGCAAGTAAGTCGAAAGGAGCCGAGGTATGGCGACGAGTATCCTTGAAGCGCGTGGCGGTTGCATTGTCCCCCGGGCTGATCAGCGTGGTTATCACATCGTGTACCGCGAGCATGAAGCGAATTATTGCCCCGGCTGCGGCCGTACGCATTGGTATATCGGCCGCTCGATGGCCGAATGCGCGTTTTGCGCGACGGCGCTGCCGCTCGAGAACGCACCGATGATCGCAGGCGGCCAGATCGTCCGCACGATCCGTCGTCCGGTGTTCGACGCGCAGCACGCATACGCCGCCTGACGGAGCCGACTGTGGGGAGCGGCCGCACGGCGCGGCGCTCCTCCTGGTCCGGCCCTCGGGCGTCGACTCTCAGCCAGTCTCGCGCTGCCTCTTCAGCCTGATATTTTTCGCACCGGAACAAGCGCGTTACAGATGTCGACGCCACCCGCCGGGCGCTGGAAAAAGTCACCGCCCCGATTTGCCCTCCCCGTGATATATTGGGTGAACGACAGGGTATCCGACCGCAGCACCTCGTAGGCCGGGCGTCCGGCCGCGGGCATTTCGCTGGCGAGGCGTGCACGGCCGATGCCGATATGCTGCGCTGTGTCCTTGTAGAAGCCCAGCGCTTCGGTGCCCCTTGGCCGGGCAGACAGCAAGGGCATGCCCTCGATCACGCGACCCACGACGGCGATATTGAGGTCGAGGTGGCGCGGAGCATGGCCGATGATCGCGTAAAGCTCGCCTCCCGTACCGGTATCGGGCGCCAGGTCGCGGCCGACGCCGACACTGCCATAGCAATGGGTAAGCCAGGCCCGCCCTTCTTCCGGATCGTAGCCGAGCGGCCAGCCGCCCGCGTGCCCCACCATCGGTGCATAACTATCGGGAAACCCGAGCGGGCGGATCGACAGGCCCTGGAGCGGGCGGTGATATTCGGCAGGTGGCTGGCGCTCCACGCCGGCCGGCAACGCGACCTTGGCATCGCCATTGCCCCATTGCGCCACATAATTGTCCTGCACTCGATAGACGGCGGCGTTGTTCCACCAGCCGGCCCGGGCAAAGGTGCGGATGTTGGCGACGTGGACAGGCGCGAAGTCGGGCGCAAGCTCGATCACGACACGGCCGCCGTCCTTCAAATCTACGACGAGCAGGTTTTCGGCGGCGATGGTGCGCCACGCGTCGGCGGGCGCGGCCTTGACGACTTCAGTGGGGTCGGGCGCGCCCTGCACCGGGGCGGGACGCCAGAAGGTGTAGCGGGCGGAGGTCTCCGCCTCCGCCGTGCCCTCGACGGATTGGGGAGTGGCGCAGCCGGCAAGCAGCATCAGGCAGGCAACGGTCGGTATGCGCATGGAAGAACCCCCTGGAAGCAAGACGAAGCGGCTTATCGCCCGACATGCGCGCGGGAGCAATCGCAACGATCCCGAGACCTCAAGCCTCGTCGGTCACCAGACGAAGCGCAGGCCGCGGCGCTTCGGTAAGCATGTGCATCTTTTCCAGGTGAAGTTCCGACAATTCGAGGTGCGCCAACGCGGCTTCCTCGGTGGAGGCGGCACGGGCACGGTCGAGTTCCTGGAATGCACGATCCGCGTGGTGGCGGATGCTTTCTCTTCTAGACATTGGAAACCCCGCTAGCGAATCGGGGTGGAACTCTACAACCCGGAACCGTCAAGCTGAACCAGTCGTGCGACGAGCGCAACAATCTCGATCAAGCGCCGCGCATCGCCTTTGCATCGTGATGCAGATAACGCTCGTTGAAATCGCCGGCGTCGCGCAGCCGCGCCCATTGCGTGATGGTGATCGAGCGCCGGTTGCGATCGATCAGGCCTTCCGCTTCGAGTTGGCGCAGCACCCGGTTTACGTGCACGGAGGTCAGGCCGACCGCGTCGGCAAGCTGCTCCTGCGTCATCGGCAGTTCGTAATGATGGTTCTGGGCCATCCCCGCCGCTTCGAGCCGCAGCGAGAACTCGCACAATATGTGCGCTACCCGCGCGCGGCTGTCTCGGCGGCCGACATTGACGACCCATTCGCGAAAGATCGACGCATCGATCAGCGTGTCGATCCACAAGGTCCGCGCCACCGCGGGACGGGCAAGCACCAGATCCTGGATGGCCGCGTGCGGAATGAAGGCGACATCCGCTTCGGTCAGCGTCTGAGCGCTGTGGTCGGAAACGCGCAGGAAGCTGTTCTGGAGATCGACGAATTCACTGGCGGTGTGGAGCGAGATGATCTGCCGCGCGCCCTCGCCCGTGATCTTGTAGCGGTATGCATAGCCGGACAGGAGCAGGCTGCAATATTCCGGAGCATCGCCGTCGCGGATGATGTGGGCGGCAGGCGAGAGCCGCCGCACCGTATGCGGGAGCGACAGGAGGGCGGCGCGATCCTCCGGGCCGAGCGGAGAACGCCGCTCAAGCCTCGTCGCCATCTTTTCAAAGGTCGGGTGCAACTCCGCCACGGCCATTCCCTCTTCACGAGCGAAGCACTGGCGCGCGTGGGTAATGGCCACGCGGGTGCCCCAAATCTTCCGAATCATTAAGTGGCGCCATGAGCAGCCGCATTGATCTAAGTTGGTGTAGCGGATAGTTTCAGCCTGAACGACCGACGACTATCCTTTGCACCCAGGTCCTTCACTCGAACGGCAGATTGTGTCCTGCGTCAGTTGCCATCCGGGCAATGCTTCTCCCCTCAAGCACCTTGCTGGTACGTAATCCCGGTCAATGAACTGAACCAGCGGCAGCTGGATCCCTCTCCACGCCGCCTTTCATTGGTGCCCGTGCTCCCGCGTACCTTTTTCGACGCCCTGAAGGATCAATCCTCGGCGAGCGCCGAGGCTTCCTTTTCCTTGGCCTGCTTGGCCCGCATCACGTCGCCGCGCTGGACGCGAGCGGCCATGGCTTCCCAGGCGGTCGCGGCGCGCAGGCAACGGTCGCGGACATTGTCGAGGGTCGCCTTGGCCGCATCGGCATGCGCTTCGGCGGCGCGGGCGGCGTAAAAATCATGCTGTGCGGACATATTTGGCTTTCCTCCTCGGGATCTCCCGGCAGTGAACGGAAGAGGGGCGAGCGCCTCTCGGCGCCCGCCCCTCCTTGAGCCAGGTCAGGCCGACTGCAGATTAACTGCGCTGGTCTTGCCACGGCGGTCGGTCTCAAGCTCGAAGGTCACACGTTGGTCACGGTCGAGCGTCATCATGCCAGCGGCCTGGACGGCGCTGATGTGCACGAATGCGTCGTTCCCGCCGCCATCGGGCTGGATGAAACCATAGCCCTTGTCGGCATTGAAGAACTTTACGGTTCCGGTAGTCATGGAAACTTATTCCCTTTCAATGGCGGGCCGCCATTCGGCCCCCCGGTGCTAGGAGAGGCGAGAGAGGGGATAAGGAGCCGCAAAGCGCCGAAGACCGTCCAATTGCGACTAGTAGCAGCCCTTCAGATAGGCGCTTGGGCGCGATTTTGCAAATCGGCGGCGAAAACACCGCAAGATCAACCGGCAAGGAGCAGCAACGCCGCATAACCGGCTGCGCCGCCGGCAAAGGCCCGAAATCGGCTGTCGCGATCCTCAGGAAGCTCTTCCTTCAGCACGTTCAGGATCACCCCGCCGGCAACGAAGGCGAACAGGGCGGTGACGGCGAGCGGCGGCAAGTGGATGGCAGCGCCCAAAGCCCAGCCCGCGAGCGGCGCGGCGGCCAGCAGCCAGCGCGCGCGGCGATAGGCCTGGCCGTGATGCTCGCGCAGGCCCTGGTCGTTGACGAGAAAATGGAGGCCCATTGCCACCGCGTAGAAAAGGAGCCCGAGCCCACTGCCCTCTTCGCGGTGCAGGAGCAGGTAGCCGATCAGGAGATTGTAGAGGGCAAAAGCGCCGAGATGAAGCCAGAAGACTTCGTCGCCTTCATCCTCCTCGGTACGGCGGCGGCGGCGGACCAGCCGTTCCAGCCCGTGGAATGCGGCCAGCCCCGCCAGCGCGATCAGCCAAACCTGCCGTTCCACGCTGGCCAGCAGCCCCATTTCCTCGACCCGCTGCTGGTGATGGGCAAGATCGGGCAGGATGTGCACGAACACATAAGCGACGGACACTCCGCCGGCTGCGGAAAGCCACAGGCTGCGCGGCACCGAATGCAGAAAATGGAGCCGCTCGCCGCCGAGGTGAACGAACGCGAACAGCAGGGCGACGAGACCGGTGGCGGCAAGCTCCATGGCGTCGCCAACGCCCAGCCCCATGCCCGCGTTCACTCGGCGGCGCGAATTGCCTCAAGATCGTTGGCCACGATCAGGCTGGCATATTCCTGGGCCAGCAGGCGGTGGCTTTCCGCCGCGGCCGGATGGCGAGCCCTTGCGGCGGCGATCTCCTCCGAGGCAATCCGCTCGCGGTAATAATCGAGATCGACGATATCCATTCTTCCCCCCCGGGATGATGCGGACGGCCATCATATGCGGATTCACGATCACGGCCAACACCTGTGCCGGAGAGGCTGGCGAATGGCCGTCACCTGTCTTATCCCGGCAACAGGATCGGTAAAAACAGGAGCAAGCGATGGCGTATCGGCGGGCGTTGAAGGCGGCTTTGCTGGCAGTGGCGGCAGCGGGCGCGATGGCGTCGGCCGCGCAGGCGGCAAATGCGCAGGGGCGTAAAGCGTCGGGCCCTGCCGCGGCGTCGGCGAAAGTTACGGTGCCGCCGCTTCAGTTCAAGGAGCGGCGCCTGGCCAACGGCCTTCGCGTCATCTCGATGCGCGACACCACGACGCCCAACGTAGTCGCCTCCGTCTGGTACGAAGTCGGCTCCAAGCACGATCCGGCGGGCCGCTCCGGCTTTGCGCACCTGTTCGAGCACATCCTGTCGCGCAAGACGCGCAACATGCCGTTCAACATGATCAACAGCCTGGTCGAGGACGTGGGCGGCGTGCGCAACGCCTCGGTCTGGTACGATCGCACCAATTATTACGAGATCGTCCCGGCCCGTTACCTCGAGACCATGCTGTGGACCCATGCCGAGCGCATGGCGCTGCCGGTGATCGACGCGCAGGTGTTCGAGACCGAGCGCAATGTCGTGAAGGAGGAGCTTCGCCAGCGCGTGCTCGCCCCACCTTACGGACGGCTCCGCTTCCTCCTCAACGAGAATAGCTGGGACATGATGCCGCACCGCCGCCCCGGCATCGGCAGCATCGAGGATCTCGACTCGGCGACGCTGGAGGATGCCCGCGCTTTTCACGAGGCTTATTACGGGCCGGACACGGCGACCCTGATCGTGTCGGGCAATTTCGACGAAGCGCAGCTCCAGCGGTGGGTCGACAAATATTTCGCCGGCATCGCGCCGCGCGCCACCAAAACCTCGCTGGTCATATCCGAGCGCGATGCGCCGCGCACCAGCCCGCGCAGCGTCTCCATGTATGCGCCCAACGTGCCCCTGCCGGTGGTCGGATCGAGCTGGCGGATCCCCGGGTCGGCGCATGCCGACATGGCGCCGCTGGCGGTACTCGACGCGATCCTCACCCAGGGCGACAGCTCCCGCCTCTACAAGGCGCTGATCTATCAGCGCGGTCTGGCCACGCAGGTGTCGAGCGAATTTTCCGATGTCGAGGAGCAGGGCTATTACGCGCCGTCGGCGATCCTTGCCGGCGGCAAGTCCGTGGAGGAAGTGCAAGCGGCGCTGGCCGCCGAGATCGCCAGGCTGCGCGACGCGCCGGTGACCGCCGGGGAGCTGGCCGAGGCCAAGACCGAAATCGCAGCCGGCGCCCTGCGCGGGCGCGAGACGTTCAACGGCCGCGCCTTTGAACTTGGCGAGGCGCTGGTGCGCACCGGCGATCCGCGAGCCGCCGACGCGCGGCTGGCAGCGATCGGCCGCGTGACGGCGGCCGATGTGCAGCGGGTCGCCCGCCTGTATCTGATGCCTAATGCACGGCTCGACTTCCGTTACATGAACGAAGCGCAGAAGCCGGCGCAGGTGTCGGCCGAGGCGTGGCGCAACCCGGTGCCGCTGCCGACCTTCAAGTCGGTGCCGCCGGCCGCGCGGGCGCCGATCCAGCATGCCTCCGATGCCGAGCGCCAGCAGCCCCCCGCCCCCGGCGCCGCCGTCCGGGTGACGCCGCCGGTGATCAGCGAAACGCGGCTGCCGACCGGCCTCAGCGTGGTCACGGCAAAGACGGGCACGGTGCCGATCGCAACCATGACTTTGGTGGTGAAGGGCGGCGCGTCGACCGATCCGCGGGAGCGTGCCGGCCTTGCCGCCATGGCCGCCGATCTCGCCACCAAAGGCACCGCCACGCGCAGCGCGCAGCAGATTGCCGCAGAGCTGGAGTCGCTGGGCGCATCGCTGAACAGCGGCGCGGGTCCTGACGGAGCCTTTCTGTCGGTGGCTGCGCCGGCCGCCAATCTCGAAGCGGCGGGCCGCATACTCGCAGACATGACGCAGAATGCGACGTTCCCCGCCGACGAGGTGGAGCGCCACCGCAAGCGTGCGCTGGATGCGCTTTCCATCGCCATGCGCGATCCGGGCAGCATCGCCCAGATGGTAGTGCAGCCGTTGCTGTACGGCCCCGCGCCTTACGGTACGCTGCCCAACGGCACGCCGGCCTCGCTCGCCGCGATCGGCCGCGACGATCTAGCCGCGCATCACCGCCGCTGGTGGCACCCGGCCAACAGCACCCTGGTCATCGCCGGCGGCGTCGAGACGGCCCGGGCCAATGCGCTTGCCGCCAACCTTTTTTCCGGCTGGCGCGGCAACGGCGTGGCCCCGGCTCTTCCCGCACAGCGCGGCGGGGTCGCCGAGCCGGTGCGCACGGTTGTGATCGACTTGCCGGGTGCCGGGCAGGCGGCGGTGGTGGCGGCGGTGCGTGCCATCCCGCGGGCCGACCCGGCTTATTACAACCTGAATGTCGCCAATGCAGTGCTTGGTTCCGGGTCGAGCGGACGCCTGTTTCAGGAAGTGCGGGTGAAAAGGGCGCTGAGCTATGGCGCCAACAGCAATATCGCCAACCGCATGGACGCCGGCCTGCTCACCGCCTCGTCCCAGACCAAGAATGAAAGCGCCGCCGATGTGGCGCAGATTCTTTTGAACGAACTCGACCGGCTGGCGCGCGAGCCGCTGGAAGCGGATGCCATCGCCAAGCGGATCGCCTTTCTGACCGGCAATTACAACCGGCAGGTGGAAACCAGCGGCGGCCTTGCGGCGACGCTGGCAGGCTTTGCCCAACAGGGCATTCCCGCCTCGGAGGTGACGCGGGTGGCGCAGCAGATGGAAGCGGTCACTCCGGCCGCGGCATCGGCCGCTGCGGCACGGCTGGCGGCTGCGGAAAAGGCCAGCGTGGTGATCGTCGGCGATGCGTCCAAGTTCCTGGACAAGCTCAAGACGATCCGTTCCAACGTCGAAGTGATTCCCGCCGCCCAGCTCGACCTCGCCGCCCCGACGCTGCGAAAAGGCAAATGAAGCGTTCAGGCGGCGATCATCGGCCGCGCGCCAGGATCGCCGCCCCGCCGCTTCACCTCAATCCCTTTCTGCGAGAGCGACCCTCGACCCCCTCTCCCGTCAGTACGGGAGAGGGAGGGGCCCGCCCGAAGGGTGGGAGGGTGAGGGTCTGTGCCATGGAGTCAGTAAGACCCTCACCCCAACCCTCTCCCGCGAAAAGCGGGAGAGGGGGAAGGCTCGCTCCCCCACCCCGCTCCCCCCGGAGACCCGTTATGCGCCGCCTGTTGCTTCCGCTTGCCCTCCTGCTCCTGCCCGGCTGCGTCGCCAAGACGGCGCTCGACATCGTCACTCTGCCGGTCAAGGCGGCATCGGCGGCGGTCGATGCGGCAACCGTCAGCCAATCGGAGGCGGACCAGAAGCGGGGGCGGCAGATCCGCGAATATGAAGAATGTATCGGCCGCGAAGACCGGCGTGCCGAGAAGAACAAGCGCGAGCCGGACCATGGCCGCTGCGGCGGGGAGCCCGGCCGCCGCCGCTAACGCCGGCGGCGCTTGCGAAGGGCCTGCGCCTGCGCTTCCACCAGGGCGATAAGGTCGCCCTGCGCCAGGTTCATGTCGGCCACGTGCAGCCCCCAGCCGGGCTGGAACCTGCCGGCCACGACAACATCGCCGGGAATGCGATCGGTGCGGGCGTCGGAAGGATCGGCGTTCACCGTCACCGCCAGATAGCCGACATTGCCGCGGTTGACGCAGGCGGCCGACGCAAGGCCTTCGGTGCGCAGGAAGGGCGTGGGCGGCGTGCCCTGGCTCGACCACTGTATCGGGTTGTCGGTGGCGGTGACGGCGGGGCCGGCATACCAATAGCTGTCGAGCGGCGCCGAGCCGCGCACCAGCCGCGCCGGATTGGTGCAGCCGACCGTCATACCGGGTCGGGTTGCGCGGCCGAACAGGGCGCCGGGCGGCGGCGGGTTGGTGGCACGGTAAGAGACATAGGTGACGACGCAGCCGGTCTCCCCCAGCCGGGTGCAGAGCGGCGTCTTCTGGAAGGTGCCGCCGACCGTCTTCCCCTCCGGCACCTCGATGTTGAAGCCGATCAGAAGGGCGGAAAGCATGCGCGCGGCTTCGGGCTTGCCCTCGATCTCGCGGGCGAGGAGCTGGGAGAGGTGGATGGTGCCCTGGCTGTGGCCGACGAGGACAAAGGGGCGGCCCTTGTTATGGTGTTTGAGATAGTGGCGCCAGGCGGCCACCACATCCTGGTAGGCGAGGCCGAGGCTGCGGACCGGATTGCCGGTGCCGGTCATGCCGGCGAGCAAGGCGGTCAGCGTCGCCTGACGGTATTTAGGCGCGAAGGTGCGGCACACGCTCGAGAAACGGGCGAACTGGACATGGGCGACCGCCTGCTCCTCAGGCCCCATTTCCAAGTCGCTGTTGGCGCCCGGGTCGCGGGAGACGGTGGGGTAGACATAGAAGCAGTCGACATCCGGGGGGGGTAGTTCGGCCGGTTCGATCTTGCCGACCGAGCCGTAGCCGTTGGGGTTGAGCGCGGTTGTTTCGATGATCCGGCTGCAGGGATCGGGCTTGCCGGGGAAGCACAGCCAGTTGCCCGTGGGCGCGTAATTGATCGGCGCGTCCGCCACCTCCTGCGCCGCGGCCGGAGCGGCCAGCGCGAGCGCGAGGCCGGCCAGAGTCTTGTGGATCATAGTTTCCCCCCTGCATGATCAGTCGAACAAGCCATCCTGCGCCGTTTTGGGCGGCGGCAGGCCGAGATGGGTCCAGGCCCGGCCGGTGAGGCAGCGGCCGCGGGCGGTGCGAGCGACGAGGCCGAGCTGGATAAGGTAGGGCTCGATCACTTCCTCGATCGTGTCGCGCGGTTCCGACAGGCCGGCGGCGAGGGTTTCGACGCCGACCGGGCCGCCGCGATAGATGTCGGCAATCATCAGCAGGTAGCGCCGGTCCATTGCATCGAGACCGAGCTGGTCGACCTCCATGCGGTTGAGGGCGCCGTCGGCGACTTGGGCGTCGACTTCCGGAGCGCCCGCGTCCTGGGCGAAATCCCGCACCCGGCGCAGCAGCCGCCCGGCAATGCGCGGCGTGCCCCGGGAGCGGCGCGCGACTTCGTGGGCGCCGTCGGCGGTGATCGCCATGCCAAGCAGGCGCGAGGCGCGGCGCACCACCTGCTCGAGTTCTTCGACGGAGTAGAAAGCGAGGCGGACGGGAATGCCGAAGCGGTCGCGCAAGGGCGTGGTGATCAGGCCCTGGCGGGTGGTGGCGCCGACCAGGGTGAACTTCGGGAGATCGATCCGCACCGATCGGGCGGAGGGACCTTCGCCGATCATCAGGTCGAGGGCGCGGTCCTCCATGGCGGGGTAGAGGATCTCCTCGACGGCGGGGCTGAGGCGGTGGATCTCGTCGATGAACAAGACATCGCCGTCCTCGAGATTGGTGAGGAGGGCGGCGAGGTCGCCCGATTTGGCGATCACGGGGCCGGAAGTGGCGCGGAAGCCGACGCCGAGTTCGCGGGCGATGATCTGGGCGAGCGTGGTCTTGCCGAGGCCGGGCGGGCCGAAGAAGAGCACGTGGTCGAGGGCATCACCGCGCTTCCTGGCGGCCTGGATGAAGACACGCAGATTGTCGCGCGCCGCCTTCTGGCCGACGAACTCGTCCAACGTCTTGGGCCGGAGCGCCGCGTCGAGATCCTCGGGGCGGCGGGCGGCGTCGAGGATGCGATCCTGCTCCACGGCACCAAGCTTTAGCGCAAGGGCCTCCCCTGTCGAGGGCTAGCGCGCGGCTTTCTTGAGGGCGGTGCGGACCAGGGCGTCGAGGGTGGCGTCCGGCCCAAGCTCCTCCTCGGCGCGCGCCACCGCGGCCACCGCTTCGGCGGGGCGGAAGCCGAGATTGGCGAGTGCGGAGGCGGCGTCGGCGGCGAAGCTGCCGGCCCTGGGCGCAGCCGGAGCCGCCCCGCCGCCGCCGAGCGCGACGGAGCCGGCTTTGTCCTTCAGCTCGTTGACGATGCGCTGGGCGAGCTTGGGGCCGACGCCCTGGGAGCGGGCGATCATGACGTGGTCGCCGGAGGCGACGGCGCGGTGGAGTTCGTCCACCGACAAGGCCGAGAGGATGGCAAGGGCGACGCGGGCGCCGACGCCCTGTACGGAGGTCAAGAGGCGGAACCAGTCCCGCTCCCCGCCGCTCGAAAAGCCGATCAGGCGGATGTCGTCCTGGCTGACCTGCATCACCGTGTGGATTACGATCTCTCCGCCGATCGGCCCAAGGGCGGAGAGGGTGCGGGTGGAGGCGAAGACGAGGTAGCCGACGCCGCCGACATCGACCACCGCGTGGTCGGCGGTGAAGCTGTCGAGCAGGCCCTTGAGCTTGGCAATCATGCCGCGCGCGGGCCCAGTGCGCGGGCACTCGCCAAGTAATGCGCGTGGGTGATGGCAACCGCGAGCGCATCGGCGGCGTCGGCGCCCGCAATCTTCGTGCCGGGAAGCAGGCGCTGAACCATGGCGTGAACCTGGACCTTCTCCGCGCCGCCGGTGCCGACCACCGATTTCTTCACGAGCCGCGCGGCATATTCACCGATGATCAGCTGTTTCTGCGCCACCGCGAGCAGGATGACCCCCCGCGCCTGGCCGAGCTTCAGCGTCGACTGTGGATTGTCGTTCACGAACACTTCCTCCACCGATGCGGCTTGAGGAGCATGGGTATCGAGGATCGCAACGAGCGCCCCATACAGCGCCACCAGCCGTGCCGGCAGCGGCATTTTCGGGTCGGTGCGGACCTGCCCATTGGCGATGTGGGACAAGCGGTTGCCGTCCGCCCGGATCATCCCCCAGCCGGTGCAGCCAAGGCCCGGATCGAAGCCGGCGATGATCACGAGGCCGCCCCCGCCCCTGCCGCAGGGCGCGGGCCAGTCAACGCTCGCTCAGATAATAACGGTCGGTGGCCGAAAGATCATCCGCGAGCTCGTAGACGATCGGCTGCCCGGTGGGGATTTCCAGCCCGGTAATCTCATCGTCCGGGATCGCCGAGAGGTGCTTCACCAGCGCCCGCAGCGAATTGCCGTGGGCGGAGATCAGCAGCCGCTCACCCGCCCGCAGCGCAGGCGCGATGCGGCCCTCCCAATAAGGCAGGACGCGCGCGATCGTGTCCTTGAGGCTCTCCGCCTTGGGGATGGCGATCCCGGCATAGCGGCGGTCGGCGGACAGGTCGTATTCGCTCCCCTCCTCCATCGGCGGCGGCGGGGTGTCGAAGGAGCGGCGCCAGATCTTGACCTGTTCGTCGCCGTGGCGCGCGGCGGTCTCCGCCTTGTTGAGGCCGGTGAGGCCGCCATAATGGCGCTCGTTGAGCTGCCAGTTCTTCTCCACCGGCAGCCACAGCCGCCCCATCTCTTCCAAAGCGAGGTTGAGCGTCTTGATGGCGCGGCTTTGCAGGCTGGTGAAGCAGAGGTCGAAATCGAGCCCCTTGTCCTTCATCAGCCGCCCGGCGGCGCGCGCCTCGCCAACGCCCTTTTCGGTGACTTCGACATCCCACCAGCCGGTGAAGCGGTTTTCCAGATTCCACGTCGACTGGCCGTGGCGGATGAGGACAAGGGTGGGCATCGTTTTTAGCGCTTTCCGATGGGAAGTTCGTCGATAATCGCGTGGAGCGCATCAAGGCAGGCGCGCGCGAGGTGGCGGCTGCGCTCCGGCGACCAGCCGTGGAGCGGATCGGGCAGGTCGTCATTGTCCTTGAACGGCATTTCCAGCGTCATCGCCACCGCGCCGTAGCGTTCGGCGAGCTGGGCGGTGGACATGGAAAGGTTGGCCTCGCCGGGCTTGGCAATCTCATAGCCGAGCCGTGTCTGGAAATCAGGCGTGGCGCGGACCAGCTCGTCGCTGAAGCGGTCGAACAGGCCCTGCTGCTTTTCCGTCCAGCTCGGGATGCCTTCGAAGCCGGCGAGGAAATTGGCCGGGATTGCCTCGTCGCCATGGGCATCGATGGCAAAATCGACGCCGGTGCGGTCCATCTCGTTGCGAACCCACAGGACCTCCGGGCTGCGCTCGGCGCTCGGCGCGTGCCACTCGCGGTTCAGATTGGTGCCGACCGCATTGGTGCGCAGGTGCCCACGGCGCGATCCATCGGGGTTCATGTTGGGGACGATGTGGAAGGTGGCGCGCTCGCGCAGCCGCCGCGCGACCGGATCGGCATCGTCGGTCAGCCGCTCGAGCGCCCCGTCCATCCACCATTCGGCCATCGTCTCGCCGGGATGCTGGCGCCCGTAGAGCCACACCTGGAGCGGACCCTCGCCGACCCTGAGATAGTCGATCTCCTGCCCGTCCAGGCTCTGGCCCAGCGAGCGGTGGGTCACCGCCGGATGCGAGGCCGCCGCGGCGACGAGATTGTGGTGCATCTCCATGGTGAAGGGCGCGAAATAAGCAAACCAGGCGCTGTCCGCCTCCGGCGTCACTCGGATGGTGAGGATGCCGCCTTCGTAGCTGGTCTCGGCGACGCGCACCCACTCCTCTCGGTCGTAGGACATGCAGGCGCGGTAATTCTCCCAGCCCAAGGGATAGGCGGCGCCGGCGCAGTTGAGGATGCGCAATTCCACCTCCTGCCTGGCCGCGCCGGACAGGCGGAAAGAGAACCATTGATAAAATTCCGACTGGTGATCGGGCAGGATCTCCAGGTCGACGCGACGTCCGTCGATAGCGACAAGGCGAATGTTGCCGCCGTCGAAGGCGGACGAAATGGAAAGGGTCATCTCACCCTGATAGTGCGGCCCGACTCGCCGGGGAAGTCCCGAAACAATGCGCTCGCCAGCCGGTCCACCGCCGCCGTCGCCGACGCCTCGGGGCTGCCGGTCGCGGCCTCGGTGACGGCGCGGCCTTCCCAGAAGACGCTGGCGTCGGAGCGACGGCGGATGCGCACTTCCAGAAGAGTGGCGGTGCGGTTGGCCGAGGCGCCGGCGGCGACGTCCGGCCGCAAGTTCGGGCCGATGCGGGCGGCGGTCTGCGCGGCAATCGCCTCGCGGCTGCCTTGCGAGACGTCGATCAGCGCGATCTGTTCGGAGTTGCGGGCGGCATCCACCACCGTCCAGCCGAGCCGGCCGAGTTCGCGTGCCACCGCGGAGGCGCTAGCGGCATATTCGGGGCGGCTGGCATCGGCACGGTCGAACGGCTCGATCGCGATCTGGCTGCGGGCGATGGTCTGTTCGCCGAGGTGGAAGCGGGCGACTTCGGCCCCGCCCGCCAGGGTCCCGGCATCGCCGCCGCGGGTCGCGCAGCCGGAGAGGAGGAGCGCAAGCGCTATCCCGCCGCCCTTCAAGAAAGCTGATTTCATCGCGAAACCTCCTCGTCTATCGGCTGGTTCATACAGGCCTGTAACGACCCGACAGCGCTTATTCGCTGCAAAGGGTTCCCACCGAAGGAGTGTCGATGACGAGCAAGGTTGAAAAAGTGCCGGTGCTGGTGACGGGCGGCGCCGGCTATATCGGCAGCCACGCGGTGCTGGCCTTGCTCGACGCCGGCTGGCCGGTGGTGGTGATCGACAACCTCGTCACCGGCTTCGAATGGGCGGTGCCCAAAGGCGCGGTGTTCGCCAAGGGCGACATTGCCGATAGCGAACTGGTCGCGCGGCTGATCGCAGAGCATCGCATCAACGCCATCATCCACTTCGCGGGATCGGTGGTGGTGCCCGAGAGCGTCGAGAACCCGCTCAAATATTACGACAACAACACCGTCCGCAGCCGCGCATTGATCGAAAGCGCGGTGACGGGCGGCGTGAAGCATTTCATCTTCTCCTCCACCGCCGCCACCTACGGCATTCCCGATCAGGTACCGGTGCGCGAGGACCAGCGCACCCAGCCGATTAACCCTTACGGGTGGTCGAAGCTGATGACCGAGCGGATGCTGGCCGACACAGCCTTTGCCCATCCGATGAACTTTTGCGCACTGCGCTATTTCAATGTCGCGGGCGCCGATCCCCAGGGCCGGTCGGGCCAGTCCACGGCCGGTGCCACCCACCTCATCAAGGTCGCGGTGGAAGCGGCGATCGGCAAGCGCAGCCACGTCTCGGTTTTCGGCACCGATTACGGGACCGCGGACGGCACGGGCGTGCGCGACTATATCCATGTCAGCGACCTTGCCGATGCCCATGTCCATGCTCTGGAGAAGCTGATCGGCGATCCGGAGGCGAGCCACATCATGAATTGCGGCTACGGCCGCGGCTTCTCGGTGCTGGAAGTGCTCGACGCGGTGGACCGGGTGACCAACATGAATGTGGAGCGCAAGATGGAGGCGCGCCGCGCCGGCGATCCCGACGCGCTGGTCGCCGACAATGGCAAGATCGTGGAGACTTTGCCCTGGCGGCCGCAGCTCGACGACCTCGACACCATCGTCAGCCACGCCCTCGCCTGGGAGCGGCACCTGGCGGAGAACCGGCCGGCGGAATGACTCGCCCCCGCCGCCTGCTCCTTGCCTTTGCGCTGTTTGCGGCGGCGGCGGGGTGGGCCGGCTTCTGGGCGAACCGCTTCTTCCAGGCGCGGGGCGAGGCGGAGGCGGCCATGGACCGGCTCCAGCCCCTCCTCGCCGCCGGGCTTTCCGATCCGGCTTCGGCCGCGCCGGTGGAGACGGCGCTGGCTTTATCCCACTTGGCGCTGGCGTTCGCGCTGGGCGGGCCGGCTTTGCTCCTGGCAGGGGGCCTCCTGGCGGTCTGGCTGCTGGGCATGCGCGGCCCAAAGCCTTGACTTGGGCGCCCGTCCGCCATAGGGGAGCGCCTCATTTTCCAGCAATTTGAATCAGAACAGGCAAGGTCCTTTAGGCCATGAAGATCCGCAACTCGCTGAAATCCCTCAAGTCGCGCCACCGCGACTGCCGCGTGATCCGCCGCCGGGGCCGCACCTACGTCATCAACAAGACGAACCGCCGCTTCAAAGCGCGCCAGGGCTAAGCCCCTTTGCCCGCGACCGCCGCCGTCTTCGACGTCGGCAATGTCCTCTACGGCTGGGACCCCCAGAGCTTTCTTGCCCGGCAGATTCCGGAAGACGATGCGCGCGTGCGCTTCATCGACGATATCGGGCTGTGGCAATGGCACGACACGCTGGACGGCGGACGCTCCTTCCGCGAATCCGCGGACGAGCTGTCCGGCAGATTTCCCAATTATGCCGAGCATATCGCAGCCTGGGGCGACCGCTTCGGTGAGACGATCACCGATCCCGTGCCGGGTGTGCACGCCTTGGTGGAACAGCTCGACGCGCGCGGCGTACCGTTGTTCGGCATCACCAATTTTTCCGCCGATTTCTGGGCGCCATTCCGGGCGCGCGAGGAGCATTTCTTCCAGCGCTTCCGCGACATCGTCGTCTCCGGCACGGAGAAGCTGCTCAAGCCCGATCCGGCGATCTACCATCTGGCGCTGGACCGCTTCGGCCTGAAGCCGGAGGAGGCCCTGTTCATCGATGACCGCCTGATCAACGTCGAAGGCGCGGCGGCGGTGGGCATGCGGGCGCATCTGTTCACGGACGCGGCCGGGCTGAGGCAGCGGCTGTTGGAAGAGGGATTGCTATAACAGGTTCGTCACCCCGGACTTGATCCGGGGTCCAGCTGGTTGGTCGCTGTGCCGATGGAGAACTGGACCCCGGATCACGTCCGGGGTGACGGCTTAGGATAGCAGGACGCTGGGCGAGGCCGGGGGTCTCCACGCCGCCGGGACGCAACCCTTACCGCCCTCACGCTTTGTTCGGCGCATGAGACAGAGGTGGCCCAGTAAATTGTGGATCGTCCGGCACGGACAGAGCGCCGGCAACGTGGCACGCGACGCCGCCGATGCCGCAGGCCTCGGGACGATCGATATCGACATGCGTGATGTGGATGTGCCGCTGAGCGAGCTTGGCCACCGCCAGGCTGACGCGCTCGGCCGCTGGTTCGCCGCCCAGCCCGAAGAGGAGCGCCCCGAAGTGGTGCTCGTCTCCCCCTACACCCGCGCCCGGCAGACGGCGAAGGCGATCTGCCAGGCCGGAGGCGTCACCGAAGAAGCGCGCCAGCCGATCGTCGACGAGCGGCTGCGCGAGCGGGAGTTCGGCCTGTGGGACCGGCTCACCACCGCGGGCGTGCGCGAAAAATATCCGGACCAGGCCGAGCAGCGCACCTTGCTCGGCAAATTCTACCACCGCCCTCCCGGTGGCGAGAGCTGGGCCGATGTGATCCTGCGCCTGCGAAGCGCGCTCGACACGGTAAGCCTCCACCATGCCGATCGGCGGGTGCTGATCGTCTGCCACCAGGTGGTGGTGTTGTGCTTGCGCTACATTCTGGAGGAGATGGACGAGGCCCAGATCCTGGACATCGACAAGGAGGGCGATGTGATCAACTGCGGGGTGTGCGAGTATGATTTCCAGCCGGACGACGACAAGAGCTGCGTGCCGGCTCTGGCACGCTACAATTTCGCAGCGCCGCTGATCGAGGAGCAGGCGCCGGTCACCTCCGAGCCCGACGCAATGGTGGCGGCGCGATGAGCGCGCCCTTGCCGGCGGGGGTCGAAGCGCTCGACCGGGCCTTGCTCGACCGCTTCCCCCTCCCCCACCATTCGGACGATGGCGACAAGGAAGATCGCGGCCGCATCCTGCTCATCGCCGGAAGCCGGGAGCTGTCCGGCGCAGCCTATCTGGCGGCGGTGGCGGCGCTGCGCGCAGGCGCGGGCAAGCTCCAGATCGCGACCGCCGCGAGCATTGCCTTGCACCTCGGCATCGCCATTCCCGAAGCGCGGGTGGTGGGGCTGGAGGAGACGGACGAGGGCTGCCTTGCGGCGAGCGCGGTCGCGCCGCTGATCGACTTCGCCAAGGACGCCCAGGCGATCGTGATGGGATCGGGCCTGCAGCATGGGCCGCCGCTGGAGCGCCTGCTCGATGCCTTCCTGGAGGCGTGCCTCGACAAGCCGCTGGTGCTCGACGCCGCCGTACTCGGCTCGCTGGCCCCGCGGGCGACGACGATGCGGGCTTGGAGGGGCGGCACGGTGCTGCTGCCCCACGCGCGGGAAATGGCGCGAATGCTGGAATGCGAGCCGCAAGAGGTGGAGGCCGACCCACTCGGTGCCGCGCGGCGCGCCGCCGGGGCGTTCGGCTCGGTGGCTCTGGTCAAGGGGCAGTACAGCTTCATCGCCCATCCGGACGGGCGGGCATTTCGCTTCAAGGGCGGCGGCGTGGGGCTGGCAACTTCGGGATCCGGGGACACGCTGGCGGGGATCGTCGGCGGGCTTGCCGCGCGGGGGGCCGATCCGCTCACCGCGACTTTGTGGGGAGTCTACCTGCACGGCGAGGCGGGGCGGGCGCTGTCGGAGGAAGTCGGCCGCATCGGCTTCCTGGCCCGCGAGCTGCTGGGCAAGGTGCCGGCGCTGATGGAGCGTTGAAGGCGACCTAATCCTTTTTGCCGCGGTAGCGTTCAAGCTCGTCGCCGACCAGGCGGACGATATGGATCACATTGGTGGAGCCGGGCGTGCCGAACGGAACCCCGGCGGTGACCACGATGCGTTGGCCGCCCTTGGCGATGCCGTGGCGCAGCGCCATGCGCTTGGCCTTGGCGATCATCTCCTCGAAGGAGGAAACATCGCGCGTGCGCACCGCATGAGCGCCCCACAACAGGCCCATGCGCCGCGCGGTCCGCTCGGACGGGGTCAGCACCAGCATCGGAACGGCGGGCCGCTCGCGCGACAGCCGGCGGGCGGTGGAGCCGGATGAAGTGAAGCAGACGATCGCCGCCGCGCCCACGGTGCCGACCATCGTGTTGACGGCGTGCGCGATGGCGTCGGCGGTGGTGGGATCGGGCAGCGTCTCGGTGAAGTGAACGCGGGCGCCGTGGCTGGGATCGGCCTCCACGCTGGTGGCGATGCGGTTCATCATCGTCACCGCTTCGCAGGGAAACTGGCCCGAGGCGCTCTCCGCCGACAGCATCACCGCGTCGGCGCCGTCATACACCGCGGTGGCGACATCGGAGACTTCGGCGCGGGTCGGCGACGGCGAGGTGACCATCGACTCCAGCATCTGGGTGGCGACCACCACCGGCCGGCCCATGCGGCGCGCCGCTTCGACGATCTTCTTCTGGAACGGCGGCACCTGCTCGGGCGGGAGCTCCACGCCGAGATCGCCGCGCGCCACCATCACCGCGTCGGCAAGCTCTAGGATACCGTCCAGCCGGTCGATCGCCGCCGGCTTCTCGATCTTGGCGAGCAGCGCCGCGCGTCCGGCGATCAGGCGCCGGGCTTCCGCTACATCCTCCGGACGCTGCACGAACGACAGGGCGATCCAGTCCACCCCCTGGTCGAGCGCGAAGACGAGATCCGCGCGATCCTTGTCGGTGAGCGCCGCGAGCGGCAGCACCACATCGGGCACGTTGAGGCCCTTGTTGTTGGAAATCCGGCCGCCGACCTCGACCACCGCCTCGATCCGATCGGCGGTGGCGCTGACCACGCGTTGAACGATCTTGCCGTCGTCGATGAGGAGGCGCGTGCCTTCCTCCACCCCTTCGAAGATTTCGCGGTGAGGTAGGTTGGCGCGGTTGCTGTCGCCGTCGACGCCGCTTCGGTCGAACACGAAGGTCTGGCCTTTTTCCAGCGTCGCGCCGCCGTCCACGAAGGCGCCGACCCGAAGCTTGGGGCCCTGGAGATCGGCGAGGATCGTCGTCGGCCGGTCGAGTTCGCGCTCCAGCGCTCGGATGTGGCGGACAACCTCGGCGTGGCCGGCATGGTTGCCGTGGCTCATGTTGATCCGGAACGCGTCGGCGCCGGCTTCAGCGAGCCGGCGGATCATCTCGGGCGTGTTGCTCGCCGGCCCCAGAGTTGCGAGGATCCGCACTTTGCGGGTGCGGGGCACGAACTTGCTCGGGGTCGTTTCGCTGCTGGCCATGGGCAGCGGCCATAAAGGCTCCCTGCCCCAGTGCAAGCGCGCCCGTGCGGCAAAAACCGCGTCAGCGGCGGTTGCGCTGCGCCTCCCACACGGACTTGGGCTTGCAGACCTTTTGCGAGCTGGTCTTGCCGAAGCCATTCTCCACGGAGCGGCGGCGGCAGATCGTGGGATCGTCCTCCTCTTCTTCCGCGGCCTCGGCGGCGGCCGGTGCCGGCGGGGCAACCGGAACCGCGACGGGCGGCGGCGGCGCCGCTTCCCCCTGGGTCTCGACCTCGGTTTCCTCAACGGGCGCGGCGGCGGGATCCTGGGCGGTCTGCACGGCGGCGGAAGCGAGGAGCAGGCTGAGAACCGAAGCGAACATCATGTGTCTCCTGACAAAAGCATCGCCCAAGCTTCACCTCGCTTGAGCGGAGCGCAACCCCCAACCGCGTGCCCGGCGTAAAAAGCTGCAAAATTCGGGTTTATTGCCCCTGGCGCTGCACCGAATTGAAGAAACTGTCGATTCGCGGCGGGGCGGGCGGCGCTTCGCGGGCGGCAGGCTCTGCGGGCGGGCGCTTGGCCGGTACCTGCTCCTCCGGCACAATCGGCAGCGGAAGCGGCTCATCGGGAGCAGGCGGGGGCGGCGGAGGCTCGGCGGCCGAGGCAGTGGCGGCGGCGCGGGCCAGGTCCCCGGTCAGGCGATTCAATTCCTCGGGGCGGGCGCACCAGCGTATGTAGGCGTCGGCGAGGAAGTCCGACGGATCGTCAAAGGCTATGGCGGGACCCGGGGCGACCACCGCCACCGCCTCCGGAGTTATCACGAACGGCCGAAAGGGCCCTCCCGTGGTCACCTCTCCGCACACGGCGCCGCCCACGCCGGCGCGCACCGCGCGATACTGCGCCTTGGCAGCGTCGGGGAGAGCCGTCGGCATGGCGCGATCGATCAACGCCTGAAGCTGGGCCGGATCGAGGCCCTTCGGCAAGGAAGCCTGCAGAGCCGCCTCCTCCGCCGCCTCCCGAGCGGCCGAATCGTCGGTTTCTTCGGCGGGATTGCGGGCACAGCCGGCGAGCAGGAGCGGGATCAGGCACCATTTGATGTTCATTGCGCGACTTTGCCGCTCGCGGGGGCTTGTGAAAAGGCCTGTCTGCGCGCGACAATGGTGCGAATTGCTTTTGGAGAAAAATCCGTGCGTTCCGCTTTGTCCCTCCTCCCCCTCCTGCTGCTCACCGGCTGCGCCGGCTATGCCGCCGATTATTGGAAGCCCAAGGCTTCCCTGATCAGCCCGCAACTCGCCCGCTTCGGCTTCACGGGAGACCAGGGAAGCTGCATGGAGCGCCAGCTCACCGAGAAACTTTCGGTCTGGGAACTGCGCCAGCTTTCCGACCTGGCGGGGCGGCTGGTGCCGGGCGGCGCCAATCCGGCGGCGCTCGGCACGCCCGAGTTCCTCCATGTCGCGGGCCTGGCCGAGGATCCGGATGTCGCGCCCAAGACCCGCAGCGCACTCGAAGCCTGCGCAGTTCCCCCGCCGGTGGCGACCGCGGCGTCGCCCGGCTCGCCCGGATCCGCTCCGGCCACCGCCGCCGCAGGCGCCGCGGCGGCGACAGCGGCCGCCACGACGCCGCTGTGGGTCAATCTCGGCGCGGCCCGCACCGGCCAGGGCATTGCGGTCGACGCCGCCAGCGTTACGCGTGGCACCGGCTGGCGCCAGGCATGGTTCCGCCTGCTCAACACCGACCGCGCCAATGTCGGCGACATCGGCTACCTGCTCAAAATAGAATGCCCGGCCCGGACCATCACCGCCCATGCCGGTCGCAAATACGGCCCGGACGGCGCGCTGGTCGAAGAAAAGGCATATCCGAGCCCGGAGGGGCCCATGCCGATCGAAGGCGGCACGGTGATCGAGGTCGCCTACCATGCCTTGTGCGACGAGCCGCGCTGACCCAGGCGCGCGAGGGGCGCAACCTGCTGCTTGAGCCGGGCCGCGCCAGCCCCTAGACGCTCCGCTTCAATTTCGAAGATTCGGGGACAGGGTATATGGCGGAAGGAAATGTCGCGGCCGACGAGCTGCGGCTGCTGATCGAGCGCATCGAGCGGCTCGAAGAAGAGAAAAAGGCGATCGCGGACGACGTAAAGGACGTCTATCTCGAAGCGAAGTCGCGCGGCTACGACACCAAGACGATGCGCACCATCATCCGCCTGCGACGGATGGAAGCCCATGCTCGCCAGGAAGCCGACGCCCTGCTCGAGACCTACAAGGCCGCGCTCGGCATAGAGTGATGCGGCGCGGGCGCAGGCACTCTCGGCCTGCGCCGGACCACCGGCAGCGACAGGGCTGCTCGCGGGCCACGGTTGCGGGACGTGCCGGCAGACCGTAGAGAATGCCCGACCTTACAACAGCATCGGGGCAGGAGCGGCGAATGGCCGGCCACAGCAAATTCAAGAACATCATGCATCGCAAGGGCGCGCAGGACAAAAAGCGCTCGGCGATGTTTTCCAAGCTTTCGCGCGAAATCACCGTCGCGGCCAAGATGGGCACGCCCGATCCGGACATGAACCCGCGGCTGCGCGCCGCCGTGCTCGCCGCCAAGGCGCAATCGATGCCCAAGGACAATATCCAGCGGGCGATCGACAAGAGCTCGATGGGCGACGCCGCCGATTACGAGGAGCTGCGCTACGAAGGCTTCGGCCCGGGCGGCGTGTCGCTGATCGTCGAAGCGCTCACCGACAACCGCAACCGTACCGCCACCAATGTCCGCACGATCTTTTCCAAGAATGGCGGCAATCTCGGCGCCTCCGGCTCGGTCAGCCATGGCTTCGACCGGATGGGGCTGATCACTTATTCCGCCAAGGCGGGCAGCGCGGACCAGGTGCTCGAAGCCGCGATCGAAGCGGGCGCGGACGATGTCGAGACGGACGAGGACGTCCACCAGATCTGGACGGACAAGGACGGTCTGCACGAAGTCGCCAAGGCGCTCGAAGCCGCGCTGGGCGAGCCGGAAAGCACCAAGCTCGCCTGGCGTCCGCAGACGCCGGTCGATATCGGCGACAGTGACGCGCCCCAGCTCATGAAGCTGATCGACTCGCTGGAAGACGATGACGACATCCAGACGGTTTGGGGCAATTACGAGGTCTCGGACGAGGTGATGGAGAAGCTGGGCTAGCCCGGCTCGCTCTACCGTTTTTCCGAACTTCAGGCCTCGGCGCGGGCGTGGGCCAGGTTGCGCGCCGCGCGCATCATGATTTCCGGCGCGGCGTCGCCGGGCAGGATCGCCGCCGAAGCCGCGGCTGCCCGCAGCGGCACTTTGGCATGGCCGAGATCCAGCGGGCTGGCCGCGATGCAGTGCGCCAGCCGCTCGGCGGTGTCGATGGCGCTGTCGGCATCGAGATGGTCGAGCAGCAGGCCGAACTCACTGCCGCCGGTGCGGGCGAGCAGATCCGTCGTCCGGATCAGGCCGGAAAGCAGCCGTCCGACATGAACGAGGGCGCTGTCGCCGGCCAGCCGCCCATGCGCATCGTTGATGGCGCCGAGCCCGCGCAGGTCGATCAGCACGATCGCCGCTTGGGTGCGATGGCGCTGGGCAAGCCCGGCCACACGCTCCACCGCCGCGGCGAATCGCCGCGCATTGGCAAGGCCGGTGAGACGGTCTCCTTCGCCCTGCCCTTCCAACTCCTCGATGCGCCTTTGCGCTTCGGCGAGGGCGGCGCGCAGAATGGCGTTTTCGGCCGAGGATTCGACGCTTGCGGCATCGGCGGCGGCAGCGGCGCGGATAATGGTTTGATCGCTCATGGCGCGGCTTTACCCGGCGGGGGTTAACAGTCGGCAAAGGCGCCGCTAGAGGAGTGGCTTCGTCGAAGGCAGGTGGGGGCATGGTCGACATCGGGATCATCATGGGCAGCCGCTCCGATTGGGAGACGATGCGCCACGCCGCCGAGACGCTGGACACGCTCGGTGTCGCTTACGAGACCAGAATCGTCTCCGCCCATCGTACGCCCGATCGCCTCTACGACTATGCCCGCGGTGCCGCCGGGCGCGGTCTCAAGGCCATAATCGCGGGCGCCGGCGGCGCGGCGCACCTTCCGGGCATGACTGCGGCGTTGACGCGGCTGCCGGTGCTCGGCGTACCGGTGGAGTCAAAAGCCCTGTCGGGAATGGACAGCCTCCTGTCCATCGTCCAGATGCCCGCCGGTATTCCGGTCGGCACGCTTGCGATCGGCAAGGCGGGCGCGATCAATGCAGGCCTGCTCGCCGCGGCGATGCTGGCGACCGGTGACGATGCCTTGGCCGAGCGCCTCGATGCGTGGCGGCAGCGCCAGACGGACAGCGTTTCCGAAAGCCCGGAATGATCGTTCCGCCCGGTTCCACCATCGGCATCGTCGGCGGCGGGCAACTCGGCCGGATGCTGGCGATGGCGGCGGCGCAGCTCGGCTACCGCTGTCACATCTACGCGCCCGACGAGGCGCCCCCCGCAGCCGAAGTCTCCGCCGCCTTCACCCGCGGCGAATGGACAGACGAAACCGCCCTCGCCCGCTTTGGCCACAGGGTCGATGTCGCAACTTACGAGTTTGAAAATATCGCGGCGGGGCCGCTCGGGGCGCTCGCCGCCCAGGCGCCGCTATTTCCGTCCCGCCGATCGCTGGAAATCGCGCAGGACCGGGTCAGCGAAAAGGAATTCGTCGCCAATCTCGGCGGCCGTCCCCCGCGCTTCGCACCGGCTTCCAGCAAAGAGGAACTGGACGCGGCGCTGAGGGAAGTAGGCACTCCCGCCGTGCTCAAGACCCGGCGGTTCGGCTATGACGGCAAGGGGCAGGCGCGGATCATGGCGCTTGAGGACGCGGAGGCGGCGTGGGCGGCGGTACGCGGTTTACCCTCGGTCGTGGAGGAATTCGTGCCCTTCACCGCCGAATTCTCGATCCTGCTGTGCCGTGGCGCGGACGGCGAAACGGTGACCTGGCCCGTTCCCCGCAACCACCATGAAGGGGGCATCCTCGCCCGCTCGATCGTCCCCGCGGGAGGGGAACTGGAAGCTGCGATCGCCGAAGCCGAGCCGCTTGCCCGCCGCGTCGCCGATGCGCTCGGCCATGTCGGGCTGCTGACGCTGGAATTCTTCGCAACCCCGGCCGGGCCGCTGTTCAACGAAATGGCGCCTCGAGTTCATAATAGCGGCCATTGGACGATCGAGGGCGCGCGCACCTCGCAGTTCGAAAACCATATCCGGGCGATCTGCGGGCTGCCGCTCGGCGCCACCGACCTCACCGCGGCGCGGGTGGAAATGCGCAACCTGCTCGGTCAGGATGTGGTGGGATGGCGCGAAATCCTCGCCGACCGCGCCTCGCACCTCCACCTCTACGGCAAGGGCGAAGGCCGTCCCGGGCGCAAGATGGGCCACGTCACCCGGCTGCTCGGGCCTTAGCGTCGGATCACCGGCTCGTTCGGAGCGGGCGCCCTGTGCTTCCCTGGGGGGCACAAAGAGCAAGGAGCCGCGCCGGCAGCGGCGCGGCTCCTCCAAGGCAGCCAGGATGTCCCGGCCGCCCCAAACCGTTTCCGGTTTAGAGGGAGATGAAGACGCTGCCCGAGCGGCGGATCACGTTGCCCGTGCAATCGCGGGTCACCGTCTCGCCGGTGATCGGGTTGGTCGTGGTGGTCTCGATGACGCCGCCAACGATGAGGTCGAGTTCACGAGCATTCAATTCGATGATCTTGGTCATATCGATACTCCTGGTTGTAGGGTGAGTGTAGGTATCCGGTAGCCCCTTCTCGCAAAAAAGCGATGCGCACGGAGTCACGCCGGAGTCCGGCCTAAGCTTCGCCCGAATGCTCGGTGAATATTCGAATATGGGTGCGGAAACTCCCCCTACGCAACGCCATCTTATCCGGAGAACTGGATGTGTCAATATAGTTTAAAAGAACATCTCTTTAAATCAACTCGCTATGATTGTTCGGATATCGAACAAAGCTTCGATCCGGGCGGTCGATTTTGAACTAGATTGCTGCGGGTTCGCCTGCGGCCTGCCTGATGGCGGATACTCGGCGGTCTGGCGCACATAGCGGCGGGTTCGGGGCGTCGGCTTGAAGCTCCCGGCACAGTAGAGCCCGCCCCTGCCGATCCCCGCCTCAACGGCAGGGGCGGGGCGCGTCCGGGACCCGATGGAGCATCAACGCCGCTGACCGGCGGCGAGCGCGTCGCCAAACCGCTCCCTTCCCGTGGAGGGGAGCGTTGCGATCAGTCGCCGCGCTCGCCGATCCGGGCCGCGCCGGCCGTGCCGGGTGCCGGAGCGGCCGCTGCCGGCGCGGTGGGATCGATCACTTCGATCGGCATGCCGAGCTTGCCGAGCTGGGGCCGCACAGTGGCGACGTCGCCGACGACGACCCAGACGACCTTCGCCGGGTCGATCACCTGCCGCGCCGCCTGATTGAGGCCGGTTGCGGTCATGCCGCGATAGCGCTCGGCGATCGTTTCCCAATAATTGTCTGGGCGCCGGTAAAGGGCGTTGGAGCGCAGGGCGCCGAGCACCGCCGCCGAGGTCTCGAACTGGCCGGCGAGCTGGCGGGTGTTGCCGTTGATCACCCGCTGGAGCTCGACTGCCTCGACGCCGCGATTGGTGGTGAATCCCCTGATCTGGTCCATCAGCACCTGGATGGCGTCGCCGGTGCGGTCGGCCTGGACCGGCGCGTTGACCACATAAGGGACGAGATGCTCGCGCAGGGCGAGCTGGCTTGACGATCCGTAGGACCAGCCCTTGGTCTCGCGCAGGTCCATGTTGATGCGCGACAGGAAGTCGCCGCCGAGCACTTCGTTGGCCGAGCGCAGCACCAGCAGGTCCTCGGTGCCGCGCACCGGCAGCACCACGCCGCCGGTGATTAGCGACTGGGGCGACTGCGGGCGGTTGACCAATACGATCCGCGAGCGCGGCGCGGGCGTCTGTGCTTCGAAATTCTTGACGCCCTTTGGCGCGGCCGGAGCCGCCCAATTGCCGAAGCGCGCCTCGAGCTGCGGAACCAGCGCCGCGAGCGGCAAGTCGCCGACCGCGAAGATGGTGGCATTGTCCGGGCGGATCCATGCCTGGTGAAAGCGGATCAGGTCGTCGCGGGTTACGCGCTGCAGCGACGCCGGATCGCCACTTCCGAGGGGCGAGCGGCCGTAAGGATGGCCCTCTCCATAGAGCAGCCGCGGCAATGTCCGTGCGGCAAGCCCTTGAGGCTGAGTCAGCTCCTGCGCGACCCGGGAAAGCTGCTGCGCGCGCAGCCGCTCCACCTCCGCCGGCGCGAAGGCTGGGTTGCGGATGATGTCGGCGAGGAGATCAAGCGAGCGCCCGAGGTTCGGAGTCAGCGCCGCCATTGTCATCGCGGTGCGGTCGAGCCCCGCACTGACGTCGATATCCGCGCCCAGCCTTTCCTGCTCCTCGGCGATCTCGATGGAATTGCGGGTGGTCGTGCCCTCCTCAAGCAGGTTCAGCATCAGCGCCTGGGTGCCAAGCGCAGTGGCCGGATCGGCGGCGACGCCCGCATCGAACTCCACCGCCATCCGGACCACCGGCACGGTGGCGCGCCGGGCGTAGACGATGGAAATGCCGTTGGAGAGGGTGGCGCGCTCGACATCGGGGAAATCGAGATTGCCGATTTCGCCGACCGGCGGCTGCGGACGCCGGGGCGCCCGGGAAGCGGGCGTGCTCTGCGCTGCCGCGCCGGCCCCTTGCGCCTGCTCCCCGGTAAAGGGAAGCGGCGCCAAAGGCTGCTCGCCCGTCTGGGGCGCGCGGTAATAACGCGGCCGCTGGCTGGCGGCGCCGCCTTTGGAACCGCCCGCCTCGTCGTAGGCGGGCCGCTCGCCCGGTTCGACCTTGAGGGCGTAGACCGGGCGAGTCAGCCACTTCTGCATCGCGGCGCGCACATCCTTGGGCGTCACACGGGCGTAGGCGAGGAGCTGCTTCTTATAATGTTCGGGATCGTTGGCGTAGAGCGCTCCTTCGGCCAAAGCCACGGCCTTGCCGCCGAAGCCGCCGACCTGCTCGAGGCCGCGGATACGGCCCGCGACATCGCTCATCACCACGCGCTGCACTTCATCGTCGCTGGGGCCGGTGCGGATGAATTCGGCGATGATCTCGTCCAGCCGGCGAGCGACCAGTTCCGAATCGGTGCCGGGCTTCACATTGGCCTGCACTTCGAACAGGCTGACGCGGTGGAACGGCTGCACGGAGGCGGAGACGCTCACGGCGGTCTGGTCCTTGCGCACCAGCTCATTGTCGAGACGCGAGCTGGCCAGGCCGCCGAGCACGCTGGCGGCGACGTCGAGCGGAACGATCTCGTCGCTGAGCAGCCCCGGCACCGCCCAGCTGCGATAGATGCGGGTGTTGGCGACCCGGTCCTTCATGACCTCCGTTTTCGGAGCGGCCAGCGTCGGCACCGGCGCTTCGGCGGGATTGTTGACCGGCCCGCGCGGGATATCGCCGAAATATTTCTGCACCATCGGGCGTGCCTCGGCGGCGGACACATCGCCCGCCAGTACCAGCACCGCATTGTTGGGGCCGTATTTGTCGCGGAACCACTGCTTGGTGTCTTCAAGGCTCGCCGAATCGAGATCGGCCATCGAGCCGATCGTCGAGTGGCGGTAGGGGTGGCCTTCGGGGAACAGCGCCTCGAGCTGGGCATATTCGACGAGGCCGTAAGGCTGGTTGTCGCCCTGACGCTTCTCGTTCTGGACGACGCCGATCTGGTTGGTGAGCTTTTCCTGGGTCACCGCGCCGAGCAGGTGGCCCATGCGGTCGCTTTCAAGAAACAGCGCCCGCTCCAGCGCCGGCCGCGGCACCGTCTGGAAATAATTGGTCCGGTCGAACCATGTGGTGCCATTGTAATCGGTGGCGCCGATTTCCTTCAAGGGCTCGAAATAGTCGCCTTCGGCATTTTCCGACCCGTTGAACATCAAATGCTCGAACAGGTGGGCGAAGCCGGTCTTGCCCTTGGGCTCGTCCTTGGAGCCGACATTGTACCAGACCGACACCGCCACCACCGGCGCCTTGCGATCCTCATGGACGATGACGCGAAGGCCGTTGTTCAAGGTGAATTGCTGATAGGGAATGTCGATCTGCCGCACCAGGGATGCCACCGGCGCCGCCCCCGACTGCGCGGCCGAAGCGGTCATCGCCGTCTCTCCCGCCGGCGCGGTCGAGCAGGCGGGCAGAGCCAGCGCCGAGAGGAGGGTCAAGGGGAGCAGCAAGCGGCGCATTCGGCATCCTTTCGGAATCTTGATCGCAAGGCACCATACAGGCGGGAGGGCGCGGCGCAACTGTGCCGGATCAAGCAATCGCGGCTGCTTCCCGGCCTTCGATCTCCTGCTATAGATCGCCTTTGCCTTTTCACGCCCAGACGGGAAACTCCATGCGTTTCAAACTCTTCGCCGCTGCCGCGAGCCTCGCCTTTACCACCGCCGCGCTTGCGGCCGAGCCGAGCTTCACGGCCGAGCGCTTCCGCTCCCATGTCGCCTTCCTTGCCGACGACAGGCTCGAGGGCCGCGACGCGGGCAGCCGCGGCTACGACCTGGCCGCCCTCTATGTCGCGACGCGCTTCGAAGGTCTCGGCCTCAAGCCGGTCGGCGGCAACGGCTGGTACCAGCAGGTGCCCTTTCTCAAGCACCGCCTCAAGGAGGGAAGTGCCCGCGTCACGATCGGCGGCCGCAGCTTCGCCCAGGTGCGCGAAGTGCTGGTCTCCCCGTCGCCGACGGCGGGCGCCGAGGCGGTGGAAGCGCCGGTGGTATTCGCTGGTTACGGCCTGGAAAGCCCAGCCCTGCGCCTCGACGATTACAAGGGCCTCGATGTGCGCGGCAAGATCGTTGCCGTGTTCGGCGGCTCGCCCAGGGGCCTGCCGAGCGATGTCGCCGCCCATCTCAACAGCGAGAAGCGCCGGATCGCCGCCGCCAAGGGCGCGATCGGTATCATCATGCTGCGCTCCGCCGAGGAATCGGCGCGCCGGCCCTTCGCCCGCCTGGTGGAAAGTGCAGGCGAGCCGGCATTGGCCTGGCTTGGCACCGACAACCAGCCCTACAGCGCCTCGCCCGGCATTCGCGCCCGCGCGACGCTCGACACGGCAGCCGCGACCGCCTTGTTCGCGGGCGCGCCGCGCTCCTTTGCGCAGGTCCGGGCCGAGGCCGCCAGGGCCGGCCCCGGCCCTCGCGGCTTCGCACTCAAGCAGACCGTCCGCATCGAACAGGAGAGCGATGTGGAGCGGATCACCAGCCCCAATGTGCTGGCCGTCCTGCCCGGCTCCGATCCGGCGCTGGCCGGTGAATATGTGCTGCTGATGGCCCATCTCGACGGCGTCGGCATGCACGGCGAGGGCGAGGACAAGATCCACAACGGCGCCATGGACAATGCCACCGGCATCGCCACCATGCTGGAGGTCGCCCGCGCCATGGTGGAAAGCGGCGATCGGCCGAGGCGGCCCATCCTGTTCGCGGCGGTGACGGCGGAAGAGAAAGGCCTGCTTGGCGCACAATATCTCGCCCGCAACCCGGTGCTGAAGGACGGCAAGGTTGTCGGCGTCGTCAATCTCGACATGCCGGTCCTGCTTTACGACTTCCAGGATGTGATCGCGTTCGGGGCCGAGCATTCCACCATGGGCCCGATCGTGGAGCGCGCCGCCGGCCGCATCGGCATCAAGCTCACTCCCGATCCGCTGCCGCAGGAAGGCCTGTTCACCCGCTCGGACCATTACCGCTTCGTGCAGGAGGGGATACCGGCGGTGTTTCTGATGACCGGCTTCGCCAATGGTGGGCAGGAGAAATTCACCGGCTTTCTCGCCACCGATTACCACAAGCCGACGGACGACATGAAGCTGCCGTTCGACTGGAATGCGGGCGCCAAGTTCGCGCGGATCAACTATCTGATCGCCAGCGAGATCGCCAACGCACCGGAGGCGCCGCGCTGGTACGGGGACAGCTTCTTCGGCAATACGCTGGCGCCTGGTGCGCAAAAGGCCCAGCGCCAGGTGCGCTGATCGGTCGGGGGGCGCGGCAAACAGGGGTTTGCCGCCCCCGCCATTCTAAGGCATTGCGGGGGCCGAGACCCAGTCGGAGCGCCGCGACCTTATGTCCAACTTCGCCGAACAATCCGAAATGATCACCCGCGAGGAGGCGCCCGCGCCGCAGGTACGCGACACCCTGGAGCGGCGCGTGTTCCGCGCCACGGTGGTGGTGATCGCGACGCTGACCGCCGCCTATCTTTTGTGGGTGCTGGTCGATCTGCTGCTGCTGCTCTTCGCTTGCTCGCTGGTGTCGCTGATCCTCTTGACCATTACCAACGCCCTGCGCCGGCGCACCGGCATGCCGTTCGCGGTCGCGCTTGGCATCAGCGTGCTGGGGCTGCTGGGGCTGATCGGCGGCGCCTTCGCCTTTTTCGGAGCGACGCTTCAGGCCGAATTCGCCGAACTCGCCAACCGCCTCCCCTCCGCCTGGGCAAGCGTCCAGACCCGAATGGCCCAATCCAGCATCGGCGAGGCCATCCTCGAACGCGCGCAGGGCGTCGCGCCGAGCGGCCAGGCGATCGTCAACGGAATCACCACCGCGCTGGCGGCCGTGGGCGGCGCGCTTTCCGGCTTGGCCATCGTGCTGGTCGGCGGCCTCTACCTCGCCGCCCAGCCGACGCTCTACGCGGGCGGCCTGCTGCGCCTGATCCCGACTCGGGCGCGCACCGAGGCGGCGGAGACGCTGGACGCGATCACCGTGTCGCTCGGCAATTGGCTCAAGGGCCAGGCGCTCGGCATGCTGTTCGTGGGCGTCGCCACCGGCCTTGGCCTGTGGCTGGTCGGCGTGCCCGCCGCCTGGGCAATCGGGCTGGTCGCGGGCTTGGCCGAATTCGTCCCCTATCTCGGCATCCTCGTCGCCGGCATTCCCGCCATCGTGCTCGGCTTCGGGCAGGGCACCGACACCGGCCTGTGGACGCTGGGCGTGCTGGTCGCGGTGCAGCAGATCCAGGGCAACCTTGTCATGCCTTTGCTGCAGAACAAGATGGTCGACCTGCCGCCGGCGGTGACCATCTTCGGGATCATCGCCGCGGGCATCCTGTTCGGCGTCGCCGGCGTGCTGCTCGCCACCCCGCTGACCATTGTCGTGCTCGTCCTGATCCGCCGTCTGTACCTCGACGAGGACAAGCACGAGGTGCTGGAAAGCGGCGACGCGCCCCCTTCGCCGCCGCCGCCGATTACCCACAAGGAACCTCTTGTGTTGCCCTAATGCAACACTACATCCGCTCCCGAAAGGAGAGGCTCAGCAATGAACCTTGAGAAATTTACCGATCGGGCGCGCGGTTTCCTGCAGGCGGCGCAGACTGTCGCGGCCCGCATGAACCACCAGCGCATCGCGCCTGCCCACCTGTTGAAGGCGCTTCTCGAAGACGAGCAGGGGATGGCCTCGGGCCTGATCGCCCGCGCCGGCGGCAGCAGCGACGCGGCCCGGCGCGAGTGCGATGAAGCGCTCGCTAAAATCCCTGTCGTCTCCGGGGCCGGCGCCACCCAGGCGCCCAGTCTCGACGGCGAGACCATTCGCGTCCTCGGCACCGCCGAGCAGGTCGCGCAGAAAGCCGGCGACAGCTATGTCACGGTCGAGCGGCTGCTGCTCGCGCTGGTGCTGTCGCCCACCTCCGATGCCGGCAGGGGCTTGGCCGATGCGGGCGTCAAGGCGGACGCGCTCAACGCCGCGATCAACGAGTTGCGCGGCGGCCGCACCGCCGACACGCAAGGCGCCGAAGACCGTTACGACGCGCTCAAGAAGTTCGCCCGCGACCTCACCCAGGCGGCCCGCGACGGCAAGCTCGATCCGGTGATCGGCCGCGACGAGGAAATCCGCCGCACCGTGCAGATCCTCGCCCGGCGCACCAAGAACAATCCCGTGCTGATCGGCGAGCCGGGCGTCGGCAAGACCGCCATCGCCGAAGGGCTGGCGCTGCGCATCGCCAACGGCGACGTGCCGGACAGCCTCAAGGGCCGCAAGCTGATGTCGCTCGACATGGGCAGCCTGATCGCGGGCGCGAAATATCGCGGCGAGTTCGAGGAGCGCTTGAAGGGCGTGCTCGACGAAGTGAAGGGGGCGGCCGGCGACATCCTCCTGTTCATCGACGAAATGCACACCCTGATCGGCGCGGGCAAATCGGAAGGCGCGATGGACGCCTCGAACCTCTTGAAGCCCGCCCTCGCGCGCGGCGAGCTGCACTGCATCGGCGCCACCACGCTCGACGAGTATCGCAAGCATGTCGAAAAGGACGCCGCCCTCGCCCGCCGCTTCCAGCCGGTGTTCGTGGGCGAACCGACCGTGGAAGACACCGTTTCCATCCTGCGCGGGCTCAAGGAGAAGTATGAGCTGCACCACGGCGTCCGCATCACGGACGGCGCGCTGGTCGCCGCCGCGACGTTGTCCAACCGCTACATCGCCGACCGCTTCCTGCCCGACAAGGCGATCGACCTCATGGACGAGGCGGCGAGCCGCCTGCGCATGGAGGTCGAGTCCAAGCCGGAGGAGATCGAGAGCCTCGACCGCCGCATCATCCAGCTCAAGATCGAGCGCGAGGCGCTCGGCCGGGAAAATGATCAGGCGTCGAGGGATCGCCTCCAAGCGCTGGAGTCTGAACTCGCGAACCTGGAACAGCAATCGTCCGAGCTCACCACACGGTGGCAGGGCGAGAAGGGCAAGATCGCCGCGGAAGGCAAGCTCAAGGAGCAGCTCGACGCCGCGCGCATCGAACTCGATCAGGCGCAGCGAACCGGCGACCTGGCCTGCGCGGGCGAGCTCGCCTACGGTACGATTCCCGGCCTTGAACGCCAGCTCGCCGAGG
>DASQNR010000001.1:0-50939 GCA_035644835.1 Allosphingosinicella sp. | reverse complement strand
GCACAGGATCGACGTCGCGGTCATAGGCGCCACCACGCCCAGGTGGCCCGGCCGAAACGCAAAGCGGCCGGCGCCGAAATCGCATTCGGCCCGACTGTCCCCAAGATCCTGGTGAAGCACCAGCTCGGGTATCGGCGGATCGGGGAAGTCTCCGGGCGGCTGATCGACCTCGATCATCCAGATGCCGTCCGACGCCACCATGCGACGGTCGGTCACGTGTTCTTGAAAGTTCGCGGCCGTCTGATCGCTGAAATAGCTGTCGGGGGCGGTCATCCGCGATCGCCTTCAACGAAGGGTGAAGCACGCCCGCGACATGGCCATGTGAGCCTGATATTCCTTCGTACGCGGTCGCCAGCGCTCACCTTGAACTCGTGCCGCAAATGGCAGGGCGGCTGTCGGTCAATCCCCCGGGATGCGTGGTTACTCTGCGCGTGCCAACGCTCTAAACTCAACGCGGCGCTCATGATCGGCCCGTGCCTCGATGACGACGATAGTCGCTCGGGCTGACCCCCACTTCCCGCCGAAACAGCCGTGCCAGCGCCTGCGAACTCTCATACCCGACTTCGAAGGCGATCTCGGTCACCGATGCCTCGGTCAACTCGAGCAAGGCTTTCGCTTTCTCGATCCGGACCTGGAGCTGGTAGCGGTGCGGCGGGACGCCGGTCGATTGCTTGAAGGCGCGGGCGAAGTGGAACGGAGAAAGTCCGACCAGTGCTGCAAGTTCTTCGAGCCCGACATTCTGGCTGGCGTGCTCGTTGAGAAATTCGGTGCAACGGCGTGTCTGCCAAGGCGCGAGTCCGCCCCTCGACGAAACCCTGATTGGCCGGCGCGCCTCCCGAAGCAGCTCCGACCACAGCGTCAGCAGCGCCGCGTCAGCAAAAAGCATCGGCGCGTTTTCATCGACCGAACCGGCGTCCCAGATCCGATCCAGCAGCTGATGAAAAAAGCTGTTCATGAACGAAGAAGCGTGCAGATGGCCGAGGTCCACTGCATCGCTGTTCGTCTCTACCCAGCCAGCCAGCCTTTGTGGTGAGAAACCAAGAACGCGAATGTTGTGGGGGTTCATGGCGGTGACCTGCGTTGCAGACAGACACGGCACCACGACGATCCCGCCAGGTTCAGCGCGAAATCGTCCGGCCCCGAGATCGCAATCGACCCGTGCTCGCTGGCGATCCTGGATGATCACCATTTCGTCCAGCGGCGGGTCGGGGAAGTCGCCGGCCGGCTGACGGATGTCGAACATCCACACCGGCATCGAGGCGACCAGCCTGCGGTCCTGGACATAGGGGGCGAAAGATCCTTCCCCATACCACTCCTCGAAGCTCAGGTCGGCGCGCATTATCGCCTGGCTCCCCGTAGTCGCCGGTAGTCGCTTGGGCTTGCTCCGACCTCCCGTCGGAACAGCCTCGCCAGCGCCTGGGAGCTTTCATAACCCACCTCGAAGGCGATCTGCGTCACCGGCGTGTCCGTGGTCTCCAGCAGTGCCTTTGCCTTCTCGATGCGCACCTTGAGCTGATACCGGTGCGGCGGGACGCCGGTCGTCTGCTTGAACGCGCGTGCGAAGTGGAATGGCGACAGGCCGACCAGCGCTGCGAGCTGCTCCAGCCCCACATTATCGCTGGCGTGATCGTTGAGATACTCAACGCATCGCCGCGCCTGCCAAGGCGCCAGGCCGCCGCGCGCGATCGGGCCGAGCGGCTTGCGCGCCTGGCGCAGCAACTCGCTCCAGAGCGTCAGCAGCACGGCCTCGGTCTGGAGAAGAACCGTCTCCTCTCCCTCGGCCGCTTCGGCCCAAAGGCGGTCGAGGAGCTGTTCGATCAGGACGTTCTTGAACCCCGTGGAATGCAGCCGCCCCAGATCCGCGATGCCGGCGTCCCGAGCTTCTCCCGCCGACCAGCTGCGGATCTTGGACGTAGGGATGGCAAGTGTCTGGATCTGGTGCGGGTCGTGCACCACGATGTCGGACGCAGCCATCGGCGGGGCTATCACCATCGAGCGGCGGTCCGGACGCATGGTGAACCGGCCCGCTCCGAAATCGACCGTGGCGTGCACGCCTCTCATGTCCCGCTGCAGCACGAACTCCGGGACGGGAGGATCGGGAAAGGCTCCTGCGGGCTGAACGATGTCGAACATCCAGACCCCGCTTTGGGAGACCAGGTGCCGTTCCGCGACATGTGGCGCGAACGTCCCCTTGGTGTAATGTTCAAGGTAGCTGGCGGGCGCGAACATCTCAAACCCTCGCCGCGCGGCATGCAGCGAAGCGCGACAGCGTCAGGCCCTGATCACCATTCGGCATTAGCCGCTCCCGTCGCAGATAAGAGGGCTTACACCTCCGGCGGGAGAATCCCAAAGGCGTTCGTTTCTGCCCCGGTCTCAAATGCGCAAGATCGGTTCGGCGACCGCAAGAGCGGAACTCTAGCGCCTGACCTGATCGACCGGCTGCTGGACGGCTTTGGTGGCTTTCAGAGCGACGCGGCGAATGCGGCAATCGCCTCCGCAACCTCGACCGGGCGCTCCTCGGCGCACAAATGCCCGCATCTTTCCAGGGTGACGCTGGTCACCTTGTCGGCTACGAGCTTCATCTGGTCGCCGACCTCGGGATGCCCATATTGCCCATTCAGCGCGAGTACGGGCACCGTTAGGCGTTCGCGTGTCGCCTCCTGAATTTGATGCCCCGTGCGCAACACCTCGCGATACCACCCAAACGACGAGTCGAGTCCGCCGGGCTTGCGAAGTCCTCGGACATACTCCGCTTTGTCCTCCGCCGAGACCGCGCTCGGGTCGGCGACCATGGCCGTCAAGAAATAATCCACGAGTTCGGCCTCGCGACCTCACCACATCATGGCCGGCAGGTGAGGCTGAGCGTTGAACGCGAACCACCAGTAAACGAACGGATTCTGATCGGTGAAGGCGGTGAACCTGTCGAGGTTGTAACCCGGCAGCGGCTCGTCGATGTAAACGAGTCCCCTGGCAGCGACTGCCGGGCGCGCGGCCAGAAGTAATGCCGGGAGTGCGCCCATGTCATGACCGACCACGATCGGGCGGGACAGTCCGAGTGCCTCAAGCACGCCCTGTATGTCATCGGCCAGCGTCTCACCGTCATAGCCAGTGTCGGGCCTGGCGCTCTCGCCATAACCGCGCATGTCAGGAACGATGACCTGGAAACGATCAGCCAAGAGCGGGACGACCTTGCGCCAGTGGTATGAACTGCCGAGCCATCCGTGCATCAGCACGATGGGCGGCCCTGAACCGGTGGATTGCACATGCACTTGAGTGCCGTTGCTCGGGATCTTCATACTCAAGGTGGAGTGCGTCACATTGAATTCCTCAGGTCTTGCGGATGCCCGCGCTTGCGATGAGCCGCTGCGGTCGAAAATGCAGGGGGGCTTGCCGCCGTAGATGGGCTTGGATTTTTTCGGATCTATCGTCGGGCTAAGGCATGACTTCGCTCACTTTTTTCGGGTTCCGGCGGCCGCTGGAACATGCGCGTCGGCAGTCGCAGGCGACAAACCGAGAGGGTCGAACTCCGGCTTAAGCACCTGTCGCCGCGCCGCTGATGGAGCTGACCACCTCGTAAAGATGTGGCTCGGCCCGTGTGATGAGCGTTCGAACCCGCTCCCCGAATGGGGGGATGGCCGGATTGGTGCGGAGACGCTCGAATGCCTCGCGGCTTTCATATTGAGCATAATTGGTAACCCTCGTGCCATCGATGCTCCGGTGGATCGTGGCCGACACGAACCCGGGTGCGTTCGCGTAAACCGAGGATGCTGCCTCGCTCAGCAGGTCGACAAGCGCCTGTTGGTTCTCTGGCTTACACTCGTGAACCGTGATCAGCGTGGTGAGCGGGTTGGCTGGATCAATCGTCGCCACGGGCACCCTCCCCAAGCGTGGCGTAGGAGCCGGTCTCGATGTCCTCGGTGATGGTGGGGCCGGCCGGGTGCCAGTCGAGCAGGTTGCGCGCCTTGTCGGCCGAGATGCGCTTGTTGGAAGCAAGGCCATCGGCGAGCATCCCGATGGCGGATCTTGCCTCCTCGAGGGGCCACTGCTTCACCTCGCCGCTGAACCCGAGCATGCGACCGATCGCACTGGCGATATCGTGCATGGTGAAAGCATCGTCATTCGCGATATTGAACAGCCCAACCTCGTGCTTCAGCAACGCCTTGCGATAGGCCAGCGCCAGATCACCGATGTGCACCGCCGACCAGATATTGTGCCCCTCTCCCACGGTGACGCCCGCACCCGTTCGCCGCGCCATGTCGATCAGCATGTGCATGACCCCGCCGCCTGTCTCGCCGAAGACCAGGCCGGGCCGCAGCACGGTCCCCGCCACGCCTCTTGCGCTGGCGTCGACCACAATGCGCTCGAGCTCCCCGCGCAGGCGAACGCCGCCGTCGCCCGACGGGAGAAGCGCCTCGTCGGCCGCCGCGGGTCCCGTGTCGCCGAGGACGCCGGAACCGCTGGTGTAGATAAAGGATCGGCCCGATCCCTCCAGCGCGTCGAGCATCGTGTGGACCGCCGCTGCGTCCTGATCGAAGGACTGGTCCATCTGCGACCAGTCGTCGTGACCGAAGCCGGCATGCACCACGGCATCGGCCGTTTTGATACCTTCCAGAAGACTTCGCGGATCTCGAAGGTCCCCCAAATGCGGTGTTGCCCCCATGTCCTGGATACGCCCCGCGGACCCTTCGGAGCGGGCAAGCCCCACGACCTCATGACCGTCGGCCATGAGGCCGCGGGCGACCGCCCCGCCGATGTAGCCAGTCGCTCCCGTTACAAACACCCGCATGTCGCTTCTCCACTCTTTGAAAACAGGATGGCGGCCGGGACGCTACTCACCGGCCCGCGCCCCGGTTGTTGACTGCCCGCTTTCAAGGCCGCCCCCGAGCGCCACGTACAGCTCGACCGTGTTGGTCAGCTGCTCGCGGCGGGTGAGAAGGACCTGCTGCTCGGCTCCGAACAGCTCGCGCTCCGCGTCCAGCACTTCGAGGAAATTGGCGACCCCGTTGCTGTAGCGCAGCGCGGCAAGCTCAGCGCGCTCCCGCTGTGCGGAAACCTCGCGCTGCTGGGCGGCCAGGCGCTCGGCAAGCCAGCGGCGGCCATCGAGCCGGTCCGACACTTCCCGGAAGGCGTTCTGGATGACCCGCTCATAGTCCGCCGTAGCGACTCCCCGGCGCGCGACCGCGACATCAAGGTTCCCGCGAGTCCGGCCGCCGTCGAATACCGGTAGCGCGGCATTTCCGCCGAAGCTCCAGGTCAGCGCGTCGCCGCCGAACAGTCCGCCGAGCGCGGTGCTGGCCAGGCCCAGGGCTCCCGTCAGGCTGATCTGCGGGAAAAAGGCCGCGCGGGCCGCGCCCACGTCCGCGTTCGCCGCCCGCAGCCGCTCTTCCGCTTCGAGAATATCGGGGCGGTTGGTGAGAAGCTCCGACGGGAGGCCCGGCGAAATATTCTCGACCAGCCCCTGCAAGCCCAGTGGACGCGCCGCCGGGAGAGCCTCCGGCAACGATCCACCGACCAGGAAGACCAGCAGATTGCGGATCTCGGCGCGTTGAAGTTGAAGGCTGGCAGACTCGCTCTGCGCCTGCGTAAGGAGCGTTTCGATCTGCCGGTAATCGAGCGCGGAGGTCACCCCGGCGTCGAACCGCATCCGCCCTATCTTCAGGGCGCGGCGACGGCTCTCCACCGTTCGCTCCGCGATCCCGATGCGCGCGTCGAGTTCCCGCTCCGTCAGATAGGCTTCGGCCACGTCGGCAACGAGGCCGATCTGGAACGCGCGCTGGCCGTATACCGTCGAAAGGTAATTGGCGCGCGCCGATTCCGTCAGGCTTCGTACCCGCCCCCAAAAGTCGAGCTCGAACGAGGCGACGCTCGCGCCGACATCGAACCGGCTGGCGGTAATCGCGCCGTTTCCGTCGAACCCCTCGCTACGCGACCGGCTCGCCCCTGCGACCGCGTCCACCGTCGGCAGCCGCCCGGCCCGCTGGATGCGATACTGGCCGCGCGCCTCGTCGATCCGCAACACGGCAACCCGAAGATCGCGATTGTTCTGAAGCGCCCCCGCAATCAGCGCCTGCAGCCTGGGATCCTCGAAGAAGCTGCGCCAGGCGACCTCCGCCGCGCGCGGGCCGGCGCTGTCCGGCCAGGCGTCGGCGGCATAGACCGGCGCCGTCGGCAAAGCGGGTCGAACATATTTGGGCTGCTGCGAACACCCCGCCAGGAGCACCGCCGCAACCAATGCAAGCGCCCTATGCATGGACGATCGCCTCATCGGTTTGAGGCGTGGCATTTCGCCGCCGCGTCAAAAGGCTGCGGATCACGACGAAGAACAGCGGAATGAAGAACAGGCCCAGTGCGGTGGCCGCGATCATGCCGCCCATCACGCCCGTGCCCAGCGCGTTGCGGCCCGCCGCGCCGGCGCCGGTGCTGATCACCAGCGGCAGGACGCCGAGGATGAAGGCGAGCGACGTCATCAGGATCGGCCGAAACCGCAGCCGCGCCGCTTCCAGCGTCGCCTCCGTCAAAGAGCGCCCCTGCTCCTCCAGCTCCTTGGCGAACTCGACGATCAGAATGGCGTTCTTGGCGGACAGCCCGATGATCGTGATGATGCCGATGTTGAAGTAGACATCCATCGCCATCCCGCGCGCCAGCCCGAACAGCAGTGCGCCGAGCACTCCCACCGGCACCACCAGCAGCACCGCGATCGGGATCGACCAGCTCTCGTACAGGGCCGACAGCAGGAGAAAGACGACCAGCAGCGAGAGGCCGAGCAGCAGCGGAACCTGGCCCGCGCCCTGCTGCTCCTCGAAGGAGAGGCCGGACCATTCAAACCCGATCCCCTCGGGAAGATCGGCGGCGAGCCGGGCCATCTCCGCCATCGCGGCGCTCGTCGCCTGCCCGGGTGCGGCGTTGCCGGAGATGGTCATCGACGGAAAGCCGTTATAGCGCTGGAGCTGAGGCGATCCCGCGCTCCAATCCGCCGTCGTGAAAGCGGAGAAGGGCACCATCCGTCCGGCCGCATTCGGCACCTGCAGGGCGAGAATGTCCTCGGGCGTCATGCGCTGCGCCGCCTCGGCCTGGAGCACCACCCGCAGCACGCGGCCTTCGCGGTTGAAATCGTTGGCATAAGCAGAGCCGAAGGCGATCGAGAGCGTGTTGTTGATGTCCTCGATGCCGAGGCCGAGCGCGCGCGCCTCGGTCCGGTCGATGGCGACCCGCAGCTGCGGGCTGTCCTCCAGCCCTTCCGGTCGCACGCCCACCACCACCGAACTTTGCGCCGCCGCGCCGAGCAGCTGGTTGCGGGCATCGACCAGCCGCTGATAGCCCAAAGCCGCGCGGTCCTGCAGGCGCAGGTTGAAGCCGCTCGAATTTCCGAGCTCCTGGATGGGCGGCGGGTTGAGCGCGAAGATCATCGCGTTCTTGGAGCCGCTCAGAGCGCCATAGGCACCCCCGGCCAGCGCGGCCGCGCCATTCTCCGTGCCGCCACGCTCATCCCAGGGCTTTAGCGTCACGAACATTATGGCCGCGTTCTGGCCGCTTCCAAAGAAGCTGAAACCGAGAACCGACACCACTTCGCTGACTTGCGGTTGAGCCAGGAAGAAGTCCTCCGCTTCTTCCAGGGCAAGCTGGGTGCGCTGCTGCGTCGCTCCCGGCGGCGCCTGAACCACGGCGACGATATAGCCCTGGTCTTCCTCCGGCAGGAAGCTGGTGGGAGCCAGGGTGTAGAGGCCCGCCACCACCAGAATGAGCGCCGCGTAAACGGCCATCCAACGCTTGGGACGGGCGATGATCGAGGCTACCGCGCCCTCATACTGGCCGGTGGTGCGCGCAAAGCCTCGGTTGAAGCGGGCAAACAGCCCGCGCCCCTCGACCTTCTGAGGCGAGTGCCGCAGCAGCGTCGCGCACAAAGCCGGCGTCAGCGTCAGCGCGAGCAGCGCGGAGAAGGCGATCGACAGCGCCAGGGTAATCGAGAACTGGCGATAAATGCCGCCGGTGGAGCCTGGGAAGAACGCCATCGGCACGAACACCGCGATCAACACCAGGGTGATGCCGATGATCGGGCTGACGATCTGCCCCATCGCCTTGTAGGTCGCCTCGCGCGGGCTGAGGCCCTCCTCCGCCATGATCCGTTCGACATTCTCGATCACGACGATGGCGTCGTCGACCAGAATGCCGATCGCCAGCACCATTCCGAACAGCGTGAGCACATTGATCGAGTAGCCGAGGAAGTAGAGCCCAACGCAGGCGCCGAGCAGCGCCACCGGAACCACGATCGTCGGAATGATCGTCGCCCGCAGGTTCTGGAGGAACAGGAACATCACGAGGAAGACGAGGACCATCGCCTCGACGAGGGTGATGATCACCTCCTCGATCGAAATCGAGACGAACAAGGTGGTGTCGTAGGGGATCGAGTAGGAGACGCCGTTGGGAAAGGCGGCGCTGAGCGCCTTCATCCGGTCCTTGACGCCCTGCCCTGCTTCCAGTGCGTTGGCGCCGGTTGCGAGCTGGACCGCCATTCCGGCCATCGGCCGTTTGTTCAGCCGGGTCGAAGTGTCGTAGCTGTTGGCGCCGAGCTCGACGCGCGCCACGTCGCCTAGCCTGACGGTGGAGCCTTCGGTGCCGGCCCGCAGGATGATCTGCGAGAATTGTTCGGCCGTCGTGAAGCGGCTCTGGGTGACGATCGTGGCGTTGAGCTGCTGTCCCTCGGGCGACGGCAGGGCGCCGATCTGGCCGCCGGGAGTCTGGCTGTTCTGCTCACGCACCGCGGCCAGTGCCTGGGCCGGAGACATGTTGAAGCTGGCCAGCCGCTGGGGATCGAGCCAGATGCGCATGGCATATTCGGATCCGAACAAGGTTACATCGCCCACGCCGGGCACGCGCCGAAGCTCGTCGATGATGCGGGTGCTGGCATAATTGCCGAGCTCGAGATCGCTGCGCGACCCGTCCGGCGACGTCATCCCGACGATCAGCAGGAAGCCGGAACTGGCTTCGCTGACGGTAATGCCCTGGCGGCGCACTTCTTCCGGCAGCCGGGGTTCGACGCTGCTGAGACGGTTCTGGACGTCGATCTGGGCAAGCTTCACATCGGTGCCGCTCTGAAAGGTCACCGTCACGGATGCAGTGCCGTTGGCGGCCGACGTGGAGCTCATGTAGAGGAAGTTCTCGACCCCGTTCATCTCCTGCTCGATGATCGAGGTGACATTCTCTTCGATCGTTGCCGCATCGGCGCCGGGGTAAGCGACGTTGATCGAGACCGACGGTGGCGCAATCGTCGGATATTGCTCGACCGGCAGCGACTGCACGGTGAGCAGTCCCGCCAGCGAGATCGACAAGGCGATCACCCAGGCAAAGATCGGCCGATCGATGAAGAATTTAGCGAGCATTGGCTGCGCCCCCGGCGGCGCGGACAGGCGCGCGGGGCGCCCCCAGCGGGACCGGCTTGACCGGTGCGCCGGGCCTGACCTGCTGGAGCCCGTCCACGATCACGCGCTCGCCGGGGCTGAGGCCTTTCGTCACCACCCAATTGCCGCCGGCAAGGCGTGCCAGCGTTACCGGCCTGACCACCGGGATGTTTCCGGCACCGACCACCATCACGCTGCCGCCGCCCGTCGTCATCTGAACTGCGCGTTGCGGCACCGAGATGCCGTTGGGATCGGTACCGGCCTCTATGCGTACGCGCACGAACTGGCCCGGCAGAAGCAGGCGAAGCGGGTTGCGGAAGGTCGCGCGCACGCCGACCGTGCCGGTGGAAGGATCCACCGACTGATCGAGGAAGTTCAGGGTGCCCGTCATGCCATAGTCGCTGCCGTCGGGGAGGAGCAGCATGACCGTCCGCGAGATCGGCGGTGCTCCGCCCATCTCGGCGCGGCGCAGCGCCATCAGATCGTCGCTCGTCACTGCGAAATTGACGTAGATCGGATCGAGCTGCTCGATCCGGGTCAGTAAGGTGCCGCTCGCCTGGCTCGCCAGCGCGCCCTCCGTCGCCTCGGCCCGGCCGACCCGACCGGCAATGGGCGCCGTGACGGTGGTGTAGCCGAGCGTCAGCTGGGCCTGCCGGACCTGGGCCTGGGCGGAGCCCACGTCGGCACGCGCCCGCGCCAGCCGGGCCTGGGCGGCTTCATATTCCTGTCGGCTGATCGCGCCCCGGGGGACCAGAGGAGCGAAGCGTGCCACCTCCCGCTGGGCGTTGGCGGCTTCCGCCTCCGCCCGGCGGACCGCCGCGGTTTGTACATCCAGGCTTGCGCGCAACGGCCTGGAATCAATCCGGAACAGGGGCGTGCCGCGGCCGACGTCGGTGCCCTCGACAAACAACCTCTCCTCGACAATGCCGTCGACACGGGCTCGCACCTCCGCGGTGCGGACCGGCGCCACCCGCGCCGGAAGGTCCACTTGCCGAGCGAGCACCACCGGCGCGATCGTGATCACAGCGACCTCCGGCGGCGGAGGTGCCGGAGGAGCGCCACCGTTGTTGCCGCACGATGGAAGCAGCAGCAGGAAGGCTGCGGCCGACAATTCTCCCATCTTCAGCCGAACGAGGCCAAGCCCACGAGCAGCCGGGGCTCTGTGGACGGACGGACTCATGGGATGAATTCGCTGGAGTCATGGCCCTCGTGGGCGTTCTTCATGCTCGATCTTGGCTGAGACACGTAAGTTCCCCTTCAGGTCTTGCGGAAGCCCGCGCTTCCGATCAGCCGCTGCGTGGCGGCGGCGGCAAGACGGCCAACCCGAACGCTGTCGATCGCATCCATGGCGTCTGCGAACACCTCGGGGCCGACCGAGTGCAAAGCGCCGATCGCCCTCAAATTGGCGACAGCGCTTGCGATCGGCAGCTCGCCTTCCCCCGGCAGCATCCGATAGCGCAGCAGGTCCTCGACCAGGTCCTTGCCGCGCCGCTCGGTGAGAGCATCCGCAAGCTGGACCTCGAAGATCTTGCTCCCCGGGATGGTCGCCAGAAGCGCGTCATCGGGCGTCGAGCGATAATGATGCCAGGTGTCGAAGCAGAGCCCCGCGTTGGCGCGATCGACGCCGGCAACGATCGGCCAGCCCGAGGCGAGGTCGGGAATGCTCGAGATCGGCATGAACTCGAGCGTCACCCTGAGCCCACGCGCAGCGGCGCGATCGGCCACCTTTCCAAACGCATCCACCAGCCGGGCGCGCTCATGCGGCTGCCCGAGGCCCTCCACGCAGTTGAGCGCCTCGGCTTCCAGCTCGTCGGCGATCCGGAAGATCTGCTCCTCGTCGAAGTCGATGAAGCCGCGATTTTCCGCAGGATAGGCGCTCGGTATTTCAAAGCCGGGAACCCATTGGACGAAGGGATCGATGGCCAGAACCTTGACGCCGCTTTGCCGCAGGGCACGGCGCATCTCTGCCGGTTTCAGCCCTTGTTCGACCCACATTCGATAATCGATCGGGAACACCGACATGTGCGTGAAGCCGCCTTCCTGGGCGGCGGCGATCCGCTCCAGAAACGGCTTGGTCCGCACATTGGCTGCCCAAAGCACGCGCCGCTCGGCGATCGTCGTCGTGCGGGCGCCCAGGGGGCTCACGAACGCACCCGCGGCAAGCGCCGAGCCAAGCACAAAGGCGCGGCGGTCAAGGGTAAGAGAGCTGAGGCGATCCATCGTTGCGATCCTCCGTGCAGGCTCAAAGCCGCCGCCCCCAATAGCTGTTCTCCTGATAGATCTGGCCGACCGTTGCGCCTTCCGGAGTCTGCCAGTCCCCCATGATCTCCGATGCGATCGACCCGACCGTGACCATCACCGCGCCCGCCTGGGTCATCCGCATCATCGCGGCCATCTGGTTGAGCTCGGTATCCGATCCCGAGACATCGACCACGACATAGGGCTCATATCCCGCGCCCAGCAGGTCGAGCGTCAGCAGCAGCGTGCAGATGTCGAGCGAGATGCCGCCGAGGATGATCTTTTTGCGCCCCGTGCTGGCGAGAGCCTCCTGGAACACGGGCTCGTCCCAGGCGCTGGGCGTGTGACGTTCCACCCGTGTCGCATGGCCGGCATGGTCGGTCACCTCCCGAAAGAAGTTGCCGCGGAAGCTTCCTTCCTCACCAAGCATGATCGTCGGGAGCTTGAAGAGCGACGAGAGCCGGGTGAGCGCTTCCGCATTCTTGCGCAGAAGCATGTGATCGATGGTCCGCAAACCCGGCAGGAACCCGTCGAGGAAGTCCACTAGGATCACTGCGGCATTATCGCGGGACAGCTTCTCGGCGTAATTCATCGGGGTCTCCGGCAAAGTTCGTGTTGCCCCACCTGCCCGATTCATTCGGCAATGGCGGCACGCCGCTTGCGATCACCGGACCGATCTTGCGCTCCATTGGCGGAGCAGGAGATTCCACCCCTTGCTCGCGACAGCGCTGCCGCATCGGTTACAGCAATATCGGTGCGCGCCCCGCAAGCCCGGAGCCGCGCCCGCGGGCAGGTCCCCTACCATTGCCGTTGCCGGGAGCCGCTGCATTCCCGCCGGCATCCTCTTGTGCCGGCGGCTCCCAGGCCAACGCTGCAGCGGGCGCAGCCCAGGGGAGGATCGGATGCAGGCTCGTCTACTGGCACCAAGCCGCCGCGCGGCGCTCGGCCTGCTGGGTACGGGCCTGGCCGGCGCTCTCATTGCGGGTGCGGGCCGGACCAGAGTGGCCGCGCCGGCGTTGCCGCCGCCGCTGCCGGCGACCGGCCGCCTGCCGGTCCGGCGCGACATCGCCGGAATGGCCGCCGACGATCGCGATCTCCTGATTTTCAGGGAGGGCGTTCGGATGATGCGCGCAAGGTCCGACCAGAACCCGCTCGATCCGCTCGGATGGCACATCTACGGCGCGCAGCACTCGATCTTCTGCGCCACCAACAGCTTCAAGATGCAGATTCACTACGGGTGGTTCTTTCTGCCCTGGCACCGCGCCTTTCTGATTAATCTCGAGCAGAAGATCCGCCTGCTCACCGGCCGCCCGGAATTCGCCCTGCCTTATTGGGACTGGACCCGTTCGCCGAGATTGCCGGCGGCGATGTTCGGCGCCGGCAATCCGCTGGCCGATACGACCCGGATCCAGGGTCCCGAGGATGTTCTGCCGCTCGACTTCACCGAACTCGGCCCGGCGATGCGCGGACCGACCTTTCGTCACTTCGTCGGCTACCGCCGCGACCCGAATTCGCCTCAGATCGAGGGCACGCTCGAGCAGAGCGCGCACAACAATGTGCACAATTGGATCGGCGGCAATATGGCGTCGTTCGACGGTGCCGGCTTCGACCCGTTGTTCGCGCTCCACCACGGCAATGTCGACCGGCTCTGGGCGGCGTGGCGGAAAGCCTCGCCGGCGCATCAGGATCCCACCGACGCGGCGTGGCGGGACCACCGCTTCGCCTTCTACGGCGCCGACGGCCAGGTGGAACGCCCCCGCGTCGGCGACATCCTCGGCGAAGCCTCCTCCGGCTACACCTTCGACCGCCTCGACTGGCGCCACACACTTCCCAAAGACGCACCGCCGGCCTTTCCGGGCGGCGGGCAATTGCTCGGGCGTGCGAAATTGTCGGAAGGACAGCGTGCCCGCTTCGTCAACCAGAGCACCGGCGCGGGCGCATCGCGGGTTCTCGTCCAGTACGAGCGGCTCCAGCTCCCCATTCACCCGCTTTGCCACCGGTTATTCCTGCTGCACGGCGGGCAGGCCAGCTATTGCGGGACGTTCACGCTGCTGCCGATCCCCGGCGCAGTCGCCGGCCTCGATACCGACGTTAGCACCCAGATGGAGGTGCCGGTGGCGGCGGTGGCGGCGCTCCGCTCCGGAGCATCGGTTTCGGTCGTCGCGGTTCCCGTCCAGCTCAAGGGGCGCACCATTCCCAAAGAGCCGCTTCGCCTTTCCGGCGTGAAACTCACTTTAGATGCCTGAGGAGATGCCCGTGTTGAAATATATCGCTGCCGCCGCCGTTGCGACGGGCGCCGTGCTCGCCTTCGGCAGCATGACTTCCGCCAAGGAACAGCCCGCCGCATCGGCCTCGGCACGCTCGCCCCAGGTGCTCGCCACCGCCGGCCGCTACCGCAGCGAGATGACCCACACCAGCGTCGGCTTTCGTATTTTCCACATGGGCCTTGCGAACTACACCGCGCGCTTCACCAAGGCGGATGCGATCCTCGACTTCGATCCGGCGCGGCCGGAGCGCAGCAGGCTCACCGCCACGGTGGACATGGGCTCGGTGGAAACCGATTACCAGAACAAGGACAAGGACTGGAATGCCGAGCTTGGCAACGATGCCAAGTTCTTCAATTCGGGCGTGTTCCCGCAGGCAAAGTTCGTGTCGACGAGCGTGCGGCGTACCGGCCGCAACACCGCCGCGGTTGCGGGAAATCTAACCTTCCTCGGCGTCACCCGCCCCCTGACGCTGAACGCCACCTACAATGGTTCAATCGCTGCCCACCCTTTCGCCAAGGTCCCCGCTCTCGGTTTTTCCGCGCGCGGAACCATGAAGCGCAGCGCCTGGGGCCTCAGCTACGGCCTTGGCAGAGACCTTGTCGACGATGTCGAGCTGGTCATCGAGGCGGAGTTCCTGCGCGAAGGCGACTCGCGATGATCGGCCGGCGCGCCTTCGTCGGCGGCGGCCTCGGCGCAGCCTTGCTCTCTGCCCCCGCCGTCAGGGCGTGGGCACAATCTGGGCCGCCGACCCTCGTTCTGCACAACGCGAGGATCACCACCCAGGCGGGACGCGACGGTCAGGCGATTGCGCTGCGCGAGGGCATGGTCCAGGCGGTGGGATCCAACCGGCAGATCCGTGCGCTCGCCGGCACAGGCACACGGATGCTCGACCTGCGCGGGGCGCGAGTCATTCCGGGGCTCAACGACAGCCATCTCCACCTCACGCGGCAGGCGCGGTTCCACAATCTAGAACTGCGCTGGGAAAGCGTGACCTCTCTCGACGAGGGCCTGCGCATGATCGCCGAGCAGGCGAAGCGCACGCCGGCCGGCCAGTGGGTCCGGGTGGTCGGCGGCTGGAGCCGAGCGCAGATGCGGGAGCGCCGCAGCCCCACGCCCGAGGAACTCAACGCCGCCGCTCCCAACACCCCTGTGATGGTGCTGTTCCTTTATTCGGAGGCGATCCTCAACCGCGCCGGCGTGCAGGCGCTCGGGATCACCTCCGAGACCAAGCCGCCACCGCCCGGCAAAGGAATGCGCTACGACATCCAGCCGTCCGGCGGCGCGATCCTGAGGGCCGAGCCCTACCCCCAGCTGCTCTACAAGGCGATCGCCGACCTCCCGGCGCTAAGCCCGGCCGATCAGGCGAATTCTGCCCAACACTGGTACCGGGAGCTGAACCGCCTCGGCCTCACCTCCGCGGTCGATGCGGGCGGCGGCGGCCACCTTTGGCCGGACGATTATACCGCGACCGGCAAGCTTGCCGAAGCGGGCGCGCTGCCGATCCGGATCGGCAGCTACCTCTTCCCCCAGAAAGCGGGCGAGGAGCTGGCAGCGTTCAAAGGCTGGACCGCCAACGAACGCCTCGCCGTCAACCGGGCGGCCGAGCTGCTCGAGGGCTTCACCGTGGAGGGGGCAGGCGAGAATTTGGTGGCCTCCGCGGGCGATTACGAAAACTTCCTCAGCCCTCGTCCGGAGCTCGGCACGACGATGGAGCGGGACCTTACGGAAGTTGTCGAGGTGCTGGCGCGGGCGCAGTGGCCGATCCGGCTCCACGCCACCTACGACCAGTCCATCACCCGCATGCTCGATGTGTTCGAACCCGTCTTCAAGGCGACCGGCTATCGCGCCCGCTGGGCGTTCGATCATGCGGAGACCATCTCGCCGCGCAATATCGCCAGAGTGCGCGCGCTCGGAGGCGGCGTCAGCGTTCAGGACCGCTTGGCCTATGCCGGCGAGCTCTTTGCCGAGCGTTACGGAGCGGCAACGGCCGGCGATGCGCCGCCGCTCAGGGCTTTGCTCGCCGCCGGGATACCGCTCGGCGCCGGGACGGACGGCACCCGGGTATCAGGCTACAATCCCTGGGTCGCCCTTCGCTGGATGACGACCGGGCAGACTGCCGCCGGCACAGTCCTGCGACCGCCCTCGGCACGCCTCAGCCGCGCCCAAGCGCTTCGCGCCTTCACGATCGGCAGCGCCTGGTTTTCGGGCGACGAGACCCGCAAAGGCCGCCTTGCGCCCGGGCAGTTCGCCGATCTCGCCGTATTGTCGGAGGATTATTTCTCCGTCCCGGGCGAGCGCATCGCGCAAATTCAGTCGGTGCTCACCGTGACCGGCGGCCGCATCGTTTCGGGAGGTGGCGAGTTCGCGTCGCTGGCCCCTCAACTGCCGCCGGTCTCGCCGCCCTGGTCGCCTGTCGCTCATTTCGGTGCCAGGTGAGGCACTTTGCCTGGCCGCTGCTGTTCTGCGCGGCGAGCGCGCCGGCGCAGATACCCTCCCCCGCAGCCCCACCTCCGCCCATGACGCCGTCCCGATCCGGCGAGCCCTACGCCTATCTCGCGGACCCCCAAAAACGGTCGGGCGCCTGGTGGGAACCCCTCAAATATATCCCGCTGGGCCCGGATGCCTATCTCACCACCGGAGTCGAGGCCCGCGTCCGCGTCGAGGCGTTCGAGAACGATCTGTGGGGAGACTCGCCCGCTCCCGACGACGCATATCTTTGGACCCGCGCATTGCCCTATGCGGACCTGCATGTCGGCAAGGTCCGGGTGTTCGGACAACTGGCGGTGATCGACTCGCTGGGCGCGGACCCCAGGCCGACGCCGATAGATGAAACCGGGATCGACCTGCTCCAGGGCTTCGTGGAGGTCAGCCACGGCGATCGCAACAAGATCACCCTTCGCGGCGGCCGATTTCTTTTGGGCCTCGGCTATGAGCGGCTCGTCACCACGCGCTGGGGCCCGAACACCCCGCTTGCCTTCGACGGCGGGCTTGCCGTGCTCGAGGCGGGGCAGAAGTGGCGGGCGCAGGCGCTCTACGTCCGGCCGGTGGATGCAGGCACCGGGGATTTCGATGACGCCACCAGCGACAGCCGCTCGCTCTGGGGCCTGTACACGACGCGGCGCGGAATGGCCGTCGCCAAAGGGAAGACCGATCTCGACATCTATTACCTCGGGTACCGCAACACCCTTGCGCAGTTCAGCGGACGAAGCGGGCGCGAGGTCCGGCACACGCTCGGGCTGCGCGCCGCCGGCAAGGCCGGCGCCTGGGACTGGGATTGGGAGGCTTTCTACCAGTTCGGCAGCTTTGTCGGCCTTGACATCTCCGCCTGGTCGCTGGGCACGATCACCGGGCGCACATTCGGCGAGGCACCGCTGAAACCCCGCCTAGCGCTCAGCGCCGCGGTGATCAGTGGCGACAGGGACCCTCAAGACGGCCGCCTCGGCACCTTCAATCCGCTGTTCCCGCGCGGAAAATATTTCGGCGAGCTCAGTCCGCTCGGCCCGTACAACCTGCTCCTTGCCCAGCCGAGCGTGAGGTTCAGCATTTCACCGCAAGTAGGGCTCACCCTCGCCACCAGCGGCTATTGGCGGCAGAGCACTTCCGACGGCATCTACTCGATACCCGGCCAACTCCTCCGTCCCGCCGGCGGCAGCAACGCCCGCTACATCGGGACCGAGGTAGAGATCGCCGCCGACTGGACGCCGAGACGCTGGCTGAGCTTCGGTGCCGGCGTCGCCGCCTTCAAGGCCGGCCGCTTTCTGTCGGAAACAGGCCGCGACCAGACCATCCTGTTCGGCGGAGCGCAGGCGATGGTGCGTTACTGAAACACCTTGGGCGACACCCAACCCTCCCCGGCTGGGTTGATGCTGAGCATCACCGTGCCAACAAGCATCGAAACGGACGCTCGGATGCGTCCAAAACTCAATGTTAGAGGCTGCTCCCTGCTCCCGAGGGAAGCCTGACGATGTTCTCCGTTCCGCCCTGCGCGGAGATGATCCGTGCCGCGGCCATTCCGATCTCCGCCACTTTCACCCAACCTGCCTCCGCGTCTGGACGGGCCCGCGTCGCGACCATGCTTTCGATCATTATCTGGCGAACCTTGACGGAGGTCGCCTGGTTTTCCGCAGCAAGGACACGGCCCATCATCGCCACCGCGGCCGCGGTGATCGACACCAGGCTGGAGCCGGGGATTGGGTATTGGGCGGCGCCTCCGAGGATCTGGATATAGCTTCCCCCGTGCTCGTGAAGCGACGGCAGAAACGCACGTGCCACCGCGAAATGGCTCGTCAGATTGCCCGCGATAATCCTGTCCCAGTCGGCAGACTGGACGCCAAGCAGGGACGAGCCCTGCCACCACCCGCCCAGCGACGCCACCACGGCGTCCACCTTGCCAAGGTCCGTTATCTGGGCGGCAAGGGCTTCGGCGCCCGCAACGGTGCCCGGCTCTCCCAGGAGAATGTTGAGCCTGCCGCCCGGCGGGGACTCAGCCTTCAGGCGTTCCGCCTTTGCCGGATCGCGGGCTGGAACCAGAACGTCCGCCCCCATGCCCATCAGCACCGCGACTATGCCTGCGCCGACATCCCCGGTTCCGCCCGCCACGATGATCCGCTTGCCCACCAAATCGGTCATTCCATTCTCCTGTGTCAGCAATCTCGTGGTGCACGGCCGTTCTGGCGGCCAGCGCTTCCATGCTCACGCCGGCTCCACGATGCGGTCCACGAAGCGCTTCACCAGCGGCATCGCGAACAAACCTACCGGCAGAGCGACGGCAAAAGCGGTAGGAAAGGCGACGGCGTAGGCGGAGAGCCAGGCCCGGTTGAGGCCGCCGGTATTTATCGCGGTCAGAACGCCCGAAATGAGGGCTGACATGGTCAGCGCCATCGATGCTCCGAAGGCGATGTTGTAAAGCTTGCGCGGCAGCCGCATGTCAGGAACCTTCCGCGTGTTCGGCAGTCGCAGCCATCAGCGCAATGCGCTCAAGCTCGACGTCGCCCGAACATTCGCAGCAGGCGGCGCGGGCGCCGGCGATGTTGATCTTGCTCATGCGGCGGCGTCAGGCGCCTCTGCCTCGGCGAAGAAGTCCAGCAACACATCCGCCACCGCTTGCGGGTTCTCGTCTCCGAGCCAGTGGCCGGCGCCCGGTATAACGAAGCCGCGGACGTTGGACGCCACCGACTTCAGCCCCTCGGCCACCCAGCCGGCGGCACTGGCTTCGCCGCCAACGCCCAGAACGGGCATGGCCAGCGGCCTCTCCGCCAACGCCTTGTTGGACTCTGAATCCTGCCAGACCGAAGCATAATATTCGATCCCGGCGCGCAGCGATCCCGGACGCTCGAGAAGGCGCACGTAGAGCTCGAAATCCTCGGCCGACACGGCGCCGGGGTTCATCGCGATATGGCCGAAGATCCAGCCGAGGAATTGCCTTTCCCTGCCCTGGAATGCCCATTGGGCGACGTCGGGAACCGTGAAGAAGGACAGGTGCCAATTGGACCCCGGGTGCCAGTCCGCCTTGGCGGTCATCTCGTGCTCGTATCCGAAGCCCGGCAGGCCGAACTCCATGAAGGCAAGGCTGCGGACACGATCCGGATGCCGCGCCGCAAGATCATACGCCACACCGGCGCCAAGGTCGTAACCGACGACCCGCGCCTGGCCGATCTGGAGAAGGTCCATCATGCGCAGGACGTCACCCGCCATCGCCGCTTTGTCGTAAGGACCCTTGACCGTGGTGCCCCCCGAGCCGCGCAGGTCAGGAGCGATCACATGGTATCGCTCACCGATCCGGGGCGCGATTGAATGCCACATCTGCGAATGTTGCGGCCAGCCATGGATCAGCACGACCGGTTCCCCCGATCCGAGCTCACGATACGCCATGGAAATGCCCTGCCCGATGTCGGCCCGGCGGTAGGCGAGATGCCATTGTTGCCTGGCGTCGTTCACTGCCGCAGCCGAGGAACCTGGAATGAAAGCCTCGGACATTGACCACTCCTGGGTGTTCGTCACGTCTGTGGCATCCCTGTCCTTCTGGCGCGGCGCCGAAATTGCCTCGACTGGGCCGCTCTTGCGCAAAGCGGAGGCGCTGCGCAGGCATTTGCCGGCCGCTTCGTGCCCACACAGGGCTTCGGCAGGCCGCTGGGAAGAGGGGGAACGGAAGGCCTGGCGCGGGAATTTGCGAACGGCGCAAGCCACGCTCGCTGGCGGCAAGACCGGTGACGCCGAACGCCGAAATCCGGTGCACCGCTGCGCGGGGGCTACGAAGCGTACCTCAGGATAGCCGGGCCGCCGCAGAGCAGGGAAGCGATAACGGGATCTTACGAGTGGATCAGGATGCAGGCGCCGCGCTGGTGCGATCATATCTTGCCGTTGCGGCAAGCGGCGAGCTCCACCGTGCGGAGACATATTTCGCCGACGACTTCGCCTACGACGTCCCCCGGGATACACCGCTCGCCGGGGGCAAGCGCAGCCGGAAAGCAGCACTTGATTACTTCGGAAACCTAGTTGCCGCGAGCCAGGTCAACTGCCGGATCGACACCCGGGTGGATCAGCCGCACGGCGAGCGCGTCGTGCTCTTCGTGGCGGGGGAAAGCATGATGATCGACGGGCAGGAGCACGCCTGGAGCCGACACATCCTCTTCCGTATACGCAACGGCCAGTTCACTGAAGTGCAGCTCTTTGAGGAAGACCATCCGCAGCCCGATCACGCGCCTGCCGTGGCAAGCACGGCACGAACATGATGGCCCGGGCTGGGCCGCACCCTAGGGTGCGATGAGCTTGAGAAACGACCGGAGGGCGAAATCCAGATGCGCTGCCCGGGCGGCCTTGCTCGGCGGTTCGATGGCGCACATCAGCAGCAGATGGTGGTGGTGACCGATCACCATCTGGAAAAACATCTGCGCTGTCGCTTGAGTGTCGCTCACCGCGATCCTACCGGCCGCATTCTGCGACTCAAGATAGGAGGCAACCTTGGCCTTTCCCATTGCCGGGCCGGCCTCATAAAGGAGCTTCCCGAGCTCTGGCTGAAAGGCGCATTGCGCCACCACCACGCGAAACAGTCCGACCGTACGCGGCGCCAGAACCTCGTCGAACAGGTGTTCGGCAAGTTCCCGCAGGGTAATTTCGACCGGCTGCTGAGCACAAAAGGCCCGATCCATGCCGCCGCTGACCCTGCCGCACTGCCCCTGCACCATGGCCTTGAGCAGCCCGGGCTTGTTCTCGAACAACTCGTACACGGTTGCCAGCGAACCGCCGGACTTCCCCACGATGTCGCTCAGGGTCGTCGCATCATAGCCTTTTTCCAGAAAAAGATCGTGTGCCGCGTCCAGGATGGCCTGTCGTCGCGCCGCCCGCTTCGTCTCCCGATTACCACAAAGGACCATAATACCTTGTTGCCAGTCCTCGTTGTACCGTTGCGTCTGGGTACGGAAAAACGCCTTGATGCTCAAGTTTAACCAGCTTGCTCAGGTAGATGAAATCCCGGCACCGCGCTTCTGGAGGAAAGTGTGTTCGGCTCCGCTCGGGCGGTCACCGCGTGGAGCCAATCGCGGCCGATCCGGACGGTGTCGAGACTTTGCCCTTCTCGTTTTCCGCGTGGCGCACAGCGGTCTCGATCACCTCACGCTCTGCATGGGAGGATGCGTCCGAGCCGCAGGCGGAAAGAAGCCAAGCCGGCAAAAGCAGTGACGCGGTCCGTACGGTCATACGGGCATCGTCATGAAGAAGGTTACGGACCCGATCACCAGACCGGCGGTGAGCGGTCCCACCCAGGTATCCCGAACGAGGTTGATGAGCTTCATGACGAATTCCCGTAGTGTACGATACATTACATAAGTCGGCTCATCGTGAAGCACAAGAGGCTTTTGGCGCTGGGGCTCGGTGACCAGACATGAGACCTGGCACCGCGCCCCTTTCGCGGGCCGGCTGCATTCAGGAGGCGGAAGGGCTGCCTGGGTCGCCGGCTGGGCCGACGCCGGTGACCGCGCCGGGACCGGAGATCAGACGCCGCAATTGATGGCCAGCCTGTTCCATGGTGAGTCGGAGCTCACCCCTCCGTCCGCACCCGGTGCAAAACACATCTGCCGTACCGCACCGGTGCCGCCTCGATGCGTATTTCGCGACCCATGTCCGATCTGTCTAGCAACGCTCGCCGGCCGGGCAGGCAGACGACTGCCCGGCGGATCGAGGCGGCAAGCGAAGTGTCCGCGTGAATTGGCTTGCCACGCTGCCATTGATGTAACGGGCATCACCGAGCGTCACGACCGTTTCGTTCGGGCGTCTCTCCACCTTGGCGAACGGAAGGCGGGACCAGTAGAGGAAGTCGGAGATCGCCTTCACCTGCCGCGCCTCGGCAATAGCGGGATCGTTCATGTTTTTCGCAACGAGGCGAGGCTCCAGTTGCAGGTTCGGCGACGGTGTCCAGCGCACCACGCCGAAGCCGTACGCGTCATCGGTGCCGAAGACGACGTCGCGGCGGAACGGGTTCACCAGCACGGGGCTGGCAACCACCACTCGCACGGGATCATGGCCACGCGCGATCGCCGCCTCCAGAGTCAGCCGCTCGGTAGCGAGGCTTATCGCACCCATTCCCGCCGTGTACATGGCCGCGAAGACGAGGCTGGCCAGGGCGGGACCCGCGGGATAGGCTGCTCCCCTGCGTCGGCGCCGCCCTGAAAGCCAGGTGCCAAGGCCAAGCGCCGTCCAGAGCCAGACGTCGATGATGAAAAGGGTGTCCCCGTAAAACCACCGATCGGAAAACGGCATAAGCAGCCGGACCCCGTAATTGTTCATGAAGTCGAGCAGCGGGTGCGACGCCCAGCCGATGTAGGCGAGCGCAAAGAGCCAGCCGATATGCAGTGGAAGCCGGTCGGGCGACCTCGTCCCCCGCCGGGTCTGCCAACGGTCGAACAGCACCATTCCACCCACAAGCAGCGGAGGGAGCACCAGCATCGCGACCGGACCATGGGTCCAGCCGCGGCGCCATGCGAGGTTCTCCCCTAAGAACAGGCCCAGGGCATCGACGTCTGGCAGGTTCGCCGCAATGATGAGCGTGGCCATCCCCAGGCCGGTCTTCTGCTTGAGCCCCGCTTCTCCGAGCGCCGCACCTGCAAGAGCATGAGCAAGATTATCCATGGAGGCCTTTCTAAGGGAAGCGCTCGTAAGTTCAGCATGCGGGATCGAGGACTGCCTCGATCCGCAGAGTTGCGTGGCCCACCATCACCCAGGATGCAATTGGGTGAGCAGCGCGGTTACCCGCGACCTTCCCGCGGCTCGCGGCACTTCCCAACTCAAGATGCGCGGATCGGAGCCTGAACCATTTCGGATTGGTCACCTGGCAACCGGATCACTTCCGGCTGCGAAGCTCTTGAGGATCCTCGAACATTCCGGATCCTGAAGGATTTCAGCAAAAGCAACGCGCTCCTGCTGCAGGCCGTCGCGAAGGGGACGCTCGCAGGCGCCGCGCACGAGCCCCTTGATGGTCTTCAAGCTCCCCGCCGGCATCCCCGCCAGACGCGAGGCAAGCCGCGCAGCCGCCTCCAGGGGGGCGTCCGCGAGCCGGTGCAGCAGGCCGAGCTCAAAGGCCTCCTGCGCCCGAAGCAAGCGGCCGGTAAGCATCAGCTCCAGCGCCCGTGCCTCGCCGATGATCCGGGGCGCCCGCTGGGTGCCGCCGGTCGCGGGGAAGATCCCGACCGAACATTCCGGAAATCCGAACGGTCCCGCGCTCGGCGCGGCGATCCGCAAGTCGCAGCACAGGGCAAATTCCAGGCCTCCGCCCATGCAGGCGCCATCGATCGCCGCGATCGTTGGAACCCCGAGCGCCTCGACCCGGTCATAGGCTGCATGCATCCGCCCGATCACCGCGGCTGCGTCACCACCGGTAAGCTCGGCTATGACGCGCACATCGAAGTGCCGTATGAACGCGCCCGCCACTCCCCCCGCGAAGACAACCGCCCTGAGGTACCGATCCGCCTCGAGTTCGTGCAGCAGCGCCTCCAGCTGTTCAAGCAGATGCAGATCCATGAGACCGTCGGGAGGATTATGGAAGGTCGCGACGAGAACCTCGCCCCGCCGCCCGGTGATGATGCGCGCTTCGCCAGCCATGGATCGTCTCCTTCACCCTCGGCTTGCCAGCTTTGCCAAACTCCTGCAATATTGTCGACAATTGGTGAAAAGGAGATGCGGATGCGCCTGCCAATCGAGCTTCTCGCTGCCGGCCTTGCCTGTTGTCTCTCAGGATGCGCGACGGCTGCGCCAGCAGACGCGGCACCCCCCGGCTCAATCCCAGCGCGCCTGGAACCCGGTAGCACCCTCCCGGTGGAGATGATCCGCGACGCCGCCATTGCACACCAAGGCGGCACGCTGATGGCCGACATCGTCTTTCCTTCGAGAGGCGGCCCCTACCCGGTCATCATCTTCTCGCACGGCAGCGGCGGCGCTCCTTACGGCTATCGCGAGCTCACCAGCCATTGGGCTGCCGCGGGCTTCGTGGTCATCGCACCCACCCATGCCGACTCCCGCCGGCTGCTGAGAGATCGGGGACTTGAAGGCCGGGAGCTGATCATGGAACTGCTGCGCTCGGCGACCGAGCCTGAAGCATGGCGGCGGCGCGTCGGCGACGTGACAGCCATCATCGACGCCTTGCCCCGGCTGGCTTCGCTCGATCAGCGCCTCGCCGGCCGCGTGGACCCGGAGCGGGTGGGCGTGGGCGGCCATTCCTACGGCGCCTTCACATCGATGCTGACCGCGTGCGCGCAACCACGCACTGCGTCGGGTGTCACAGTTGACCTGCGCGATCCGCGGCCCGGCGCCTTTCTCCTCCTTTCGGCCCAAGGCGCCGGGCAGCAGGGGCTGGAGCCGCGAAGCTGGACGAGCTGCAATCGGCCCATGATGGTGGTTACCGGGACCGAGGATCGTGGGCGGCCGCTTGGCGATCGGCCTGCGCAGACCTGGCGCGAGAAGCTGGAGCCCTTCCGTTTATCGCCCCCCGGCGGAAAGGTCGGCTGGGTGCTCCAGGGCGCCGCCCACTCCTCCTTCGTGGCCTCGGACAGGCGCGCAGCAGGCGCTCTCGGTCCCGCCGCGGAGCGGGACGCAGTCGACCCTGCCCTGCAGACGCGGCTTTTTGCCTTGCTGGCAGCGCAAACCACCTTGTGGTGGAAGGCGCAGCTCACGCCGGACGAGGCCGCCCGCCAAGCGGTGGCCAGCGGAGCGGCGGTCCGCGAGGGCGGCCTGACCGCTCTCTACGAAGTGCGCTAGGCGGGCCGTGCTCTTGCCGATGATCCGCCGCCGCGATGTGTTGAGATCCGGGCTTGGGGTCGCGGCCGCGGCAGCGCTGGCCGGAAGGGCGGACGCGGGCGGTTGGCAAGCACGCGAAGTCGTGCACCTGTTGCCCGCCGCCAGCCACGACCGCTTGCTGATCAAGTGCTCGCTGCGCGAACCGCTGACCCGGGCGCCGAACCTTCGGGTGGGCACCCGCCGGTTCCAGGGAATTCGCAGCGACAGCACCGGCCTTTATTGGCAGTTCCACGCCGCAGGCCTCGCGCCCTCCACGAGCTACCAGCTGAGCATGAGCGGTGCGGACGAACGCCTGCTGTGCGACCCCTGGCCGCTCAGAACCTTCCCGGCTCCCGATCAGCGGGCGGATCGGCTGCGCATCCTTACTTTCACCTGCGCGGGCGGCTACCCCTTCCCTGCAATGCCGGGACAGCCCGAAGCGTTTCGCCCCCTCGCCATTCGTCACGCCCTGCTTGAGCGCGCACTGAGTTTCGCACCCGACGTGGCGGTCGCGAACGGCGACCATATCTATTGGGACCAGCAAACCTGGTTCGAGAGCGCCAATCCCGCGATCCGGCAGGCAGCGCAGGCGATCGCGGCCCGCTTCGGGCGGCTCGATCGCACGCTGCCAGCGCTGGGCAGCGAGAACGAGGCGATCATCAAGCGCCTCGCCGCTCCCCAGATCGCCGGCGTCTACGGGACGCGAATGCGCTCCACGCCGATGTTCTTCGTCGGCGACGATCACGATTATTTCGAGAATGACGAAGCGAATGAACGCTACATCACCTTCCCGCCGGAAGGCCCGAATGTGGCGTGGGCGCGGACGGTGCAGCACCTGTTCTATCCGGAGTTCCTGCCCGATCCGCACCGGCCGCTCAACCTGCCGGGGAGCGGCGCGGCCGATCGCTTCGACGGCGTGTCCGAGAGCTTCGGCACGTTGCGCTACGGCGACTTGGTCGAATGCCCGATCTACGATTGCGGGCGCTTCGTGTCGCTCAAGGACCGGCATGCCGGCCTGGTCCCTCCGGAGGTGGAGGCCTGGCTGACCGCTCGAACGGCCGCTCGCGATACCCGGCAGGCGATCCATATGCCGTCGCACCCCTTCGGCTGGTCGGCGGGCAAGTGGCGCGAATGGTATCCTGACGCGGTCGCTCGCGATGCTGGCAGCGGCGATCCGAGCGGAGGTTATGGCGCCACCGGAGCCAATGCCCGGCTCGACCCGAGCGCTCCCAAATATATGTGGCAGCCCGGCTGGTGGCTGCAGCACCAGCGGCTCGTCCGCGCCATGTCCGCCTCACCCCGCCCGGCTGTCATGGTATCCGGCGACCTCCATGCCGTCGGCAGCGGCATCATCCGCGCCAGCGGCGAGGATGATCTCGCCGGCAATCCAATCCACGCCATCCTCTCCGGCCCGGTCGGCACGTCGCAACTGGGCTGGCCTTCCGCCGCCCGCGGACTCTCGCCGACCGCGGCATCATATCTCAAGATGAGCGGAGAGGCGCCGGTCGAGAAGAATGGCTTCACCCTTCTCGACGTCGACCGGGACCGCATCACGGTTCGGCAGTTCGCCTGGCGCGAACCCGAGCCCTTCGCGGCGATTTCCTCCCTCCAACCTTTCGCGACATTCCAGATCCGGCGCGGGTGACGGTGTGTCGGCCCCCTTTCCAAAGGGGCTTGCGCTCTACACCGAAATTGTCGACAATCTCCATACCGACACGGCCTAGAGGCTGGCGGGCACCTTCTAGGGGAGGAACTGATGAGGCCGACTAGCAGCCGATTTGCAGCGGTGAGCACCGCCACCTTGATTGTGGCGGGTCTCGCCAGCCCCGCCACAGGCCAGACGACGGCGCCTCCCGAGCCCGCCGCCACGGAAGCCCTCGAGGCGGAGGTGGATCCCGACGAGATCATCGTCACGGCGCGCCGCCGCGAGGAGGCTCTCCAGGACATCCCGGCCTCGATCACCGCCCTGACCGGCGAGCAGATCCAGAACCTGGTGGTCGACGGCAACCAGGATTATCTTCGCCAGGTGCCCGGCGCCTCGCTGGTCACCTCCGGGCCGGACTATCTCAACGACTTCTCGCTACGCGGCCAGGGCTCCGGGCGGCTCGGATTCTCGGAGACTGCCACCGGCATCTTCAAGAACGGCCACTACAATGCCGGCGGAGGATTTGGCGGCCGCTCCTTCTCGCGCCTCGACACATTCGACGTGGACCGGATCGAGGTATTGCGTGGCCCGCAGGGTGCCCTCTACGGCCGCAACTCGGTTGGCGGAGCCGTGAACATCCTCACCAATGCCCCCACCGACATGTTCCAGGCTCGCGGCCGCCTTTACTATGACGATGTCGATCGCGGAATTGCCGAAGCGCTCGTCAATCTGCCGATCTCGACCGGTCTCGCCGTCCGCGTCGGCGGCTTCTATGACGATCAGAGTGGTGGCCATATCTTCAACGAAACCACCAACGACTTTGTCGACAAGCAGCGCTTCATAGGCGCACGGGCGGCGGTAAGGGCAAAGCCGACCCAGACGCTGACTCTCGACCTCAGCTACGAATATTATGACGCGCTGACGCCCGGCTTCGCCTCGCTCGGGTTCAAGGCCAATGCGCCGGCGAATGTCGGCGGCTTCGCTCTCGATCCGGAGCCTTATACCCGCCGCTTCCTGGATCGCGTCGGTGTGACCGAGGTCAAGGAGCATACGGTGTACGGCCGCGCTTTATGGGAGACCGGTATCGGCGACCTCAGCTTGCGCCTCAACCACCGGCGGCGGGATGCCGCCCGCACCAACGACGATGGCGATCATTTCGCCGGCCTGGGCGGCTTCACCATAAATGGCCAGCTCGTCGACTTCGAGGCCAACCAGACGGAAGATTTCAAGCGCACCGGAGCGGAGCTGTTCCTCTCCGGGAGCGCCGGCCGGTTGAACTGGCTGGTCGGGACCGAGGCCCAGTTCTTCACCACCACCATCCTGACCGGCGCCGACTGCCCGGCTTATTCCGCAACCGGCAGCCCCACGCTGATCGCCGGCTGCAATCCCGGATCCGCGATCACGGCACTTCCCGATTCGGGGCCTGGCGGTTTGCCGCTCGGTGCAAACCAGGCCGCCACGGCGCTCATCACCGCCCGGCTCAACCTCAACAACGATGCCTTCACCGAGGATCTCAATTCCTATTCGCTGTTCGGCTCCCTGGAATATGAAATCACGCCCGCGCTGACCGCGACAATAGAAGCTCGCGTCCAAAAGGACGAGAAGACCCTGGACTTCCAGCGTTTCTCCCAGGATCCACTGGTTTTCTTCGGAGCCGGGGCGGTGCCGACAGGGCGGCAGGCCGAGCGCCTGATCAACAATCAGCCGGCGCAATTCTGTTCGCCCGCGATTTCCGGCACCCCCGCCTGCGCAGCCGAGGGCGGGATCAGCAGGGACGCCCTTGTTCTGGCCGCGGAGCGGAGCTGGACGCGCTTCACGCCCGCCGCATCGTTGAAATATGATTTCAGTCGCTACCATGCCGTCTACGCCCGCTTCGCCACCGGCTATCGGCCGGGCGGGTTCAACACGACGACACCGAACGGGCTTCCGCGCGAGCAGATCGTCGAACTGCTCTCCTTCGATCCCGAGACGATCCAAAGCTACGAGCTGGGGTATCGCGGTCGCCCGGACCGGGGTTTCACGCTGAACCTCGCGGGCTATTACAACCGCACGAAAGACCTTCAGATCGTCTCGACACCTTCGGCGCAATCGCGAGGATTCATCCTGCAGAATGCCGGGACCTCGGAAGTCTATGGCGTTGAACTCGAGGCTCAGAAAAGGCTCGTTTTCGAAGGCGGCAGCCTCACCATCCGCACCGCCTTCTCGCTGATGGGCGGCCAGTTCGGCGACGGAACCAGCGCATTGCTCGACATTGACGGCGACGGCGTACCCGAGCGCGTTGACCTGAGCGGCGGCGCCGTGCCGCGCCTGCGCGACTATCAGGCCGCGGTCTCGGCGACTTTCGAACGCCGGCTGACGGAGGGGCTCCGCTTCAACACGACCCTCAGCCTCCAGTCGGCCGATGGCGGGTTCGAAAATCCCGGGAACAGCCGCTCCTATGAAGGCTATACGCTGGTCGACGGGCGGATCGGCCTCGCCACCCGGAACCTGCGCTTCTCGATCTTCGCCAAGAACATCTTCGACGAGCGGCGACGGCTCAATCAGATCGCCAACAATGATTATTTCAGCGAGCCGCGCGTGATCGGTGCAGAGCTCCGGTTCAACTTCTGAAAACGAGCCGTCTGTCATTGAAGGAATACAGAGCGAACGTGGCAAAGCAGCATCTCGGCATCGACCGCCGATCCTTTACGTCCCTCGTCCTGCTGGCGGGCGCGGGGGCAGCCCTGCCCGATGGAGCATGGGCTGCCTCGTCCGATCCACTGTCCGGCGACTCCCTGTTCGCGCTCGTGCGCCAATATGATCGGATCGGGGAGCACCGAACAGCCACCCCGGGAGATGAAGCGACTTCGGCCTGGATGACGGCGGAGCTTCAGGCGGCCGGCTTCACCGTCAAGCTCCAGCCTTTCGAAATACCGCTGTTCGATCCTGTGCGAACCGAGATCGCCGCGGGCGCCAGTGCGCCGATAACCGATGCCTTTCCGCTCTGGCCGCCGCGCCCTACTCCGCCCGAAGGGCTTACCGGTGCCTTGTCGATGGACGGCAATGCCCAAGCCGACGGCAGGATCCTGGTCGTGGACCTGCCCTACACCCGCGGCGGCTCGTTAAGCGCCCCGCCGATGCTGCGCGCGATCGACGCCGCGGTGGCGCGCCGGCCGCTCGCCATCGTCGGCATCACCGACAGCCCGACCGGCGAAGTCGTAGCCCAGAATGTGGACATCACCCGGCCCCAATGGCCGATGCCGATCCTCCTCGTCGGCACGCGTGCAGGCGCGGTCCTCAAGCGCGCCGCCGCTGCCGGAGAGCGCGCGACCTTGATCTCCACAGGCTCCGTCAGGCCCCGCGCGCGCGCCACGAATGTGGTCGCCCGCCGCCCGGGCCGCGGGAAGGCAATCATCGTTTCGACACCGAAGAGCGGCTGGTTCCACGTGGCCGGGGAACGGGGTGCGGGCATCGCCCTGTTCCTGGGACTCGCCGCCTGGGCCGCGCGGCAGACGGACGCCAACCTCTTGTTCGTCGCAACATCGGGCCATGAGCTCGGCAATCACGGCGGCCATCTCTTCCAGAAGGCGCTGGCGCCGCGGCCTTCCGATGTTCGCCTGTGGATGCACATCGGCGCCAATGTCGCCTCGAACGCGGTGGCCTTCGATGCGTGCGGACGCGTGCAACGCCTGCCGGGCGTCAACCCGACGCGGGGCATGCTCGCCAGCGAAGCGGTTGCCGCTGCCGCTCGGAGCGGCTTTTCCGGCCAACCGGGCTACGAGACTCCGGCGCCTGAGAACACCGATCGCGCAGTAGGCGAGGTGGAGGTGTTCCGCGACGCCGGCTATTCCCCGATCGTGGGACTGGTCGGCGGCCACCCACTCCACCACACGCGGCTCGATCGCGCCGACGTTGCAACCAGCCCTGCGGCGCTCGAGCCGGTCGCGCGCGGGCTTGCCGCCATAATCCGCAGCGTCGCGCGATGAGCCTGAACACGGGGGCGCAAGCGATTGTCCAGACCTTGCTGCACCACGGGCTCGATACCTGGTTCACCAATCCCGGCACGTCCGAAATGCATTTGGTCGAGGCATTGGCGCAAACCGAAGGGACGCGCTCGATCCTGACCCTGTTCGAGGGAGTCGCGACAGGCGCTGCCGACGGGTATGGCCGAATGCTCGGGAAGCCTGCGGCCACCCTGCTCCATCTTGGTCCCGGCCTCGCGAACGGGCTGGCCAATCTCCATAATGCGCGGCGCGCGCACAGTGGCATTGTCAATGTGGTGGGAGACCAGACGGTCGCGCACGACCGGTTCGATCCGCCCTTGACCTCCGACATCGAGGCGATCGCCGGCAGCGTTTCTGCGTGGGTCCGCAAGATCGAGACGCCCGAGCGGGCGGCGCAGGACGCCGCCGAGGCGCTCGCGTCGGCGGGAGGCGATCCCGGACGGATCTCGACCCTGATCGTGCCGGCGGACGTCGCCTGGAGCAATGCGCCCGCCGAAGCGTCCCCCGCCTCTGCTGCTCCGGCGGCGACGGCTCCTGATCCCACAGGTATCGCCGAGCAATTGCAGGATGGCGAGCAAATCGCGATCATCGCGGGCGGCACGGCACTTCGCGAGGAAAGTCTCAGGCACCTCGAGGGCATCGCCGCCCGGCTCGGCGCCACCCTCTACTGCGAGACATTCTTTGCCCGCATGGAGCGGGGCGGCGGCCGAGTGGAGCCCAAGCGGCTGCCATATTTCCCCGAACAGGCGGCGGCGGAATTGTCCACCTTCGACACCTTGCTCCTGGTGGGTGCGCGCGATCCGGTCGCCTTCTTCGCCTACCGATCGATCGGGGGGACCCTGGCTCGCGAGGGCGCACGCCGCATCGTCCTGGCGGCTCCGGATCAAAATTGCGACGCGCCGGTCGCGGCCCTTGCCGGCCGGCTCGGCGTAGCGACCGATCAGGGGGGGAGTCCGTCAATGCCGGAAGCTCCGACGTCGGGACCGCTCGATGCCATGACCGTGGGGTTGGCAGTCGCGGCGCTGCTGCCGGAGGACTGCATCGTCATCGACGAGGCGAACACGTCCGGAGGACCGGCTTATGCCCTTTGCGCCTCGGCGCCCCGGCACGATTGGCTCACCCTGACGGGCGGCGCAATCGGACAAGGACTTCCGCTGGCGACCGGCGCCGCCGTGGCCTGCCCCGGACGCAAGGTGATAAGCCTCCAGGCAGACGGCAGCGCGATGTACACCCTTCAGGCGCTGTGGACGCAGGCGCGCGAGGGGCTCGACATCGTGACGGTGATCTTCAGCAACCGTCGCTACGCGATTCTGGCCGCGGAATATGAGCGGCTCACCGGCACCAGCCCCGTCGGCAGTGCAGCGATGGAGCAGTTCACGCTCGACCGGCCGGAACTCGACTTCGTCAGGCTTGCCGAGGGCATGGGGGTGGCGGCCGTGCGCGCCACCGACATTGCGATGTTCACCCGGCAGTTTCGAGATGCGCTACGGTCGGGAACCGGACCGCGGCTCATCGACGTCCAGTTGGACTGATGCGGCGGCGCTATGCTGCCGCCGCCGCGCCGCCGAGGACCGCCTTCACCTCGAGGAACTCACCGAAGGCATGGTCGCCCCATTCGCGGCCGTTCCCGGACTGCTTGTAGCCGCCGAACGGCGCCATGAAGTCCAGCCCGGCACCGTTGATGGTCACCTGCCCGGCGCGAAGCCGCGATGCGATCCGAGTCGCGCGACCAAGATCGGCGGACTGAACATAAGCCGCCAATCCGTAAGGCGTGTCGTTGGCGATGCGCACCGCCTCGTCGTCGTCACTGTAACCAAGGATCACCGCGACCGGCCCGAAAATCTCCTCGCGGGCAATCACCATGTCGTTCGTGACGTCGGCAAAGACGGTGGGTATCACATAGAAGCCGCGCTCCAGCCCCGCCGGCCGCCCCAGGCCACCGGCCACCAGGGTGGCGCCTTCCGACAACCCCTGCTGGATCAGCGACTGGACCTTGCTCCACTGCGCCTCCGAAGCCACCGGGCCGATATCGGCATCGCCGTTGGGATCGCCAACCCTGGTGCCCTCCGCCACGGCCTTGGCGATCGCCTTGACCTCGTCCATCCGTGCGTGTGGCACGAGCAGACGGGTCGGAGCATTGCAGGACTGCCCGGAATTCATCAGCAGGCCGCGCATCGCCCCCGTGACCGCCTGCGTGAAATCGGCGTCATCGAGGATGATGTTGGGCGATTTGCCGCCGAGTTCCTGATGCACGCGCTTGACCGTGTCGGCCGCCGCCTTAGCGACCGCGATGCCGCCGCGAGTCGATCCGGTGAAGGAAACCATGTCCACATCCGGGTGGGAAGCGATGGCGGCGCCCACCGTCGGGCCGTCGCCATTGACCAGGTTGAACACGCCCGCCGGCACGCCGGCCGCGTCGAGCACTTCGGCAAGAATGATCGCCGAGAAGGGCGCGATTTCAGAGGGTTTCAGAACCATCGTGCAGCCGACGGCCAGGGCTGGAAAGATCTTGGTGACGATCTGGTTGATCGGCCAGTTCCAGGGCGTGATCAGGCCGCACACGCCGATCGGCTCCTTGCGGATCAAAGTGGTACCGCGCGGTTCCTCAAAGGGGAACTGCCGCAACACCCCGATCGCCGCCTGAAGATGGGCGGTCCCGACGGCCGCCTGGGCCTTGTTCGACAAGGCGGCCGGCGCACCCATCTCCTCGGTAATGGCGGCGGCGATATCGGCGTAGCGCTTCTGATACTCGCCGGCAATCCGCTCCAGGAGGGCGATCCGCTCCTCGCGGCTGGTTTGCGAATAGCTTTCGAATGCTGCGCGCGCAGCAGCAACGGCCTTGTCCACGTCGGCGGCGCTGCCCAGGCTGACGCGTCCCGCCGATTGCTCGGTCGCCGGGTTGATGACGTCCAGGGTGGAAGCCTCGACCGGGTCGACCCATCGGCCGCCAATGTAGAATTGCAGGGCGTCGCGCATGTCTCTCTCCTTCGGGTGCGTCAGCCGGCTTCGACGGCCGCGGGGTCCGCGCGCCTGATCCGCTGCCTGACCTTAACCGGTCGAGCGGCTTCGTTGCGTTCGGCTTCGCGCAACTGAGCGACGGTGAATATCTCGGTTTGCTTGATGATGCGGCGGGCGAGCAGCTCCGCCTCATCGTCGCGCCGGCTCTGGACCGCAGCAGCCAGTTCCCGCCAATGGCCTAGCGCCTCTACCTGCCAAGCGTCGTCAGCTGCCTGCACCAGCCGGTGGTGAATGAAGGCGAGTCGCGACAATTTGAGAAGCATTTCACCGGCCAAAGGGCTGGCGCACGCCTCTCGGAGGACTTTCGCACCCTCGAACGATGCGCGCACGCGATCAGGACCCGGACTAGCCTCGTCATGCCGCGCCTCCATCTCCGCGACCGCAGCGGAGAAGCGCTCGAAATCCGCACGCGAGCCATGTCTGGCCGCAAGACGCGCCACCAGTCCGAAGATGGCGGAGATCATCTCGAACAAATCCTCCACCTGCGAGACGCCCAGGTTGACGACACGAGCGCCGCGCCAATGCTCAGTCTCGATGAGACCTTCGATCTCGAGCAGCCGGATCGCCTCGCGCACGGGCGCGCGGCTGGTGCCGAATCGGTCGGCGAGCTCCTGCTCGCGGATCCGCTCGCCCGGCTTGAACCGGCCGCTGATGATGTCGTCCGTCACCTCGTCGGCGATCTGCGCCACCAGTGGCGGCACCCGCGCCGAACCGGCGGCTCCCTCTCTTCGTTCGAGACTTCGCAGCATCACAATCTCCAACTTGTCGAGCCTTAGACGCTTCCCACGACCGGCGCTAGCAGTAGTCCCACAGATTGTCGACAATATTGCAATTCTGGCCGAGGCAGGTAAGATCGGCACCATCGACGCTGTAATGGAGAGTGCAAGTGGCACGAGGCTTTCTAGTCCTTCTCGCGGCCCTTGCCGTCGCTGCCTGCGCCAGCATGCGCTCCTCTCCTTCGGACACTCAAGCGCTGACGCAGGACGCATTCCATCTTGGCTTCCCGGTTTACGAGATGGCGCGCGTGCGGCACGAGTTCGTGGAGCGGCTCAACGCTCGCGGGGCACCTGCGATAAACCGGTTCGCACACCGGAAGACGCTTAGTGACCATAAAGACCGAGTGGTGACCACGCCCAATAACGACACCCTCTATTCGGCGGCCTGGCTCGATCTCAGCGGCGGGCCTGTGACCATCTCGGTGCCGGCGACGCACGAACGTTATCTCAGCATCGCCCTGATGGACATGTTCACCGACCATTTCGCCTATTCCGGCACGCGCACGGCCGGAGGGCGGGCGGAGCGCCTGTTCATTGTCGGGCCAAACTGGCGTGGAGCCGCACCTTCCGGAGCGCGACTCGTGCGGTCGCCCAGCAACGACGTCTGGGCCTTGTCTCGCCTCCTCGTCGACGGCCCTGCCGACCTGGCGAAAGCCACCGCAGTCCAGGAGCTGGTGAAGGTCGATCCGCCTGCTCACGCCCAAGGCAGGCAGTTTGTCGCCAAGCCGTCTCTCCGGCCCAATCCGGCCCAATTCCTCGACGTCGTGAACGAGACCCTCGCCCGGTCCCCCATCCCGCGGAGCCACGCCGGCCGCATCGCGAGGCTCCGAGCCGTGGGCGTCCGCCCGGGAGCGACGAATGTCTGGGCGCAACTTAGCCCCGCGGTGCAGGCAATGTGGACGAGCAGGTGGGAGAGCCTCAACACCAGCCTGCGCGGCGGCCTCGACACCTATGTCACGAGGCACGACGGATGGAGCTATCCGCAGCCCGGCCTCGGCAATTTCGGGCAGAATGACGCCTATCGCGCCGCCATCGCGCTGGAAGGGCTCGCCGCTCTCGAACCGGCCGAGGCCATGTACATGTTCACCCGGACCACCGCCGATGGCGCAGCTCTGAACGGAGCGAACAACAGCTACCGCGTCCGCCTCCCCGCGAACATACCGGTGGACGGCTTCTGGTCCCTGACCATGTATGAGGAGACGGACAACCGCCTCTTTTTCGTCGAAAATCCGATCCATCGCTATGCGATCGGCAATCGGACGCCGGGGCTGCAACGCAATCGCGACGGGACGATCGACATCCTGATGCAGCATGCGCCGCCCCCAGGCGACGCCGCCTCCAACTGGCTGCCGGCGCCCCGCGGTCCCTTCCGGCTCGGCTTTCGCGCCTACTTGCCCCGCCCGGACTTTCGCAAAGGCCATTTCCGGCTGCCGGGCATCCAAGCGATTCCAGAGCAATGACGCCGGCGGCTCACACCGGAGCGGGTTCAGACGAGGGCCGAGCTTCTCGCATTCTTCTCCTGGCGCTGCTCGGCCTCAACATCCTCAACTTCGTTGACCGGCAACTGCTCCAGGCTTTCGTCGTCGACGTGCGGCGCGACCTCGATCTCAGCTACACGCAGTTCACGCTGCTGGCGGGTATCATCTTCTCTGCCGCCAATGTGATAGCGGGCCTGGTCATGGGCGTGCTGGCGGATCGCATGGCCCGGCAGAAGCTGCTCGCGGCCGGACTGTGCCTTTGGAGCGCGATGACCGCTCTGTCCGGCCTCACCCGCGGCTTCTGGGATCTGGCGGCAGCGCGCGCGATGGTGGCCGCGGGGGAGTCGAGTCTGGCCCCGGCGGGACTGAGCATGCTGAGCGACGCCTACCGGCCTGAAGTTCAAGGCAGGGTGACCGGCATCTACTATCTTGGCATACCGATCGGCGCGGGCGGCGCGCTGCTTATCGCTGGAACGATCGGTGCCGCTTTGGGCTGGCGCGGCACGTTCATCCTGATGGGGGCCCTGGGCGTGCTCGCGGCGGGCGCCGTTCTCCTGCTGCGGGATCCGCCGCGTCGCGGGCACGGTGGCTCGTCGGGAGAACTGAGCCTCGAGATGCTTCCCGCAATTCGCGCGGCCGGGTCCGCAATCGCATCGACCCCGGCATTGTGGATGACCCTCGCCGGCGCGGTACTTCTGGTGTTCGCCAACGGAGCCCTGGTGCTCGATCAGGCCTGGCTGGTCGGCGAGCGCGGCTACGAAGTTGCTCAGGCGCAGCAGATTTTCGGCCTCATCTTTCTTTGCGGCGGAGTCGTCGGTGCTTTTCTGGGCGGCTGGCTCAGCGACCTGTTCAATCGCAAGCGCGCCGGCGGCCGGCAGCTTTTTCTCGCGGTGGCGATCCTCGCCACCGCACCCGCCCTGCTTGGCTACCGCCTGCTGCCTGCGGACAGCCCCATCTTCTACCTCTCGGCCTTCGTCGTCAGCGCGACCGTCCTCCTGCCGTTCGGGCCGGTGCTGAGCGAAATCGCGGCGCTGGCGCCGGCGCGGCTGAAGGCCACGGTGATCGCCATCTCAATCCTGGCAATTAACGGGGTCGGCATCGCAATCGGAAGCCTCACCGCCGGAGGCTTGACCGATCGGCTGACCAGCGCCGGAATCGACCAGCCCCTCACTTGGGCTTTGCTCGCCACGGGCAGCGTGGGCCTGCTCGCCGTCCCTTTATTTCTTGCCGCCTACCGGATCCATCCGGGGACGAACCGGTGGGCAGGAAACAAGGAGATTTTCCATGCAGTCCACTACCGTAGGATGAGCCCCCGAGTGCGCAACGGCATCCTCTGGGTGGCACAGATACTGTTGGCGCTGCTCTTTCTGACGGCCGGTGGCTCCAAGCTGGCGGGTGCCGACGCGATGGTTCAACTTTTCGAGAAGGTCGGCCTCGGCCAGTGGTTCCGTTACGCAACCGGGATTATTGAGGTTGGAGGCGCGCTTCTCCTTCTTGTGCGACGAACAGTGACAACCGGAGCCCTTCTGCTCGCGGCGACGATGGTAGGTGCCATCATCACGCACGTCCTGCTGATCGGAGGAAGCGCCGTTCCGGCGGCTATTCTCCTCGTGCTCACGATGACGCTGGCTTGGTTTCGCCGCGCCTCCAGTATTTGGCGGCCGCGATCCCAACTTGCCGCATCGCGCAGCGAGGTTTAGTCAAGGCGCTGAAAACCTGAAATCCTCGATCGGCTCATCCTGCGGAATACCGAAAGAGGCCAGGTAGATGCCTCCGGACGCGTACGCGAAAAGCGGCGACCGAGTGAGCGGACAAGATCGAATCAGCCAATACTTGCCGCATTCAGGAGCATCTTCGTGAGCGACAATCCATCGACGCGCTTGGCCGCCAGGGCACATCAGGCTTTCCCTGCCCTCACGATCGAGCAGATCGAGCGCATTGCGCCACTTGGGCAGCGACATCGATGGAGCCACGGCGAGTTGCTGTTCGCTGCCGGCAAGATCGGCCCGGGCCTCTTCGTCGTGCTGGAGGGGGAGGTCTCCGTGACGCGGCGCGACGGATTGGGCAATGATCTTCCAGTCGTCGTGCAGGGTGCGGGCCAGTTCCTGGCGGAGGTTGGTCAGCTTTCCGGAAAGCCCGCACTCGTGGATGGCCGCGCCCTTGGCGAGGTGGAGGCCTTGCTCCTCACTCCGGAGGGTTTGCGCACTCTCTTGATCGCCGAAGCGGAAATCGGTGAAATCATTATGCGCGCGCTGATCCTGCGCCGCGTGAACCTGATTGAAACCGGCGCCGGCGGCCCGACGCTGATAGGCCGTGCGGATGCCCCTGAAATGGTGCGCATCAGCGGCTTCCTGACGCGCAACGGGCAACCGTTCACCATGGTGGACCCTTCGGCCAGCGAGGCGGATGCTGCCTTCGCCGCAAGATACCCGCAGAAAGCAGGCGTTGCCGTTCTCGCTGTCTGTCCTAACGGTACGTTGTTCTCGAATCCGACGGAGATGGAGATCGCGAAGGCGATAGGCATCTCCGAATTCGACGCGAGCCGAGTCTACGATGTGGCAATTGTCGGCGCCGGCCCCGCAGGCCTGGCGGCGGCTGTCTATGCGGCCTCCGAAGGCCTTTCGGTCATCGTCCTCGACTCGCGCGCCGTCGGCGGCCAAGCCGGCGCGTCCGCGCGCATCGAAAATTACCTCGGCTTCCCGACCGGCATAACGGGACAGGCTCTTGCCGGGCGTGCTTTTGCGCAGGCGCAAAAGTTCGGGGCGGAAGTTGTGGTGCCTGCCCCTGCCCGCCAGCTCGACCGCGGCGAGGCAACGCACCTGCTCCGCCTGGAGGATGGCCGGCGGGTCGAGGCCCGGTCGGTCGTGATCGCCAGCGGCGCGGCCTATCGTCGACCCGACATTCCCAACCTGGCGCGTTTCGATGGGCGTGGCGTTTCTTACTGGGCCTCGCCCATCGAGGCCAAGCTGGTGGCGGGAAGGGAGGTGGCTCTGGTCGGCGGTGGCAACTCGGCGGGCCAGGCGGCGGTATTTCTCGCCTCATCCGCATCGCGCGTTCACATGATGATCCGCGGGGACGGCCTTTCCGCGACCATGTCGCAGTATCTGGTCGAGCGCATTGCCTCCAACCCGCGCATCACGCTCCACAAGCGGACCGAAGTGGTGAGCCTCCAAGGTGATCATGGTGGCCTCACGGGCGTCACATGGCGCCATCGGGATACGGGTGAAGAGGAGCAATGTCCGATGCGCAATCTCTTCCTGTTCGTGGGTGCGGACCCCAACACGGGGTGGATACACGGCAGCTGGATTGAACTCGACGGGTACGGCTTCGTGCGAACGGGGACCGAACTCGATGCTTCGGCGCTCGCCGCCGCCGGCTGGTCCGAGCCGCGCCGCCCGACGCCGCTCGAGACCTCCATTCCCGGCGTTTTCGCAATCGGCGATGTCCGCTCGGGTTCCGTGAAACGCGTGGCCGCAGCCGTAGGCGAGGGCGCAGCCGTCGTGGCGCAGCTCCACACATACCACGCGGCTCTTGCGAAGGCCGAGTCATTCCAGACCAGCGCTTTCCATGAGAGCCCTTCCGATTGAGGTCATCAGCCGGCTGGCACGAGACGCCGGCTTTGCGACATTTTGGGTGGGTCAAGGCACCACTTTAGCAACCGGAAGCGGGCATCCGCTCGGGTCAGGACATGCCTTGATCGACCCGAAGCAGACCCAAGTGATGCTGCTTTAGGAGCCTACATGTTCAACCCAGCTGGTAAATGATCCTAGTGATTGATCTTAATCAGTTTCCTTTTAAATTGGCAAATGGCCGAGGAAACACAAGCTGGGGATCAGAAATGGATCTCCGTCATCACGGCGGCAGCCCCGCCGTTGTCGACGGCCCTCATTCTTTTTCTTGGTTATTTCGTGGCAGCCGCCTTTGCGCTCAGCCTGACCGCACAGGCCGGATACATCGCGTCGGTCTGGTTAGCCGGCGGGATCCTGCTGGTGGCTTTTCTGCGCAGCTCGGTTGCCACCTGGCCGGTCCTGCTGGTTCTTGCGGTGATCGCCGACCTCGCCGCGAGCCTTCTCGTAGGTGGCGAGCCGATTGCCGCCCTTGGGGTCGCCGTCGCCGACACGGCGGAGCCGCTCATCGTTGCCGCGGCGATGGGCCTCTACAGGGATCGCCGTGCGGAGAACATGCCCTGGTTCGCCTCGGGCCGGTGGATGATATGGTTTGCCCTTGCCTGCATCCTGGCAGCGGCGGTCGCGGCATCATTCGGCTCCGGATGGCTCGCGATTCTCGGGGAAGCGCCATTCGCATCCACCTGGCAAACCTGGGTGGTGGCGGATGCCGTCGGTCTGATGATCGTGGCTCCCCTGCTCTTCAGCTGGACGGAGCCGGCGCTGCGTCAGACCGTGTCTTCTGCACGAATGTGGGAGATGATGGCGTTCTCCTGCCTGATCGGCGGCACCTCCTGCTTCGCATTCACGGGCGGTTTACCGCTCCTCTTTCTGGCCTTTCCCGTCCTCGCGCTGATGACGCTTCGCCTGGGTCTGCCGGGCGCAACGGCCGGCGCGTTCGCCATTGCGGCCCCGGCTATGTGGTTCACGCTGCATGGAACCGGTCCGATCTCGGGCGTCCCCCATTTCGATTGGCTCGAACGCATTCAGTTCCTGCAACTCTATTTGCTCGCGGCTGTCGTATGCGCGCTGCCGATAGCGATCGTGCTGGCCCAGCGCGAAGCCCTCGCCGCCCGGCTCAGGCAGCAAGGCGCGATCAGCAACGCGGCCGTGGAGAACATGACCCAAGGCCTTTGCGCCTTCGACGCGACGAACCGCCTGATCACCTGCAATCGCCGCTATGCCGAGCTTTACGGACTGCCCGAGGAACTCACGACCGCCGGAAGCCTGCTTGCGGATTTTGTGGCGCTGCAGGTCGCGGCCGGCAATTGTCGCGACGGCCTGGAGCGGTGCCATGCCGCCTGTTCGGGCGAGGGCAATAGCGAGCCCGGCAGCACCGAACTTGCGATGCATGATGGCCGTTTGATTGAAATACACCGCACGCCTCTCGAAGATGGGGGCTGGATCGCCACGCACGAGGACGTGACCGAACAGCGTCGCGCAAGCCGGCAAATCGCATACCTCGCCAGCCATGACGAACTGACCGGCCTGATCAACCGTGCGGCGTTTCGCGAGCGGCTGCAAACGCCGCCGGCAAGTGGCGGCCGGAGTGAGGATTTCGCGATCCATTCCATCGGCGTCGACCGATTCAAGGAGGTTCACGATACGCTTGGGCAGGCGCTGGGCGATGAACTGCTTCGCCAGGTCGGCAGCCGGCTGCGGAAGGTTGCCCGGGACGGCGACGTCGTGGCGCGGCTCGGAGGCGACGAGTTCGCCATCTTCCAGTGCTGCATGGAGAAGCGGGAGGACGCAGGCGCGTTCGCGGCGCAGGTTTCGGAGATGCTTGCCCAGCCCTACCAGCTGGACGGCCAGGAAATCATGGTCAGCGCAACGATCGGAATTGCGCTCGCACCGCTCGACGGCACCGGCGCGGTCGAGCTTATGAAGAAGAGCGAACTGGCCCTCCATCGTGCCAAGGCCGATGGCCCGGCCGGCTTCCGCTTCTTCGAGCCGGGGATGGATGCCCAGTTGCAAACCCGCCGCGTACTTGAGGCCGAACTCAGGGCGGCTATTCAGAACGGCGAGTTCGAGCTCTACTACCAGCCCATCCTGAACCTCGAGACCAACAGCATCGGCAGCTTCGAGGCGCTGATCCGCTGGCGGCATCCGACGCGGGGCCTGGTGGAGCCAGCCCACTTCATTCCAGCGGCCGAGGCTACCGGCCTCATCCTGCCGATGGGAGAGTGGGCGATGCGGCAGGCATGCCGGGAAGCCGCCGCCTGGCCTCCGGGGCCCAAGGTTGCCGTCAACCTGTCCCCCGTGCAGTTCCAAAAAGGCAATTTGATCGCCATGGTGATGAGCGCCCTGGCGGCATCCGAACTGCCTCCGGCGCGTCTACAGCTGGAAATCACCGAGTCGGTTCTGCTGGGCAATACGGACGCGGTGCGCGCCGCTCTGGTCCAACTGCGCGCCCTCGGCGTCGGGATCAGCCTGGACGATTTTGGAACCGGCTATTCAAGCCTGAGCTATCTGAGCACGTTTCCGTTCGACCGAATCAAGATCGACCGCTGCTTCGTGCGGGACCTCTGCGCGCGCGATGCCTCGTTGGCGATCGTCCAGGCGACGCTCGAGCTCGCCAACAAGCTCGGCATGGCGACCACGGCGGAAGGCGTGGAGACCGCAGAACAGCTCGCCATTCTTCGTGCCGAAGGCTGCACCGACATTCAGGGCTATTATATCGGCCGGCCATTTCCCGGTCGTGGGGTGGTGGACATGTTGAGGCGGCACTCGCTCGCAGAGAGGCCCGGCCGGGGACGCGCGACTGGCTAGCACCGGCTCGTCCGATCGCTTCGAGCACCCGGTCAGCTTCGCCGCGGCGGCGCCTCGACGTCCGACCAGGCCTGTACCGTATCCGACATGCGCGCGCCCCGGATGGTGATTGCCCTTACGGCGCGGTTCAGCTCCTCCAGCTCGGCAGCCGTGAATCGTACGGCGACCGCACCGGCATTCTCAAGCATGTGCGGCATCTGAGTGGTGCCCGGGATCGGAACGATCCAGGACGCCTGAGCCATGAGCCAGGCGAGCGCGACCTGACCGGGCGTTGCCGCCTTGCGCTCCGCCCAGGAGCGGACAAGCGCGACCAACGCCATGTTGTGGGGGAGGTTTTCCGGCGACATGCGCGGCGTCCCGGCGCGGTAGTCCTTGGGGGCGAAGGTGGTCTCCGAGTCGATGGCGCCGGTCAGGAACCCGTAGCCGAGCGGCGCGAACGGCACGAAGCCGATGCCGAGTTTCCGGCAGGTAGGTAGGACGGATTGCTCCGGCCCCCGCCATAGCATCGAATACTCGTTCTGCACCGCCGCGACGGGCAGCTCCGCGTGGGCGCGGCGCAGCGTGCCGAGGCCCATCTCCGACAGACCCCAGTGCAGCACCTTGCCCTCGCGGCGCAGCTCCGCGACGGCTCCGGCGACATCCTCGATCGGCACGGTGGGGTCGACGCGGTGCTGGTAGAGCAGGTCGACGCGGTCGGTGCGCAGCCGCCGGAGGGAGCCCTCCACAGCCCGCTTGATGTGCTCGGGCCGGCTGATCAGGCCGGGACCCATCTTGCCGGTTTCCAGGTCCACGTTGAAGCCGAACTTGGTGGCGATCACGATGTCGTTGCGGAAGGATCGAGCCGCTTCGCCGAGGATTTGCTCGCACTCGTGCGGGCCATAGACTTCCGCCGTGTCGAAGAAGGTGATGCCGCGCTCGTGAGCCCCCTGGATGATTCGGATCATCTCCGGACGGCTCGGGATCGTCCCATGGAAGGTGCGTCGCATATTCTGCACGCCCATGCCGATGGCGGAGACTTCGAGACTGCCGAGTTTGCGGCGCCCGCTGCCCCCCGCCGAGGTGGCAGGGCGGCCGCTGGAGTGCGACGGGGCGGCAACGGCACCGGCCTCGCCAAGCAGCGGCGCTACCGCCAAGGCTCCGCCTGCGGCCAGGAAGCTGCGGCGGCCGATCTCGAACTTCTGCTTGGACATGCTTGATCCTCCGTTGAATTGCAGCCCTTGTCGCCGATCTGTGTGCCCGGGGATTGACGATCGCTGCGGGAGTTTTGAAGATTCCTGCTTTCCGCGCCAGGAGAGGCACGCAAAGTGCGGCTGGCCACGAAGCCGCAACATCAGGCTGACCCCCGCTTCGTTTTCAGATATCTTCGCGCCGTGAAATACCAGGAGGTCTATCCCTCGGAGGCGCTGCTGCGCAGCTTCGATGTCGTTCGCCCACGCGCGGCCGAGCTGTTGAACCTCGAATTCTTCGAAGCCGATCCGGCCGGTATGCCAGCGGAGGTGTTCGACCAGCACCATTTGCTGCTCAACCTGCGCGAAGAGCCGCACCGCCTGGAGAACTGGCGCGACGGCGAGCACCGGGACTTTACCTACAGGCTGCACGAGCTCGTGCTGACGCCGGCCGGGGTCAGATCCGGCTGGTACTGGCACGCGCGCTCGAAGGTGATCGTGGTCACGATCGAGCCGGCGCGGCTCGAGCGCTTCGCCCGCTCCGAACTTGGCCTCATCCTCACCGACCGGCAGCTGCGCAATGTGCCGCAGGCTAAGGATGCCGACCTCTGCCACGCCGGCGTGATGCTCCTCGACGCGCTGCGGACACGCGCCACCGGTTCAGAGGTGATCTACGAAAGCCTGGCACGAGTCTTCCTGGTCAAGCTGCTGCAGCGCTACGGCGAGGAGCGGCACGAGGCCCTCGACTTCAGCGGCGGCTTCACCGCCAGGCACTACCGGCGCGTGCTCGACTATGTGGAGGCGAATTTCGGCCAGCCGATCACCATCGAGGACGTGGCGCGCGAAGCCGGCATGAGCCCGGCGCACTTTTCGCGGCTGTTCAAGGAAGTGCTCGGCGACAGCCCCTACCAGTTCGTCATGGACTATCGGATCGAGCAGGCGAAGAGGATGCTCGCCGACCGCGAGCGCCCGCTGATCGACGTGGCACTCGCCTGCGGCTTTTCCGATCAGCCGCACTTCAACCGGGTGTTCAAGAAGCTCACCAGCGCTACTCCCAGGGAGTATCGCGCGACCCTTTAGCAGGAATCTTCAAAACATCCGCAGGTCGCGACAATCGCCGGAGTGCCGGATCGGCCACAAGCCTCCTCATCGCACCGAACCCGTTGGAGACCTGCCATGAAGACCACTCTGCTCGCCGCCGCCTCACTTGCCGCCGCAATCGCCTTCTCACCCGCCGAGGCCGCCTCGTCGAAGCGGGTCGTGTTCGAGAGCGCCGGCCAGCGCCTCGTCGGCGACCTATACCTGCCTGACAGCTACAAGCCCGGCACCAGGCTACCCGCCGTCGTCGTCACCGGCGCCTGGATGACCGTCAAGGAGCAGATGCCGGCCCGCTACGCGGCCGAGCTCGCCGACCGCGGCTATGCAGCCCTGGCGTTCGACTTCCGCGGCTGGGGCCAGTCGGAGGGTGGCCAGCGCCAGCTTGAGAGCCCGACGCTCAAGACCGAGGACATCGTTGCGGCCGCCGCTTACCTCGCCAGCCGGCCGGAAGTGGACGGGAGCCGCATCGGCGGCCTCGGGATTTGCGCATCCGCCGGCTATATGGCGGGCGCCGTCGCCGCATCGCCGCACTTACGCTCGCTAGCACTAGTTGCGCCTTGGCTGCACGATGCGACGATCGTCGAGCAGGTTTATGGCGGCAGCGCCGGGGTCGCCACGCTGGTCGCCACCGGCCGCGAGGCCGCCGCCCGCTTCGCCCGCGGCGGCGGCTCGATGCTGGTGCCGGCGGCGAGCGCGACCGACGAGCGCGCCGTGATGTTCAAGGCTCCTTATTACACGGAGCGGGACCGCGGTCTCATCCCAGAGTGGCGGAACGAATTCGACCTCGCCTCCTGGGAAGGCTGGCTGACCTTCGATGCCGTCTCGATCGCCCCGCGCCTCGGCTCCAAGCCGGTCGCGATGGTGCATTCCGACGCGGCGGCTATACCCCAGGGCGCGCGGAGCTTCTACGGCAAGCTGACTGGCGCGAAGCGGGAGCTGTGGCTCGATGATGTCGGCCAGCTCGATTTCTATGATCGCAACGCACCCGTGGCCCGCTCGGCCGATTTCGTCGCCGCGCACTTCGGCCAGACACTGACCTAAGCTTTCGCCCGAGACTTTCCGCCAGAGACCGACGGCCGGCGCTCCGCCCAGGGCGCCGGCCGTTGCGCGTTTTGCCAGGGCGGGGCTCTACACCCTTCTGGCCAGCAGGAATGTTCAAGAATCCCGCAGATGGGTTCAATCAAGCCGCGTCCGGATCGGCGAGATGTCTCCTGCAAGCCAAAGGAGACCTGCCATGACCAAGATCACCGCCCTCCCTGCCTCCGCCGCCCTCTCCGCCGCGCCGCTTTCAGCCCAGCCGGCGGACGTCGCCGCGGTCACCACAATCGTGGAGAGCGTGGCGACGCTTGCCGACCGCGGCGAGTTCGACGCCCTGGAGCGGCTCTACGCCCCTGAGGTGCGAGTCGATTATACGAGCCTCGCCGGCGGCGAGGCCGAGGTGAAGAGCGCGCGCGCCCTGATGAGCGAATGGGCCGCCGTTCTTCCCGGTTTCGACCGCACCCGGCACGCTTTGTCCGACATCAAGGTCCGCCTCGACGGAGTCACCGCCACGGCGATCGCAAGCCTGGTTGCGGACCATTGGGTGGCCGGCCGGCATTGGCAGGTATCGGGCCGCTACGATTACGGTTTGGTGCGCGACGGGCGCGAATGGAGGATCACCGCCCACAAGCTCACCGTAACCGGCGAGCGCGGCAGCCGGGACGTCTTCGCCCCCGCCACCGACGCCGCAAAGGCTCGCCCGGCGGCCTACCTCGTTCGCCAGCGCGCCCGAGCGGTGGTCATGGACTTCCTCACCGGCCTTGAAGACAAGGATATGGAGCGGGTGAACGGCGTCTGGGCCGAGGATGCCGTCCAGGAAATGCCCTATGCCCCCGCCGGCTTCCCGAAGCGCGTGGAGGGACGGGAGGCGCTGATCAGGCAATATTCCGCTTGGCCTGCCAACAGCGGCAAGGCGCGCTTCACCGACGGCATCCGCTTCCACCCTACCCAGAACCCCGAGGTCGTCGTCGCCGAGTTTCACGGCGTCAGCGAGATCGTGCCGACCGGCCGGGTCTATGATCAGCGCTACGTCGGGATATTCCACGTAGAGAACGGGAAAATCACCCTTTTCCGTGAGCATTTTGACCCGAACGTCTTCTCTTATGCCTTCGGTCTCGACGAGGGAGGAGACTTTTACGCGAAGAATTAGCCGATATGCCGGTCAACGCCGGCTGTTTACACCGGCTGGAGGTGACCCGTTGCAAGGGGAGCGCCCTTGCAAGCCTTTCAAAGCGGGACATGGACCAGGTGTTTGGGTGCAGGTCTGCTTACGGCGTCGCCTGACTTGAACGCTGCCTACCACTTGAGCTTAAAAAGTGTCGGAGCGTCGAAGGTCTGACTTCTTACGGCGGGCCTAACCTGACATGGACCTCGCGCGAACGCCCGCTGTTTGAAGTGAACGGTCCAGAATGGAGATTTCTTGGCTAGGGGCAGGAAAAGCTTTGCCATAGAGTATAGCCCTTCTTCCACAATGAATCGGCTTTTGCTGAAGACATGCTCCGGCTCCCACTGCATGCACCTTCCACAGCGGCTGAAAATGAAAGTCGTTTTCCTTCGCGGAGCGGCGCGCCGGCTACTTTGCGTCCAGCGACGTGACGGCGGGCGAGGCGCAGCGAGGCAACGCCGCCGGCGCAGAGAAACTGGACGACAGGCCGTCGGGACAGCGACTTCTGGATCGGCTCGTCAAACGATTCGGCGGGCCTTCTAATATCCAGGACATCTATCCGCTGACGCCGATGCAGCAAGCGCTTCTCTTGGCCAGCGATCAGGGGGAGGAAAACTCCTTCTATGTCAGCACGATGAGCTGCAGCTTGGTCGGAGCTCTGGATGTGGACGCGTACAAGCGCGCGTGGGAAACACTCGTTGGGCGACACAATATTCTGCGAAGCGCCCTAATCCTGGACCTGGCCGTGCCGGTACAGGTCGTGCTTCGTACAACAAACCTTTCCTTCCGCTCTCTCGACTGGCGCGGACTCAACCCTGAGTTGAACCCGGATCGGCTCAAGGAGTTGGAGGCGGAGGAGCGCAGGCAAAGTATTGATCTTGAACGGCCGCCGCTCATGCGCATCGTCCTCGTTAGGATCAGCGAGCAGTTATACAGGTTCGTCTGGACCGCCCACCATGCGATACTAGACGGGTGGTCGATTCCAATCCTGTTGCGGGATCTGGCAGAGATTTACGCAGCCCAGCAGGACTGCCGTTCGCCGCAGCTGAACCGCGCGCCTAGCTACAAGGATTATGTGGCATGGCTGCAGAAGCGTGATCTCCAGCAGGACGCGCGCTTCTGGAAGGCCGCACTTGAGGACGCGCCGACGGTGGTGCTCCCGGAGGTGGCAAGAGAAGACGCCCGCGGCGCGGCAAACGTCCAGCGTGCCGAAATCAGGCACACGTTCAGCGCCGAGCTCACGCGCCTCAAGCGTTTCGCCAGTGAGCAGCGAACCACGCCCAACGTCGTGCTGATGGCTGCCTGGGCTTTGGTGCTGGGGCGGTGGAGCGGTAGCAAGGATGTCACCTTTGGCGTGACCGTGTCCGGGCGACCGCCTGAGCTGCCGGATGTGGAAGACAGTGTCGGCGTTTTCATCAACACCCTGCCCTTCAGGGTCACGATTCGACCGGAGATGAGCGTCGGCAGCTGGCTTGCCACCGTCAGCCGCACGCAGGAGGATCTGCTGGCGCATCAATATGCCCCGCTTTCGAGCATCGCCTCCTGGGTGCGACAAGGGGCGGGCTCGGCGCCGCTCTTCGAGACCACGTATGTGCTGGAAAACTACCCGGCCAGAAAAGACAGCGCCGCACTCTCAGGCGTGCGCGCGCAGGATTTCGACGGAGTCGATGTTCCCCACTTCCCGTTCAACCTGCTCTTCGTGACGGACGACAAGCTCTGGGTCCGCTGTATCCATGACGCGGGGCGGTTCGGCGGAATGGCTCACCTACTGCTGGCTGATCTGGACGAGTTGCTGGCGACGCTGATGGCCCGGCCGGAAGCGAGGCTTTGCGACACCGATCCGGAACTGAGTTCAGGTCTTCCTCCCATTCTCGCGCTTTGGAATGACAATTCAACATCTTACCCGCGAGTGTCGGTCGGTGAGGCTTTTGCCACTAGCGCTCGGGAGCACCCGGCGGCGGTTGCGCTGGTAGCGGGTGACCGGCGGCTCACTTACGCCGAGCTCGACGGCCGTTCCGATGCGCTGGCAGCGCGGCTGGTGGCCTACGGTGTGGGACTGGAGGATGTTGTCGGCCTCTGCTTCGACCGTTCAGTTGAGATGGTGGTGGGGCTTATTGCGGTCCTCAAAGCCGGCGGCGCCTATATGCCGCTCGACCCTGCGTATCCGCCCGAGCGACTTCGCTTCATGATCAGCGACTGCGCTCCGAAGGTTCTACTCACCCACAGTCCGGCACATCATGCGCTCAAGGCGGCGCTTGATGGCCTCCCGGCCGCGCCTGCGATCCTCGATGTCGGCACTCTCGGCCCGGAAGGCGCGGCGATGTTCATGGCTGAGCGTCGTCCGGGGCCCGACAATCTTGCTTATGTCATGTACACGTCGGGCTCCACCGGCCGGCCCAAGGGTGTGGCTGTCACCCACCGCGGCATACTCCGGCTGGTCAGCCGTCCCAACTACGTCAGCATCGGACGGGAGGATGTTTTCCTCCAGCTTGCACCGCTCGCCTTCGATGCTTCCACCTTCGAGATATGGGGCGCGTTGCTGAACGGCGCCCGCTTGGTGCTCTACCCGCACCGGGATACCGACCCCGAAGAGATTCAGGCTTGCGTTGCCGACCATGGAGTCACCATCCTTTGGCTGACGGCCGGTCTTTTTCACGAAACGGTCGGCGTGATCGCCAGGCCTTCTTCCCCCATCAGGCAACTCCTCGCCGGCGGCGATGTAGTCCTCCCGGCGGATGTCCGGCTCGCGCTCGCGAAGATTCCACACCTTAGTTTCATCAACGGCTACGGTCCCACCGAGTGCGCAACCTTCAGTGTCTGCCATCGCGTCCGCCGCGAAGCTGCGCTCGGACCGAACGTCCCGATCGGCCGTCCCATTTCCGACACGCAAGCTTATGTTCTGGACCAGCGGCTGGAGCCGGTCCCATTCGGTAGTACCGGCAATCTTCACATCGCAGGGGACGGGCTTGCCCGCTGCTATCTCGGTCAGGCCGGGCTGACGGCGGATCGCTTCATCGCCAACCCCTTCATTTCGGGCGCGCGGATGTATTCTACCGGCGACCGGGTCCGCTGGCAGGGTGACGGCACCGTCGAGTTTCTGGGCCGCAGCGACCGGCAAGTGAAGATCCGCGGCTTCCGGATCGAGCTGGGCGAGGTGGAAGCAAGGCTCGCCGCCTGCCACGCCACCAGCCAAGCCGCGGTAGTCGTGAACGAGCGGGATGGCGACAAGCGGATCATTGCCCATGTGGTTCTCGCTCCTGGCGGCAGCGTCGCCGACATACAGGCCGAACTGATCCGTGTTCTCCCCGCCTACATGATGCCGAGCGCGATCTTCGCCTGGGATTCCTTCCCCGTCACGTCCATCGGAAAAGTCGACAGAGCCGCGCTTACCGCCAGCGGGACCAGGCCGACGGAGGTCAAACTGGCGGAACCGGCGAACGGGATGGAAGAGCTTCTACGCTCGGTTTGGGCGGAAGCGCTCGACCTCCAAACGGTCGATGTGGAGACGAACTTTTTTGAACTGGGCGGTCATTCGTTGCTCGCCAGCAGAGTGACAATCCGGCTGCGGGAAATGCTGCAGATCAAGCTCCCGCTCCGGACGCTGTTCGACTTCCCGACCATTCGGGCCTTGTCGGAAGAGATCATGAACCGGCACTTGTGACGATCCCACCCTCGAAATGGAACATGGGCGCGCGCCCGAGACCCAAATGGCGCCGACCCGAAGCAAGCGGAACCTAGCCACCATGTCACTTCGCGACACGATCCGCGGGATGAGCGCGGAGCAGATCCTTTCCATGAGGCGGCACAGGAATGCGGCGGCCGCACCGGGGGCAGAGATCGTGCCAGCTTCCCGGCCGACTCTGCTTCCGCTTTCCTTTGCGCAGCAGCGGCTATGGTTCCTGGGGCAGATCGAAGGCGTGAGTGAGGCGTACCATGTGCCCGCGGGCCTGCGGCTTCGCGGGCCGCTGGACGAGGC